>JBFWTE010000033.1:0-41568 GCA_050247975.1 Bacteriovoracaceae bacterium
CATGGATAGCTTCTTCCTTGTCATAATCACCTCTTCAATGAGGTGAATCTTACATTGTAAAAAGCAATCTTTTGACCCGTCGAAGCAACTTTATTTTTCGTGTCGAGTTAGGCCTTTATTCGCCAATCGAGCTGCCTTTGCTGAAATAACTGACCTTAACCTGAAAGATAATGTCCGTTTTCTTATTAGTAACTGCATCCCTCATGCAAACAATCTGGAAGGAAAACCATTTTCTGCTAATGATCTCTTCGCCGTTAAAGTAAAGTCATCCAATAAAAGTGGCATTCGGGCCTCAGAGTCACTTGAATTTAACTTCGACCCCAACCTTCTCAAAGTTCGTACTTTCGAGGTTGAAGGAGATACAACAAACTGCCTTGATCTTCTGACTTCAACTCTTCATGGAATCCGCTCTCACTTACGTTCCAAAGACCTCGCAAAACAAGAGCAGAATCCAAACGAGATTGAGGAAACAAGAGGAAGGGATTCTTCCGATTACAAGAGGCTCAATGAATTCTCTCTAAATCTTGCTCATGCCAGCTCTATCCATAAGCAGATCGTGAAAGATTATTTTCCTGAAGCAAGTTCATCATCTTTTGACACCATTGATGGAACAGTTGCAGCCTCTACCAGTGATGCGAACTTTTTAACAGGTATTCCATTGGCCATTATGAATACCCCTAAAGCTCTCGCAAGAAGTCTGAACATTGATGGAGTTTTAGATAATGCCTCAAGGCTTCATGACATCAACGAAAAAATATTGAATCTTCCCTACTACACATCCTACCTTCAAGTAATTTTGAAGCTCATTGCACCTCTGGCAATCCTTTCAATGTTTTTGGGCACAATGAAGTGGATGAAATATTGGACTCTCAGTTGGAGCTTAAGCCTAGGCCTTCCGTGGTTTTTGTATATTTCACGAACGATTTCAAACTCAATTCTTATGTGGGTTCTAAAACTTGAAGAATTAACACCTAAAGAAAGCTATTCACCAAATTACCTCCTCCATGGAATCAACTTTGAAGCGACATCAAAAGTTCTGGAAGATTCCTCTCGCATGATGAGTGTCTTTCTTCAATGTGAAATGGCCCTTTGGAGCAGCCTATTTGTCGTCATTCCATTTTCTTCATGGCTCGTCGGTCAGGCAGGAAACTTCGTCAACCGAATGGGGTCTTCCGTTGCTGGAACAGCAGGAGGAACGGTAGTTCGTGAAGGGACACATAAACTCTTAACAGCAACAACAGCAAAAGCTGGAGCCAAACTTGGAAGTCTTTTAGGACCAGTAGGAACAGTCGCAGGAGCCGCCGCCTCTCCCATTATCGGTAAAGCTACTGAATTTAACTCTCAATCATCAGAAAAGGGGTCATATGAGACAGATGCTTCTCATCTTAACTAGCTCCATTATCTTATCAGGCCAACTCCATGCAAATGACATCATTGGGGCCAATGAACTGGCAAATGATGCTCGAACGATTATCAGGAATTTAGGTCTGAATTGTGGACAACCTCAAAACTATTCTCAGTTTATTGCCGAAGTAAAATCACTCGTTGGAGGAATTGGTAAAGTATCTACTGAGTTCTCACTCCAACTAGGAGCTAAAAAAGATTTTCCTACCGTCTGTCATGTTCTCACTCAGAATCAACTTAACTCCTACACCGAGGGAACTCAAAGGACAAACTCTTCAACTTGTGTCATGAGAAGCTTCGGAAAATGTGTAAAACGAAAGCACATAAAAAAAGAAAAACCGATGCCATCTTACTGGTGGCCAAAGTATTTTATTGAAGTGACTGAGAAAGGAAACGATGCCCACTCGTCATTTGATGGTGGGAACAATCTTCTTTTTTCTCTTAATCGAAATCTAGCTAACTCTCTTTCTTCTTTCGTAGATGAAAATGGGGCCATAACACTTACTTCCTATGTCATGGGAGGTTCTTCTCTGCTTTCAACTATTGGAGTCAAAACTGGTGACGTTAATACTTCTGAACTGATGAAAGCTTCTGTTCTTACTCCTCTTGAGAAACTTAGATTTAGAGGCTCACGATCTAAAACTCAAAGCACTTTTGATGTAAATATCTGGCCAGTAGCAAATTCTAAAACACTTGCCAGTCATCTCACTGTCTGTGGGCCCGATCTTGTTAAGCAAGGCAGACACCCCGGCGGCTATTCATGGTCAATGGAAGGCATACCAATGACCTGTCCTGTCGCCATGTCTAATGATGCCTTTGCATATTGGGACACTGGAATGACTGACTATATTGATCCCGAAATCGTTTCTGGTATGTTACTGGCCGCCAACCCACTTTCATGCGGAATAGCCCAAGCCAGCAAAGCCTTTTCTGATATGGGGTCGTTGAGCGGCAACAAAATTGGCGATCAAAAGGCTATATCAGGGCAGTTGTCCTCAGTATCGGGAAACGATAAGCAAAGTCTTCAGAATTGTTCCTGGCCAATTTTAGGAACGGCTGAAGCCATTGCTAAGAAGTCTCTCAGTCTTGGAAATCTTAAAAAGTGGAAAGATCACAAATGCACACTTTGGGGAGCCTTGGCCCCAAGGACTTCAAGTGCCGCTTATGGCTCAGATTATTCTTTTGCCAATACCGCCTTAAAGTTCAAGCTTCTCTCCCATGAGATGTTCGGTATTCCACGAGGAGAACAAGAAAGATGGAGCCTTGCCTATCCATGGGAAGGAAAAGGGTCATCATCTTCCTCATCTCTCGGTGGACTTTCTTCTATTAAGAACGACCTCACAAGTGGGGGCGACAAACTCTTAAAGCAAAATGGAATCAACATCAAAGGTGATTCTGGCGGTTCCAGCCGCTCTGATTCACTTCTCATTACGGGAAGCCCGCTACTCGTTAATTCATCAGTAAGCTCCAAATATATCCAAGACCGAGTTTCACAGCATGGAAAAGAATTTGCTTACATTACGGCCATGACCGCTTCTGGTACAGCACCATTTCTTGCAGCAGAAGTGAGCCGAATGAAAGCTGCTCAACTTGGAAAAGGAAGCATTCTTTCAGGTGACAGAAGAATCTATACCATCTGGGAGAAAGTCTCATGTGTCTCTCAATCAACCAAAGTCACTGAACAGGTACGCCCAATGCCCTCAGTAACATTTTATGATTCCTGCACCAGTGCTGTTCGTTTTGAAGTTTATAAATACGTCCAGCTGAAACTTCTGAGAAGAATTTGTGATTCTTTCGGAGCAACAGAGGGAAAGCCATGGTTATGAAAGACTCTTATCTTTCCATTGCCAAGGCCAATTCGTCTGATGATGTCATTGGAAAGAAGGATTTTTTTTCAATGACCTGGAAAAAAGTTTTTGAAGAGGCCAATGACAGCAAAGCAAGTGATATTCATATCCAACAGTTTGAAGACTCCATAAGAGTTCGACTGAGAATTTTAGGTGAATTGTGTATCATTCAGGAAATCCTTGAAACTCCTGAAATCAGAACGACACTCATCAATCGCCTAAAATCACTTTGTCATTTTGAATTGAACGTCAACGATGAGGCTCAAGATCGGGCCTTCACGCTTAAACTTACCAATAGTCGGTATCGCGGCGTTGTTACCCCTGGAGTATTCGGTGAGAACTTCGTCTTTAGGATTATCCGTGAAGAAGAACTTCCAACGATCAGAAATTGCCTTCTCCCTGAGAGTATTGAGAAAGATCTCCTTTATGCTATCAACCGCAAACAAGGCTTTATCTGCATTACAGGGCCAACAGGCTCTGGAAAAAGTACCACCCTCCAAGCAACTTTAATGGAGATCAGTCGAATCAAGAAGAACGTGATCACGATAGAAGATCCAGTGGAAAGAATAATTCCTGATGTCGTCCAACAGCAAATTACTCACAAACTAACTTGGGCCAAGGCGATTAAGGCTGCTATGAGACAAGACCCTGATGTTATCCTTATTGGAGAAATCAGAGATCACGAATCAGCTTCACTGGCACTTGAAGCCGCCCAAACAGGACACCTCGTTCTATCCACTCTTCACACCAATGATGTGTCAGGGATTGTAGATCGTCTCATTGGTCTTGGTGTTGATCGTAAGCTCATTGCCGACAATCTTCTATTTATCTCAGCTCAAAGATTAACACAAAAACTATGCCCTAATTGCCGTATTGAAAATCCTGGTGGTGGATTTGATATAGGCAACGGATGCGATCATTGTAGCCATTCAAAAATTAAAGGAGTCATCGGAAGACAACCAATTGTCGAATACTCTCTTCATCCGGACTCCGACTCCATAATGAATTTCGATAAAATTCGATTCAAAAGCACACAACTCAAAACAAGCCTTTTCTCTGAGGCCAAAAGACTCTCACTTGAAGGAGTTATCGCCGCAGAAGAAGCAGATCAATGGGAAGAAAAACAAGTATGGCAAACAAATCAAAATCCCCCACAAAATCTAAATCATGGTCATGCAAACATTCAGTAATCGCATTCTGGTTAATCTGCGGGGGCTATACATTCTATTCATCCCCAATTCTCAGAAGAGAATACGCTTCACTCTTATACAATGCACCTCTTCAAATTATCTGGAATACTTTTCTCGTCTTCCTTGCGACTTTTGCAATAACTAAAATTTGGTTTCTCCCCTTCTGGAGATTGATTTTTACCGACACTCAAAAGCTCGGCCAAAAGATCGAATGGTATAATGAGAACTTTAAACATCTAACACCTGACACAAAAAAACTTTTTCTTCAAAGATGGAGTATTGTTTTAGTTCTAAGCCTTCTTTTCTACTTCCTGCAATTTTTACCAGTGACGTTCGCTCGGAAATATTTTCTTAGTTACTCTTCTTTGTACTTCATTCCTCACAATGTAGACCTTGTCGTTACTTACTTAAAACTTACTTCCATTTGGGTCATAAAGCATTTCTCACTCTTTTCAACTTACCTATGGATTCTTTCTCTTCTTGAAGGCCGATCACGAGTCATTGCGAGGCTTTTAACAAGGTTTCACCTTCACATGGACTCTCTCGCATGGAAAAAGCCTCTTCCTGAACTCCCCTGGAGTAAGTCATCCCTCAAACTGGAGCTTTGCCTTTTTTCACAATTTCTTACCAAAACAGGAGAGACGGCAACTCAGGAGACTTTCTATGAAAAGTGGATTGTCAGAAAAGAAGTCGGACTTGTCACTAATACCCTCGGCATAGCACCTACTGGCGGTGGTAAGACCTCCTCTCTCATCAAACCCACCATAGAGCAATCAATCCTCTGGCAAAATGATAACCCTCATTCAAAAGCAAGTGTCGCTGTCTATGATCCCAAGGGTGAGCTTACTGATTACGCCGTAGAAATTGCGAAAAAGGCCAATAGAGAGTCTGATCTATGCGTCTTATCACTCAAAAGCAAAAATAATATCAATCCTCTTCAAGTCAATAATATCTGGGATGGTCAGACTTCATGGCGAATCTCAGGATGGGTAATTTCAGCTTGGCTCAATTTCCAAGGAAAGTCTTCTCCTGAACCATACTGGGAAAATCAAAACTATCTCCTCGTAAGAAATCTTCTCGTCCTTCTGTATTTGGACAAAGGAAACAATGTTGGAATGTATGACATTTCCAAGATGCTCGGCCCTTCATCTACAGGATGCTTCCTTAAACAAGACAAGACGAAAACTCTTACCGAGTTTGGAACATGGGTCTTCAAGGCCTATATCATGGTTCTTCAAGAGACTTCTGATGAAGAAACGATCTTTGATTTAGTTGATGAATATGAATTGAATCCTATCAAACTTTCTCAAATGACTTCAGACCTATTTAAGACGACAGAGGAAAGACTTGAGAAAAGAAAGAAGTCTTATGAAGCCTATCGAAAGACTTATCACTTAAATACCAACATTGAATTGAGAGAAATTATTGAGAGAGGTCAAAACGCAAAAGGTCAACAAGACCTGAACAATTCTCGTAAGCAATATATTGAAAAGCTCCAAGAGCTAATCAAAAAAGACATGGCGGAGAAGTTTAAAGATAAAAAAATGGAGCCTCAAGACTTTGCAAAGACACACTTGATTCAATCATCGCAAGAACTCAAATCTAAATTTGAAGAGGAAGTACAGGCAGAGCTCACAAGAAAAACAGCCTTCCAAATCATAAAAGATGCTTGTGAATGGCTAATCAAAACGTGGAGCCAGATGCCTCCAGAAAACAGGGCGAACATTGTTTCAAACATGGAACCTTTCTTAAAAATGTTTGAGACTCCTGAAGTCAGAAGATCACTTTCCCCTACTGATCCAGAAATTGATTTTGACCAGATCATAACCAAAGGCTCTATTGTTATCCCAAGCTTTCCTGGTATTGAGATTGGTGACTCCCTTGCCGATGCCATCGTGACCTTAATTAAGGCGAGATGGCAGTACGCAGTTCTCTCCAACCCACAATCTCAACGCGTGAAATTCCAAATCGTAGATGAAGCTCAAAGGGTTATTACCTTTGGCGAAGGAAGAAACGCCGGAGATTTTGAATACCTGGAGCTTTCCAGAAGCTTTGGTGGAACAACCCTAATGACCACTCAATCTATTTCTGCATTGAGGGCCAAAGCACCCAGAGAAGCTGATTGGGAAAAGATTCACGGGGTCATACGATCAATTATTTGCTTCGCCACGAATGACAGTAAAACGATTCGGTTCATCCAAGACATCGCAGGGAAACAAGTCAAAGAGCGTATTTCTAAAACTGTGCTTGAAGGGGCCAATGCTCCTGAACTCGACATGATCTCAGAAAAATATAAGGGAGATTCCTCATTAAGTGTCTCATTCACAACTTCTCAATCCTTAGAAGACTACATTCAATCTAGTGACATCCAAGGAGCGAAGGCCTTCACAGGTATTGCCATTTTATTTGATGGTCTAAAATCTGAAATTATGAAAGTCGCCTTTAAGCCCACTTTTTGGCCAGATCGAAGAGATAAGTGGGCCTTGATGGAAAAGCTCTCCTTCCAAACAGAGAATCGAGATCCTGAGAAGTTCCCACTAAAAGCAAACACAATTGAAAACTTATATCGCACTCACACGAAGGAGGATGCTGTATGAATTTAGAGAATATCAACAGGAAGATTCTTAAGAGTGAGAAGACCAATCACCAAGACTATAATTTTGAAAAAAAGTTAGCCAAAGAACTACTCAAGGGTAAGCAAGACAAAAAACTTCGGCCGCAAGAAAAGGCTGATTTACTTGCTATTAGGCTTTCACCTGAAAACGAAAAACTATTCTCAGACACTCGCCTTAAAAGACTTAAAGAATTAGAACACTCTATTTCAAACGAAGAACTTCTTTCTTCTCTAATCCCGAATAAGCATTATTTTTTCCTTTCAAAATTACGAGACGAAAAGCTGTCTTCAGAAGGAGATATTATCGACTTGGCCAAAGGATATAACTTAAACAAAAATGATGTTCAAGAGCTTAGGAACCAAGGTTTCCTAGATTATGTTGAAGATGGGTTCGATATTGTTGAAGGATATGAAAAAGAATTAAAAGACGATCTTAAAAAGAGAGGTTTCCTAAGCTCTGTTACTGAATCGGAAAAATCTCTTCTCCATTCACTCTCTGGGACAGAAATAACTTTAGACTCCAACAATCCTGAACTTGTTAGCTTCAAGAGAAGAGGACATCTTGATATATTGACAGAAAATGAACAAGCCTTTCTAAAAGATGGGGCAATGATTGAAAATCTTCATCATTATGACCTTTCATCATCTGACTATTATCGCCTTAAAGAGAGGATTGAATTTCACATAAAAGGAGAGGTAAAATCTA
Source organism: Bacteriovoracaceae bacterium (assembly GCA_050247975.1). Classification (GTDB taxonomy): domain Bacteria; phylum Bdellovibrionota; class Bacteriovoracia; order Bacteriovoracales; family Bacteriovoracaceae; genus Peredibacter. The sequence goes on from JBFWTE010000033.1 coordinate 7,762, forward strand.
TTGATGATTCTGGACTCACTATTAGAGAAAAAGAATTTATCACGAACCACTTATCGACTGGTGAAAAAGAAGGCACAGGATTCAGTAAAGACCATGCTCAAAAGCTCATTCAAAGAATTGAAAGATACACAGGTCAAGAAATAAAAGACATTGATTACCGTGCATCAATCAGACTCAACGACATTTATGATTTTACTGCAAAAGTTTTCTACCGTGAAAGTTCACCCATTTTATCTTTTCGTGAAAAGCGTCCTCTGGATTACTATAATTTTGCGTCAGCAAAAGATGCCTCTATTTATTTAAGGGGCCACTCAAATGAACGTCTCTCAAAAAGAGAGCTTGATCGTTACACTGAACTTCTGGCCTCAAAAGACTTAACTTTTCTTAAGTATGTGCCAACCAATACCGACCTAGCATTTCTGAGGAAAATTCATACAAGAAAGATTGATACCGAACTCGCTATTAAAATCGGAAAGAATGACTTTGGCTTAGAAAAAGAGGCCGTTTATCATCTTCTATTAAATCAATTCATCTCAACTTCTAACGGATTCGGTAAAAACGAATGGATTGAACCCAACTCTCTCTCCAATGCAAGGGTATGGCAAAGTACCTTTCAGCGACACTCCTTTGAAGAAGCTATAAAGATTCTCTCAGAGCTTAAAGTAGAGGAACCAGATTTCTTCATCAAGGAACTGATAAAGAATAATTATCATATCTATCCACAACAGAAGACGGAAGATTATGGCCTGTTCCTGAAAGTCCATTTCAAAGAACCTTTAAACTTATCTGAATCAAACCGCCTCATACATCTCAGGGAGAACGGTATCCATCCAGAGCTTAACTATTCATTTCTGACCGAAGAACCTAGCTCCTGGAATATGAAAGCCGCGAGGAAGCAAGCCTTCATTCAACACTTCAAAGAAAGATACCAGATCAATATGCAAATAATCGACTTCGTAAATAAGTTCAAACAAGTCACGCATGAACAACTTCTTAAGCTTGGCCTATCTTCTGGTGAAATTGATCGATATGTTCGAGGCATAGAAAACGATAAGATTCCTTTTGGAGGAAAGATCCTTAACCGCCATACCCTTCACACTCCAAAAGGAAAAATCCTCTATTACTCTATTCAGCATAGAGGACTTGTCTCAGGACGAAGCCTCCTAGAAACAAGGCTTCCCAAAGAACTTATTGCTGAACGTCCTCAACAAAGGCAAGACCTTCTTTTCCATGATCTCAAAGTCGTGGATTGTGTCTTACAAGTTAGCGCAGAACTTAAAGAGAAAGGCCTTAAGGTTCTTGAAATTAAAAATGAGGCTTCTCAGTATTCCGATGCGAAGGCCGGAAAGAGTAATAACTGGAGAAAAGATGGGCCAAGCTTTATGGATGCCATATTGATTGTAGAAGAATCAGGCAATGAAGCTCTCTCCCTTTCAGGTGGGACTAAAAGCATTGCTATTGAATATGGTAACTATACAAATGAAAGAATGATGAGCAAGATCGAAAATTCCAACTTCGACCAGGCCTTTGTCTTTTCAAACAATACATTTCAACAAAAGTATTCCCAGCTCTCTATTACTCAGAATGTAGTGTTTAGATCAATTTAAGCAGGGAGGGCGAGATTCCCTCCCTGCTTGGTTTCTTAATTTTCAATTAAACTCTTTTTACGACCACGCCGGGGAGTCGCACAAAAATCGCTAAATCCCTCAACCTGATCCGTTGCTTTCATTAGCTCTTCAAAGATGTCTTCAGCAGCAACCACATCCTCTGCCGATTTTCCCTTATTGATGAATTCTACAAATTTTGAAAATTTCTCAAAATCGGTCGGGTAAATGTTCAAAGTATACTCTTTAGGCTGATGTTTAGCTTTTAGAGACAAAAAATCCAGACTCATACTTCTCTCCTCTTGGTTTCGCTACGAAATCATTTTTTTTCGTTACGAAATAATCTTCACTGTTTGTTTCTTTTTATTTCTTTTGTTTTCTACTTTCCCAGATTAGATTTTCATTACTTAGAAATCTCTTTTCTTTCATCTGCTTACATATTCATTTGGCATCCCCCTTGTAATAGCTCTCTCAGAGTCTTCACAGATTTGAAGACTCAAATAGGAGAATCATGCAAACGACATTGCAACCAGAGGGCCAACATGAGGAGCTTCTGACCATCACGGAAGCAGCTAAGTTTCTCAATGTAAAAGTGTCCAAAATCAGACGAGAAGTTTTTTTGAAAAGGATTAAGCACTTCAAGCTTGGGGCCTTGCTCCGATTCAAGAAATCTCATCTCTCTGAATGGGTAAATTCGCAATTTCAGGACAGTAGAAACAGCGTAGCCGAGTATCAAATCCAGTAAGTTTGTGTTAGGATGGCGTATCGCTGTTCTTTGACAACTTAATAGAGGAGAAATTGGTTACAAAACCATTAAGGGTTTTGTATGGAAATTATTAGACGAAAGAACAAGACGACCTACCGTGAAACTGTTTACGTTGATGGAGTTCGGCACAGAAGCCCCACCTTTGAACGAAAAACAGACGCAAGAAATTGGAAGAATGAACTTCTTTCAAAACGTGAAAAAGCAAAAGCACTTGGTGAAGACTTTCAGCTTATTAAGAGAGAAACTTTCAAGTCTTTCTCCACACGCTGGCTGGATGAAAAGATCAAACCACAAAGAGCAGCATCCACTTACGATGGCTACCGTCGTACAGTCGCTCTGCATCTTTCACCGCGTTTTGATCACTTATTTCTTAATCAATTGAACATAGATTTAGTGAATCAACTCGTTCGAGATCTTTTGAACTCTGGTCATAATGCCAAAGGAATTAACCTCGTCCTTCAAATCTTAAAGAGCATTGTCCTAGCTGCTGAAAGACAAAAAGCGATCAGAGAAAATCCAATTAAGCATTATCCATTGTTGAAAATGGTGAAACAGCCGCATGTCTTTTGGAGCAAAACGGAGATTCAAGATTTTCTAAATGCGGCCAGCCCTGACCCTCTTTATCCCGTTTATTTGGTTGCTCTAAATACAGGAATGAGGCGCGGAGAATTGGCAGGACTCGCATGGGATATGGTCGATTTCCAACGAAACATGATTCAAATAAGTAGGATTCGTGACAGATGGGGCCTACGTCAAACCACCAAAACAGGTACGGTAAGACACGTTCCAATGAACAAAGCAGTGAAAGAAATGTTGCTAGATTTGTATAGTAAGCGCAACGATTCAACGATTCGCTTTGATGACAAAGGAAATCCTGTCCACCTCGTTTTTCCTAACGGTGAGGGAAGCGTGATGAGCGTGATCCACCTGTATAGGCACTTCCATAAGATGCAGGAGAAGGCCAAGATTGCTAACCAAATCTGCTTTCACAACCTAAGACATACATTTGCCAGCCAGTTCGTAATGAGCGGTGGGAACCTGTATGACCTGCAAAAAGTGCTTGGCCACACGAAGGCCGAAATGACGATGATCTATGCTCACCTATCGCCAGAGCACTTGTCAGCCGTCACTGGCATCATCAATTTTATGAATCCAGATCATCAAGAAGTAGCCCACAAACAGCCCACAGACGCTCAAGCTGTTTAAAAAGCTTCTAATAAAAAAGATGAGATGGAGTTTTAACTCGTGAAAAATAAAAAGAAATTTGTGCTTTAAGAAATCAAACGGAATAATTATTTCGTGGGATGAGCTTGAGTCTCGTCTTGGGCACCAATCTTTTGTTCTTAAAATTTTACAATGAATTCAATCAATTACACAAACTTAAAGGTTCAATAAACAGATTCATGGATTTTAATTTAATTTCCACTATTTTAACCCTGCATTTTGTGGCCTTAATTACTCCGGGACCTGATTTCGCACTGACTGTTAAAAACTCTTTAAATTACGGGAAGCGTTGTGGAATATATACGGCCATCGGCTTTGCCCTAGGTATTGCATTGCATGTTAGCTATAGCATTTTAGGAGTGGCCGTTCTGCTTAATACTTTTCCAAAATTTTTCAATCTTATTAAAATTTCTGGTGCTCTTTATATTATTTGGATTGGCCTACAAACTTTATCCTCCATAAAAAGCTCAAATAGCGATTTCCAATTTGATAAAGTAGCTGATCAAAAGGTCCCCTCGCCTCTTATTGGCCTTAAACAAGGCTTTTTCACCAATATTCTTAATCCGAAGGTGACACTTTTTATTCTAGGGCTTTTTGTCTCAGTCATTCCGGCAGGCACTCAAAGTACAACCCTCATTATTTCGGGCCTACTTATGTGCTTAATCACTTTCTTGTGGTTTGCAGGCATTGCCTATTTTTTTGGATGGGAAACCATTCGCCGTGCTTATCTTAAAGCTCAAAAAGGAATTAATTTTGTCTTTGGGGTGTTCTTTCTTCTGGCGGGAGTTTTGCTCCTAGTCAAATAAACAATTTTTTATTGGAGAATTCAAACGCATCCAGTAAAATGACCCAAAAAAGAGGATATATGATAGCGAGAAAAATAACTTACAAAGGTAATTTCGATCAAAGTGACGTGGGAACAATTTTTGATATCACTCGAAAAATTGAAATCACTGGCCAGGTCAAATCAGTCAGCCAGTCTGAAATTGAATTAAATTTAGAAGGTGATCCTTCTATGATTAAACTCATTCAACATCAGATTGAGCGCAAAGTGAAAGCTCATATTTCTAATAAAGAAATCACTGCTATTCCTTATCAAAACTACGTTGGTGTAATACTGCTTAACTAAGTACAAGGCCACCTCAAAGTGGCCCTGTTTGCTAACTTTTAAAACATCGGCCAATTACTACAATCAAGACGCAGAGTCTTTTGACCCTCTCTTAGAGTAATGATTGTCGCATTATCATTATCAACAAAAGTCATTACTTTATTACCTTTAAGTCCAAATACCATTTTGATAGTTGAACTGATTGGAGATTTTACACCTGGAGCAACTTCAGTTTTAATCTCCTTAGGGTTAGTTGTTGTAAAATCTTGATAAGTAATGATCTCCCCAAGAAGAGTGATCTTATCTTTTCCAGGATTAGACTCAACAACCTGCACACTATTTCCAACCTGAGGAGTTTCTCCCTCTGCTCTCATAAAGGAAATTTCAAAAGTTCTTTTATTAGTTTTCCTGTCAAAGCATTCCGCTACCCATTCAAATTGATGAGGATTACGAATGGCCAAACGGTATTCTTTTTGGGCAACAAGATATTCAGTCATCTGTGATGAAACAAAATAATCAGAAGCTGCACCTTCATTTTTTTCAACTTGAACAAGCCCAGCATATTCGTGGTGAATTAATTTATATTTTTCATCAGCAGACAAATCTTTAAAGCGCGAAATATTACATTGAATGTATGGACTTAGGTCTTGCTCAGAAATATATCCTCTGCATGTTTTTTCAATTCCATTCACTCTTACTTGATCATTGGTAAAACTCACGACAACTTTTTTGGGTTGTAAAATTTCGAGCATAAGACGTTTGTAATCATCTAAGGAAAGATCCTTAGAAAAATTCAAACCATCTGCGCCACCATTTTGGATCCACTGAAGAATGTCGCTCCTAATTTCATCAACCTTTTGTTCTTGTGAATCACCACCGCCACCAGAGCTGTTTCCCATTTCTGCATAAACATTCGATGCTATTAATGTCATTCCTAAGATTAAAGTAAACGTTTTCATATCACTCCTAAAGTATTCGAATTATAACCATAAATTGGTCTCTGGATGGTATAAAACAACTCTTTGCGTAAAAAAAGGTTTTATTAATATATTTTTCAGATTATAAATACACTAAAAGTTAACAATAAAGGCAAGTGCTTGAATCTATTTAAGTATAAGACCCTCTTTCGAGGGTCTTTTTTTGTTTATCCAAGGACCGGAAGATCACCTTCATATTCGGGAATCGTCTCTTCTTCCTCAACTTGCTCCTCTGAGCAAGCTGATTGAGGAGAAGCAAACTTTAACTCAAAAGAGAGTTCATTTTGCTCATTATAGTATCGAGAATAATCTTGGGAAACCCGATACCATGATCTTGCATACCTATGCGAATCACCAGTCTGAGTTGAATTTCTAGCACTATAATAAATCGAATCTTTTACTAAAACATAATTGAGTCCGGCCTTGGCCGCTCTTTTCTCACAGCGCTTATTAGCAGATCGCCAAGCAGTTAGTTTTGAAGGAGCTACTGCAGAAGCCTCTCCTAAAAATTCAACTTGCTTATTATTAGTATCAATCCCCATGCACTGAGCAGAACAATAGTACCCAGGAATAGCGGCATGAGCTTGAGTCGTAAAACTTCCTGCCACAAATAGTATTCCACTCATTAAAAAAAATATCGTTTTCATAAACCCCTCTCATTCTTTTTTAAAAACAATCAACTGAAAATCTATCATTTAACAAAGCTTTCTCTGAGTCTAAGAGACATCCTTCTCTTGATTCAGTACAAAGTCTTTGCGCAACTTTTTTGGCCTTACGGCAGCTATTATTCTTCAATTCAGCATCGACTTGAGTCAGTATTTGATAGCGCTCTTCAGAAACTTCTACTGGTAAATTATTGATCAGGCCTTCGGTTGTAATATTCCCTAAAAATCTTCCTAGAATTGACCGGTAATCCCTTTCATCTTTTGTAATGTTAATTGTCTTTCCATCATCAAGTCTAATAACAATATCTTGTCCAAGAGTGGATTCAACTAAACCTCTCCAAACACTAATTTGAGATTGAGTGAGGTAGTAACAGGTACTACTATAGCAACCTTTTAAAAGATCCTTTCGAACTTCAAAATCCGCAGTTAATTTCAAATCACTAGAATTCTTATTTAAAAATACTTCATAACTACTGTTATAATAACCCTCCTTCAAAATGAAATTTCTCGATTGAACTCCTGACTGAGCGAAATTAAATAGGAGTTCATAATGATAAAAGTTTTCATCATCTGAAATCATATGTTTTTTTACGGTTGAATATTTCCACAAATAAAGACCATCAAAGTACCTTACTTTCATCATTACCGGAACATCGGGTAGAATTGAATAAAGTTCTAACCAAGCTGTCTTGTAAACAGAGTTTTTCTCTTCGGCTAAATCTTTAATTTGATTATACAAATTTTCTAAAACTTTTTTATCTACACCTGGACTCTTTAGCATTGAATTATACTGAGCAATTAAAACATTCATCGATTGAAGCACTCTTATTCTTACGGCCTCTTCATATCTTGCCAGGGCCTTTTTAGCTTTCTGGTTAAACTCTTCCATTTTAATTTTAGCATCATAACTATCAGGAACTTTAATCGCCCCCTGATTAATTTCTTCTAAACCAACACGAATGGCCTCTTGAGTTCGAGTGATCTGTTCACCAATCGAATCAGCGGCAAAAACTGAAGTATTGAGAAGGGTCAGTGTTCCTAAAATGATCGGTTTTAAATTTTTCATAAGTATCTCCTTCTTATTTAATTTCATATCCAAGTTTTAATGCATTAATTTTCACAGCAAGTTCTTTCCATTTTTTTGGTGATGTGGATTTTGAGATGGCATCTCCCACAACTTGCCAAAAGCCTCTGTAGAGAACTTTTATCTTTCTTTGAGCGGTTGTTTTTTCTAAATCATCCACAGATGTTTTTGAAATAACTTCTGAAACCGAATTTAATTCAAAGGCCCTAGAGAAAACTGGGTTTTGATAAGTAAGTTGCCCAACTTTTTCCCAATCATTGTTATTTAAATGAGTAGCAATTGTTTTTACAAAAATTTTCGCCTGATTAGATAAAAGGAAATACTCATCTTTATTAAAAGGAGTCAGTGAATTCAATGGTAAAACAGATGAATCTTTTTCTTTTGCCACTAAATCTAATCCAGTAATAAAAATTCTATCCTCTACAACAGTTAAGACTTTAGTGCTCAAATCATTCAAAATGATGTTTGCAAAATCTTGTTGATGACCCTGCTCTAAAAGTAGCTGTTGAATAACTTTGCTACTCATGGCCGAATCATTCGCATAAATGGCCATCAAAACTTGCTCTTTTGATTCTTTTAATAATTTTTTAAGTAGCTCAACATCCTCAGAGTTTATTGAGAGAGAGATCACTTGTTCATAGGAGATATTTTTAAGGATCATACTATCTTCAGCAGTAAGAGCGGATTGAGGGATACTTAAGACAGATTTAATCCAATCTTTTACTGAATCAACTTTTAGAAGGACTTCTCGTTTTTCTTTGGCACTCGAAATTAAGTACTGCACTTGTGATTTTTTACTATCGAGTAAATCTACCAGCAGAGGAAATTGAATCGAATTATTCTTCATTGAAAGATGGAGAAGACTTCTTTCTGAAACCCTTCCTTCAAAAACATCTCTCACGACACGCACTTGGCTTCTGAGTTTTTGATTCCTCATTGACTCTTCATAATTCAAATAACTATGCATGGCCTCATGAATGATCAGCATCGATCGGTCTAATTCGGGCATCGACTGCATCAGGGCATAATCTAAATAGACTGTATCGTATAATCTAATCCCAACTTGCTTGGCCTTAAGAGAATAAGTCGCTGTCAAAGACTCTTGATCAGCAGTATCAATTTTAACAAGAGCACCAGTTAAACAGTAATTTAATGAATTAATTTGATTTTCTAAATCAGACGAAAAATACCAATCTACTTGAGCTAATTGTTTTAGTACTTCCTTTAACATTGGCTCTGACTTAAAAAAATAGTTTCCAGATTGCCACTCACAGACTGATTTTTCGACTAGATCTCTAAGTCTTGGATGATTATCAATGTTGACACTTTCGCCTCCGCGAGTGCCATCAGCTCCAGCAAAGGAATGAAATGAGAGCAAAGCGAGTGAAAGCAGAGCTCCCTTTTTCCAATTAATTTTTTTCATAAGATTTTCTCCTGAATTGCTTTTTAGTTAATTTGAAACAGTTCACATGCACGTGGTAGACTTCCCCTTCTTCGCCTTTGCGTCCATCAGCTGAAAGTTCGTCAAACTTATCCAGATATTCATAAGTCAGGCGTTTCGCCTCAGAGAATTTTTCTGGAGATAAAATAAAAGTTTCAGATCCTGTGATTCTCTCTTCAGAATTCTGTTCTTCGATCGATTCGAGAGATTTCATCAACATCTGTTTATTAAATTTATTTAAGGCCGAATTTGAAGTATCAGACTGGGCCAGAATACGGTTTTTTGTTCTGATATAACGGTGATCACCAAGTTTTTCGATTAAATTTAATCGATCCAATCTTTCAATCGCAGCTTCTGCTTCAATTGAAGAAATCCCTAATTGGTCTGCGATAAACTCTGGGGGCAGAGGTTTATCCAGACGAATAAGGGCGAGAATGGCAAAGTGGTACCAATCGCTAATGACTTTAAAGATATCTAAATTTAAATCCTGGACTTCACCGACTGGGCGAAGGCGATTAAGCCTTTCTCTGATTTCACTTCTGACTTCAATTTTTTTGGCCGCTTCATATTGAACGAGCAAACAAAAATATTCTCTCTCTTTATCTTTAAGATTGAGTTTTGTTGCAATATCCATCGCCCGCTCAAAAGAGAAATTCTTTTCACCTTTAAAGACTTGGCTTAAGGCCGCGTGACTAACGCCAAGTTGCTGAGCAAATGAGCGAAGAGAATAGCTAGGATTCTTAGCGATTTTTTCCGCTAAAGTTGTTTTCAAAAAAGTTTTGTAGTTTTGATGTTCAAAAATCATGCACCATCTCTAACACGCTTAGGGATTCAGTTTAATGCTTTGGTTAACAAAGTGGTGATCAGTGGTTACCAGTGTGAAATTTTTATAGAATTGATACAAATGAGACGAGGTATTTCAGTAAGTTAGAGGGGGGACTTTCGCCAGTGAAAGTAAAAAGGGCCCGAAGGCCCTTCATTATTTTGAAAGCATCTTAACGAATTGAATGATTCCCTTAGGAAATAAACCGAATTGAAGAGTCGCATAAGCAGAAAGAAAAGCAGCAAAAGCAGCACCTTTTAACTTATGATAAGTCGCCACTTCACCTGTTGCTTCTTTCATAAACATGTAAACAATCACGCGAAGATAATAGTAAACCGAAACAACTGAAGTCAGAACAGCAATAACCACGAGTGGAATTTCTCCCGCAACGACAGCTGAACTAAAAAGTCCGTACTTACCAATAAATCCAGAAGTCAGAGGAATTCCGGCCATAGATAAAAGAAATAGAGTAAACAATGATCCAAGCACAGGATGCTTTAATCCCATACCAGCAATCTGATCTAGAGTTAAATCTTTTTGATTTTTGTCTTCAAAAAGAGAAATGATAGCAAAGGCACCTAGATTTGAAAGAGCATAGAAGAAAAGATAAAGCACGAGAGGCTGAACTGAATCCCCTACTCTCATGGCATATAGACCTAAGAGAAGGTAACCTGTATGAGCAATTGTTGAGAAAGAAAGCATGCGCTTTAATTCGTTCTGAGAGATGGCGACAAAGTTTCCATAAATCATACTGGCCGCACTCACTAACCAGATAAAGTTTTGAAACCAAGTCATTCCCGCAACACCAACAACGAAAACTGTGTTCTGAGCAATTTTAGCAAAGGCCATAAACGCTGTGAACTTAACTGCAGCTCCCATAAAACCTGTTACGTTAGTCGCTGCTCCTTGATAAACATCTGGAACCCAACCTTGAAATGGGAAAGCGCCAACTTTAAAAAGCATCGCCACAAGAACTAATCCAAGGCCAATGTAATAGATGAATGATGGATTAGGATGTGTGCTTAATTGATTTTGAATAGAGGTTAACTCGAATGATCCCATCGAGCCGAAAATAAGAGATGATCCATATAAGAAAAGTGCCGAAGCAAAACCACCGAGAATAAAGTACTTAAGTCCGGCCTCTGCTGAAAACTGACTTCCTCTTCTCATCGCCACCAGTACGTAAATAGCAAGTGACATAATCTCAAGTGCAATGAACATGAAAAGAAGATGATTTGTACTCATCATCAAAATCATTCCTGCAGTGGCAAATAAAATTAAGGCATAGATCTCAGCAAGAAGACCTTCTTTTTTATCCTGGCCATAAGTCAGAGTGACAGCAAGAAGAGCAAAGCTTTGAACCATAATGCCTAAAGTTTTAGTGAATGGATTTAAAACTAAAGTTCCACCAAGAAGTGAAACATCTTCTGCAAATAAAAAACTTACTGCTTGGAAAATTCCAAGACAAAGGGCCGCAAAAGAAATACCGAATGCAAGCTGGTGACCTTTCGTCTTAGAAGTACCAGCGATCAAACTGAAAAGAGCGCCAAAAGAAAGAATAAATAAAGGCATGAGGGCCGCAATCTCATTCAAACCAAGGGCCTGAATGGGAAATAAATTATTTAGATTCATAGTTACCTACTTTCTGAATGAGCGTCGTTGAATATGCATCAAGAGTTACATCTGATTTTCCAAAAAAGGATTTTGGAAAAAATCCAATTCCAAAAACGAAAATCGTTAGTACGGCCATCGCAATAATTTCTTTGCAATTTAAATCATGAAGATGATCAAGGTCAGAACGAGTCTGAGGTCCAAGCATGACTAATTGGTAAGCTTTAAGAGCATAAACTGCACCAAGAATCACCCCTGTTCCAGCAAAAAGCACATAGACTGGTTGAACTTGGAATGCTCCAAGAAGAATTGGAAACTCTCCAACAAATCCGTTCGATCCAGGAAGAGCAACACTTGAAAGCGTCATGATCATGAACGAAATCGCCATCATCGGAACAACTTTCGCCAATCCGCCAAACTCTTCTAGATTTCTCGTATGAAGGCGCTCATAGAGAAATCCCACCACCATGAACAAACCACCAGCAGAGATACCATGGTTAATCATCTGGTAAAGAGAGCCAGCGATAGCAACTTTTTGGAATGAAAATAATCCCACCACGATGTAACCCATGTGAGAGACAGAAGAGTAGGCCACTAGTTTCTTAAAATCTGTCTGAGCAAGAGCACAGAAAGCACCGTAAATAATTCCAATCACTCCAAGGGCAATGAAGAGAGTTGAAAAATAGTGGGCGGCCTGAGGAAAGAATGGAATGGCAATTCTCATTAATCCGTATGTTCCCATCTTAAGTAAAACGGCCGCTAGAAAAACTGAACCAACCGTAGGGGCCTGAACGTGAGCATCTGGAAGCCAAGTATGAAAAGGAACCATAGGAACCTTGATTACGAAGGCCAAAGCAAAAGCTAAGAATAACAAGCTTTGCGGTGAAGTCAAAGCAGACCCAACCGAACTTCCATCAAAACCAAAATTAAGAAGAGAAAGAGTTGAAAAAGCTGCAGATGGAGCTCCAAAACTTTCAGCTGAAGTTTTAATCATCCAAAAGATGGCCACTAACATAAGAAGTGATCCCACCATAGTATAAAGAAAGAATTTTACTGTAGCGTAAATTCTATCTTTGCCACCAAAGATTCCAATTAAAAAGAACATCGGGATAAGAACAACTTCCCAGAAGAAATAAAATAAAAACATATCTTGAGCAAGAAATGTTCCGTACATCCCACTTTGAAGACACATTAAAAGAAAAACAAAAAACTTTTCTTTTTTAAGTTCTCCATGAGGCCACGTTCCTAGGATTGCCAGAGGTGCTACATAAGCAGTTAACATCACAAGTGGTAAACTAATTCCATCAATCGCCACTAAGTAATTAATTCCCCACTCTGGAAGCCAAGGAATCAAATGAGTCATTTGCAGACCCGCTGTCCCGGCATCAAAACCAAGGTAAAGAATTGTGGCAAGAATCGCATTCACAATTGTTTGCACAAGAGCATATGATCTAAATTTTTGTTCAAATGCACTTGGTACTAATAATAGGACAAAGGCAAATAACAATGGAGTAAAGATAATCCACGACAATAATGTTGAAGTTCCCATTTATTTTTCCTTAAACCAATACTTTAAAAATAAAAAATATAAGTACAACTAATCCACCTAGCATCATCATTCCATAAGTTTGAAGATCACCAGTCTGAATTGAGCGAAGCTCAGTACCCACTTTACGAATACCTTTACCTAAACCGTTAACAGCTCCATCAACCACCAATTTATCTAAAACACTTCCAGAGAAGTGAGAAATTTTCTTAATTGGGGTTACGATAGCAAGAGCATAAAGCTCATCCACATAGTACTTATTCGAAAGAACTTTCTGAACAGGGGCAAGGCCACCAATTAAGTCAGTCACAAACATCGCTTTCTTAAAGAGCTTCACACCAAGAGCATACGAGGCAATGGCAAGTAAGCTTGATCCTACCATCACCACACCTTCATGAAGTGGAAGTTTCACACCAACCAGTGGAAGATGACGGGCCGGAACCACTGGCTCAAGCCAATTAGCTAGAACGTGTGGCATATGACCTAAGAAATCTCCAAGTAAGTGCGGAACACCTAAAAATCCACCCAGGGCCGCAAGACCTGCAAGCACATAAAGCGGGAAAGTCATAAGAGCTGGAGATTCATGTAAATGATGTTTCACATCGTGAGACATTCTCTCATTACCGTAAAAAGTAAGAGACATCATACGACCAGTATAGAACGCAGTTAAAATTGCAGTTAAGACTCCAACGATGAAGAGATAAGAAAATCCACCAGGAAGAGCGATCGTTGAATAAAGGATTTCATCTTTAGAGAAAAATCCTGAGAAGAATGGAATTCCTGAAATGGCCAGAGACCCAATCATCATAGTGAAGTGAGTGTGAGGAAGATATTTCTTCAGTCCACCCATCTTCGTCATATCCTGCTCACCCGAACAAGCGTGAATCACAGAACCTGAACCTAAGAATAAAAGCGCTTTGAAAAAAGCGTGAGTCATCAAGTGAAACACTGCTGTTTGATAAGCACCAACACCACAAGCAAGGAACATAAATCCAAGCTGAGAAACTGTTGAGTAAGCAAGAACCTTCTTAATATCAGTTTGAGCAATGGCAATAGATCCAGCAAAAAGGGCGGTAATCGCACCAACGTGGGCCACAACTGCAAGAGCATCTGGAGCAAGCTCAAACAATGGATTCAAACGAGCAATCATGTACACACCAGCAGTCACCATGGTCGCTGCGTGAATGAGTGCAGATACCGGAGTTGGACCACTCATGGCATCTGGTAGCCAAACATAAAGTGGAATCTGAGCAGATTTCCCTGTGGCCCCAACAAAAAGTGAAAGACAGATCATTGTGACAGAAGGAGCAATTTTAGCAACAACAGTAGGATCTTGAAGAAGTGTATTGATTTCTGGAAGAGTCAGAGTTCCTAGTTCTCTAAAAAGAAGGAACATACCGATTAAGAAACCAAGGTCCCCTACACGGTTAACAATAAAAGCTTTCTTACCAGCATTGGCCTTCTCAGTTTCTGTGTACCAAAAACCAATCAAAAGATAAGAGCAAAGTCCCACACCTTCCCATCCAAAGAAAAGAAGTGGAAGGTTATTACCCATAACCAGAAGAAGCATGTTGAAACAGAAAAGATTCAAGTAAGAAAAATATCTGCCAACACACTCTTCATCATGCATATAGCTCGTTGAGTAAAGGTGAATCAAAGTTCCAACACCAGTAATGATCAGGACCAGGATTCCTGAGAGTTTATCGATACGAAGCTCAAATGGAATATTCAGTCCACCAAAGTTAAACCACTCAAAGCAGTAAGACATAAGAGATGGATTTTCTCCCCCACCCACAAGCTGCATGAATGCAAAGAAGGCGAGAACAAAACTACCTGCAATAAATGCAGTAGCAACGCCACCAGCAACATCAGCAGAAGTTTTAGCAAACCCTTTATACTTAAGAGGAAGAAGAACTCCATTAATGGCAAAACCAATAAGTGGAAGAATTAAAATTAAAAAAGGAAGGGTTGAGTACGTTGTTTCCATTAGGCCTATCCTTTAAGAGTTGTAGCACTTTGAGTTTTAATTGATCCGAAATTTCTATAAAGGTTAACCAAAATAGAAAGACCAATCGCTGACTCTGCGGCCGCAATTGTAATAATAAAGAAAACTTGAAGTTGTCCTTCGATCATATGAGAAGACTTTGAGAAGGCCACCATTGAAAGGTTAGCAGCATTCAAAAGAAGCTCAATTCCCATTAGAATCATGATGGAGTCACGACGAAGTAAAACGACCAACATTCCAACAGTAAAAAGAAATGCGGCCAAAACCTGAATTAACATATCGTTTGTCATAAATTCACCTTAATCAAATTTTCTTTTCGCAAGTACGACTGCACCAACCACTGCAATTAACAGCGCCAGCGAGATCACTTCGAAGGAAACATAAAACTGAGAGAACAAGGCATGAGAGAGAACTTTTGAGTTCCCGCCAAGCTGATTGATCACCTCAGGAGTAAATGAGCCAACCAGTTTTGGTTGATTATAATTCATGTAATGCTCTTTAATCGCAAAGAAGAATGAAGCAAAAACAACTCCACCTAGGGCCAGAGCGCCAAAAAGCATTCCTGGCCTTGATCTTAAATCTGTCTCTTCATGACTTAAATTTAAAAGCATGATTGAAAAGATAAATAGAACCATGATCGCACCAGCGTAAACAACCAATTGAATCGTTGCCACTAAGTGCTCTCCAATTAATCCATAAATACCTGCGGTCATTAAAAGCACACCAAGGAGGCATAGGGCCGAAGTCACCGGACTTTTTGCAAAGAGCATCCCTAGGGCAAGAATCGCGCTAATCGCGCAAAGAATAATAATTACTGGGCTCATTTGTTACTCCCAACTTTTTCATGACGACCATTCATATCACGCTTCAAAAGATCCAAATCCATAATGGCTTCTTCACGAGAGTAAGTCGCCATCTCATAATTTGTTGAAAGTTTAATCGCATCTTTTGGACAGGCCTCTTCACAGAAACCACAAAAACAACAACGAAGGATATCGATATCAAAGCTTACTGGCTTCTTCTCTTTCTTCACTCCATATGGATTATTATCTTCATCTCTTTCATCCGCCACAATGTGGATACACTCGGCCGGACAAATTGTTTCGCAAAGATAGCAAGCGGTACAGTTTTCAGTTTTATTCGCATCAACTGAAATAAAATGTTTTCCACGGAAGCGATCTGAATAATCTCTCTTCTTTTCTGGATAAAGGATGGTGTCATGCTTGCGAAAGAAAAATCCTTGAATAAATCTTCTCATGGTAATTTTCATCCCAATGAGAATCGCAGGAAGATAGGCCTTCTCTTTTGCTGTATATTTTTTAGAAACGTTAATTGTTGCCATTACGCCTCCAATTATTGGTTAAGGAAGTAGACCGCCACAGTGACGATCACTAGGTTAATAAGAGAAAGTGGGAATAAAATTTTCCAACCAAGGTCCATTAACTGATCGAAACGGAATCTTGGAAGAGTCCATCTGATCCAAACAAACACAAACATGAAAAATCCAACTTTCGAAAATAAACTTAAAATTTCAAAAACAGCTCTTACGTTTTGAGCACCCTCTGCTCCAAAACCAAAATGATTCACAATAATAGTGATCATCATTTCCATTCCAGGAAGAAGACCGTAGCCTCCAAAGAAAAGTGTCGCAAGAAGTGCTGAGGCCATAATCATCGCCACGTACTCGGCCATGAAAAAGAGAGCAAATTTCATCGCACCATACTCAAGATGGTAACCTGCAACGATTTCTGATTCACCTTCAGGAAGGTCAAATGGAAGACGGTTAGTTTCAGCAAAAATTGAAATCCAAAATACCAGTGCCCCAAATGGGTTCACTAAAGCACCCCAGTGATGAGTTGCTTGCCAGGCCACCATATCATGTGGATTAAAACTTCCATAAACCACCAGCATCGATAAAAGTGCTAGGCCCATAGAGATTTCGTAAGAAACAATTTGTGAAGAACCACGAAGAGCACCAAGGACTGAGTACTTATTTTTTGATGCCCAACCAGCAAGAATGATCGGATAAACTTCAAGGCCCGCGAATGCAAGAATGAAGATCACCCCAGAATCCATGTTGGCAATCTGAAGAATCACTTCTTGCCCGTTAATAATCGCTTTGCTTCCAAATGGAATCACGGCCAGAGCACAAAGAGGTGCAATTAGTGCCATCATTGGCGCCAAGTAATAGTAAAACTTATTGGCGTTTTTTGGAGTAAAGTCTTCTTTAAAAATAAATTTGATCACGTCAGCGAGTGGCTGAAGTAAACCAAACGGCCCAACTCGGTTAGGTCCTACTCGACCTTGCATCCAAGCAGCACCTCGACGCTCAAACCATACCATGACTGGTACAACGCCAAGACATACGCCTACTACGAAAAGAATTTTGGCCATCAATGTAATCAAATCAAAATATTCCATATCACCAGCTTTAGTTTAATGTGTTTAATACACCAACCACTTGATGAGCACTTACTGCTCCTCCACGGTGGATGATGGCAGGATGAAACTTCTGAACAATGCCATCAGCATTTTTATAGCTTCCTGCTTTTTCAACAGTCGCATGTCCAGCAATAACACCTAGAATATTTTTAGTTGGTAACTCTTTTAGTTCATTATGATTCCAAACACCCCATAGAATCACTTTTTGATCGGCCTTCATTTTAGGAATTCCAGCTCTGCCATTTCTGAAGATAATGGCCACCTCAGCAGTGATTTCTCCATTTTTAAGAGGAGCGATACCTTGCTCTTCTACACCCTTAGTGTTTGGAGTTTTATCTTTCATACGAAGAAGGTTATCAAGTTTTGCATCTTCAGCAGATGTATTCACATAACCATTATAGTAAGAAACTTCCATCGACTTATTAAAAGCAGCAGAAGCTTTCTCTTTTAAAAGAGCGGCTTCCTCACGAGTAGCATCTGTACCGATAACTAATTGAACACTGTTAGCGGCCGAAATTTGTTTTTTCAATTCACCCATAAGTGTTTCGAGCGATGTCGAATGAAGAGCATCGTTATACTTCATTAAAGGTGAGATAATTCGAGTCGCATCAGTATATGAATGGTACGAAAGACGACCTTCATCACACATCCAGTGGCCATTAACCATTTCATTATGAATCGGAACATATCGATAGATCACATCAGCATCTGAGTGAACTTCAATATTACAGCCTTTAGAACAACGATCACAAATTGAAGGCTTGCGAGTTAAGAACCATGAACGCTTCTTAAAGCGGAAGTCATTCATCGTCAGAGCACCCACCGGGCAGAAATCTGTTAAACAACCTTGATAATCGTTAGTTAAACCTTTTTCAGGATCAGCCGCTTCAAGCTCTTTATGCCAGCCACGGTTAACCATCACGAGATCATTTGTTTTAGTCACATCATCGGTAAAGCGCACACATCTTTCGCAATGAACACAACGGTTCATGTTCAGAGTCACTTTATCAGAAAGTTTTTTTGTTGTTGCATCAGCAAATACACGTTTTGTTTCTTTAAAGTTAGATGTCCCAGGGCCGTATTCATAGTTATAGTCCTGAAGTTCACATTCACCTGCTTTATCACAAACTGGACAATCAAGTGGGTGGTTCGTAAGAAGCATTTCCATCACACCGGTGCGTGACTTTAAAACTTTATCTGAACGGGTATGAACAACCATTCCATCTGCGGCCGGAGTTGAACAAGAAGTCATCAGCTTTGGAGCTTTTTCCACTTCTACTGTACACATACGGCAAGTTCCCGCAATCGGCATACCTGGGTGGTAACAGTAACGAGGAATTTCCTCATGAACTTTATAACGTTCAGTCACCTGCATGATAGTATCACCAGGCCTAAACTCATAGGTTTTGCCATCAATAGTAATTTTTGGCAGAGGTTTCGCTTCAGGATTTGGATCAGAGTGAACTGGTTTCTTATCAGAAGCGTAGTTTAAATCAACTTTTGGTTTTTTGATTTCAATTTCTGTATTAGACATGGGCACCTTCAAATTTATGAGAAATACACTCTTCTTTGCCTAGACCCTTGAGTCCACCCTTAAGAATCATTTCTTCAAATTCAGATCTAAATTTTCTGACCGATGAAAGAGCTGGGCCAGTGACAGCATCAGCAAAAGCACAGATTGTTTGTCCGGCCATGTTGCCGCAGATTTTAGCGATATAATCAAGATCATCTTGAGTACCGCCGCCATCTAAGATTCGCTTAAACATACGAGCTAACCAGTGAGAGCCTTCACGGCATTGAGAGCACTGGCCACAAGATTCATGTTCATAAAATTTTAATAATGTATAAGTTGCTTCCACGATGTTCACTGAATCGTTCATCACAATCAGTCCACCTGATCCGGCCATGGTTCCAGCTTTCGCTAGTGAATCATAATCAGTCAGAACACTACACTCATCTGCACGAAGCATTGGAGCAGAAGCACCACCAGGAATAACTCCTTTTAGTTTTCCACCCTTCACACCACCAGCTATTTCAATAACGTCATTAATAGAGAGGTTCATAGGAAGTTCATAAACGCCCGGTTTATTCACATGTCCTGAAACACCAATCAAGCGAGTTCCACCTGAGCGCTCAGTTCCCATCTTGGCGTATTTTTCCCAACCTTTATCCAGGATGTAAGGAACGGCCGCGAATGTTTCAACGTTGTTTACACATGAAGGCATGCCGTAAGCACCTACTTGAGCAGGAAATGGTGGTTTTAATCGAGGTTCTCCACGCTTTCCTTCAAGAGAGTTAAGTAAAGCTGTTTCTTCTCCACAAATATAAGCTCCCGCACCTTTATAGATCACGAGATCAAAATTAAAGCCTGATCCAAGAATATTTTTTCCAAGAAAGCCTTTAGCGTAAGCATCGTCGATCGCTTTTTGCATCAGACGAGCTTCTTTAAACCACTCTCCACGAATATAGATAAAACCTTTGTTTGATCCGATAGCATGACCACCAATGATCATCCCTTCAATCATTCTGTGAGGAGTTTTTGTGAAAATAAGACGGTCTTTAAAAGTTCCCGGCTCACCTTCATCAGCATTACAGACAAGATATTTTGGTTTTGGATTTCCGTTCGCATCCACAGGATTTGCTGGCATGAATGACCACTTCATTCCTGTTGGGAACCCGGCGCCGCCTCGACCACGAAGATTTGATTTTTTTACTTCTTCAACCACATCTGCAGGCTTCATCTTGAGAGCTTTCTCAAGTGCCTTGTAACCATTTTCATTTTGAATATAGAATTCAATTGTTTCACAACCAGGCTTAGTTACATTCGGAGTAATAACTGGTTCAAAGTGTTCGTTATTATACATCATGGCCAAACTCCATCTTTGCGAGTGCTTTTTCCAACTTGCTTGCCAGAATTAAGATCAGATTGGGCCTGATCAAGAATCTTTGTAAGTTCAGTCTCAGTTAAATTCTCGTAGTAATCTTCATTCAGCATCATTGCTGGAGCAGTACCACATGCGGCCAAACACTCAACTTGCGAAAGAGTGAATTTACCATCTTTAGTAGTATGCCCACACTTAACACCTAACTTCTTCTCTGCACAGGCCACTAATTTATCTGCACCATTTAACCAACAAGAAATGTTAGTACAAATTTGCACATCGACTTTGCCTTGCTCTTCGAGCTTATACATCGTGTAGAAGCTTGCCACTTCTCTTACTTTTGAAAGCGGAAGATTCAAAAACTCTCCAGCAGCTTTCATAGACTCCATAGAAACCCAGCCATACTCATTCTGAATCTCATGTAAAAGAGGAAGCAAAAGAGCTTGTTCAGTTGGGAATTGGTGTCTTATTCCGTTAATTGTGTTTTTAATTTTTTCTGATAATGCCATATTGATAACTCCTAGCGATCTAATTCGCCGGCGATAATATTTACACTTCCAAGGTGAGCAACAGCATCAGGGATTTTTCCACCTTTTACTGAAGACTCAAAGCTTTGGAACAACATGAATGAAGGTGACTTCACTCTCATTCTCCAGGCCTTCGGTCCACCACGGCTCACAACGTAGAATCCTAACTCACCATTAGGTCCTTCCACACATGTGAAAGCTTCACCTTTTGGTACATCGATTCCTTCCATGAAAATTTTGAAGTGATGAATAAGAACTTCCATCTTGTTATAAACTTCCAATTTCTCAGGAATGTGAACGCGACGATCATCTACCCAAAGAGGGCCATTAGGAAGCCTCTTGTTACATTGCTTAAGAATGCGAACTGATTGTCTCATTTCTTCAAGACGAATGAGGTATCTATCGTAAACGTCACCGTTTGATCCAACAGCTACATCGAAATCTAATTCTGGGTAGACATAATAAGGACGATCACGGCGTAAATCATGATCAACACCTGAAGCACGAAGACATGGCCCAGTAATTGAAAATTTCAAAGCATCTTCTTTCGAGATAACGCCTACACCTTTTGTTCTATCAATCCAAATTCTGTTTGAAGTTAATAGACCTTCAACTTCATCAAGTGCTCTTGGGAATTCTTCACAGAATTTCCAAAGGCGCTCAGTAAAATTATCTGGAAGATCGTAGCTCATACCACCGATACGAGCGTATGTTGTTGTAAGACGCATTCCACACATTGATTCGATCATGGTGTAAGCTTCTTCACGCCAGTGATAAAGAAGCCAGAATACTGTCATTGCTCCTAAATCGAGAGCGTTAATCGCAACACAAATAATGTGGTCAATAATACGAGCAAGTTCCATACAGATCACGCGGATCCACATACAACGCTCAGTCACAGAAATGTTAAGAAGATTCTCAACCGACATGGCATAAGCAATGTTGTTGTTAAGAGCAGAACAGTAGTTCAAACGATCCGTATAAACCATCCACTGATGATAAGTTTTATCTTCACCAAGCTTCTCAATAGCACGGTGAAGGTAACCGATTTCACAAGCGGCATCTTCAATGGTTTCCCCATTCACTCGACACATCACTCGAAGAGTTCCGTGCATCGCTGGATGTGAAGGACCGAGGTTAATAAGAACGTTCGGGTTATAAAAATCTAATTGGTCTTGAGTTTTAGCGGCCATAATTATTCACCACCCTCTTTAATATGTGTATCAACTTGGAGGGCGTGGCCACCAAGGTGAAAGTGAATATTGTCTTTGAATGGTTCTCTTTGCTTAATTGGATATTCTTTACGAAGAGGATGTCCTGAGAAACGCTCATCCATTAGGATTCGTCTCATATTAGGATGTCCTTTAAATGTAATCCCATACATGTCGAAAACTTCGCGCTCAAGCCAATTGGCCCCTAAGAAAATATCTGTAATAGACTCAGCGGCTTCTGATTCATTTAATAGACACTTGATACGGATACGAATGTGAAGCTCAGTTGAATAAAGTTGGTAAACAAGAACAAATCTCTTATCCCCATCTTCATGATCCATATTATCGTAAGCAGTAATGTCCGATAAAAAATCAATCTTAAAGGCCGGATCAATCATGAAAGATTTCACTAGCATTTTTGCATCTAAAGCATTTTTGACCCAAAGAACTGGTTCATTTAATTTATCAAATTCTAATTTGCGCTCATTTGAATATTTTTCGCTTAAACGAGCGGCCACTGCTTCTTGGGCAGGAAGGTAAGCTGCACCAGGAGCAATTGAGTTTGTTCTCATTATTTTGTCTCCTGTTTAGCATTCTGCTCTTTTACATATTCAGGCGTGATAACAAAATTTGCTTTAATATCAAAACCTACACCTTTTCTATATGACATCGCATTCATAGCATCGTCATAAGTCGGACGCTCAGCTGGCTTGCGATCCATACCTTTTTGAATTTTATTTTGTAGGTGAAGAATGGCGTGAATAAGTCCTTCTGGAATTGGAGGACAACCAGGAACATAAACATCTACTGGCATAATTTCATCAATACCTTGAAGTACTGAATAGGTATCAAAGATACCGCCAGAAGACGAACAGGCACCCATGGCAATAACCCATTTCGGCTCAAGCATCTGATCATAAATGGTGCGAAGAACTGGCGCCATTTTCGTGGTGATTGTCCCGGCCACAATGAGCATGTCCGCTTGTCTTGGAGAGAATCGTACAACCTCAGCACCAAAACGAGATAAATCGTAAGTGCTTGAGAGAGTCGACATCATCTCAATCCCACAACATGAAGTCCCAAATGGCATCGGCCAAAGTGAATTTTTTTGCGCCCATTTGGCCGCTTCACTTAAAAGAGTTGGATAAAAAAATGAACTTCCGTCTTTAGACATAAATACTCCCTAGTCCCAGCTCAATGCGCCTCTTAAACGAAGATAAAAATATCCGCCTAAGAGAAGAACAAAGAATAAACCCATCTCGAGGAGAATGAGTGGGCCAGTTTTTAAATAAGTTTGGTAAACGATGGTCCATGGGTACATAAACACCACTTCAACATCGAAAATAAGAAAAATAATCCCAACCAGGTAGTAACGAACTGAGAACTGTTGATGAGCATCGCCTTCGTACTCAACACCACACTCGTACGTATCATACTTCTTGCGGGTGATTTCTTTTGGTCTTGTGCCCATGAGCTTGTTGATTAAAACAATTGCTGAAGCAATGACCACGGCAATCAACATCAGGATGAGGACGGCCAAATAATTCAATGAACCTTCAATTGGAAGAGACATAAACACCTTATGGAAAAATTTAATGGCTAGAATTTATCATCCGCAATATATAAACTCAATCTTAAGCTTTAGAAATATCAGTTGTTTGAACATACAAACAGTTTTTTTTCTTTGGCCCAATAACTAATTTAATAACTCTTAGGCTCATCATGTCACAAAAAGCCGAAATCTTGCTCGAAGGAACGTACCTCTATTTTCAAGGGGAAACTAATTATTGCCAGGAAGAATTTAAGCTAGTGCAATTTCCGGATACCCAGGCGCTGCACATTTATTCTGAAATCCTCTCTCGCTTGGAAACAGGGGAAGTTCTAAAAATTCTGGTAAGACTAGAAATGGGCCAGCATTACAATCCACATTTTTTAAGGATTGAAAAATCCATGGGGAAAAAGTACGTGCAAGAGATTTTTAAAGTTGATGCCCAAACTCAAGAGCTCCACTACAGTTTTCAAAATACCCAAACTAATCAAGAATTTTCCCGTCCAATTGGCCCAAGGCAACATTTAGTCTCTCCGGCCTTTGCTACCGCGGGACTTTTTACACTTTCGAAAAAATTAGACACTACTAATCGCACACCTACGATATTTTTGAGTTCACCAAACGAATGGGACTATCAAGGACCGCCATCTGAAAAGATTGTTCATGTTGAAAAATCCAGCGAACTCAGTGAATTTAAAGTTGGCGCAGCGCAAGTCACCGCCTCCCACTTTAAGTTATATGAATCAGACTCTTCTCATAAAGATACTGAATCCCCAGTTGAGCTTTTCATTAGCAAGCACCACGGAATTCCCTACCAACTTTTGCATGATGATCAAAAAATTGTGGTTAAGACTTTAAAAAAGACGGATCGATAGTCCTCCCAATGGCAGGACTATCAAAAAATTAATGGCCAACTGACTCCATAAAATCCATGGCATCATCAAGCTTCTTATAGCAATCATGAGTAGAAACCATGTACCCCTTATAGGCCACAGTAAATCGACCACCCGGACAATAGTTTCTGTTGTAATCCATATAACCAGGGTAAAGAATTTTAAAATCTCCAATAAAATCTAACTTTTCGCAGGCCCTCGTTTCTCGCATCACTTGAATGGCATCCATTAATGAAGCATAGCAAAGTCCATCAACAAGATAACCTTTGTAGGCAACGGCGAAACGACTTCCAGGACAATATTGGCCAACATTATCTTGATATCCAGGCATCATAATTTTACAAAATCCCTTAGAGTCTTGAGGTGGATTTGCAAATGCGAGATAGCTTAAAGATCCCAGCGACAATAGAAAAATTAATTTGATGATCTTCATTTTAGTCCTCCTGAAGTCTATATTCTTCACAAAACGAGGACTGTTTGAATAGAGTCTAGAAAATCTTTTCGGTCCAAAAATGTAAACATCTCCCTCTACACTTTGAAGTATTCAGCAATGTCATGACAGGCATCTTTCAAAGGAAGAGAGATAATCTGATAGGGCTCCATTAACTTTTGAAAAGTTTTAAGAGTCGGGCCTTTCCATTTTTTGACTCGATTATCTACGAGCAAAATAGCGCCATGATCTTTTTCAGAGCGCAGTAATCGTCCAAACTTTTGATGGAGTGAGCGAGTTCTGGTGGCCAAGAAATAATCATTAAACTCGTTACCAAATTTAAACTCAAAAAAATCGCGACGCTTTTGAATCACAAGATCCTGCCTTACGTCTGGAATCTTATCAACCACAATAAATTCTAACTTTTCTCCAGGAATATCAATTCCCTCTCCAAAGCTTTCCATACCAATTAGAATCGCAGAATCTTTGCGCTTAAACTCCTCGACAACATTTTTACCTAGTCCCTGAACGAACACTGGAATTTTACCTTCAAATTCTTTTAACATCACCTCTACGGCCGCTTCAAATCTCAAGCGAGAAGAAAATAATAAAAGAGTTCTCCCACCAAGCTTTTCAATTAATGGATTCACTTCTTTTAAAAGTTCAGGAACAAAAAGTGGGTCAGAAATATTGCGAGTATCAGCACATAAATAAACTTTCGAATTATTTTTATAATCATAAACCGCTTCGAGGAAAAGTCCCGCTTTAAAGCGCTTCTCTGGCGGAAGATAAGTATATCCTGTCATCCACTCAACACCCTGAACACCTGAATCTCCAGAAGCATTGCCTAAAGTTGCTGAAGTAAAAACAACACTCGAACTCAACTGAAGTAATTCATCATGAATTCTTTTACCCACATCAATAGGAGAAGATTCAAATGAATAACTTTCACTTTCAGAAAATTTTAAAATGGTCGACCAATCATTCGGTAAATCAAGATAGTGCTTAAAGGCAGCAGTTAATTTTTCAAGCACGCCAAAGTTACTTTCAAAAACGGCCCAGGCCTTCATCTTTTGGGTATCGTTTTTAAAATCACGATTTTCCCAACGGGACATGAATGGCATATAGAGTGTGTACAAGTTATTTAGAATAAAATGTATACTCTCGGTGTGATTGAGAATGGCCGCGGCCAATTGGTCTTTGAGTTCGGCCTTTTTTGGAAAGGGAAGCTCATTTGAATAGGCCGGATTATAATTAGGTAATTTTTTAAAATACGATTCTATGACAGTTGGTAAGGTTTCAAAATGATCTCGCATCATTTTAAGATTAAACTGAGTTTCTTCTCGAACTTTAGATATGGTGTCCTCAACTTGAAATTCATCTTCCATATGAGAGAGAAGATAAATAAGGGCACCCATTCCCTGAGGAAAATTTTTAAAGAAAGATTCTAAATTTTTATTTGTAACCTCAATAGTAAAGGCCTTAGTGGCCTCACCCTCTAAACGATGGGCCTCATCGACCACAACGTATTGCGGACGAGGTAAACTCCTTGGCCAATTAAGCATCAAGGCATGATTTCCTATAATCAGTTTTGCCTCTTTGGCCTCTCTTAATCCTTGAATGTAACTACATTGATTGACCATGGGACAGGTCTGCCCAACGCAGGCACGATAATCCACAGCGAGAGACGTTTCTTTTTCTGAAAGCTCTGGTGAAATCTTCTTTAAAACGTAAGGTATTTGCTCGCGAGTCAGCTTTTTCTCATACGGCACACGAGAATTATAAAAGAAAAACATTTCAAGATAGCCCTTAGCAAATGTTTCACTAAAGGCCGTGAGAAAGCTCGCTTCTTCATTTGCTTCTCTAAATAAAAGCTCACAAAGATGATTATTAGAACCCACTAACCTAATCACTTTTGTCTCATCTCCCAGATGAAGAAGATTTTTCATCTGAGGAACATCTTTGGCCAAGGCCTGATCTTGAAGTGTTTTGGTTCCGGTCGCTACCAAGCAGCTTTCCTTCTCGCTTAAAGCAAAAAGCATACTCGGCAAAAGATATCCCATGGTTTTACCAGTCCCGGTTGGGGCTTGAATAAGGGCATGAACTTTATTTTTAAAGGCCTGACCAACTCTAAGAGCTAAGGCCTCTTGGGCCGCCCGGTATTTATAATGAGGAAGTAATTTTTTAATTTCATCTTCAGATCTCAAAATATTTTGGATATTTTGACCTGAAAAATTTTTATCAAAACTTAATTGTGCTTCAGATGAAGTCTTACCACTCTTTAAAGAAATGAGGTAACGCTTGACCGTTTCAATGAGAGGGAAATCTATCGCGGCCCCTATTTCTTCCAATTCTTCAGCAGTTAATTCAAAGAAATTTTTATACCAAAACTCGCTTGGAAACTCCGAAAAAACTTCTCTTAATTTAAGACGGAACTCTCGATCTTGATGAGTAAGATAAGTCGACACCAAAAGAGTTTTGAGAAGATCCCTTGAATCGGAAAGACCCCTATGCTCTTCTTTTTCAGCAATTCCCAAAAAATTAATAAAATATTCTAAATTAAGAGTCGACGCTTCAGGGAATAAAAGTGCGAGGTATAGTATTGAATCCTGATAGCTTTCTCTTTGATCATTTTTAGGAAGCTTATCAAAATACCTTTTTAAAAAACTCTCCTCAAAATTTGAATTATGGGCCAGAAGAGAATGAGATTCTAAAGTTAAAAGTTCACTCTCAACTTGATTCCATAGGGGCGCTTTGGAGAGCATTTCATTTGTTATGCCAGTGAGTTTGGTGATAAAGGATGAAACTGAATTTTCGGGACGAACAAGTGAAGAAAAACTTCTTACTAATTTAGTTCCTTCAAATTGGATAAAACCAAGATCAATGATCTCATCTGTCGCAGGATTTACTCCCGTAGTTTCAATATCTATCACGGCCCAGGAACCTAGCCCCATGGAAAATCCTTTGTGCGAAGTGACATTAACCCAGCTACGATAAAATAATATGCAGACTTTCGTCAATTATGCTAACTTGCATTAAAAGCATTTTTTTCTAAGAGGCAAAATGGAAACTTGTTTCATGCAAGCACAGTCCTTTCTTATTGTGGCACTCATGGCCTTTGGCCTTTACAAGAGAAAGAAGCGCAATTTGCATATTCGAATTATGAGTGCGGCCATGATCTGGGATATAGTACTCATACTTCAAATTGAATTAAGTCGCTCTGCTATTTTAAAAGCTTCAAAAGTGGTTTCAAATCCCATTTTACTCAACATTCATGTCGCTTTAGCACTGACAACAGTTGTTTTGTATGGGGTAATGATATTTAGTGGCCGAAAAATGTTGGCCGGTGAAATGCAATTTAGATCCAAACACAGAATTTTAGGTTACTCTACTTTCTTATTAAGAGTGATGACTTTTGTTACTAGCTTCTGGGCGGTTGTGCCTAAGGAATAAAATGAATAGTGAATTCGAATTTGTAGAAAAAATAATTAAGAATGGCCTACCTGATGCTCAGGTTTTTGTTGAAGACCTAACAGGAACTAAAGATCATCTTGCAATCACTGTGGTGAGCGATGCTTTTAAAGGTAAACTCCTACTTGAGCAGCACCAAATTTTGATGGATCTTTTAAAAGAAGAACTTAAATCAAGAATACATGCAGTTAAGCTACAAACTTATACTCAAGAAAAATTTGCTCAAAAGAACAAAGGATAATTTATGTCATTTAATATTTTAAATAATGCTGGAGAAGAAATCTCATCTGCAGATAAATCAAAAGATTTAAAATCACAAATTGAAGGATTACTTGGAAGTGGGAAAATCGTTCTTTTCATGAAAGGAAATGCCCAAATGCCAATGTGTGGTTTTTCTGCAAATACAGTGGCGATTCTTAAGCAATTAAACGTGCCATTCAAAACTTTTAATATTCTTAATGATCCAGACATTAGACAAGGATTAAAGGAATACTCAAATTGGCCAACGTATCCTCAATTATATGTAAATGGTAAGCTGATTGGTGGGAATGATATTGTCACAGAAATGTACCAATCAGGTGAATTACAAGAATATTTAGCTAATCAATAATCAGTATGAATAAAGTCATTGGAAGATTAAATACTGAAGATAAGCGCGTATGTATTTGGGGTGCAGGTATCTCTGGACTCTTGATGGGATATTATTTAAAGAATCAAGGATATCAGATTACCATTTACGAAAAAAGTAATCGCGTTGGTGGATTGATTCAAACAAAAAAGATATCTCAAGGGCTAGTTGAGAAGGCCGCCAATGCCCTCTATTTAAATGCAGATGGACTGGAGTTATTGCGAGAATTAAAACTTGAACCGGTTCTAGCAACAAAACCCCTTCGACGCTTGCTAATGATTAATGATCGTCCAAAGCAACCCTTTCAGGCCAAGCTCATGACTCGACTGCTGGTTAAAGGGCACTTAAAACCACCTCTAATTACCGAAGGCCTTACTGTCGCCGAATTTTTTAAACCACTTCTTGGAAGTGAGAATGTTTCTAAATATTTAACCCCAGTTCTTGGTGGAATTTACGCCACCAATGCTGAAAGCCTTCATTTCCGATCTATCTTTCATCAAGTTGGTAATAAAGCCCAATTCGATTCCTATTGGGACTTCATTAAATTGCTTTATAAAAATCACAAAGCACAGCCCAAGCTAGAAATCTCTGGCTCTGTCAGTTTCGAAGGTGGGATGCAAACTTTAATTAACCGTTTAGCAGAAGTCCTCAAGCATGACATTAAGCTTAACCATAAAGAAAAGTTTAAATTAAAAGGCAATACAGTCATTTGCACCAATGCTCAAGATGCTGCGGAGTTAATTTCAGAACTTAGACCCGAACTTTCTGCCGAACTCTCTCGTATAAAATATGCAGAAATTTGCACTTCAACTGTTTTCATGAAGAGAGAGATCAATGCTTTACAGAAATCTTTTGGCGTTCTTATTCCAGATGTAAGCAGCTACCACTCTATTGGAATATTGAATAATAAAGCGATATTTCCAGTTAACAATGAAAATGCTCTGGCCTACACATTTATCAGCAAGAAAAAATTATCGACCACTGAAATCGCGCAAGATATCAAGCTTTTAAATAATGAAATTGAACCAGATGCTATTGAGCATGCAGAAATCACACATTGGCCAAAAGGTCTGCCGATTTATGATCTTCAAAGATACCTAAGTGTGAAGAGACTTCATCAACTAATGATGAATGATTCACAACTTGCATTTTTTGGAAATTATGTTGGTGGAATAAGCATGCGAGAGATGATTTCAACAATTAAAGAATTCTCTAAAAATCCTACTTAGGCTCTTGATGAATATCTTGATGGCGAAGGATTGCATTCATGCGGCCTTTACCATCAGATAAGAATTGAATTTTTTCAAATCCGAGTCCTCTAAACTCAGGGAATTCAAGACTAAGAATTTCTTTATTTTTTAATTTCAAAAGAGATTCTCTAATTCCTGCTATAATTTTCTTTTGCATGTTTAGATCTGAAATATTACTCATAATTCCAAATTCTGGTCTTCCCTTCAAAAGTGTCTCATTAGTTAAATCCACATCTCGTAAGGTTACAACGGCGTTGGGCTTTTCACCTTTTTTAACAATCTTAAATGCCACTTTTAATGCTAATGGGAAATGCACTTTCCTTGAGCCAATAAAAATCCTTTCCATCTTAGTGGCCTTGTAAACCACATCCATGACGAGTGTTCCAGTTTCTGACTCTTCATCCAATCTAAGAAAAACTTTACTAGGTCCAAGCTCAACACGTGACTCTTCCATGGCCTGATTCCATAGGCCTGCATCGTATGTGGTGGTGATGAGTTTATTTAAGTAATCTTCAGAAACACTTACAATAAAAGCAGCATTGTCGCTTTCTAATAAGCTTTGAATATTAAGAAGGCTATCTTGATGTAAGTATTCTGTGATTCTCGAATTACCAATTCTTGTTTCTTTGTGATCAACGCAATTATTATTAAATTTGGTATAAGTTTGCAATGTGCAGAACTCTGCAGGTACATTTAGTTCAAGATTATTATCCATACTAGAAGCACTAATTTTTGAAAACTGAAACTTACTTCTAATCAAAGATGAACTTAACCAATACTCTTTTGGCATCCTCACTCTCTCGATTAATTTAAGAAGTGATGTGGCCAGACCGTTTTCAACTCCAAATGAAGCTTGAGTTAACAAAAGACTTTTAATTGCCTCATGTCGATTCCGAAGCATTTGCCTAATTTTCTCAGGGGAAAAATCAATTTCCCGAGATCCAACTTTAATTTTAAATTCAGGGATAACGATCTCATCATAAGACAATTCGATCTTTTCCTGTCCAGAAATTAAACTTTGTGCCATCCTTTGAAAATTAGTGTTAACAACTTCAAAGCCGAAATGAGTTTGTTTATCAATCAGTTTAACTTGCCCATAAAAATTAATTAACTTATCCTCTCGAGCGATAATCTTTGGATTGATAATATCAATCGCAAGAACTGGTTGGTTTTGCCCATTACCGACAGGGATAGATAAAGTTAATCTTAATTTACTCGCTGTTAGATTAAGCTCAGAAGCTGAGACCGTGGCCCCTAAAAGAATATCATCTTTATTTTGATCACTACTTAATTCATTAATTTTAAAATCTTCTACATCATAAGTGAGTCCTTCAATGGCGATCTGAGATTGAGCGTGAAGGAAATTTAGGCCAACCACTTTTCCTAAATCATTAAGAAGATCCTTTGACTCTTGGGAAAGTCCTGACAATAAGTTATTGATATAAATTGTATCTGTTATCGTACTGCTAAAAGGATCATCAATTCCATAATTGGATAAAAGTTTTCTAACTTTGGCGACAATCAGCTTTGAAAGATCTCTATCCAGTTTAGATTCAATTAAAATATCAGGAGACTTAAAGTCCTCAGATGACCAAAGATTTAATGAGAAAAATGCCAAAAGAAGACAAATAATGATTTTCATTATTGCCCGCCCTTTTTCAACTGATCGAAATCAATTTGATCAATATCTAAATTTATTAAGAGGTACGCATTTCTTTTTAATGCAATCTTCTTAGGAGTAAAAGAAACCCCTGATTGATTGAAGTATTTTGTTAAATCCAAGTTATAACTTTGAAATGTTATTGGGCCAAGTGCCTTTTGCAACTTTTTGAGCATCCCTTCTCTAACCATTTCGGTCATAGCATCCACATTACTTGGATAATCAAATGTATTCTTTAACCCCCAAGAATCAAAAGGTGACATGATCTTTAAATAGAGACCCAATTGACCATTAGATAATTTGGTTAATTTTGAATAGATCTCAAATTCAAGTGGGAAAAAGATAACTGCATTATTATTATTTCTTTCTGCACGAGTAGCTATTGATTGGCGTAGAGAATCACTCATTGATTCAACTTTTGTTGACTTTAAATCAATTTGTGAATTTAAAACAACGGTGAATGTATCATCACTCGTAAAATGAAGTTTTACGCTATTAATAGTAAAAGCTGCTTCATCAGAAAACTTCTTTAAAAGCTCTTTAAAAAGACCAGTACTATTAACTAAATCTAAAACGCCATTAATCAGCGGTTCAGAGACAACGAGATTGATATCATTATTCCTCTCCGAAGCAAGAAATAATGGAGGAAGCTGTCTATCAGTGTTGCCTAGTTTATTTTTAACTTCCAAAAAATGATTATTGAGCATGAAATCCATAATTCCAGTTAATTCTAAATCTTTCTCGAGATGAGTTTTAGTTCCACTAACAGAAAGATTCATTTGTGCATTTGTAATCACGTCTGCAATCTGAGACATCATTACATCCATGGTATCCTGGGACTTTGCAATAGCGGGCCTTGAATAAACTGCAAGATTTTTGTAATCATTTTCTTCAAACTCATCAAAACTAAGAGAATGATCTTTCTTGAAAATTTCCCATGAAGTTTTAATTGATTTATTCATTAAGTACTTGTTCATCATTTCAGCAACATCATTGGCGATGAAATCTGCGACAAACTTTAAGAGTTTTTTGCCCAAGAAGTCTTTTCGTGCCAAAATTTCATTTCTAATACTAGAAGTATCAAGTTCAGCTTCCTGATCATTGATCACAATTGTCATTTTAGGAACATCAACAGACTCAAGGGCAATATCTAATTCTGGAGCATCATCAGCTTCTAAATTAGATTCCACCGAAATCACTTTAATTTTCGCTTTAAACCCTTTGGTGCTGACTCTGAGGATTAATCCCAATTTAACCGGATTCTTCTTCGTCTCTACTCTAAGCTTATTAAAAGATGCCTTAAGGCCTTCTCCACAATACTTTGTTTTAGAAATTCGATCTTCACAAACTTCTAATTTATTTACTGCTGCAAGAACAACAGGCAATTCAAGATTAATTTTAATGTCGAAACCATCTTTACGAGAATTTATAATCTTAACTTTTAGACTTTTAAAATCGACTCTCCCATTAGTCCAAATATCTGTCGTTCTTAAGAAAAAATCTAAATCCTGTGAAAGGTCTAGATTCGTGATTTCATTAATTACTGGGATAATTGGATTGGAAAGAAGTTGCTCTTTTTTAATAGTTAATTTGTAAATGTCACTAGGAACGATCAGCGTCTTACTATTAGTTTTACCTGTATTGTATTTTAATCCCATTCCTAGGATCTTTAGAATTCCGCTTTCATTGATACGAACAGTGAGCTGCTCCTGGGCCAGAGCTCCACTTATAATAAAAAAGCTGAAAATAAATAACTTCCATGAATGCATGGATCTGCCCCTAAAAAATAGTTTGCGGATGTTAAATAGCAAACCTTAGGCCAGATTCAATATCTCCAGGTATTAATTATGCTACTGAAATGACAAGCATAGATAAATTTGGCCTGTATAGAAACTAGACGATTGTGTCCTATCTTAACTTCCAAGGGAAAATGTCCTACTTAACGCATTAATATTACACTTATCAGGTATTCATATACCTGGAGTGTTTAATGGGAAAAGTAAGCATGGA
>JBFWTE010000034.1:0-40770 GCA_050247975.1 Bacteriovoracaceae bacterium
AAAGTATTGGATGAAAATTGACCTCCACAGCCCTTACATTTAAAGCGCTGATTCTTGAAAGGAGGTTTATGGGTTTTAGTGCAACCATTTTTTACATAAAACTTGGATTCAGTTCCAAAATGAAACTTGCATTGAAAATTAGGACAAAAAGTGGGGATCAATTCTAATTGATCATCTGAAACTTGCATGGAAATTTGCTATGAAAAATTCTTGCCAAGTTTGTTTTAGGTAACTTTGAGAAATTAAAGAAGTATAACTACTGCGCGTAAAATAAACTACACTACTATTCGTAAAAAATTAGTTTAAATTGTCCTCAGTTCGGTGCGAACAATTTAAGTCATAAAGTTTTTTATTTTTTCCGCAATCCACCGTGGATCATCAGCAGAGAGATCATGCCCGGCTGTTGGATGTTCAATAATGGGTAAGGCCCACTTATTTGCAATTTTGCGTGAGCACTTAACATCCACCATTCGATCCTGTGTTGAAGCAAGAACGAGAACGGGAAGCTGTGGATTAAACTGGCCCAACTTGAAATTGGCCGCGGCCCAAAGCTGCCTCATAGAGTTTTTAAATGAAACAGGCCTTTCACTTTGAATCTTTTCCCAGAGAAATAATACTTGATTAAAATCATTCTTGTGGTTTTTAACAAGATGGAGAATATATTTTTCTTTCTCTTTTCCTTTTATAAATGGGATTTTTAGTAAGTAAATAAAGGCCGGAAGTTTTAGTCGATGATAAATGGGTGATAAATCACCAAAGCTAGTATTTATTAAAATTAGCCTATCAAAATCTTGGGGGTGATTTTTGATCCACTCACAGGCAATCATTCCACCAAGAGAAATCGCAACGAGTATGGCCTCTTCATCAGTTTGAGATTTAATAAAAGTTTTTCTCATACTTTCAACGATACTTTTAATTGAAGTGGGAGAAATTTTTTGATTTAAAATACCTGCTCCAGGAATCTCAAGATATGAAATTTTGCATCCAGGAAACTCGTTGAGTAGATATTGAGGAAAATCTCCCCAATGCCTGGCCTCTCTTATTAATCCGCGAACTAAGTAAAAATGTTTTTGCTTTGTCATACTACCCGTCTTAAAATTTAACTATGAGTTTACAGGACTATTACGAAGATGCCTACAACCGTGAGCGAGGAAGAGTTGCTGCTGATTTATTGCCAGAAGCGATCACTGCGAGTAAGGCCCTTGCTAATTATGTGATTGAAAGTAAGGATAAATTCCTGACAAGTAAAGACTGGAAAGGTCTTAAGGTTCTGGAGCTTGGGTGTGGAAGAGGTGGAGTAGGAATACAGTTGGCCCGTTTAGGGGCGGATGTTACTTTAGTTGATTTTTCTCCCTCTGCTCTTAAGCAAGCAGAGCTACTTTTTCAAAATGAGGGTTTTTCCGTTAAGACCATTTGCGGAGATGTGACTCATCCAGATCTTTTGATTCAAGAGAAGTATGATCTTATTGTGGACTCTCATCTTCTTCACTGTCTGATTCAGAATCCTGAGCGATCTTCATATTATGAGTTAATAAGAAGTTCATTAAGTGAAGATGGAATATTTGTAGCGGAAACAATGGTTCATCGAAAGAAATTATTTGTTCCTGATGGATTTATGTTCGATGAAAATTATGTTCTTTGGCAAATGTTTGGAAAATGGATGCCAGTAAGACGTATTCTTGATAGTTTGGATCTAGAGCAAGAAATTAATAATTCTGGCCTTCGCATCACTTATTTTTATTACTATGGCCAGTTTGCTTTTGTTCCCCACATGTCATTTATGGATATTCCGAGTGAAATCCTCCCTGCGGCCGTAAGAATGGTATTAAAAAGAAGTTAATACTCTAAGTCATCAGTTTAAGCGCTCTATAATAGGGGTATAAGGAGATTATATGAATTTACAAATCACTTTTCGGCACATGGAGCATACGCCAGCGCTTGATCAACTTATTCGTGAAAAATCAGAAAAATTTAGTAAATGGTTTGGGCCAGGAACTCATATCCATTGGACTTGTTGGCCAGAAGGTGTGAATCAGTTTTCAGAGGTTATGGTAAAATCTGGAAACAAAGAATATTTTGCGAAGGCCTCGGCCGATGATCTTTATAAAACTTTTGATCTCGTTGTTCAAAAAATTCACAATCAAATGAAATAGTATTTCGGAGTATATACATGGAAAAAATTTGGCTTAAAAATTATGAAACAGGTGTTCCTGCAGAAGTTGATTTAAATAAATATTCTTCTATTAATGATGTGCTTGAAGAAAGTTTTAAAAAATTTGGAACTCGTCCAGCTTTTCATAATATGGGAACCACTTTAAGTTACAACGAAATCGATCACCTTAGTCAAAAGTTTGCAAGTTATCTTCAAAATGATTTGAAGCTGCAAAAAGGTGATCGTGTTGCCATCATGATGCCGAATATTCTTCAGTATCCTGTGGTGCTTTTTGGAGCTTTACGCGCTGGCATGGTGGTCGTGAATGTAAACCCTCTCTATACTGCAAGAGAACTTGAACATCAGCTTAAAGATTCTGGGGCCAAGGCGATTGTCATTTTTGCTAATTCTGCCAGTGTTTTAGAGAAAATCATTAAGAATACATCTGTCAAACACGTCATGATTACTGAAATTGGGGATATGTTAAAATTCCCAAAAAATCATCTGGTGAATTTTGTATTAAAGCATGTGAAAAAAATGGTTCCTGCTTACAGCATTTCAGGAAGTCTTTCTTTTATGAATTGTCTCTCACAAGGAGATGCCAAAAAGTTTATTAAGCAGAGTATGCAATTAGAAGATATTGCTTTTCTTCAATACACCGGTGGAACAACTGGAGTGGCCAAAGGAGCGATTCTTCTTCATCGAAATATCGTTGCCAATATGGTTCAGGCCAAAGCTTGGTTAACAACGAATATAACTGAAGGTGGTGAGATTATTATTACTCCACTTCCGCTCTATCACATTTTCTCTCTTACAGCGAATTGCTTTGTTTTTAGTGTGGTTGGGGCCATGAATGTTCTTATTACTAATCCACGTGATATTCCAGGATTTGTAAAAGAGCTTCGCAAATGGAAATTTAGCGCCATTACTGGAGTGAACACACTTTTTAATGGTCTTCTTAACAATGAAGACTTTAGAAATTTAGATTTTTCTCATCTTAAACTTACACTTGGTGGTGGTATGGCCGTTCAAAAAGCGGTCGCCGATAAGTGGAAAAAAGTCACTGGTAAACCACTCATTGAGGCCTATGGTCTTACTGAAACATCTCCAGCGGCCTGTATTAATCCTATGTCACTTAAAGACTACAATGGATTCATTGGGCTTCCTATCTCTTCAACAGAAGTCGAGATCAAAGATGATGATGGTAAAACAATCTCCATTGGTGAAGTGGGAGAAATTTGTATTAGAGGTCCACAAGTGATGAAGGGTTACTGGAATAGACCAGATGAAACTGCAAAGGTCATGACCGTGGATGGCTTTTTTAAAACAGGAGACCTTGGTTTTATGACTCCTGATGGCTACGTTAAAATTGTCGATCGTAAGAAAGATATGATCTTGGTATCCGGCTTTAATGTTTATCCAAATGAAATTGAAGATGTGGTTTGCCATCATCCTAAAATTTTAGAAGCTGCTGCAGTCGGTGTTGCAGATGAAAAGTCAGGCGAAGTGGTAAAGCTTTTCGTTGTCAAAAAAGATCAATCATTAACAGCAGAAGAAGTGATTGCTTATTGCAGAGAAAATTTAACTTCTTATAAAGTACCAAAATTTGTGGAATTTAGGACTGAATTACCTAAGTCAAATGTTGGGAAAATACTTAGAAAAGATCTTCGAGAAGCAAGTTAGTAAAAGTTAGAAAAGATTTGCTTTCAGGATGAACTATCTAATCTTAAGATTAGTGTAAGCCAAAATTTAAGAGATCAAGGAAGATTGCTAGACCAGAGAGGGATTTCTGGCCTTAACTCAAAAGCCTAAATTGGGTGCTGTGCAGGCACCCTTTTTTTTTATCTTTTTTCCTGAAATTCCGATGAAATTTCATGTTAATGAAAGTTGTACTGAGTTTTTTACTCGGGTATTCATTTTTTACTCAGGCCAGAGTTGATTTAAGCAAAATCAATTGGCAAAAATTATCGGATCGAGAAAGAGTTCTTCTCATTAAAGAATTGCAAATTTATACCAAGTACAATCCACGCTCTTTTGCTGGATGTATAGCAAAAAATCCTAAGACTCTAAAATCTTATCAACAAAATCTCGGCTGCGATGGAGATATGATTCTATGTAATCCCATTTTATATGGAGATAATTTATGTATTTCGAAACAAGAAAATTGCCAAAATAAATATGCTGAAGATGAGAGAAGCATTTTAGATTTTTTTGATCAAATCAGCACGAAACAGTTTAAAGAATTTGCACAGACTATTGAAGATGATTGTAGATCTCATAGCTGTTCACTTTTTTATCAAAAGCTTGAATGGATACTTCCGGACACAGAAGTTCACGTTCCTAATCCAAAAGATAAAGATTTCGCTGAAAAACTAAGGGCGGTTCAGTTTCAGCTTGAAACTGATATCAGTGAATTTAATAAAATTTGTCTTAAAGAAGTCAGTGAGCAGTCACAGGTTTACTGCCGAAATCTCGCCACACGATCTTTAAAGGCCTCTCAAGATCTTGAAGCACTTTATTCTTCTGACGAATTTCAAGAAATTTGTCCAGAAGGTCCTAATCTGCCAATTCCAGAAATCCCTAAAATAAGTTGTAGTGAAAAAGAGAAAAATAGAAACAGTGAAAAGTGCCTAGAAGATTTTGGTTGTATGGTAGGCTCAAGCTTATTGAGTCTTCCTCTATTTATGAAGGATACCCTCAGCAACTCTCCTGGCCAGTGTTTGAGTTCTCAAAATGACTGTGTGACCAATTTTATCTCAAGCTTAGTAGATACTCTTGTCACTTTAGTGACTGATTTGTGGGACTTATTAGAAACTGTCGCCTCCTGGGGAAAAGATAAGTGGAACAGTTTTTGGCATGATACAAGGGCCATTGAAGATAAAACTTCCGATGCTGCCCACGTCCTGAGCAAGATGAGTGAAGATGACGTTAATAGTTTTAAAAAGCACCCTCTAAACTGGGTCAGTAATCTTGCTAAAAATATCTGGAAAGGAATCAATCAGTGGCTCAAAGAAGATATCTTTTGTGAAAAATGGCAAGGTATCCCTCGGATGAGTCAGTGTCTTAAACCCATGGAGAGTTGGGATTGTCTAAGTTGTCGCACTAAACTGATGGGAACATGCTCCTCTCTTGGTGTTGTGGGATCGATAGTAGTCACTGAAATTATCACTGGTGGACTCTTCAATGTAGGTGAGTTAGGAGTACAAGGTGCTCGAGTTGTTGTGGATGCAATAAAATCCTCTAAGCAATATCAAAAGGCCGCTAAGGGTGTTGAGGGCATAAGCGAAGTCGGTATTATTAAGGCCACTACCGAGCTTGGAAAAAGGACGATTTCCCCCATCGTTGTAGCTTCATCTAAAGTCATGACAACTCTTAAAGATCATTTCTGGCTAATGAAACAATCTAAATCATTTCAAACCACCATGAAGGCCATGCAAAAGACCTTAAAGTATACAGGACTTAAGGCCATTTCAGATATACAGGCGTATTTCTTTAATCTTGGTTACAAATCCATGGATAAGGCGACCAAGGTTTCAAAAACAAAATTAGCTATACTTGCAGAGATGAAAGAAAAAAATGTTCACGAGATTCAGCGTTTGGAGAAAGAATTTTCGGCCCAATACAATAAGTATTTGGAGTCTTTAAAATCAGATAACCCCATAGATATGAAGGTGGCCATAGAAGCAAATAATGACTATATTAGAAAGATTTATCTAGTTTTAAAAGATGAGGGAATTCCTGTTGAGGTCGTAACAAATAAAGGCCAGTTTAGTCTCAAACTTAACTTCTCACAAATGAATAAAAATTCTAAAGTGAGTGCATTCTATCGCAGGATTCAAAAAAGTTTTCTGGTTGATAATTATACATTCAATCCAGCTGAAAATTTAAAACATGGAGCTAACGCTTTCTATCTAAATCGCGACATTAACTTAAGTGCCGCCCAAATGATAGATCTATTAAGTGATAAGGTTAATTACGTAGGCCTCCATGAAGGTCGACACGCTATGTTTCATGCCAAAAGAGTAAGAAACGAAGAGTCCATTTACAGTATCGATTTTTTAAGTAACCAAGAATTTAACCTGCATAATGGACTAAATAAGGCCTACCTCTATAGAAATAATTTATCGGCCGAGGAGGTTTATACTTTTTCAACTGACCTCAGATATTTTGCGAAAAGATTAACTGGTGATCCTAAAGTTGATGAAGCGATGATTAAAGCGATAAAGGGAAAACTCTTTGGTCTTTCTGATGTCGGAAAAACAACGAATCTGTTAAGTCATAATGCTTTAAATATTGTGAATGATCTCTTGTCAGGAAAAAAGGGAGCAAATTATCTTAGCATTGGTAAAGGTACTGATGGCCACTTAAGACTTGTTCTCTTAGATGAATTTGAAAGACCTGTAATGTTTACAATTGTAAACCCTGATCAAAGTGCACAATTGTTAAAGGTCTATTCAAAAGTTTTAGATCTAGATAATAGGTTTCAAAATTTTGCAAAGGCCAGGGCCGAACAGAGTGGCCTAAATCTAGAAGATGTTAAAGTCAAGGCCCAGATTCGCGCTGAGTTTGATCGAATAAATATACAGAGCTCGAAAGAGATTTTAACTCCAATAAAGAGTATCTTAGAGTCTTCTAAAGAAAAACTGATCAAGCTTGAAGAAATTTCTCGAATGCAGAGTATGGGGGCCAAGAGTCAATTAGATAGATTAAATACAAAGGGTACGCAAATCGATACACAGGCCCTAAGAATGAATCTGTTTTCTCTCTCGCGGAACGTAAACGAAAATTACAAACTCTCTCCTCTTCATCCAAATTATGCACAAAATATATTTGAATCTGTGAAAGAAATTAGACCATCCAATCCGTAGGCCTTTTAGCTGATCGAGCGATAGTAAGATCCGATTTGTAACTAAACACTTCTGCGGGAAGATCGTGACAAAGAAAATACGGCATGGATTCAGTCAGGCCATAGGCCCCGGCCCTTTTAAATTCTAACCAATCACCAATTTTAAGATCCTCTGGCAATTGAAAGGTTCCTAAATTATCAAGGGCCGTGCAAAGAGGGCCATGAATAGTAAAATTTTTGGTTTGATGGTTTAAGTTATTGACGACGTGACAAGGAAAAGACTCTTTGACCAGAGCTGGCCTTGCCATGTGATTAATTCCACCTTCTGTAACGATTAAGTTTTTTCCTCGAACTTCTTTAACATCGATGATCTTAGTAAAATAGCTTCCAAATTTTCCAATAGAGTAGCGTCCTAACTCGAGCCAAATTTGCTTTAGTTGATATTCCTCTTTGAGTTGAATTAGACCTTGATGAATTTTTTCAAAATTGATTTCGGTCTCATCTTGATAGGATAATCCCAGCCCTCCACCTAGATCGAGAACTTCTAACGTAATTCCCAAATCAAGTGCAAGCTCAAGGCACTGCTTAATAGTTTCATCCCAATATTTTAAGAGGAGATTTTCATCTAAAACATTTCCCCATTGAAAGCAATGAAGGCCAAGAATATTAAGTTGCGTATATCTCAAAGGTTGGATTTTTCTCCAATCT
This sequence comes from Bacteriovoracaceae bacterium, assembly GCA_050247975.1. Lineage (GTDB taxonomy): Bacteria > Bdellovibrionota > Bacteriovoracia > Bacteriovoracales > Bacteriovoracaceae > Peredibacter. The sequence continues at coordinate 7,707 of JBFWTE010000034.1, forward strand.
TCTTTTGATAAACCAAAAGGTGTAATACTCGATCCACCTAAAACACTGCTAATCTCACTTTCCCATTCAAGTTGTACTCGAAGAAGAACATTTTGTTTTATGCCCTTTTTTTGGCAAATATCATTCAAATCTTTAAGTTGATTTAGGCTTTCAATAACAATGGTTTCAACTTTCGCCTCAATTAATTTTTCTAGGTACTGGTATGATTTCGCGGGCCCTGTAGCAATAAGACTTTTTACACCCGCTTTTTGAGCTTGTGATAGTTCACCTAAGCTTGCGACATCGACGCCAAAACTATTACCAGAAAGAATCGAGAGAATTTTTGATAAGGGATTTGCCTTACAGGCATACCAAATCTTTATATCGGGATGAAGGATTGATTTGATTTTTTGTATATGACTCTCGAGACCATCAAGATCATAAAAATAAAATGATGAATCAAGCTGATCAATAATTTGCTGAACTTGATTCATCATCATCTTACCTTAAAGCGTTTTCTAATTCTAAAGCGGCCGAAGTTTTGGCATCTTTGTACTTAATAATCATGGCACATCTCATTTGAAGACCCAATTTACCCGCCCAGGCAAGACTGGCCGAGGCCGGACGTGATCCTGTAACTACCACTGCATATGGAGGAATCGGCTCTCCGATTTCGAGAATTCTCTCATTCACACAATCATAGACTGGAACACCCCGAGAGAGAATTGTTCCTGGAGCAATCACTGCACCTTCTGAAACTTGCACACCTTCAACAATTACAGCACCAGCGCCAATGAAAGCATTATCTTCAATCACAACTGGCGTTTGTCCAATAGGCTCAAGCACTCCACCAATTTGCACACCGGCCGAAAGGTGAACATTTTTTCCAATCTGAGCACATGATCCTACTAAGGCATGTGAATCTACCATGGTTCCTGAATCAATAAAGGCCCCAACATTGATATAGGCCGGAGGCATAATAATCACACCTGAAGCAACATAGGCCCCTCGGCGAACTGAAGATCCACCAGGAACCATACGAATTTTATCTTCTACTTTAAATTCACGAGGAGGAAGATTATGTTTATCTACAAAGCCCCCAGCGAATTCTTTAAGTTCACCTGCTTTAAAAGCAGCAAGAATGGATTCTTTAACCGCTGTATTGGCCACCCATTTTCCATCAATCTTTTGGGCCGAACGAACTAAACCTTTTTCAAGTTGATCAAGTGTTTCCTGCCAATTCATATTAAACTCCTTGCTCTTTGTACCAACGAGTCACTGCGGTCTGGGCCTCTAACACAGGGGAAGCATTTTCCATGTCTGTATGTGATAGGGGAGGAATCATTTTTGCCGTTTTAATCACTCCTCTCTCTGCAAGGAGTCTCTTCACAGGAACTGGATTACTTACCACAAATAAACTATTCGATGCTTTTGTCCATAATTCCTTGGCATCAAAAGTTTTATTAAGACATTGTTTTACATAAAGATGAGTCTCGGCTGGCCAAGCATTACTTGCCACTGAAACTAGTCCACATGATCCTGCGGCCGCAAAGTCGGGCATAAGAGCATCATCACCACAATAAGTTGGTTTTCCACCTGAAGCATTCAAGTATTCTTTGAATTTTTCAACAGACCCACTGGCCTCTTTAATCGCCCAATAGTTTTTATGATCTTTAAGGCGTGAAACAGCTTCAGTTGATAGAGTAACTGCTGTTCTTCCAGGAACGTTATAAAGCATTACCGGTTTTGTCACTGCATCCATCAGTGCCTTAAACCACTCGTACTGACCTTTAGGTCCTGGTTTTGAATAAAGTGGCGTCACCATTAAGTAAGCATGAATAGAAAGAGTTTCTAGGTATTTTAGCCAATCAAGAGTTTCCTCAAGTTGATGTCCCCCTACTCCCACCATAATAGGGGAGGCAGGTTTCATACTGATCACGTGCTCAAGAATGGCCTTTTTATTTTTTAACGTAAGGTTAAGAGCTTCACCTGTACTCCCAAGAATCAATAATCCATTTCCGGCACTGACTTGTTGTTGCACTAGTGTTGATAAACTTTCAAAGTCAACTTCTCCAGCAGATGTAAGTGGAGTAACGACAGCGGTCCATAAGGCATAATTTTTTGGGTTCATCATTTTTCCTTATATTGAAAGATGTTTTTCTACAATTTTTTGAAACGGATGAAGTCCCGCTTCGATGTTGTTATTAACGATATGATTGGCGGCCCACAAGGCCCCTTCAGCAAAAAGAGTTCTGTTTTTGGCATTATGAGTAAGAGCGATTGTCTCTGATGGTGTCTCCAGAGTTAAAGTATGAAGGCCAACAACATCTCCAGTTCTCTCAGAAGTAATTTCACAATCCTCTTGAAGCCATTCTTTCATACTCAGAGCAGTTCCACTGGGAGCATCTAGCTTTTTGGTGTGATGAACTTCATGAATGGAAATTGTTTTGTTTTTAAAAAGATGAGATACCTGATGGAGGCGTTCAATTAATTGCTTCATCACCACCACACCCAGAGAAAAATTGGAGGCATAAATCCATTTAAGATTTTTTTCTTGGAGAGTTTTATGAAAGTTCTCAGGCCATTTAAAACCCGTTGATCCAGTCACAACAGGCCTCTTCGTTTCAAGTAAAAGTGGAATTATCGCCTCAAAAGCTTCACCTGGAAGAAAAGAAATAATCACATCACAGTGTGAGAGTTTTTCAAAACTTGGTTGATTGCTTCTATCAAAAACCTCAACACTTGGATCAAGCTCAATGATCTTAGATCCTGTTTTTCCTTTTCCTAAGAGAGCTATTTTCATACGGCCTCAATTAATGAATGATGAAGTTTTTGAATACAGCCAGTGCTTTCTTCATCTTTAACTAAAAAATTGAAGTTATAAGGGCTGGCACCAAGACTCATCATCCGCACACTCTGGCCTTCAATGCTATTAAAAACATTTTTAATGAAGTTTGAATTTCTCTCCATATCGTTTCCAATTAATGAAACCAGTGCATAACCTTTCTCGATTTGAATTTTTCCAACACTCTCCAGATCTTGAATAAAACTCTTATTATCTAAAGTGGTCATATCAACCGTTACCGCCACAGAAATTTCAGAAGTTGTTACACAATCAACTGAAATGCGATGTTTCCCAAAAATATCAAAAATTTCACTCATAAAACCATAAGCATTAAACATATTAGGAGTAGAAATTGTAAGCAGTGCTTGGGCCGATCGTTTAGTAATCGCTCTCACTGTTGGCCTATAGTCGACAGTAGTCTTGATCCAAGTTCCTGGGAGGTCCTTTTCAAAACTACTGCCGACAAAAACAGGTATAGACTTTCTTACGGCCGGAGCAATAGTAGCGGGATGAAGCACTTTCGCTCCATACTGGGCCATTTCTCCTGCTTCTTGATAACTTAATTCACTGATAATTTTTGCTTCTTTGCAGATTCTTGGATCAGTGGTTGCGATACCGGCCACATCTGTCCAGATTTCACAGCAGGTTGCATTCAATCCTTCCGCAAAAAGAGCGGCAGAATAATCAGATCCACCTCGACCTAAAACTGTTGTATTGCCTTCGAGGTCAGAACCAATAAAGCCTTGAGTGATATAAATAGTTTCGGGAGTAATATTTATTATGCTGGCGCATTCTTTTTCAATGATATCAATGAGTGGAGTGGCCTTACCAAAATTTGAATCTGTTCGAATGATCGATCTAGCATCTAATAATTTAACTTGTTTATTTGGGGCCATGGACTTCACGACCTCTCTAAAAATAAGAGAAGACATTCGCTCCCCAAGACTAAGAATATGATCATAGGCCTTTGGAGTGAGTTCTTTTAAAAGAGAAATATTTTGAACTAAAAGATCAAGTTCAGTAAAAAGATTGCTAAGCATGGCCTGAGCATCATAATCATTTCCCGCCTGATTTAATAAACCTGAGTGTCTTTCTTTCACTTCATAAACTAATTTTTCACAAGAAGACATATTTCCAGTTGAGGCCGATCTTGCAATCTCGATTAATCGATCAGTGGTTTTAGAAGTAGCTGAAACAACAACAACCGAAGCATTGCGCTCAAGACTAATAGTGGCAGATCTTTGCATGGAAGCATAATCTCCCATTGAGGTCCCACCAAATTTTGAAACTACAAGTGTTTTCATTCTCTTCTCCTGGAAAAGAAAAATTATATATTTATATGGGAGTATTGAAGGATAGGAGTGCGTAAATACAGCATCCTAACCTAAAGCTCTCCACAGTTTTGCTGTGACAATTGCGGGAATTCAATCCCAGACAACCAATCAATTTGAAGTTTAAGGCATCAAATCATTTCGGCGATTTTCCCCTGGGAGATGGTGTTGATGGTCCTTAAAACCTTCCAAACCCTTACCTGAAAACCGCGCCTCTTTAGGCAGCTTTTGCAATCATAGACAATTAATTTCAAAATTCCAAGTTTACTTTTAAAAAAAGTTCTAGTTATCTTCAGCCCAGGGAAAAAATTAGCTTGGAGAGAAAATATGAAAAAAGTGGGATTTATTGGATGGCGTGGAATGGTGGGCTCAGTCCTTATGGAGCGCATGCAGACCGAGAAAGATTTCGCCCTAATGGAGTCCTATTTTTTCTCAACTTCTCAATCAGGTGAAAAAGCGCCGTCTATTCAAAACTCTTATCCTTCGCTTTTAAACGCCATGGATATTCAAGAATTGTCAAAAATGGATATTTTGGTGTCATGTCAGGGCGGAGACTATACTAAAGAAATTTATCCCTCTTTAAAAAAGAATAATTGGAAAGGCATTTGGATCGATGCGGCCAGCACTCTTCGTATGGAAGATGACAGTGTTATTATTTTAGATCCAGTTAATAAAAATTTCATTCAGGATTCCCTTCAAAAAGGTGGAAAAACTTTTGTTGGTGGAAACTGTACAGTCTCTCTTCTTTTAATTGCTCTTCATGGATTATTTAAAGAAGACCTTATTGAATGGGTAAGCTCCATGACTTATCAAGCGGCATCTGGTGCCGGAGCTAAGAATATGATCGAACTTCTTAGTCAGATGAAAACAGTAGGGGATACACTGAGCTTAAATCCTGCTGCAGGGGCCTTGGAATTAGAAAAACAAATGACTCAATTGATTGGTTCCGAAAAGTTCCCTAAAGAAAATTTTGGTCATCCCCTTGCTCTTAATATCCTTCCTTGGATTGATTCAGAATTAGAAAATGGTCAAAGCCGCGAAGAATGGAAAGCTCAAGTTGAAGCGAATAAAATTCTTCAAACCAAAAAAGTTATTCCTATCGATGGAACTTGTGTGCGTGTTGGTGCTCTTAGAACTCACTCGCAAGGTCTTACTATTAAGCTAAAAAAATCGGCCCATTTATCAACGATAGAAGAGCTTATTTCTTCGGCCAATCCATGGGTTGAATTAATCCCGAATAATAAACCAGACACACTAACCAAACTCACTCCTGCAGCTGTTTCAGGAAAATTAAAAATTCCAATTGGAAGAGTAAGAAAAATGACGATAGGGGATGAGTATCTCAATGCTTTTACCGCTGGAGATCAGCTCCTTTGGGGTGCGGCCGAGCCTCTGAGATGCCTTCTAAGAATGATTCTTGAAAGTTAGACCTGGTATTTGGAGAGTTTTTTCATCTGTTGAAAGAAAAAATTACACACTTAAGCGTTATCTTTCTTTCAGCAGACTATAATTCCCTCACAAATATTAAGGATTCTTTATGGAATTTAATGAACAGCTCAAAGGTTTTTTATATTCTTGGTTTTGGGAAATTAAACAATACGGAAGTATTAAAGACCCTAAAATCAATGTGAAATATTCTGTATTAGCACTTTTCATTTTAACTGCTCATATGACGATGGCCTCGAACATTAAAGAAATGTTGAGTGGCCGCGATGTCATCGAAACAAAAGTTGAGAAAAATGTCACATGCTATGAACAGGTGCATGTGAAGTTAATTGATGATGAAGTCTCATTATATTTTAACAATGATAAAATTCCTGCATTCCAATCAAAGCTTAATGAAACAAAAACGGCACTGATTCGAGATTTTAAAGCGCTCTCTGTGGATGATGGGAAGTACAAGGTTACTTTAAAAGATAATATTTTAAATTTCGAATACCAAGGAAGCCGCTTTATTGTTGCTGGCCCCGCGATGAAGATTAAAAAAGGTTTCACCTTAAAATTTGCACACAACCAAATCATCGGGATGAATAACGAGTTTATTAGCTCAGCTTCAGGCCCACGTAAGGCCACATCTGCTTGTGAGTATCGAAATTACTTATAAAAACTGCTGGCGTGTTGATCTAGGGATTTGTAGCCTGAACTTAATATAAATTTTTGGCCAGATAGATTTCCTTAAGTCCAAGACCATTGTCATTCGAATCAAAATTTCAGTGGACTGGACTGTATAATCCAAAGTAATGACTTCGGAGGCGAAGACCATTCGTGAAGTAAGTACCAAGCTAAGTAATAGAAATTTCATGAAAATAATCCACATTTCCTCAGATTAAAAGGTAACTGAGAGTTTTTGATTCTTTAATTCTAATCGGTGACTTTAAATTCATATACCCCTGCTTATTTTTCCTATTAGGCAGCGAATTTGTATCTAAAGTCACTTTTCCCTTCAGTGATTCTCTCAAATCGCTTTAGTTGATCATTAAGCTCTTTTCTCAGTTCTATAGGGTTGAGCCCGCTATACTTTTCTTTCAGCTGAACTTTTTGATAAAGGGTTAGTTCCTTTGACTCCATCAATCTTTGGAACGGAGTTTTTGGGGCGTCATACTTTCTTCTATATTTTGAGCCAACTCTTTCGACTTTGATACACTTCTGCTGTGGAACAAAGAAGTTAGCGAGAACATTAAAGTAGTTCTGGTAAATTTCATTCATTATGATTGTGAGCTCTTCACGGTCATAACGTTCATACCCAAATAGCTCACGGACATGAGTAAAGTTTTTTTGCTCGACATGAGCATTATCGTTTTTCTTATACGCTCTAGAACGTGTGAATATCAGGCCCTGTTCTTCGACAAGGAATTTTTGAAGCTGATCGTTTATAAACTCAGTGCCGTTATCAGTATTGACTTGTTTGGCCTTAAAGGGGAGCTTCCAGATTATTGAAGCGAAGGCAGCTGTTACAGTAGTCCCTGTTTTTCCATAAATGGCCCTATTCTCAGTCCAGCCCGAGAATTCATCTGTAACAGTCAGGGTCCAGATAAAAAGCCCAGACAGTGAATTTCCACAGTGTGCAACCGTATCGGCCTGGAAGTTTCCCGGCTTTTCTGACTTAAAATCCAATTCCTTAATTGGGATTGTATTTAAAAATGTTTTTGCCCTTTGCGTGCCAGTCCTTTTACGTCGAGCAAATTGGTTGCGATATTTTTGGAGATATCGATCCACTGTGGAATGAGACATCGCTAAAATTTCAGCTTTAATTTCATCCGTAAAATCTTGTCGCTGATAAAAATCCAACCAGACCGGGAAGGCAGCGACCATTTTCTTAGAGTTCATCCGGCCCATGATATGCTATAAACGCTTTAGGTGGTGTATCGCTTGGTCTGAATATAGCTTTTTCTTTCCAGAACTTTTGGGTCCTTTTTTGTGGCTTTTAGCGAGGATTCTAATGGCCCATTTTCTATTGTAGCCGGTGACTTCGCATAACTCTGTGAGGATGGTGGATTTTTCACCCTTAGAAGCCTTAAAATATCTTTCACGGATGGCATTTAAATAGGTCGTTTTGAAGTTCAAAGTCATAGGTTTACCTTTGTTTTGGTGTCTTCGATTTGAGGAATCAGATCCAATCGAAAGGTAGGTTTTATTTCAGTTTGGTGTCTTTTATCAAACCTATGATTTCTTGGGCGAAATAGAGAAACTTGTTGAATTAAGGGGTTAAGTGGTAGTCTCATAACAACAACATCCTTGTAAGTTGAATTGAACTGAGGAAACAGTTCTCAAAAACTTCATTTCAGTTGTGTTTTTAATGAGGAAATTCGATCCAGATTCTGTCTGCACGATAAGAAACATTATCGTGCAGTGCATCATTCCAAAGTAAGCTTTTTAAGTAAATCATCCCGAGAGATTTTACCTTCTAATACGGCCTTTTGAGACACCACTAAGGCCTTAGTATAAAGATCTCTCTTTTCTGTTGGAATCAAGGTTAAATCGATGTGCTTTTGATCAATTGTTCCCGTGTATTTAACGGCCTTTTTAAGAACTTCAATCGCCGCTTCAAGCTCCATAATATCTCCAAAAAAAATTTAGGTGTTATCTTATTAAAAAATAACACCTAAAAATAAATGAGAACAGAAAATTTGTAGATTAAGCAGCAGTTTTCATTGCTGTCGCTGGAATGGCCTCGTCAATGAGTCTGTTGATGATTTCTTCGTGAAGGCCATCATAGTGTGCGGCCTTGCAGATAACCTTGAGTTTAGAGTTTAATTTTCCAATATTAAGCGTGGTCTTATGATCAGTCTCACTTTCAAGAATGGCCTCTTGAATAAGGTCTCGATACTGACATACCAATGCTTCTTGGAATTCTACTTTTCTAATGTTCAAACGTGCCTCCAGGGTTTGTCCGAAATTTATTGGATGGATTCATTCTAAATGGAAAATAGAAATTAAAAGAGAAAAATAATCAACTAATAACTAATCAATGATTTACCTAATATTTGACATTAAATTTTGCTAAGGATTTGTCTAAAGTTTAAACATATGCCAATCATTTTTGGCGAATTTCACAAAATCTTATAATCAGCCTCGATAGAATCATTTTTAACTTTCTGCTTGGAATAATCTGATTTAAGGCGATCTAATTCTTCTTGATGTGCTTGGACTGTCTTATAAAAAATGATGAATTTTCGAATGAAATAAATAATTGAAAAGAAAAAAAGTAGTTTTAATAATTTCATACCGGGAGATTAACGATGGAATAAGCTTTAGGCAAGTCCCCTAGCTTTCGCTAGATTCTTTTTCTTCTTTAGCTTTCTCTTCAAGTGCTTTTTTTTCTTCTTCTAATTTTTCGTTTAACTTGGCCTCATTTAACTTTTTGAATTCTTCAGTCTCTGCTTGAAGTTGAGCATCATGATCTCTAAAGAAGACAGAATTAATAAATTTTCTTAATTCTTTTTTATGAATTTCTCCCAGACAATGAATTAACCCGTAGTACTCAGGAACCTTACCCTGTGCTTTGGACGGTAAGACGTGAATAAATAACGGAACCGGGGCTTGAATATGTAAGTTTGTTCCAACTGGTAAAATGTGATTTGTTGTAAATGTTAAATCGGTCTCAGATATTTTTGTAATAGTAATCGGGATATTGATTTCAGCAATGGCAGCTTCATTTGTTTTTGTTAAAAAAACTTTCTGTATTTGTGAGGCCTCAGGTTTAATTCTTTTTTGGATTAAATCGGCCATTTGAATAATGGCATCAACAGATAATTCTCCGGCACTGGCCATCGTATGCTGGTAGTTTAACTGACCTTGTAATTCCTTTGAAGGTGTTGAGCAATTAAAAATAACCAAAAATGGATCAAGATTTTTATATTTCTGTTTGATAAGATCAACTAACTTATTCAGCTGATCAATAGTGTTTTTACCTGTGGCCTCTAAAGCAAAGGCAATCACTTGAGGACGAAGTCTAGAAATCTGTAAGTCTAAATCATCAAAAAATGGAATACATCTTACAAGATAAGGATGTTTGTCTGTTCGAGGTTGGTTGAGATAGAAGTGAAATCCCCTATCAACAACTAAAATTTTTGCTTTTTTCTCCTGAGATCTTGATTCATTGTCATTGATCCACTTCTGCAATTGCTTTTTATGATAAAGAACTAAATCGTTACGCTCATTTTGTTTTTCTTGAATTTTTTCTGTTTCAAGGCCCTCAGGTGCAATAAATTCATCTACAAATTTAAATTCTAAATCGACCGCATAATTATATTGATAGTAAATATTTTCTTTGGATATGTCTTTTACGAAAAATTGCTTTGAAGGAACGATTTTTTTATTTTGCCAATAATGAGAAATATTAACGATACTTCCCTTTCCTAAGTCATAGTTTGTTTCTATGTGCATTCCTAGAGGATTCACATGGCCAACTTTACAAAGGATACCGGCTTCCCATTCTTCTTTGGCAGGAGCAGTGGCAAAGCCATGCTCTCCAATTTCACTTGGAGCAATTAATTTAACCACATCAAAAATAACATCATAGGTTTCAGCACTCTTTATATGTGTAAGAGTCACTCCTGTTGCAATACTCTCGCAAATAACCTCATGAGGAGAAAGGTAATCAACAACTCCAATCGTTGCAAAAGTATGCTCCATAGGAGTTCTAGATAAAAGTCTTGCGAGGTGAAGATAGTCTTGAGTGTTTTTTGAAAAATCAATAAAGATACATTGTGGTTTGGTTTCAAAGACCTTGGTTAAAAGTCCCTGAATCTTAGACTCAGCACCATCATAAATTCTTTTGAAGTCGATAATTAAGCGAGTATGCTTTCTAAACTCACCTTGAAGAGCTCGATAGTAGGCCTCATCATCACCGAAATAATAAAACAGAAGTTTATCAGCCATAACTTATTATACCATATTTTTAAAAACGCAAAATAAAGATCTAATTCAGCTGATTTAAGTAACTTACGTAAAGAGCTGAGGCCTTATCCTGATGTTTGGAGAAATAAGCTCTTTGATGTATTAAATATTCTTTACCCACCTCTGTCTGCCAAAGGGATTCCCCATAGCTGGAAACCTTATCTTTAGTTTGATCTAAAGTAAGCACAATGATTTGATAGAAATGTGGGCCATCTTTAATGACTGATTCAGTAAAACATCTATACTGAGACTCTGATAAATAACTTCTAAGCTCTAAGATTTTGCGATGAGGAGAAATCACAATCCGATCTTCAACTGTTAATTGAGATTCAAGATTTTTTAAAATTTCTTGGATTTCTTTTCCTCCCATACCAGCGATAAAGATGCATTTTTTATTCTTACTTTCTAATTTTAAGTCTTGGCCTTTTGAATAAAGAACAAAAATTGTTGCATTCGCAATATACGCATCTACTTTTCCCTTTAATAATTCAATCACAGATTTTGAAGCATCAACCAGATAGATCGCTTTTACTTGTGGGTAATCTTTAAAAGAAAGTCCAAGCTGTCCGTGATCGCAACCTATGTCCCAAATCTCAATGGCGTCATGATAAAAAGAAGATAAATATTGGAGCCTAGGTGAAACTAACAATCACTCCCCTAGAAAAATTCATCATAGTTCTGCCCGTACTTGGTATCCAAAGCTTCAGTAAAATACTTTCTAACAAAGTACTGGCCTGAGCGAACTGTTTCAATGAAGCCATAGTTTTCTAGGGCCCTTAAATGATGAACCAATTCCTCATGTTCAAGCCCAAGTAGTGCTGAAAGATCAGCATAAGAGTTTAATGGCCCAATACCATGAGACTTATAGAGATTCGGACGACACCAAACCTGGCGATAAAGATACATTAATAACGTTATTTCAGAGCGGTTTAATTTATAACGTAGAAGAATGTCATCAAAAAAAATGTCAGGAATATTAGAGCTTGAGGCCTCATCAGAAGGACCTTTACCTGATTTTTGTGGATCATTCTCACGCTTTTTGCGCGAATGAAACTGGGATAAAACCGAACGGATATCTTCCATATAGAACCCCTCTTCTCTTAGTATCCATAAAAACCATTTATTTTTCAATAGATACTGTTGATAGGCCGTTTTTTCCTTTTAAACAATAATGCTCAAGTATTTTTACTAATTATCCGACAAGAATACTCATAAGACTCAAACGAGGTATAGGATGAAAAAGTCAGTTATTATGATGGGCCTCTTAACACTTCAGGCATGTGGGGCCTTAAAATGGTGGGGAGATCATAAAGTTACCCAGAATGAAGATGTGGCCTCTCATTCTATGAGACAGCTTGCGAGTACTGATAAGGTAAATCTCACCGAAGAAGTCACTGAAAAGCTACGCTCTCTCCAACACTACTACACACTAGGGCTTAAAAATTTATATGAGTTTGATAAGGCCCTTAAGAACGGTTCTCTCGAAGAGATAAATAATTCTCAACTTTATTTTAACTTGATGGCCATTCGGGGTCAGACAGATGAGATTGAAGGCGAATTAGTTGAAGTGATGAATGAGCTGAAGGCCAGCAAAGGAAGAAATTCACTTAAATCAGAAGTCATTATCGAAACAATTACTCAATTTAACTCTAAATCTCTTCTTGCCTCCCATTCAATGGAAAATTTAATCTCTAAATTAAATATCAAAATGCCTGAGAAAAAATTAGGGAAAAAGAAATATCTCAATCAAAAAGAAATTGAAGATGAAATTTTAAAATTAAAGAATAATACTGAATTCCAAGTTCATGCAAAAAACATAGAACATCTTGCCCATATGTTTGAAGTGGCCAAGAATAAAAGTAAAAGTTTAATTGGCCACGAGCAAGTATTTCATCCTAGTGAAAGTAGTGCCGGAAATATTACTGGTAATGAATTTCCAAGTAAGGTTTGGTCCTTAACCTTTGATGATGGACCTTCAAAAAAGACCAGTCCCATTATTTTAAAAAACTTGGTGAATAAAAATTTGAAGGCAACATTTTTCCAACTGACTCAAAATGCGAAAGCTGCAGTTGATGTGGCCCATTCCATTCGTGATGCAGGAATGGAGATTGCATCCCACTCTTACACTCATAAAGATTTAACCAAAGTAGGACCTAAAACGCTCGAGCATGAGATAACAGAAGCTTTTAAAGAGCTATCTGTTCTTCAACAAACTGAGATTAAATTTTTTCGACTTCCGTATGGGGCCGGTACAAGAAACTCAAGTATTCGCCAAAAGCTGGCCAGTAACAAACTTATCCATGTTTTTTGGAATATTGATACTTTAGACTGGATGCCACAAGATCCGCATAAAATTGTCGAACGTACCATTGCCTTAATGAATAAAACAAAGAACGATGCAGGAGTTATTCTATGCCACGATATTCATCAGCGAACTGTCGAGGCAAGTCCATACATCATGGATTATTTAAAGAAAAATGATCGAAGAGCATGTACAATCGAAGAAATAGTGACTCAAATCAACGAAGGCGCGGAAAAAGTATGTCCAAAATAATACTACTAATGAGTTTAGTTTTTTTTGGTTGTGCTCAAATTAAGGCCCCTGAGAAGCCTCATACCCAAAAGGAATTTTCTCAAGGTGAGATCATCTTAGGAACGCAACTGCTTACGAAAATATTTGATCAGGAAATGGCCCCTCTGAAATGCGTTCCAGACTCCGATGAGGCGTCGCTACTACTAAGAACCATCAGGCCAAGAATGGAACTGGTTCAAGATGATATTGAGGCCATTTTAGATGAACCTAAAGAAGTGGATCAACTCATCAGTCGATGTGATCAAAATTGCACCTGCAGCTTTATTGACGATATCTTGAGAGAGCATCAAGTGCCACTTTCGAAAAATCAAAAAAAGATTCTCACTCAAAAAGAAAATGAAAAAGAGAGTAATAGATGCTTAAATTTCTCTCAAACAACTTTTTGTGATAGTGAGCTTTTTAAGGCCTTGAATGCAGAGAAAGGAGACTTCAGTTTTGAAGAAGAATAGCTTTTAATTCAGCTGTTCTCTTTAATCCACGGAGTACACCCTTTTTTATCCCATCTATCAGTTTAAGCTCACGCCAGCCCTCTAAAACTGCAATGGTGACCCCACCTTTTGAAGTCACCGAATCTATCATCGATGATAAAGCGGAAGATTCATTTTTTATAGAGATGGCCGAACCAATCAAAACTTGTTTCACAAGTTTTTCGCGTTCAGCTTGATCAAGAGAACTGAATGAAGAGGCCAAGTTTTGAGCAAATTCATAAAAAAGTGCAGGGCCTGAGCCTGTTAAGAGAGTTAACTCCTCCAGCTCACTCTCCTCTAATACGATTGCCATCCCCAATTTTGAAAAAATCTCTCTAACTAAAGAAGTATCAGTCGAGCGAGAAGAAATAAGGCTTACTCCCTCTCGAAATTTTACTGGCAAATTAGGCATCACCCTTACCAGTTTATGAGCACCTAAAATTCGGCACTGCTCTGACTCAGTAATGGCCGCAAGAAGACTCACTATGGTTGAAGATTTAAATTGCTCTTGAAAATCCTTGGCCAAATTTGTGAGTTGCTGAGGTTTGCAACCAATAAAAATCAGATCATATTTTTCATTACTAAGTGACGAGAGGTATTTTGCTCCAATGGATTCAGCAAGCTTTTTAGCGGAAAGCCCACTTGGAGAATAGATAAACCATTGAGAGAAATCTTGCTGGCCAATAAGTCCTAGCAAGATACTCTCCACCATTTTCCCGGCACCAAGAACTAAAACTTTCATGCATTCAACTCCAAAGGCGCTCCATGTCTCATGGTATTAATAGCAAGAGATCTCACCCAAACAAATTGATCTAAAATATCTTCAGGCCGCTCAAGTGAAACTCCATCAGCTTCAGATAAAATATGTCTCATATTCTCGCTTAAGGCCTCATCTGGAAGAATATTTTTATAAAGGGAACCGTGCTCTCTTACAAACTGCCCGGCATATACGAAACTATAACAAGACTCTTTAAAAATCTTATTCAGTCCCTCTGGAGATACTAGAGCAATATCAAGATTGGTTTTTGAAAAGCCTGCTTTCCAAGCAAGATCCAAGATGCTCTTCCAGGTTTGATAGGCCTCTTCAGTCATGGCCGCCACTGAAACCCCACACCCAAGGGCGAGAGATCCCAATAAATAATAAAGTGTTTTCGTGGTCGGTGTTGATGAAACAGTCACAAATAAACCCGACTCTTTAATTAACGACTTATCGTTATAACTTAATTGCCCTGGGATCACATGATTGAGGTGCTTCCCAAGCAAGTAATTTTCCAAAGAGGATTTAATCCATTGAACAAATTCTTGCATCTGGGCCTTTTCTTTTTCATTCACAGTTCCAGTTAATGATTCGTATTGATTAAGAAGATCAGAGGCAAACTTTTCAAATCTTTGAACTCGTCCAGAAATTGAAATAAGTGATGGCCTAGGCATTAGTAATTGATAACCTGAATCTTTGGCCCATTGAGCGGCAGAATTCTCTCGATGGAGCGCAAGAATAGGGAAATGAAATTGCTTCACATATTCAGGGCCTCCGGCCTTAGGGCCTGTTCCAGAAAGTTTAAATCCTCCAAAAGGCTCAATCGCCACTCTCGCTCCCGTGTTGGGACGATTCACATAAAGGTTTCCGGCACGAAGATATTTTAATAGAAAATCAATATCATCTTGAGACTGAGAATACACACCCCCGGTAAGAGCGTATTCCGTTCCATTAAAAAGCTCAATCGCTTCAATCAGAGATTCATATTCAATCAAATGAATGACTGGGCCGAAGATTTCTTTTTGTGCCCATGATTCTTTCTTTTTCGCCTGATGAATAGGAAGCTCAAACAATGCTGGGCCAACACAAAAGCCTGGAAGCTTTTCAAATGATCGATCGATATGAATTTTGCCATTCACTCTAATCGCTTCATCTTTGGCCGACTCAACAGCTTTTCTCACTCTCTCCTGATCAAATTGGCTTATCAGTGGGTTGACCGAAGTTGAAGGATCTAATGACTCCCCAACTTTTAAATCACGAATGGCCTGGATTAAGCGTGAAACTAAGGCCTCTTTAACTTCTTTATGAACAATGACTCTAGAAGCGGCCGAACACTTCTGCCCAGCATGTCCGAAAGCTCCATAAAGAATACCAGAGATTGTTTCATCTAATTCACAATTATTGGTCACAATGATGGCATTTTTTCCACCCATCTCTGTGATAATTTTTTTCTGCATTGGAATCTGATGTGAGTAATGATTCACAATTTGATTGGCAGCAGTTTTATAAATCCAAGTTCCTACACCTTTAGAGCCTGTAAACACCACTCCGGCCACTTTCGGACTAGTCACTAATGGAGCACCCACCACTTCCCCATCTCCTTGAATGAGATAAAGTACATCAGATGGAACACCGGCCTTAAGAAGAAGCTTATAAAGCTCCATCCCAATAAGCGGTGTCTGCTCGGCCGGTTTTAAAATCACCGCATTCCCAGCAATGAGTGGGGCCACAGTCATCCCACATGGAATAGCAAGAGGAAAGTTCCAAGGAGCAATCACACTAATCACTCCACGGTTAATAACTTTCTGGCCATCCAGATGAATGCTCACTTCTTGGCGAGCATAATAGTTTATAAAATCGATGGCCTCATCCACATCGGCCAGGGCCTCTGTCATGGTTTTTCCGGCCTCAAACACGATGAGTGCTGAAAGTCTATTGCGCTCAAGAAGCATCAGATCAGCGGCCCGAAGCAAACTTGCCACTCTAAAAAGAGCATGAGATTGCTTACCCCAAAAAGAGCTTTCAAGCTTTTTATTTGCCTCTTCAACGACATTAAGAGCATCTTCTTTAGTGTTCGATTTAAGTGTTCCTAAGATTAACTCAGGTCTTGAGCTACAAATAACTTTAGTCTCTGAACTATTTTTCCATTCTTCTTGATGAGATGAAATTTCAGTTTGAAATTTTATAATCTCTGCTTCAAGAGATTTTCTCTCATCTTCTAAATGGAGTCGGAGCGGTCTTACGGGATAAAAATCACTTTTCAGCTGAGACGTAAACGAATCACAAGCTAAAGATCCAGATTTTTTCTTATTGAGTAAAGTGGTCACAGGAGAAATTAATCCAGCGGCCTTCTGGTGGGATCGCATAATAGAGAGAACGCCCACCTGAGATGAATTCTCCATAATCCTTCTTACCAGATAGGCCATACCCACCAGAAGATTACCAATAGGCATATAATTTCGAGTAGGCCATCCCATCCTCGCAAGTCCATGAGAAAGGGCCTCATAGGTCATATGAAGACATTGGTGCTCAATCACAGGTGCTTTTGGAAAACGCAGCTCTCTCAAACTTTCAACAAAGGCATGATCTTGGAGATTATGAGATCCAACTGCAAGATGAATGAAGTCATGATGCTTAAGCGCCAAGTAAGCGAGTTGTCTAAAATGAATATCGGATTCTTCTTTGTTGAGAAATTGAGGAGGAATGAATTGATGGGCCTCACCTTCAATAGTTTCAGCATCCCAATAAGCACCCTTCACCAAGCGAATAGGCATGCGAAGATTTCTTTTTTTCGCTAATTCAACCACATCAAGTAAGTGCTGGGCCCCATCTCGAAGGTAGGCCTGAACGACTATTCCGGTTTGATCATAATCTTTTAATTCAGGAGTCTCGAGGAGAACCTTTGAGTATATTTTCAAAACTAGGTCGCGGTAATGATAGTGTTCAGCATCTACATTGATAAACACTTGTTCACGATGGGCCTCTTGAAGAATACGGCGAAGTCTGGGGGCGACTTTTGCGTAAGTCGCCTCGAAGGCCTGAGGTTTAAAATCATGTGATAAAGCTGAAACCTTAATAGAAACATGGGCCGCAAAGATTCCGGCCGAATTTTTCTCACCTTTAGGAATATGCTGTTTAATACCATGAATGAGCTGAAGAACTTTTTCAAAATACTCATCCGCTTCACGGGAGCTCACGACTAACTCACCTAACTGATCTAAAGTCGCATCTCTTTTAGTGATACGAAGCTCACGAATCGTTTTATGTGAGGTATTGATGCTTTCTCCGGCAATAAATCTTTTCGCCATTTTCCTCACTAAAAATCTCACCACTATGGCGAGAATTTGCGGAGGGAGAATAGTAGCGATTTGAAGGGCCAGAGAAAAAATAAGTGTTAAATGGAAGGGTAGGGCCTTAGATCTTTTCCTACCTTTTTCAGAGATTGCTTTAGAATCCACCTTCAGTCTTCTTAAACTCTCCAATAAGTTTCTTTTCACTTCTTTGCCAGATTTATCATGATCAAGTGAAGGCAAAACTGCTAAAAATTTAAGTAAATGAACTCGAATCAGATCAAATTGCGCCGTTAAGGTGAGGCCATAATCTGAAATCTTCTCAAACAAACTAGAATGATATCCACTTACCTTTTTTACTAATTGTTTCAGGATCACTTGAGCATGCTGATCTACATCTTCCCACTGATGTTTATTCCAATACTCAGGAAGTTGATTCTCGAAACTCACCCACTCTATTTCTGCCGGAAACTGATGAGTGGCAAGGGTTGATATTTTTTCAATATGCTCTTTTAACAAAAAGAAATTTCTTTCTGTCTCTTTATCAATCACCGATACACTGTGCTCATAGAGCTTCATCAGGGTAAGCTCGCGGCCTAATCGTCGAGTACCAATATAAAGGGCCTTCTCATCAGGACGAACCCCACATAAAAAGGGATAAGCGAGAAGAGTCGACTCTCTTCTAAAACCCTTTGTTATATTTTTGTCATGAACAAAGTCGATTAATTCAGTAAGTTCAGGATCAAGATCTTTTGGAAAAAGAATAGCTTCAAATTCCTCATAAAAATAAACCATCCAGCCGTCTTTCGCAGCACGCTTTTTTACAACAGGTATTCCCGCATTTTGCACATTGGCCTCCATGAATTCTATGCCCATGTTTTACCTTGAAAATGGCACCTAGAGAAGTCTTCTCTTAAGTAAATTGACTCTTAAAATCGAAAGGCCCTAGAATAAAGCTATGAAGAAACTTCTTTTATTTATTCTATGTACTTTTCCATGGGCCACTCGTGCCACGAGCTACTCCATGGCCGACTTAGAATCCTTGGTAAAAGAGCGAAGTTTTGAGGAATTTTTTAATCATGCCCTCGATATCAGACCCAGTGAAAGACAAGAGGCCTGGAAAAGTATGGCCAGCAAGATGGGTGATGCTTATACAAAATCGCTTCTTTCTAAATCTGAGATAGAGAAAAAAGATTTTCGGAAAATTGAAGAGCTTTATCAGTGGCCAAGTCTAAAATCTGATGACGTTTTCAAGGCCCGCCGTCAAGAAATTGGCCTACGTTACTTAAAAAGCTGCTTAAAGTCCGAGTCTCCTTGCTGGAATGAAGTAAAATCCTTTTGGGAAAGTGATCAATCTGACGCGGAGTTGGGATTTCAGCTGGCCAGTCTTACATCAACTTACTCGGACTCTCCTCTTCCTTTGTGGAATTTTTTGGAGATCGCCCTTAAGGGAAATGCCAGCGAATTTTACTGCAAAAAAGAATTTGTTATGGCCCAAGTCTGGCAAAAACTGGGACTGGATTATATTCGACTTGGTTCAGAAGGGGATTTTCTCAAAAAGATCGATCAAACTCTTCATCCAGATTGTCTTCCTTCCCTTAACCTCGAGGCCATGCGAAGACTGATGAACCCATCTGGCCCTACTGATCGTGAGGTAGGATTTCAAATTCTTAAGTCTCAAGGGAAAATGAATCAAAAACTCACTGACTTTTTTTATACAGTTTATCTTCTAGAGCGACCTTCTCAGGGGGAGCTCTTTAATTATGCTTGGAATAGAGTCAAAGAATTGGGAGCATCCTCACTCAGAAGAGATGAAGTTCTCACTCTCATTAAAAAGCTAGATCCACTTCCGGATGATCTTCTTACTTCACTTGATTCGGCCAAAAAACGGGCCATCTACACTCACTTCAAACAAAACTTTCCAGAGTACCTAGATTACTACACTGGCCAGTGCCTAACTTTTTACGAAGGAAAAACGATTTTCCCCAAAGGGAATCCGACTGTTCACTGTCAGGACCTGATGAATTCAGACATAGGCCTAAAAGTTGTGGATGAATTCAAAATCAAAAAATTCCAACAGATCAGGAAAATCTAATACAAGGCGTAAAAGCTACTCATTGTTCACATTTCTGAACCATTTTGTTCACTTACCCCTTCCCTCTTTTTCCATTTAAGTCTAAAACTCCTCGAAACCAACACGAGGCGCAGTGTAAAAAATACAATGACTTACCTGCACTTCAAAAAAATGAATACCATTTCAGTAAACAGGAGATCTTATGAAAACACTATTACTTGCTCTTATTCTAGGGACGTCTTTAAGCACTAAAAGCTTCGCTGAAGAAAGCAGCAGCTACGAAGGAAAAACTCAGGTTAATCTTAAATATAATGGCTGGGTAGATGGTTGTAGAGGTTCAGCAAAAGAATTCGGAGTGGGAGGGGCCTATGTTGGTGCCTTGTTTATTGGAACTGGGCATGCTTCTTGGGCCATGGCCGCGGCCGGTGGAGCCGGTGGTTTTCTACTTGTGGGAGGCATTACCCTAGCCTTATGTGCAGAGAGTGACTCTCCTAAAGAAAAACTTCTATCAGTAAAACTTAAAACTGTAGTGACCAGTGTTGGGACCGATCGAATTAATCTTTTTATCACCGGGCCAAGCAAGAAAGGCTGCGCACCTCTTAATATTTCGGCCATTGGTGAAAGTGATGGCTTTGGAAATTATGAGCTCTTTGTTAATAAAGAGGCCTATGTTGATAATAAAGTTTTAGGTACTCTTTCTCGAGCAGGAGATAAGTTTCAGCTGAATATTACGAACCCTCTTTCGGTCATCACTCAAGGTAAAAAAGGTCATGACTGTATATGGGACATGAAGCATGGTTTATCAGTGGAATTAGCAGCGAAATAAAAAAAGGCCCGGGATTTACTCTCGGCCCATTCAAAAGTTAATCAATATTAAATAACCGGCCTAACAGGCCTAAATAGGAGCTTTTTATGAATAAAAGTAAGTCATTACTTATTAGCGTTTTGTCCCTTGTTGTTTTCTCAAATGTCACCCTAGCCGATACCTACAGAAGTGGTACATACCAAGATTTATCTAAATTGCCTGGCCTAGATCAGGAGATATTTACTATAGCAGTAAACTCTATTGATCGCTTTACTATGACTGCCCAAGCTCTGATTCTACAAAAAAAGATAAATGAGGGGCAGCGTATTAAATCAATTAGTGAAATTGAAAACGGAGACAATTCAAACTCTCCAAATATGAAAGTCGAGTTGATCAATGAAATCACAGGTGTATGCACTTCTCAACTTGCTGTTGTTTATAATGGATACATAGATAAGAATGGAGAATTATCAGATGTAATGATGACGTCGGTGAAGTTTGTTGGCCATCCAGTAAAATGCAAGAGAATCTAAATTGTTACCAATATAAAAAAAGGCCCGCAGTAATACGGGCCCTCATCTATAAGAATCTTATTGGAGATTACTTAAGGTGGTTAGAAACAAGTTTTGTCATTTCGAACATAGTAACTTGCTTTTTACCGCCGAAAACAGCTTTTAGCTTGTCATCAGCATTGATAGCACGACGGTTTTTAGCATCTTGAAGATTGTTCTTCTTGATGTATGCCCATACTTTCTTCATAACTTCTGTACGTGGAAGTGCAGAAGCACCTACGATTTCAGCAAGCTCTTTAGAAGGGTTAAGCGGCTTCATGAAAGCAGCATTTGGCTTACGAGCTGATTTTTTCTTTGGAGCAGCAGCTGCTTTCTTAGCAGTAGCTTTTGGAGCTGCTTTAGCTGTTGCTTTCTTAGCAGTAGCTTTTGGAGCTGCTTTAGCTGTAGCTTTTTTAGCAGTAGCTTTAGGAGCTGCTTTCTTAGCAGTTGCTTTTTTAGGAGCAGCTTTCTTAGTTGTCTTCTTTGCCATAAAATTTCCTCCGTCTAATTGGGAATACATTCCCTTTGGTTTATATAGGCAATCTATAGAACTTTTACCCATTCAATAATATTGTTACTTACTCCGAAGGCATTGCCTGTTCGCTTGTAGCCATGGCTCTCATTAAGCGCAATCATTCGAAAATTATCCACAGGACAATAATTAATAACTTTTCTAATGTTATTTTTTTTAGCTTCTTCTTCGTAGAAATTTTTTATTTGATGAGAAAATCCGTTCCCCTGAAATGCCATTTTGATCGGAGTATTCTTGGTATAAAGAGTGTCTCCATCTTTTTTCATTAAAACAGCGGCCACTATTTCTTCATCTGTTGTGACAGAAAAAAGCTTCCAACCCGTCTTAACTTCTTTTTTTATATTATCCAAACTCCAGGAGAAATCTTGAGTATCAGTGAAGGCCTGTATGTCAAACTTTGAAAGATTAACAACTTCTTCTTCTTTTTTTGCTTCTTTGAAATTCAACACTTTTTAATCCATTTTCTTAATTGAGTATTTATCTATTCTACTCTTGCTCTATTGTAGCGATAAAAAAATCAATTTATCAAACACATTTTTTAAAAGTTTTCTCTCTAGGCCTCTGGAATGAAATTTAAATTCTCCTCTTGGAAGGCCTCAATCGCTAGCAAATGAAGCTTCTCAAAAAGGATTTTATCCTCAGAAGTTTCATAAGGAGCATGTATATAGACTGTTAATTCCTCTACGTCTACTAGCTCAGGTCTTGATTGATTTTGATATAATGTAAGAATTTGCGAGGACTCTAAAAAGGCCTTTATTTCATGAATTTTCTCAATCAACTTAAGGTTTCGAAAAGGTTGTTTTTCAGAGGAGAAAGTATATTTTCTAGCAACTTTTTCATCTTGAAATCGCTGCATCCATTGAAAGAACTTTTTCAAACGTTTTTCATCTCGATCTGACATCTCTTCAATCGCTAATTCAGAATTTTTGTCTCGAAGAAAGGCTTCACACTCCCGAAGATTTAAATTTTCTAGATGCCCTATTTTTTTTCCAATCATAAGACTGGCCATAGATTCAATTAGAACTTTTTCGAATGGGAGAACCTCTCCAAAAAATGACAATTTTTTGACGTTCCCAGCTTCAAATTCAACTTTGACAAAAATATTTAAATCAGAATCAGGATATTTCTGCATGCCATTTTCTAAAGAAGAAAGGAATGCTTGAGGCCTTTCAAGTAAGGCCTTTGCCCTCTGAGATTTGATAGTGGCCATGATAACTCCTAGGAATAAAGGTGAGAAAAGGATAAGATAGTATAAATAATTAAGGCAAAAACCAAGATGAAGCTTCCAGAAGAATTTAAACTTTTTTATGAGTGGACTTTTGTTGGGCCCATGGGACCCAATCTCCCGAGCAATCTCTTATCCCATCCTGTGATTGCAGTTGATGGAGGTTCTCGTTTTACTGATAAGGTGGATATCTGGCTTGGAGACGGTGATTCAAGGCCTTCAGAAGTAAATTCGCGACATCTTTTTCGTTACCCCTCTATAAAAAGTGAGTCCGACTTAACTTTGTCGCTCAATTTATTTGATGAAGATAGGCCCTATCTTTTTCATCTCTGGGGATTTTTAGGAGGTCGAAAGGATCATGAGCTCTTCAATCTTGGCGAAACCTTAAATTTTTTGGAACAAAGGCCCAAAGCACAAATTTTTTTTTATGATGAACAAGGAAGAATTCTTTTCCAGATTCTCGGGGCCGGTGAGTGGGGCTTAAAACATCTAGGCGTCTTTTCCATAGGCACTCTCAAAGAGCAAAAAATAAAATTAATTGGTGAATGCCAGTACCAATTAATAGAAGAGACTTTGATTAAACCACTTTCGAGCCTAGGCCTTTCCAATGAAGGAGCGGGAAAATTCTCTCTATATAATAGACATCCTCTTTTTATCTACTACCCGGAGGGAAAATGAGGGTCTCTTATCTCGACACGCTTAGAGGCATGGCGGTAAGTTGGATGATTATCTTTCACACCACTTATGACATGAACATGCTAGGAATGATTGAGCTCAATTTCAATCAGGGCTTCTGGTACGCTTTTCCAAGAGTGATTGCTTTTACTTTTCTTTTTTGTGTGGGAGTCTCTCTCAATTTTACCCACAAAAATCATATTAAGTGGCAGCAATTAAAATTAAGATCAATAAAATTAGGCTTGGCGGCCTTCAGTATAAGTCTTGTGACCTATTTTCTATTTCCCCAACAGTGGATATTTTTTGGAACTCTCCATTGCATCCTTACTGGGTCAATCCTAGGGGCCTTCCTTGTTAACCAACGAAAGCTTGCCCTCATCCTTTTGATTGGAATCATTTTTTCTCAATATGTTCTTCATTTTGACATCAAATGGGTTTCCTCAATTGTGCAAAGGCCTTCAATGGACTTTATTCCCATTTATCCTTGGTTTTGGGCCATTTTATTAGGCATAGTGGCCGGCCCTTATTTAAATGAATTTGGCCTACTGCAAAGGATAAAAGGGCCTCAGTGGGCGGCCTATTTAGGCAAGCATTCCCTTAAAATCTATCTGCTTCATCAACCTCTTATTTATGGAGTTCTTTTCCTGATTAAGTCTCTGCTCTAATACGTGACTTTTAGTTATGCCCATGAGAAATTAATGGCCCTTATGGACAATATCATTCGCTACTATAAAAAAGTTGAGCTTTTTTTTGGTAATCTCAAATTTGCCGTCGTTATCATTACTTTATTTGCCATCTATTTAGGTTTTGGAACTTTCATGGAGTCGTATCATGGAACTGACTATGCCAATCGGTTAGTTTATAAATCCATTCCGTTTATGGCGATCCAGTTTGGAATGTTTCTCTCCATTCTGTTTGCGACACTCATTCGACTTCCTCCAAAAAAGCATCTCTATGGATTTTACGTTATCCATCTTGGACTGATTATTTTATTTCTTGGATCTTATGTAACTTACCATTCAGGAATTGATGGCAATGTCACTCTCCCTCCAAATCTGGCCGTTCGAGAAATTCAACTCAATCAGGATGAACTAAAGATTCAATTTCCCTCAAAAGGAAAAGAAGTTACGGTAGAGCTTCCTTATGTGGCCTCTCCTAAAGACATGAAAGTGGAGTATGAAGGAATTAAACTCAAAACATTTATTCCTTTTGCAGAAAATAATCTTCAATGGATTCCAGTAAAGATTAAAGAAAGTGGGCAGAGTTCTTCTCGCTATCGAATTTTTAATCAAAATTTTGGCGAGTTTATTACGCTCTCTCTTCATCCTGAGTCTGATTTTAATAATACCCTTCAGCTTGGCCCTTTGAATGTACACTACATGCCTGAGGCCCTTTCAAAATGCTTTACCGAATCAGGGTCCTCTGGATTGATTATTTGGAGTGCTGAGAATCATGCTTGTAAGGCCCTAGAAAATGCAGATATCAAAAAAACAAAATCTATTAATGGAAAAGAAGTCGCCAAAATAGAATTTGAAGGCAAGACTCATCTCTTTCTTCCGGAAATGTCACCACTACCTCTTAATGAAAAATTAGAGTTAAGTGAAAACTCCCCTTTTAGAATTTTTAGTAAAAAATTATTTGAAAAAGGGCCGCACCTTTTTTTATTTGGAAAGAGTGTTGCTTACTTTAATAAAGAGAAGTCTCTGTGGGAAGGACAGGCCATCAATTTAGATAATGAAATCAGTCTTCCTTGGATGGGTTTTAAACTTCGTCTCCTCGAGCATCGAGATGATGCTTATCCATCTCAAGTGCCTGAAGCCGTTAAACCAATACAAGATGGTGGACAAATCATCACTGGTCAAATGAAGGCCCTAGAGGTTTCAATTGGGGATCAAACCTTTTGGGTAAGATCACAGGATCCTGTGGCCTACAATTTTAATGGTGAGAGAATTACTTTTGAAATTACTAAAAAACAAATCATGCTTCCGTATGAACTTATTCTAGATCAGTTTAAGATGGATACCGATCCTGGAACAAGTACACCGGCGAGCTTTGAGAGTTTCGTAACTTTATTTAAGGGCAATCAAGGCTCAAGTAAGCACCATATCTACATGAATCATCCCCTTAAGCATGAAAATTTCACGTTTTATCAGGCCTCGTATTTTCAAACACAGCAAGGTCAGTTTGGAAGTGTTCTTAGTGTGAATTTTGATCCAGGAAGATTTTGGAAATATTTAGGCTCATTACTTTTAGTCCTTGGCTCTATATGGCACTTCTTTTTAAGAAGAAAACATTTATCTAAACCGGGAGTGGCCCGTGCGTAAATTTGTATTATTACTTTTAGTCTCTTTTAGTGCCTTTGCTCAGATGGATTTTTGTACCAGTGATTTAGAAACTTTTCCTGTTCTGGCCGCTGGTAGAGAAAAACCTCTCTATGTTCTAGCCGATGATTCAATCCGCTTTATTACCGGAGAATCGAAGGTGGGAGAGCTCTCAGCAACAGAGGCCTTCTGTAAGCTTTCACTAAAGGCCTTTGGTATGCCTTTAGAGTTACCAATCAATGTCAAAGTTGAGCATGTAGAGGCCAAAAAACTTTTAGGTCTTTCTGATAAAGATAACTCAATCCCGATCTCTGATTTAGAAAATAAAATTGGTCTCGTCCAAACCAAGCTGGCCGAGATAAAAGAAAATAATTCATTTAAAAAAGAGCTCTCAAAAATTGGACAAAGATACAGCACTTATCAGGCCATTATCGGGGCCCAGGCATGGACTGTACCGGTTGAGAAAAATGGCCAGATTGATTTTATTCGTCTCGCTGAATTTTTAACTGAAGATCGAGTCACAAGTGTCAAAGAAGCTGGTCAAAATCCTGTAAAAATTCTGATGAGCGAGGCCAAAGAAAATTATTTAAGAATAAAAGGTGACCATTACTTACTTGAGTACAAATACTTTAAATGGAATCTTTTTGTTTGGGCCCTTCTGTGCTCAGTTTTGGCCATACTTCTTCTTTTTGGCCTGAAAAATAAAATCCCAGGCACGATGCTTACGATTCTTACTATTACTCTTCAGTTAAGCGGAATGATTTTAAGAATCTTGATCTCGGGCCGAGCTCCTATCACTAATATGTACGAGACGGTCATGTTCTCAGGTCTTGGCGCTCTTATCATTAGCTGTATTATTTCACTTTATCGAAAAGAGATTGCTTTTGTTCTAGCGGGTCTTTCATTCAACGTTCTCACCCTGATGATGATGAAATTTGCCCACGGCATGCTTGATCCAGGAATCTCTCCTCTAGTACCAGTACTCAGAGATAATTTTTGGCTTTCTACTCACGTGACGACGGTTATTTTATCTTATGCGGCCCTGGCCCTCTCATGGGTGCTCGCCAACTCTTTACTAATAAGAAATCGATTTTTTAAAATCTCTCCTGAAGAATATCGCTACGGCGTAGATTTGATTTATACCGCCATTAAGTATGGTGTCGTTTTATTGTCGGCCGGGGTTATTCTTGGTGGAGTTTGGGCCGACTATTCTTGGGGCCGCTTCTGGGGGTGGGATCCTAAAGAAACGTGGTCACTGATTGTGCTGCTTGTTTATATGGCGATTCTTCATGGCAAGTACACCTCTTGGATCAATCCAAAAAGATTTGTTCCCCTTGTGGCCGGGGCCTTTTTAAGTGTGATGATGGCCTGGTTTGGCGTGAACTATATTCTGGCCTCTGGTCTTCATTCTTATGGTTTTTCAGAGGGTGGAGCGATTTTCTTAGGAAGCTTTTTTTTAATTCAGATTATTCTTCTTATTATTACCAATTTAAAAAGCAAAGTGAGCTAAGCTCACTTTGCCTCATAAAATTACTTTAAAATATAGAAATTTGCTCTTTGATCAAAGATCTTATCTACCATCGATTTATTGTCGATCGATTCAAAATAGGCCACTAGGGCACCTTCATAGCGAACTTGATCCACATAAAAAGACTTAATGAAATTTGAAATATTGCCTTTAATCCATCCAGGAATTTGAATAAATCCAAGGGCCACATGAGCAAGATTTAAAAGAGCTCGATTACGCTTCACTCTCATTGGAGCGTTATAATCATAGGCAAGAGCTGGGGACTTCGTGAATGAGTGAGCATTAACATGAAGATGATAAATTCTCTTTCCTTGTGATCCGGCCACTTCAGCAAAAGCGAAATCTAACTTCGTAATGGTTTTACTATTGTCACTGACCGATTCTTGCCACATTCTTACTCGCTCATTTCCAGAGCGAACAACTTCATAGAAATTATTCATCCCGTAATTTAACCAGTCAGCTGCGGCCTTATTTGATTCGCGAATATTAATCATATCAATTCGAGATTCATAAATTGAGGAAACCGCACGATCAACTTCTTCTTTTGTCATGCCAAGTTTCTCTTCACCGATAATATCGAAATAATGAAGAAGCATATTTTGATGATAAAGGCGCTGCTCAAGCATCATATCATGCACACGAACGATCACGAATGAAGCAATGTTGAGTATTGGAACAGCAGAAAAACGCTTCTCTGCTTGTTCAAGGGCCCAATTCACCACTTTATAAGTAACCTGACGACGGTAAAAGAATTTTGCATCATTCAGATTGGCCACAATCGTTGGATCAATCATTAGAAAGGCCTGATTCAGTCTTTCTTCAAACTCTTTCCAAAAATCCTTGGCCTCTAATTTAGCAAAAGCATCTTCAATATTAATGTTCTTAATATTAAGTAATGACTCTTTAATTTTTTTCGCTTCTTCTGCACTCTCTCCTCCCTTAGCATAAGGGTCAAGCCCAGCTTCATAGAGCATATTATCAATTTCCTGGGCCTTATCTTCCTCTGTTAAAGAATGAAAACTTGCTTGCTCGCGAGTGAGATCACTTTTAATTTGATCAATGAAAGGGCGAATAGAAAATCTTGTCAGTGCTTTTCTCATTCTAATGGTTTGAAGTGTTCCATCAGCACTTCTAGATAATAAAAATCTTTTTTGGAATCCTTGAATGGCAAGATCTTGAGCAAAGGCGCTAAATGAAAGCATTAGGCCCAGCATAATAAATAAACGGGACATGAAATCCTCCTTAATAGAAAAAAACCTTCCAAAATGGTTTAATTTAATAATTGATTAATCTTATCTAATGGAGATCTTCTTGGTCCCTGATATTTTCTTACAGCCGGCCGACTATTTTACTTCAATTTTAACTTCTCGGTGACGCTGAGAGCGCAGGAATTTGGAGCGAAAGCTCTTAATATCTTTTAGCGTATAGGGATGAGTGCGAGAGAGTTCTTTAAAAATGGTGTCTGTCAGCACACCTCGGTTAAAGGCCGCTTCATCAATTAGGTTTTCGCCAGTGTGCCCCCAATTAATTCCCACCACTTCATACTTATCATTAAAGATAGGGGCCCCGGAAGATCCGCCAAGTGTTGGCACGTAATGATAAAACTCTCCGTGCTGAATTTTAATACCTCTACCACGAGAGGCCTGAAGTCCTAGGCCTCCTGCATTTCCAATATGAAGAAGAGAGGCATCGGGATTTGATCTCATGGAGCTTGCAAGTCTTAAAGGCCTAACTTCATCACCAAGAGGGGCCCCACTGGCCGTAGGGTTTAGTTCAATCACACAATAATCATAGAGCGAGCTACAGAAGCGAACCTTTTTACAATTTATTCTCTCTTCTCGGTGATTGAGTTTAATAGCAAATTTTCCACAGGCCCATTTGGAATTTTTTGGCCCATAATTCATCACATGACGATTGGTTAAAACCAGATTTTTACCTACTAAGAATGCTGTTCCCACATTTGTTCCAGTTCTTCCTGTGGCCTCAAAAATAGATCGACCAAGGATTTGCTCCATCTCAAAATCTTCTGGATCAACTTCAGATATATAACCTTCAGGGTGAAGTTTAGATCCATACTTATGCCCATTGGTTATCTCCACCACTGGCCCGGAAACTTTAATGGATCCCTCTTCTTCTGTGTAACCTTTATAAATATAATGAAGACCTGCTAAACTTCTTGAGGGAATCATATTCCAAGAACTGGCAAGCCCACGTGCGGCCTTCGAGTTATGATCTGTCATGATCGGAAAAATAAGAAGTATTAAAAATAAAAAGAAGCTTAAACTCTTCATGCACGACTCATCGGTTGAAGATTTGCCAAAGGTCTTAAATTAATTATACATCAAATAGATCAAGATTTGAACGGGATATAATTTGCCTGACCTATAGACTAAGCTTTTGTTTTTAATACCTGATCCCAGAGATGATTTCTCATTTTTAATGCATTCATTCCTGCGAGCTCACTCATTCTCACGAGTTCTGGATTTCCTTGAGTTAAAGATTCAAGACATTGAAGGGCCAGTGGTCCATGCTCATCTCCATCTACAGCAATATGTCTTTCAAGATAATAAATAAAAGTAGGAGCATGAATATTTTCTTTTTTGAGCACATCAACCATAGAACGAAACATATCAGGAATTAATTTTTCTCGTCCAAAGAAAAAGCTCGCGGCCACTTCTACGACGTGTCCATTTTTCGCCACATCGAGGTTATGGGAAACAAACTCTCTTGCCCCTAATGGAATTTTTTCAAGATCAAGATCCGTTAAAAAATCTCGAATTAATGCTGTAGAAGCACCAACTTCCTCCATCGCTTTTAGATACAGATCAAAATGAGAAATGGGGTTTTCATCTTGATCAAGATCACTCTCTTCACCTAAAACAATTTGATTGATGAGTCTCACCACTTCAGCTGGATAAGGTGAAGGGGTCCATGGGACTGCAACACAAGTAAGCTTTTGCTGGAGTGATTTTAATAAAGACATAAAATCCCAGACCGCAAAAACATGGTACTGCATAAAGTGTTGAATCGATTTTAAATCTTTAAATGTGCTGTAAACAGGGTGAAAAGTTAAGTTTTTTTGTGCTTGGATGATTGTTTGCATGGATGGAGTATAGCGAGATCTTTTATGACTGAAAAGTGGCAGACTTAGACAAAAGTTGAGCTACCATTAAAGGCAGCTCAACTGAATAGAGATTAAAATCCTTGATATTCTGTTTTTGATTTTTTAATTGAATCAAGATCCGCCTTATCGACTTTTAGACAAACCTCGTTATTTTTTATGAGGCCCATCAGATTCTTTAATCCCTTGGCATACTGCTTAATATCGGCCGTTTCTGTATTGTACTCTGAAGTCACAAGACTCTCACCCACTTGCTCTTGGACCACGATAAAATTTGGTTTTTTTGACAAACAGACAAGTCCATTATCAAGTTTAAATGTGAACAAGTATTTTTCATCGGTGTATCTCTTATCAAAGGCGACTTTAAACTCATCACCTTCTTGCTTAATGATTTTACCTCTAATATTGTTATCAATCTTTAATACGAAACGTGAGCTTTCGCTAACATGACGAAGAATTTTGTCCTGTACATCAAATTGACTTTCTTTAACTCCTTCGCCTTCAAAATAGAGATCCGAATCAAGGTAAACGACAAAATTATCAAAGGTATAATTTTCATGTAAAACTGTTTTTATATCTTCTTCAGTTAAGTAGCGACGCTTTGATTTGGTTTTAACCGTTGCTCTGGCATCTTCAACCGCTTTTTTCTTTAACTGAATAACATCTTCAGTAGATAAAACTTTTTCAGATGAATTATTTTCAACAACATCGGCCGCGAAAGAAAAGCTCATAAAAGATGTAGATAAAATCCCAATTAGAGTTAAATGAGACATATGCTTTTTCATAGCGTCCTCCGGTATAAATTATGTGGAATTTTCTGCATTAATCATGCCAAGACGGAACTACTTAAAATGATTTAACGAAAGATAAAATTGAGGTCTCAGAACGAAAAGGAAGTGATCAGGGTGTATAAAAAATAGGCCATGGAATGAGTCTCTAACACATTTGTTGAACCTCCTTAAATTGCGTATACATCAGTATTCTTATGGAAGTTTCGACATTGCCCCAATCGCAATCAATCCTAAATCGCCAAGATTTCATTATTGAACTTTCTTTTCGGGGCAATGCCCTTTTGATTTAACAGTCACGAACAAATCGCTAAAGAGAGCTCATGCTTTTAAAAAAAGTTTGAGTATAATGAGAGTAAGATGTGACAGGATGTCTCTTTCAAAGGCAAGATGTCGAAAAGAAGGGAGCAAACTGATCTGGGCCCTAAATTCTTTCCTTTAACTATGAGCACATCTCAGTGGATATCATCCGTTCGGAAGAGAATATATACTTTCTCTTGCTGCCGTTTTGTTGAAAGTATTACTTCGTTGACCTCATCAAAGAAGAGTGTTTCCAATATTCAAAATGCGACTCAAGAAAAGATCGCAAAGAATCCATTGGAGGGAATAAACATGATTCCGCCAGAGGACATTTTTGAAACTACTCTCAGCATAAAATTTGATAAAAGTGATTTTTTGCTATAGATTAAAGGGAGAAAGTAACCTTTTAAAACCTTTAAGTTACCTAGTGAAGGCCTTGTCTTTCTTAGAAAATTCAGAAGTTAATCGAAATAATTTTCTTTAATCTCAAAGGCGATGATCTTGGACATAGATGAGAAACTCCGCTTTTATTTCATTAGACAAGAACGGAATAGATAAGTCACAGGCCATGCAATCATGGACCTGTGATAAAGAGATTTTTACTTCAAAATTTCTGAGGTGATTTTGCATTTGGGTAAGTTGCTTTTTACTATTCGAGATAAAATACTAAAATCATTATTATCTAAATTTTTACCTCTTATTTCAAATGTATCAAAATCAGTGACTATACTAGTTTCATTACTCTTTTCAACTTTTTGAATAATTGCTGTTCCAGAAATTTTTACTCTACTAGGATCATCATAGCTATAAATTTTTGGACAAGGAATTGTAAGATACTCTCCAGCATCTAGAGGAAAAGATCCTATGCCTAAATGCAATTTGTTTTCATTAGCTTTTTTAAGCTCTCTAAGATCCACAAAAAATCCTCCATCGGAAACCGAGTTTGCATCCACTTTTAAATCATAACCTCTCTTATGGGCAATTTCTTTAATGCCAAGAATTTCCGATCTGCTCAGATTATTGATATCTAGAAATAAATCACATGAAGTACTTTCTATTGTTTTTGTGAAGCCTGTATTAATTAAAGCGAATTTACAGATAAACATAACTTTAAAGACGTTTTTCATAGAATTCTCCTTTATTGAATGATCTAGTAGGTGCATATTATATGCCAAAGATAGGCTCTCTATTAAACCACAGCGATTCCCGGTCTCTAGATAATTCCCATTGAAAAATTAAAGAATTAACTATCAGCTATAGAATCCTGGCTAACTGTAGTTTTGGATTTTGAATATCAAGAACTTGGCCAAGTGATCAATATTTCGACACTTCCAGGGTAACTGCTCAATATGTCGTTTTTTTTAAAGGGAAGTTACTAATTTTCCTAGATACGGAATGGCTTCCCGTTTCGAGACTCTGTCTTCAAGATAATCCCAAAAGCTCAAATTGAGTTTTCTGCAGGTTGAGGCCAACGAAAGCATTA
>JBFWTE010000035.1:0-35355 GCA_050247975.1 Bacteriovoracaceae bacterium
AAGTTTTTGAAAAAAGAAAGTTCAAAGCGCACGCGAGACTGGATCAAAAGGAAGAAGACTTTATGAATAGGAATTATCCATTTTCGAGGCAAAAGATTGTCGCTTAAAAGAAAAAGTCCTGCCAAAAACAGGACTTTTTTTCAATTATGAATCCTCAGTTCGGTGCGAACAATTTAATTCTTACGTTAGTTCCAGGAAGGATAACTTCTTTAACATTCTTTTGAAGTGATTTAATTCCATTTTTTGTTGCTGGAACAACTTTGCGATTATCCCAAGAGAAAATCATTTCATTAACAGATGGAATAATTCCTGAAACGAGCTTACTGCCTTGGAATTCAGCAACTCTTAAATCACCTTTTTGGGCCATGAGAGAATCTTGCTGTTGAACTGGATAATTTGCACTATCTCTTTTAATTTGTTCATCATTTTCATAGTACCAAAATCCCATTCCCTTAGACATCGACCAATCGCCTAATCCAAATTTAATTGATGTGATCACCCTTTGAGTTCCACCTTCTGGGAATAATAATTTAGCGAGACCAGAAGTAAATTTTTCTCCAAGACCAACAACGCAAGAAAGCATATGGACTTGGCCATCTTGGGCAAAGACGTCTTTGAAACTAGGATTTTTTGCAATTAATGTTTTCCAATCGCTTAACCCTGTTAGACATTGAAAACGAGGAGAGGAAGCTTGTTCTGCCGAGGCTTCAATCCCAAGAACAGCACTTTTAGAAACTGGTGAGTAGTATGATTTGTAAGTATTCACATCAGGTCCAGAAGCAGCTGAATTCCAACTTGCGCATTCAATAGAAGATCTAATTTCTGCATCTCTAGGGAACCACATAGAACCAGGAAGTCCATGTGCGTGTAAATTTAAAACTTCAACTTTCATTCCAGTCTTTTGAGTAAGAGCAATAATGTCTTTTAGTAAAGACTCAAGATCATTAAAAAAGATGGTGTAATTATCATTGCTGTTTTTCTTGATTAAATTTTTTGAAGTCTCGGCATTATCTGGAAGGATAAATACACTCCAAGCGTGAGCGCTACCGTACGGG
Organism: Bacteriovoracaceae bacterium; assembly: GCA_050247975.1. Lineage (GTDB taxonomy): Bacteria > Bdellovibrionota > Bacteriovoracia > Bacteriovoracales > Bacteriovoracaceae > Peredibacter. The sequence continues at coordinate 1,056 of JBFWTE010000035.1, forward strand.
TGTTTTTTATTACTGTAGCGGTGAAATTTTCCAAGTCCAAATTCAGCAGCGTTGATGGTGATATTGGCAAATGCTTGTGATGTAAAAAGTATTAAAAGAATTAATAAAATTGAGCGCATGATTTTCCTCCATGATTGGGCTAAAAATACTCCCAATTAAACGAGGACGTCTAATGCGTTTGTCATACATTTTCAGACATTTATATAGAGAACTGGCCAGTTGAGATACTGGCCAGTTGTGGATCAAGAAAATTAATAGTTTGTGTAATCGAAAGCGTCTTGGATTGTTTTAGGCTTTTCAGTAATCCCGTAATACTCCATACATTTCTTAACACCTGTACCAAACCATTGCCCAAAAGCTCCAGCGCTCGCCTCTAAGCATGCACTGTATAATTCATCAATTTCATAAGTCTCTCTCGTGAAATTAATTGGCTCACCTTTCTCATCTTCCCCAAGAAGGTTTTGAGCAATATAAGCTGGCCACCAGTAAGTTGCAGGAACAACTATGTAGTAGCACTTATGAACACCATGAATGGTTTCTTTAGGATAAACTCTATTTTTAAACATTAGTCTGAGTAGGTCTTGGTCATAAGTTTCAATTTCTTTACAAGTTTCTGAACCAGTAAAGTGCTCAAGCCATTTATTTGGACGTAGAGGCCCTTTTACCCAACCCGGAAATCCAGCATCTACAACCCATGGCTCAGATTGATAAGAAACTACTGGAGCAACATGGTACCACCAAGTTTTTTCACTTAATCCAGTCCTGTCTTTCTTTGTATAGAACAAAAAGATTTTTCCAGAATCAACATTATTGAAACGCTTAAGATCATAAGTCCAAATATGAGCTCGGTTAGCACAAATTGAACTGCTTGTTTTAACTAAATCAGTATTCAATGAATTAAAAACTTTAAGAGGATCTAATCCTTTGTCACTAATCTCTGTCATTTTGGCATTGAAGCCCTTTATGTCGATATCCGAAGAAAATGCCAAATTGCTACTTAAGACAATCGCCAATAAAACTAAATATTTCATTTCTCTCCTCCACAATAGTGGCCGGAATTTATTTGTCATAGTGTCATTTGTAAATTGCCTAATACAGGGTGTGAAAGGTTTATGGCCCCTTAATAAGTGATCAGAATTTAGACACTGCCTGAAGTTTTTACATTTTTCTTAGTCAAATCAGGCGGTTAGGCAGATTTAAACTGGCATTCCTCTTGCTCTTATAAAGGCACAGGGGAATTTTATGAAGAAGAAAAATAAAAAGATTACAGCTCTTATCACTGCCAGCTTCATCGCAATGATTGGAATCTATAACTCTGTTGTTATTAATGCTGAATCTGATCTTTCTTCTTTAGATATGAAATTTGTTAAACGTCTAGATGAAGTTTACGGTGTTGTTAAGGCCGGAAGACAAGTTGCTACAACTGTTGAGTGGAAGAAAATTCAAAAACCAGTTCTTAATCAAATTCAAAAGCAAGAAATTGCGACTCAATCTTCTTCAAATACTTCTGCTCCAGAAGAAACAATTGCTGCAGCAGCAGTTCAAGAAGAGCTTTCTTTAAATCTCGTTGAAGTTATTAATCCTCAAAAATATCCTCAAGGCACTTCAAGCTTTTCAGGAAATCTTGCTACTAATAATGGCGTGATTGAATCTCTTTCAGTATCTCTTCCCAATGGTGAAGGTCTTTCAGTTTCATTCTCAGAAATGACTGGAAATGTTTTTGAATACGATATGAATGGAGAACTTTATTCAGGCATGATGTATCAAGTTGATCAAAACTCATACATGATTTCACTGACAAACGGGCCACTTGAAGGAACACGTCTTCGTTTTTCTACGATCACACCAGTAGAAGAGCAAACTCAAGTTCAAGAGCAACTTTCTGAAAACAATGTTCAAACTCAAGAGTTTGGATCAGAGCAGAATCCAGAAATGATTGTTGAAGCTGACAAGCAAATTCAACAAGAAGGAATGCAGGCGCAAGCTGTAAATCTAGAAGCTCAGGCGATGTAAATTATTCGCAAATTGGGTTCATTAAAACCCTCGCATTCACAATTGTTTTATTCAAAGAATTCCATAGAACATACATAGAAAAAGAGCAAAATCTTGCAGAACCTTTAATATCGTTAAAAATAAATTTGTGCTTTTGCTCAATAGAGTTTGGCCAAGAGCTTAGTACTTCAGAAGTAATACGGTCTGGAAAACTTTTAATTTCAATTTCATTTGATCGCGCAAGTTCTCGAATACTACTAATCGTTCTTTGAACTTCAAAATGAGATAAAAGAATTTGTTTTGCTTGGTAATCATTTTCTACAGAAATACCTGAAGCCGCTCTTGTATTGAGAGAAGTGAGAAAGAGAGCTAGTAGAAGTACGTATTTCATTAGGTCGTCATTATCGCAGAGATAGCATCTTCTTTTCAAGTTCTTCGGTTGTATAATAGGAAATTTTTCCAATGCATATCTTAATTTTGGTAAATGGATACGGTAATGTTGCCTTGTTCCAGCTCTTGGCAAAAACTTTTTTCTTCAGAGGATAACCTCTAACTGGCACTATTGGCCTTTGTAGTTTTTGAGAGATGGCCGTGATGCCTTCTTTAACTTTATAAATTGGCCCCTTCGGCCCATCAACAGCAATGGTAAGCTTGTAACCATCTTGCACTTTCTTCATTCCAGCAAGAAGTCCAGCGACTCCACCTCGATGAGAAGAACCTCTAATGGTCTGATAGCCTAGGTATTCAGTAGCACTTGCTAAAATTTGTCCGTCCTTAGATTGAGAAATCAAAATGCAAATATTTTTATGAGCGAAGTAGGGTAAGCAGCTTAAATCATCTTGATGAAAGCAAGCATAAATGAGGTTGTGTCCTAAATGAGGACCTAATTGGTAAATGTCGTTAAAAAATATCTTTCGATCGGCTTCATCTTCAAAATGAATTTCGTATCGAAAGGTCGAAGAATAAATTTTGTATAAAAAGCCGGCCAAAAGGCCGGCCAATTTTTGAAGTAACAATTATTTTCCTAAAAGCTTTTTAAATTCTTCAGTCATAATTGGAACGATTTGGAATAAATCACCAACGATACCGTAGTCAGCTCTTGTGAAGATAGGAGCATCTGGATCAGTGTTGATAGCAACAATGAACTTAGAAGTTCTCATACCAGCAAGGTGTTGGATTGCTCCAGAGATACCACAAGCAATATAAAGTGAAGGAGCAACTGTTTTACCAGTTTGACCAACTTGCATAGCATGTGGAGCAAAACCAGAATCAACAGCAGCACGGCTTGCACCAACTGTTGCACCGATCACATCAGCAAGATCGTTAAGAACTTTGAAGTTTTCAGCATTCTTCATTGCACGACCACCAGAAACGATAATGTTTGCTTCTGTTAAGTCTACTTTAGTTGAAGCAGCTTTAATGATCTCTTTAATGGCAGCACGAATTTCACCAGCGTTTCCGTTTACATCATGAGCAGCACCAGCACCTGCAGTTGGACTAGCAGTCATACCAAGAGCATTTGGACGGATTGAAACAAAATGAGGTTTTGGACCTGTGATTTCAACTTTTGCTAAACACTTACCAGCAAAAAATGGACGAGTTCCAGCGAACACACCGCCATCCATTGTGAAGTTTACAACGTCCGAAGCAAGACCAGCTGTAAACTTAGTTGCAAGACGTGGAAGAAGGTCTTTGCCGATAGAAGTTGCACCAGCAAAAACATAATCATAACTTTTTGATTTGATAAAATCTGCAAGAGCGTTAGCGTAACCCTCTGGAGAATATTTATCGAGGTTTACACCTTTAATTTTGTGAACATTTTGTGCACCAGTTTTTGCTAGTACAGCAATTTGTTCTGCAGAGATATCTCCGATCACTGCTACATCAGCGGATTGACCAGCAAGTTTGCCTAAAATTTCAAGAGTCACTGGCTTAACATGACCATCATGAAGTTCAGTAAATACTAATACGTTTGCCATATATTATTCCTTCTAAAATTAAATTACTTTTGCTTCTGTACGTAGAAGACCAACAACTTGTGCAACAACATCTTTTTGTTTTGCTGCATCTGTTGCATCAAATTTTTTCCCAGGAGCTTTCTCTGGAGGTAGACGGAATCCAGAATACTTCACTCGTCTGTCAGCATCTGAAACACCAACATCAGCAAGAGAGTATTGTGCCATTGGCTTTTTCTTCGCTTTCATGATTCCAGGAAGAGAAGCATATCTCGGAGTATTTAGACCTTTATTACAAGCAACTAAACATGGAGTGTTCATTTCGTAGACCTCTAAAGCTCCACCTTCAACTTCACGCTTAGCTTTAACTGTTGTTCCTGAAAGTTCGAAACCAACGATTACTGTGACAGATGGAAGACCCATCATCTCAGCGAGAATTTGAGGAACTTGAAGAGCATCATCATCAATGGCCTGTTTACCAGTAAGAATAAGATCTGGCTTTTTACCAGTCTTCTCAATAGCACCTTTAAGAGCTTTTGCAATTGAGTAAGAATCAAGATTATCAGCAGCTTCAACTAGGGCAGCATCATCTGCACCCATTGCCATTGCAGTTCTTAGAGCTTCGGTATCTTTAACAGAGCCTACGCGAACAACAGTAACATTAGCAGCTGGATTAGCTTGCTTAATTAACAAAGCTTGCTCAACAGCAAATTCATCATATGGATTCATGATCCACTTGATTGATGCTGTTTCAATGAAACTTCCGTCACCTGTTGGAGTGATTTTAGTTTCTGTGTCTGGAACTTGCTTCACGCACACAAAAATATTCATAGAATCTCCCTTAGAAATAAAAAAATGAGAAAAAATAATACTCGTCTATGATGCCTTAAATTGACCCATTTTCCTACAAGATTGGCATTGCATCATGGGAGAAATTTGAAGGTATTGAGAAATGATTTTGAAGAACACGAAAGTAAGGTAATTCATGAAGCGGTTTTACAATAAAGGCCCGCTCAAACCATCGTGGATGAGGAATAGTCAAAATGTCTGAATCAAATTTTTCACAACCCCAAAAAACAATATCGATATCAATTGTTCTGGGTCCTTTGGGGATATTTCTGATCCGGCCCATGTCTTTTTCTATTTTGAGTAAGATTTTTAAAACATCCTCGGGTAATAACGCAGGAAGATTAAACTCTAAAAGTTGATTGAGAAAATCGGGTTGATCTTCATAGTCTACAGCTCTTGAATGATAAACTCTACTTTCGGCAATTAGATTAAAGTGCTGACAAAGCTTTTTCTTGGCCTCATTCAAAAAATGCTGTGAATTACCTTGATTAGAGCCAGTTGCAATAATGAGTGACATTTAACGTTTGAATTTTTTGGTATCGTTTAAAGGGACATCTGTTTTGATGTCTTCATAATTATCAAGTAAAGAGGGAAGACTTGTGCCCTGAGGAGTTGATGGATCCCCCTTGACTCCGCAAGCTGTTAAAATAAAAAATAGACAGAGCATCAAGCTAAAATTCAATGGCAAAGCCTCCGCTTAAAGTATCTATACCTAGATCAGCTTTGATAAACCATCCTGGAACAAGTCTTCTCAGAATAGTGACCCCAGCAATTGGACCAGATTTTTTTAACTTATTAACAGCATCATTTTCTTGATCGTTTTGAATTTGATTATTTGAATTACCTGCATCAGGACTGCTGACATTAAATTGGTGATACCCAATATAAGGAAGAAAAAAAGTATAAAGTGGTCCCTTAATATTGTACTTAAGCCTAAGAATAAGGTGAGATAAATTCGTCTGAATACCACCAGAAGGATAATCATTTATCCTGGTAGATCCATAAAAACCTTCGACAAAATAATTATCCTGAAATTGATAGGCCCAAGAAGCATTAAATTCTGTAACACCTCTTTTACCACCACCTTCGAGCTGTGTATTTCCAACCGTATAGTACCCACCACCGATGGAGATAATGTTGTCGGGTTTTATATGCCTATTTTTTTTATCATCGAATGTTCCAAAATCTTCTTCGGCAACCACTTCACCTGAATATAGATCTTCTTCAGATTTAATTTTATTGTTTTCCACGGTTTCAGCAGCGGTTTGAGTTTTTTTATTAAAGTAAGAATCATCACCCTTAATAATTTGAACATCGAGATTTCTGCGAAGTTTACTCCATTGGGCCATAGAATAAATTTTTAAAATTTTAATTCCAACTTGACCTTGATGAGTCTTAGCAACTAAGGCCCTTGCAGCAAGTTTATTGTCAAGAGCAAGAGAGAGGAAATCACCTTGGCCTAATTGTTGATTGTTGTTAGTTAAAATAAAGATTTTTTTTGATTCGGAAATAATTTTTATTGTTTCAGTAAATGAGTCAGCATTTTCAGTGTTGGAAGTGGTAAGATTAGCGTCTTCTACTAAGGATTGTGAGAATGCTCTTTCGCAAAAGCCAAAGCTTAGACTAAAAAATAAAATTGTCGTAATAAAAATTTTCATCGTTATTAGTATTCTAAAGGAAGAAGCTCGGTAACGTAAATGCGAGAGAAAAAATAAAAAATTGATCAATTGAGTCAAGCTTTCCTGAAGCTTTCATATTACCTTTTATGCATGCAAATTCAGGAGAACTTCATGTCAGATATGGCCTATCATCGCTTAACGAGCGCTCAAAATCCTATGTTCGTTGTTGTGGCAGGTAATATTGGTAGTGGTAAAACAACTCTAACAAAAAAACTATCTGAACGATTAGGCTGGAAGCCACATTTTGAATCTGTTCAAGACAATCCTTATTTAGCTGATTTTTACCACGATATGAATCGATGGTCTTTCCCTCTGCAGGTCTACTTTTTAACTCACAGATTTAATGCCCATAAAAATATTGAAAATTCATTGGCCAGTTCAATTCAAGATAGATCCATTTACGAAGATGCAAATATCTTTGCCAGGGGGCTTTTTGAACAAGGGAAGTTGGATCAAAGAGACTTTGCAAACTATACGAATCTCTATGAATCAATGATTCAGTATCTTTCTCCTCCAACACTCATGATTTTTTTAAGAAGATCAGTCCCGAAATTAGTTGAAAGAATTAAGCTTCGGGGTAGAGATTACGAACAAAACATCCCTCTTGAATATTTAACGAGTCTTAACCAGTATTACGATGAGTGGTATTCAAATTATAGTTTAGGAAAATCTCTCATTGTAGACACAGATGAATTGGACTTTTTAGAAAATGAAGAACATTTTGATCGATTAGTGAGAAGAATCTGGGATTCAATTGACCAAAAAGATATGTTTTTTTATTTCTAGCAATTTTTTCCACCTCGTAGTCACTTTACTACTATAATACAATTTAGGTGTCATTATCAGGGAGTGATTATGAAGTTTACACCATGGTTGGTAATTCTATCTTTAGGTTTGGTCTCATGTTCAGGGTCTAAATCCGCTCAAAAGGTATCAGAGGAATCACCACAGATTGAATTATCAGATGCCGACGAATTTATAGAAAATCCTGCCGAGGATCCAGGTGCCAACACCGCAGCACCAGTTGAGGAACCTGTAGTGGCAGATCAGCCAATAATCGAAGAAACTATTTCTGAAAGTGCACCTGTTAATGAAGCACCGGTTGTAGAAGAGATAGTTGCTGAACCAGAAGCAACTCAGGCAGCACCAGTTCTTAAAGACTATAAGGTTCAAAAGCATGAAACACTAATGATGATAGCTTTTAAACTCTATGGTGATTATGAAAAGTGGAAAGATATTGCAAATAATAACGCAAAAGTTTTAAAAGGTTCACTTGCCGTTAGAGAGGGAATGGTTTTAAAGTACCAGGCTCCAGCAGAAGAGTTTGTTTGGAATCCGTCAGGCCTTCCTTACCTTATTCGTACAGGTGATACTCTTGGGAAAATTTCAGGAAATGTTTATAAAGATATCAAAAAATGGAAACTTATTTGGGATAATAATCGCCCCCTCATTAAAGATCCAAATAAAATTTTTGCGGGCTTCACAATTTATTATTTAGAAAATGGTCGTGAAGTCGCTACTGAAATTTAACCTACACTATTTTGAAAAGTACTTTAAACCCTCGCTTCAAGCGGGGGTTTGTTACATATTGATTGGATTAGTATCGAGTTGTGGAACTTTTGTGATTCCCACAAAAAAAAATAAACATGGAGATCTCTCTGACGGATATGTAGAGATGACCACTCAAGATTATTCTGATCATTTAGCTTCTTTAAAAACACCATTCCTGACAAATTCAAATATTAAATCCTTAAAAATAAATCATACTGTTGAAAGTTATCTAACCATTTTGTCTCAAGAAATTATCTCAAATAATGAGATATTTTTTAAAAATTTAAAGTCTGCGAAAGTAACCATTTTAGATTCTGAGGCCCCTCTTCATTTTTCCCTTCCCAAGGGGGAGATTTTTTTTAGTAAAGGATTGATCTCGAAATACATAAAGCATGAAAGTATGCTGGTTGGGATTCTCTCCTATGAGCTAGTAAGAAGTGAAAAATTGATTTACTCTAAAGAAACAGTCATACCAATTGGATATGTTCCTCTTGAAAAGATGTTAATGATAAGTAGGTTAAAACTAGAAGAGAAGATTGAAGTCCACAAATGGGCGTACCATTTGACTGTAAGAAGCGGATATGATGGCGAGTATTATCTTTCTTGGCTGCAAACTCAGAATAGAAATACGGCAGATTTTATTTTGCAAGTTGGGGATGTAAATATCCTTACAAAGGAAGAGGCCATGTTTAAAGCTTTTTTAATTAAAAAAGCAAAAGAAGAGACTGAAGTTAGAAAGAAAAATTCTTCGAAAAATTTCTATACATTTATAAATAGCGTCAGGGATCGAATTTTATGAAACCAGAACAGGCAGAACAGTTTTTAATTGAGGAATTGTTTAATAAAACCCAAGATAAAAATATTCTAAAAGATCAAAACTTGGTTGAGATAGATAAATTAACTGGAGATGCTTCTACTCGAAGGTATTACAGAGTTTTCACAAACAAAGACAGCTATGTCGTTTGTTTGGACAATCCATTTAACGATGAAATGGAAAAACATCCTTTTTTGTCTGTTCAGCAGTTTTTATTGGAAAATAATATTCACGTTCCTAAAATTTTGGATCACAACTTACCACGAGGTTACTCGCTCCAAGAAGATTTAGGGAATGAGACACTGTTGCAAAATATAAGTGGGCTTACATCAAAAGAAGATGAGTTTAAAATTTATAAGATAATTGTTGATCAGTTGTTAGAGTTGCATCGGATTCCACTTTCGAAAGTTAATAATCCCAATCTCTTTTTATTGAAGTTTGATTACCAAAAGTACATGGATGAAACAAAATTTACTTTTAAGTATTTTTTAAACTTTTTTTATAAAAATCAGGATGAGAACTTGATTCATGAATTAGAGCTGCTATTTTCGCCCATCATGAAGAGATTGGCCGATCAAAAAATGGTGATTACGCATAGAGATTTTCATTCAAGAAATATCATGGTTAAAAACTCAAAGTATGTATTTATTGATTTTCAAGATGCTAGATGGGGAATACCACAATACGATTTAGTATCACTACTTGAAGACTGTTACTATGACTTAAATGAGTCCAACCGGCAAATGCTCAAGCGTTACTATTATGATAATCTAGACCCTTCAATCCATGGACAAAAGACCTTTGAAGATTTTGAAAACCTTTATGACGACATGACTATTCAAAGGGTCTTTAAAGCTGTTGGAAGTTTTTGTTATATTTATAATTGGCGTAAAGATGACAGATATTTAAAGTACATAGGTTTTGCAATGGAAAAAATTCGAAAGGTTATGATGAATAACCCTCGTTACTCTGAACTTAAGAAAAAATTATTTCAACATTATTATGCAAATTAATTACTGTTTAATACTCGCTGCTGGCTTTGGAACTCGAATGGGTCTGATTGGCCAGAAGCTTCCCAAAGTTTTATGGCCTGTTTTTGAAAAGAGCTTACTTGAACTTCAAGTAGCTTATGCAAAAAGTTTAGGTATCAAGAAAATTTTCATAAATCTTCATTATATGGGTGAAGAGATTGAAGAATATTGTAAAGGAAAAAGTGCTTTTGAAGATGTTGAATTTCTTAGGGAGAAACCTGAGATTTTAGATATTGGGGGAGCTGTCCACAATTTGGCTTCTCTAAAATCTGTTAACTATCGTGGAAAACTCCTGATTTTAAATGCAGATCAATTTTTCTATTTAAAGAAAGAAGAATTATATAAATATCTCGAGAACTACCAGGATTTTACTGGTGTGTTATTTACTTATTTAGTTAATTCTTCACTTGGGTATAATGCCCTCGAGATGAATGAAAAAAGATTCGTAACAAAGATTATTAAGAATAAAGAGATTGCCCCTAACCAAACGATTGAAACCTATACCGGAATCTCACTAATCGATTTATCAAAGTTAGATCGAATTTCTGGGGTGAGTACATTTTTTAATTCAGTTTGTAATTTTGAAACCAAAGAGATTCCAGGCATCCTTCTTAACAAGGTCGATTATTGGGATTTTGGTACAGTTAAAAGATATTGGGAAACCTCGTTTCGAATTCTTCAAACTTATCGGGAAAATTCTAATCATCCATTTTTGAGATTTTTAGTTCAGGAGCGTGCATTAAAAACTTGGAAAATAGATCTCCAAAATATTTCTTATAATGCCTCTTCCCCCAAAGTGATTAATCTTAATTCTGATAAAGAAGTTAAAAAATTAGGGCCGTCCATAATTTTAAGTGGCAACAATGTAGAAAAGAGTGAAGAGCAAAAAATTTGGCTAAATGATTTATCAGAAGTCGTAAGTTAGTTCTTGCATTCTTTGATACAGTCGACGGGACAAATTTCAATACATAGGCCACATAATGTACAACTCCACTGATCAATGGAATAATCTTTTCCATTAGTAACAATAGCACCTTCAGGGCAAATTAAACGGCAATTATCACAAGATATACAAATAGCAGAGATTTCTAATGAATTTTGGTTCATAATAATATTATAAGGCAAACCCTATATGATTCAATTAAAAGTAAAGAAGAAAGATCCTATTATAACCAATGTGATAATTTATCTGCTCTTGTCTCTTTTGTTTTTATTTTTACAATATGCTTATAGACATCAAATATCACCATTCTCGCTAACTTATATTAAAAAAAGTATCCAATTGTTTTGGTTTGTTGCTATCCCAGTTTGTGGTGCCATTTATCTCATCTGGAAACATCATCGATTAGCTAAAAGCTTTTATGTATTTTCGATTGGCCTGATTACTTTTTTTGTCATTCAAGGTTTATTCATTAAATTTAATAAAATTCTGGTGGTCGCATTATTTTTCTATATAGTTATTTCATATTTCCTATATCAATTAATTTCATATTATTTTTCACTTTCGTATCTGAATTCGAATTATTCAGAGAGTGACTTGTTTGAACCAATACTGAGAAATATAAAATGTAAGATCATAACTGATAATGACGAAGTTGAGTGCGAACTAACAAACTGGGATGATGAAGGATGCTTTATTAAAATGAATTCTCCTTTAATGCTTGAAGGGAATGTGAAAATAAAAGTTGAGTTCGCAGATAGAGAATTTTATCAAAATGGGGAAGTTGTTGCTCAGTCTACAGATTTAAGTGGAGTAGGTCTAAAATTAAATAAAAGTTCAAAAGATTTAAATATTTTTAATTGGTCAGAATTTATCGAACTGATTAATGAATTAGGCTTTGAACCTGAAAGGTTAAGATGAAAATACTCTCATTACTAAGTTTGTTTTTTCTCATTTCTTGTGTTGCAGATAAGAAAACTCCAGAAGGTGCTTTGAGAGAGTTCGTAGAATCACGTTATGGAAATATTATACCAAGGGAATTTGTTCTAGAGCGTGTTACAGGAAAACTGAAAGCTAGTTTTGAGAACATGAGTGATGAAGACTTTCAAAAGTATGCCGATCTGAGGAATTTAAAAAAGCAGAGTTTTAAAGTGCTTTCAAGTTCTTGCCAAGAGAGTAGATGTTATCTGACTTATTTGGTTTCATATTCAAGTATAAAAGATGATAAAACCGAGTTTGTAACCGAAGTTAAGAAAATCGCCGAGTTAAATTTAGTTGATGGAAAATGGTTGATTAATGACGTCAGCAATATCAAGACCTATCTTGAAGCTTTAGAGCCTATTAGTCCTTTAGAATAATCTTATAAATCCGAAAAGATTTAAGCTTTTTGGATTTATAAAATGAATCAATATTTGTTTTTAATTTTTTTTGTTTCATATCATGCTATTTCTTTCACACAAGAGATAGATGGTAAATCTTTAGATAAATTGTGTCCTGTCAATTCAATGTCTACTAGGGTAATTGAGCAGCCTTGGCAAAAGGATCCCTACTCCGAGGTATATTGCTTTAAGGCTAAGTGCGAATCGGGTGAAGAAAAGTATTCTTTCAAGAAGTGCTTTAGAGCACAAGCGGAAGAGAATACATTTCGATTTTCCTACTCCACATTACGAACTACAAAAAACCGATCTGATTTTCATGATTCAGGATATGACATGATCATATACGGAGATGATCCGTGCTATGAAGAATGCCGCCCAATTGAAGTAAAATCTTTTCTAGGGCTAAGAAAAAAGAAGCTGCTTGGAGTTGCGAGAAAAGAATGCAGGCAATGTCTTGCAACTGAAGATGTTAGCGAAGATATGCCTTTAAAGGTTACGGGTGTTGATAAATTACTTTATCCTGGGACCAAATGCTTTATGTTGTGTAGACAATTGAAAGGGCCTTTCCAAAAACTAAAAGTTTTCTCTGATGAATGTAAAGCATGCGTAGGTTTAGACGGCAAAGTGGGGGAAAGTTTCAATTTTTTATTAGATCGTGATCAAAATTGTTATGAAATACCAACCAATGAAAAAGTAATTCGTAAAGTTTCAATTAACTTATGTAATAAGAGACCAGATTTAATTAGAACTTTCATTGTAAGAGAGAAAATTTCTTTTTTCCAATCCCTTATTAAAGGAGAAGAACCAAGGTGTCTTGAGGTTGATGAAATTACGAGGGGAAAAAAGTTCCTACGCGAAATAAGTGATAATTTTTGTACTCAAGATTCCGTTAATGATACTGAAAGAGGTAATACACCTAAGCGAAATTTGTCACCTACGGAAAGGTCAAATCCGAACAAGGCGACTCAACAGTAGCAGGTCCAAATGGATAATAAAGATTTTTTATCATTTCTAGTTGATGAGACCTTAAAGCTCCAGAAAAGTGGCGAAGCCCAACTTTCAAGCTTTGAGTTGAAACTCAATGATTATGGACTAATTTTTTTAAAGGGTGAGTTTATACCACAATTTCAAATTTTGAGATTCAAAACCCCTTTCGGAGTACTAGATACTCCGGTTAATTGGCCTCTTTTTTCATTAAGTAATGTATTTAGTTATAGTTTAATTGATGAAGTGTCAGATCAAGATCATTTTCTTGAAGTCATGAAGGCAAATTGGAATTCAAGCATGGACAAGTTGCTTATTACTCATGCAGATGGTTTTTGTTATCTTGTGGGGTTGAAGCAAGGTGAAGATTCTTATCTTCATGATCTAGTTCATCATCAAGAATGGTTAAAAAGTGCTTAAAATAAAAAGGCCCTCGAAGAGGGCCTTTTAGCTATTAAAGAGCTATGTAGTATTGTTTTAACATGGCAGCATCAACTTCTAGGTTTGGTGAGTTACAAATAACGTAACCACGACAATCCATATCTTTTAATGCTTTCATTAGGTCTTTCCAGTTAAACTTAGATTTTTCTAGGTTCAAATGTTTTAAGTCACCTTTAGAGTTTGAGCTAATACCAGAAATGTGAATATGCATTTCCTTGAGAGAGTTAGGACCAAGCTCATTCTTTAAAGTTTCAAGTGTCTCACAGAAACCTTTATAGTCATTAACATTTCCTGTGCGGGCGTAAAGATGAGAAAAATCCATACAAGGCTTACAGCTCGCAACTGATTTTGAAAGACTGATCAACTCTTCCAATGATCCGAATTGTGAAGTTTTACCTGTTAATTCAGGTCTAAGTTCAATTTCAATATCTAGACGAGAAAGACGCTCTTCAATTACGTTAAGCGATTTTTCAACTAGATCAAAAACATCATAAGGAGAATCTTTCATGTAGAAAGCAGCGTGGAAAGTCATTGATTCAGCACCACAAAGATCAGAGATCTTTGCTGTTTGAATAATACGCTCTACTGATGAGTCAATTTTATCTTGTTCACGAGCGTTTAAGTTAATGTAGTAAGGACCATGAGAAGTTAGTGGAACACCAAGTTCATATGATACTTTACGAAGAGCTGATGAAACCTCTTCTTTCATTCGCACACCATGAGCGAATTCAAGTTGCATACAATCTAAGCTGAGTTCGTGAATTCTTTTAACACCTTCAACTGGATTGTTTTTCTTTACAGTACTGTTTGGAACACCTGCAGTACCAAATAATAAACGGTCAAAAGCCATGAAATCTCCTTTCGGAACTAACTTATTTTAAAAAATTTTATCTATCCAATAATCAATTCGCTTCAAGCACCCTTGGCAGCCTAATCCAACACTTAAATTAGATTGCAGCAATTCAAGGTCCACCTTATTCAGGTGCGAACAAGCGTTGCGAATATCTAGGGCATTTACGCAAAAACATTCGCAAATTAAAACCTCATCATCAAGTTTTTCATTTGAGCTTATTAACTCATTTGCCTGATCAATTTGATTGAGAAACTCGCTATCAATTTCAACTTCATGTTTCACGCACAGCCCTATTTTCTTACATGAAAAGAGTGGATGACTTATAGCCCGCAGGGACATTTTTGTCCACGGTTTAAGTCTTAAGAATGTAATAAAGTATGTAAATAACTTTTAAGGAGTGCTAAAATACAGCTAACACTTTAAGAAAACTAGGTTTTTACAATGCGGCCTCTTTTTGCATTATTGGTATTTTCTATAACAATGGGACTTTTTTTCTATGCAACCTTAAGCGGGGCGTTATTTTTCGTTGCCCTTTTGGTTCTAGGAATTTTTTTAGTAATTTCAGGCGCTTATTATGATTCTGCAGTTTTGTTCCTTCTAGGGGCCAGGGGCATTCGGGCAAGTAACGATAATAGTGAGCTTAGTACAACATCAAAGCAAGTTGCTTACAACTTCTCCCTGCCTCAACCAAGACTCTATTTTTATAATGGTAATTTAGGTCGAGCGTTTGTTTTACAAAAAGGGAGAACAATCAGTCTGGTGCTTGATAAGGAATTACTAAATTCATTGAACAAGGAAGAGCTCTTTGCGATTTGTTTTATTTTGTTAATTCAAGTTAAGAAGGGATTGGCAAAAAAAAGAAGCCGGGCACTTTTTTTTATTGGAATGAATGCCTGGATAGTCCATTCATTTACGGGCCTAATTGCTAGGGTGTTGCCAAATAAAGAAATTAAACAATCACTTTATTGGTTTATTAATTATCTACTCCAACCATACCTGATGTTTCTTTCAGTAAATTTAATTGGTATGGGCTACTTTAAAAAATTGGAAGGCCTATTAAGCCATTTCCCTCAAGAGTTGAAAAAAAACAAGCTCATGGGATTAAAATTAAATACAGCTTCGTTTTTGGATTCGTTATCTTCTAGGAAGTTATTAGAGCTTATGTCTATCCAAAAGAGTCAAAACTTTCAGCTCATTTTATCTCTTGAAACTCTTCCTCATGAATTTGATTATATTTTCCGAGAAATTGGATTAGTTCATGATAAATAAGTTTAAATCATTAGAATTTAGTAAATTTGCACCACTCTTTGTTACGCTTGCTTTTATTCTAATATTAATTCAATACTCTTTTCACCCATTAGAAGCCATTTTTTATGACTTCTGGATCAAGAACGATATTACTGCCAAGAGTTTTGAAAATCCGATTGTGTTGATTTCAATGGATGAAGAAAGTGATCAGTTCTTAGGAGAAACATTTCCTTATACATATGCGTCTCATACAAGATTAATGAATCGTATAATTGAGGATTCTCCAAAAATCGTTAATTATTTTGTTTCATTGCAGGAGCCTGATTCAGAAGTTGAATTGAGATATCAGCAAGAGTTTTTAGATTTAATAAAAAAATTTTCTCCAGCTAATGAAAAGTTTAGATTCGGTACAGAAATAGATAATTTGGGAGAACTTATACCCCCAGAAGCATTAAGGGGTCTTGGATATAACCTGGGGCAGTTATATAAAGATCAAATTATCTTTGCAAAAGATGAGGTTGTTAGAAGGGCGATTTTAAACATCTCTGGTGAAGACTCTCTTCACTTGTGGACCGCCAAAAAGTATCGTGAATCAATAGGGTTAAATGCATTAGATGCGAATACCTATAAAGGTGCCTATTATAATGCTGAAGCAGATGCAAATTTTGCGCTTTTTAAATATTCAGGAAATCCACTTTTAAAAGACTCACACATAATTCCCTTTCATCGAGTTGTTGTAGGTAATTTTCCTAAAGGCTATTTTAAGGATAAAATTGTCATTATTGGTCCACAGTACATTTCAAACTCAAGTGATTTTATTGCGACTCCATTTACTAAAGAAGCTGCGAAAACACCCAAACTGGTTGTCCATGCTAATATAATTGAAGCGCTCATTTCTGAAAAAACAGTATTGGGAGTAAGGGATATCATCACCCAAATAGCAGCAATAATTATTGCTATTATTCTTTCTTTTATCATTTCGCGAGTCCAACCAGTGAAAGGATTGATGATTACAATTCTTTTGATTTGCGGAATCTTGTTAACGAGTTATTTTGCTTTCATTGTTTTTGGCTGGTGGATAAAGTTAGCTCATTTAATTTTAAGTATTTTTGTTGTCTATTATATCTGGGTTCCTTTCCGGGCGATTGAAGAGTATCAAACTCGTTACGCTATTCAGGAAGAGTCTAAATTGCTTAAGCAAGTTGATAATCTTAAACAAAATTTCATCTCTCTTATGAGTCATGATTTGAAGACACCAGTTGCAAAAATTTCTGGTATCGCTGATATCCTAAAAATAAAATTTAGTAATACGGCTGAGCAAACAGAACTTATTGATAATATCGCTGCCTCAACGAAAGAATTAAATAATTTTATTAATTCGATTTTAGACTTAACCAAGATTGAATCTCAGAATTTAACCCTTAAAAAAGAATCAAGAGATATCAATAAAGTTATTGAGTCGATTGTTGAAAAACTTCAGTTTGAGGCCAGCAATAAGCAAATTAGGATTGAAACTGAGCTATCTCCACTTTACCCCATTCAAATTGATCCAATCTTAATGAATCGAGTCATCTCAAATTTGATTGAGAATGCCATTAAGTATGCAGGTAAAGAAAAAGTCATTGATATCAAAACTTGGGATGATAAGGATTGGGTATTTATTGAAATTAAAGATAATGGTGTTGGTATAGGTCCTGATGACCTCCAACATATTTTTGATAAATTTTATCGGGTTAAAAATGACTCAACTCATTCAATCAAAGGCTCGGGTTTAGGGTTATACTTGGTTAAATATTTTATTGAGCTCCATGAAGGGGTTATTTCTGCTACCTCTCAACTAGGAGAGGGAACTTCGTTTATAATAAAATTAAAGAACGAATAGGGAGATTGTATGCACAAGGTTTTAGTTGTTGATGATGATAAAGTTCTTCAACAGAATGTTAAGCAAGCGCTTGAGTATCATCACTTTGTAGTTGATGTAGCTGATAATGGCAAAGAAG
Organism: Bacteriovoracaceae bacterium; assembly: GCA_050247975.1. GTDB lineage: Bacteria > Bdellovibrionota > Bacteriovoracia > Bacteriovoracales > Bacteriovoracaceae > Peredibacter. The sequence goes on from JBFWTE010000035.1 coordinate 18,772, forward strand.
CTGTTAATAAAGTCTACGGCACAAAGTATGACCTTGTTGTTATGGATGTGAATATGCCAGAGATGGATGGTATTCAGGCCCTAACAGAGATAAAAAAACATGATCCATCAGTTATCGTTCTCATTTTAACCGCCTATTCAAATGTTACTGATGCCGTTAAGGCGGTTAAAGAAGGTGCTTATAACTATCTTGAAAAGCCAATTAGTTCTGAAAATCTTGTGGCCCTCATTAAGCGGGCTTTAAAAGCTCGTTCAATGGTGGAGACTGTTGGATTTTCTTCGCCAACTCTTTCCATTGGTGAACCTTCAACTTCAAATGATAAATTTGTTGGTGAATCGAATGCGATGAAGAAAGTATTCGACGTTATTTCTAAGCTTGCTAAAGTAAACACACCTGTTCTTATTCGAGGGGAATCTGGAACTGGTAAAGAACTTGTGGCCAAGGCGATCCACTATAATTCACCTAGAAAAGATGAAAAATTTGTCACCATCAACTGTGGTGCCATTTCAGAAAATTTAATTGAATCAGAATTATTTGGTCATGAGAAAGGAGCTTTTACAGGAGCTGATCAAAGAAAGATTGGTAAATTTCAATTTGCTGATGGTGGAACAATTTTTCTTGATGAGATTGGTGATATCTCTGCAGGAATGCAAGTGAAGCTTCTGAGAGTATTACAAGAAAAAACCTTTATGCCAGTAGGTTCGAACCGAGAAATCAAAGTTGATGTGAGAATCATTGCGGCATCTCATAAGCCTTTCGAAGAAATGATTAAAGATGGAAGTTTCAGAGAAGATTTATTTTATCGCTTAAATGTTCTACCAGTTTATCTTCCTCCATTACGAGAAAGAAAATCTGATATCCCACATCTGGTAAATCACTATATTAGTTACTTTAACAACGTTCATAATTTAAAAGTTAAAGGTGCTGAACCTGAAGCTTTGGATGTGTTATGTAATTATTCTTGGCCAGGTAATATTCGAGAATTGAGAAACATTATTGAGCACTGTTTTATTATGGAATCATCTGACATGATTCATGCTAATTCATTACCGGCCCAAGTGTTTAAAGATAATAAGAAAATCGAATCTAAGGATAATGGAGCTCAAGATAGCGTTATTGATCTTGAAGATATTCAAAATTCTGTTTTGGATAGTGCACCTTCTGCAAAAACAGGAAATGAAGTTCAATTTTCTTTTGGAACTAAGCTTGATGCTGGTGGAAAATTGGATTTTGCTATTGCCAAAGACCAGTTTGAGAGAGAATTTATTGTCCAGGCCTTAAAATTAAATAAAGGCCGTATTAATCAAACTGCTCTCAACGCGAATATTCCGAAGAAAACGTTGCTCAGAAAAATTGAAAAATACGAAATTAATCCCAAAGACTATTACTAGGATTTAGCATGGCCCGATTTTGGATACTTTGTTTACTCATGTCCACTCTGATAATCGTTGATCAATTATCCAAAGGGGCCATTCAGTCCAGTTTATATTGGGGTCAATCTATTCCAGTGATTCAAGGGTTTTTTAGTATTGCATATGTTAAAAATACGGGTGCAGCTTTTGGCTTTATGGCCAATGGTCCATTATGGTTTAGACAAATATTCTTTTTAGGTTTGCCGGTCATTTTTTGTGGATGGATTTTTTATCTACTCATTAAAACATTAAAGGGCCCATTTTATATTTCATTGGCCTACGCTCTTATTTTGGCCGGAGCAACTGGTAATTTAATTGATCGTTTCAGTATGGGGTATGTTGTGGACTTTCTTCTTTTTTACTGGAAAGAAGAGGCCAATCACTTTCCAGCTTTTAATGTGGCCGATAGTTGCATCACTGTTGCGGCAGGGCTTTTAATGATAGATTTCTATCAGCAAGTGAAAGTAAAAAAGGCAGGAGGCGTAGATGCTTCCAGTTCTACTACAAAATAAATATTTTATTCTCTACTCCTATCCGCTATTCATGGGTCTTGGATGGGGTGTTGCCTATCAAATTTATTTTAGTTTGATTTCAAAAAAAGTTTCTTGGAAGTTTGCCCAACTTGTTTATTGGGGAATATTTCTATCGGCATGGGTAGGGGCCAAATTATTTTTTTATTTAACCTTACCTAATCATCTTTCAGATGACTTAATTTCAAATTTATCCTTTTGGATGGGGGGAGGTTTTGTTTTCTATGGAGGACTCATAGGTGCATTGATTTTTTTATTGGTAATCCGGTTACTAGGTTTTGAAATCAATCGCGAGGTACTATGGCCAATTTTGCCAGCTCTTACCTTTGGTCATGGAATAGGTAGAATAGGGTGTTTTTTGGCGGGATGCTGTTATGGAAGCCCAACAACTTTAAGCTGGGGAGTTTTCATGCATGGAATGTATAGGCATCCAACTCAATTGATTGAGGCCGGGTTACTTTTTATGTTGGGATTTTATCTATTAAAATCGAAACACTCGATTCAATGGAAATTGGCATTTTATTTTGTAAGTTATGGAGTCATTCGATTTTTAAATGAACTCCTGAGGGGAGATAGTATCCGGGGCGAGTGGGGGGTACTAACACCTTCACAATGGATATCCTTACTCCTTGTTTTAATGGGGATAGCTATTTTTTCAATAAAATCAAGGCATTGAAAACTGTATTAAAATAATCAAGTTTTATTAAAAAATTCCGAAAAGTAACTCATGAATTATCAGGAGATGGCGCTTGAGTACAATTAAAATTGAAGCAATTCAACCTAGATATCTTAAATTTAGGAATCACTACAAAATATATCTCCTACTTTTGTTTTTAGCTTTTTTTATGGTTTTAAGTTTTTGGGGATATGTGATTTACACAAAATCCGTCAATGATATTTGGCTTCAATATAGTTTTGAATTTTATTTTAGTCTTACTTACTTTGTTTTTTTTGGTTCATTCTATCTACTTTGGTTGCGACCTAGGATCAATAATACTGTTCAAGTTTTTTCAACATACCTTCTCATTCATAAAAATAAAATTAAAGAAGAGTTAAAATTCGATGAAATTGAATCAATTAATATTCTTTGGAAATCGATGTTCTATCTGAAGATGAAGAATGGGCATAAGTATTATTTTAATTCAAGCTTAGAAAGGATTGATTATATTTGGGAAGGTATAAGAAATGCTCGCCCAGATTTACTGACTGTAGAATCCTTTGAAAACTATCGATTAAAACTAGTTCAATATGACCACCATCAAAAAAGAAAAGAGTGGTTTTTCCGACATAAATTTATCGATATTATCAATTGGATTTGTGTTCCATTATGTTTTTTGTTTCTCGCCTATTATTTTCAAGCGAGGGACATATTTATTTATCAGAAGAGTACTTATTTTTTTAGGTTAGGTCTTTATGCTCTTCTTGTTTTATTGGTAACAAGCATAATTTATTCGCTAACTTTGAAAAAGCTTGTATTTGATAGGAAGCTAAAAAAACAAATTGAAGAATATGGTGAAAAAATAAGAGACTTAGAATTTGAAGGTATTATACTTCAAAAATCTAAAATTGCTCAGTTTGCGACTATGACATTTGTTTTGGCCCTTATCATTAAAGCTGATTTTAATTTATATTCTGTTACAAAAATTAAGAATAATTACGAATTTTTTAATCTCAAGAAAGGTAAAACAGTCGTAGTTGATAATCGATATAATTGTATTGAATGTAACTATAAAATTACTGAAGGTGACATTGTGGTGTTTAGTCGGGGTCATATTGGACAAGTGATGGCAATGTCTGGTGACTCGGTTGGTGAAATTGTGCAGGATCAGAACGGAAGAATGATTGCAAGTGAAAACATTCAACAAGTTCCGGAAGGTCATATCGCTGTGAAAACAAGTAATGGCAAAGATATCTTATTTGTCAAAATACAAGACCTTATTGGTAAAATACAAAAGTAATGCATTTAATTGGAAAACTCTTAAAATAGTTAATGAAAATTAACGAGGAGTTTTCCAATGAAAAAAATCCTGGCATTCATTATATTTCTTTCAAGTTCTGTTCATGCCGGTGTATTAATCGAGCCTGTAGCTGGTTATAGTGTTGGTGGAAAATTTGATATTTCTGATGGAAAAAACTATACCGGCACTGGTGCTTCTTACGGTGGAAGACTTGGCTATCAAAATTTAGGTTTTCAATTAGGGTTAGATTACCTTCATAGTTCAATTGATTTAGGTTCAGATGATTTTGATTCGAATTTAAGTTTAGATGAATTTGGTGGGTTTGTTGGGTTTGAATTTCCGATACTCCTTCGTGCTTATGCTGGTTATACTTTTTCAGCATCTGGAAAAACTAAATATGACAACGGTACCACTGGCATGAAAGACACAGAATTTAAAAAAGGCGCTGGTCCTAAATTTGGAATTGGTTTTACCGGACTTCCATTTCTAGTTATAAATCTTGAATATCGATCAGGAAAATTCAGTGAGTATGAGATTGATGGGACCAAGCAGGAAGGGGATATAACTTATTCTTCTTACTTAGTATCTGTTTCTTTACCAATTACATTATAAAAAAGGCTCCGTTCGGAGCCTTTACTTAACCAACATCTTCTTTTAATTTTTCAACTTCGTCAGGTGCAACATAGAGCTTTGATGAAAGTGTTTCATTACCCCAAGCAATAAAAGCATCATCATGCTGATACATCGTGATGGTTTCCCATGGGCAGTCTTGAGAGCAGTTTTGACATCCAATACAACGTGCAAGATCGATTTCTACCATCTGTTGATAAGACGGATTCATTGGATCTGGTCCAGGTACAAGCTCAATTGAATCTACCGGACAACCAGCAATACAAACTTCACAACCTGTACAACCAGATTGATGAACAACTGCTAACAATTTTGGTGGTTTCTTACCCTTACGAGGTGGTTTGAAACGAGCAGTATGAAATGGGTTTTCAACCTTAATTAAGTCTTCCATAAAAAATTCCCTTCCGGACACAATCAGACCTATTATACACTCTGGGCCATGAGCTATAAAGCATTTCCTTCTAGAAATACGACAGGTATACTTTCTAATAGAAAAACTGTAAATAACTTATGTTTATTATCAAGGATTTTGAATGACCTCACGTAAGCTTCGTTTTGTTACGGCCGCCAGTTTATTCGACGGACACGACGCCTCCATAAATATTATGCGCAGACTTCTCCAATCCAAGGGAGTGGAAGTCATCCACCTTGGCCATAATCGATCGGCTCAGGAAGTAGTAGAGGCGGCCCTGGCCGAAGATGCCCAGGCCATTGCTTTGAGTTCCTATCAAGGTGGCCACATGGAGTACTTTACTTACGTAAGAGAGCTACTTGATAAGAATGGTGGAAAAAATGTTCGTATTTTTGGAGGTGGTGGAGGAGTTATCACACCCCCTGAAATGGATGAACTTCATAAAAGAGGGATTACAAGAATCTATCATCCAAATGACGGTATAAGTTTAGGTCTAAATGGAATTATCGATGACATGATTCAAAAATCTGATTATTCCACCATTGACCAAGTAGATTTTAAAAAGTTTGAAGGAAAAGTTCTTTCAAATTATGAAGTCGCGAAAGTCATCACCTATATTGAGGATAAAAGAGAACTTCCATTTTCGATGAAACCTAAACAGACTCCAGTGTTTGGGATTACAGGAACAGGTGGAGCAGGTAAATCATCATTGATTGATGAGTTACTACTTAGATTTCATCGTTATTATTCTGATAAAAAAATTGCACTTGTTTCAGTTGATCCGACAAAAAAGAAAAATCAAGGTGCTCTTCTCGGAGATAGGATACGTTTAGGCTCTGCCATTTATCCAAACTTTTATATTCGTTCACTCGCCACCCGCGATTCAGCTAACGAATTGTCTCCGGAAATTCAAAAAGTGGTAGATTTTTTAAAGACACAAGATTTTGATTTGATTTTGGTTGAGACTTCTGGGATTGGGCAAGCTTCTGATGAAATTACAAAGGTGGCCAATAAAACTCTTTATGTCATGACTCCTGAATATGGTGCTTCAACTCAACTTGAAAAAATTGAAATGTTGGAAGTGGCGGATTTTATCGCCGTTAATAAATTCGAGAAGCCTCGTTCAGAAGATGCTCTAAGAGATGTTCGCAAACAATATCGTCGCAATAAACAGTTATTTGCTAATCATCCAGGTTCTCCAACGGATAATGAACTTCCTGTCTACGGAACAATGGCCTCTAAATTTAATGATGTGGGAGTGAATGCTCTATTTAAAGATATGGTGGCTTCTTTAGGCTTCGCCACTCATGAAAAATTCAGCATAATTTCTGCTGAAAAAGCTCCTGAAAAAAAGCAGGCCACTATCTCAGCTTCACGTATTAATTATCTAAGAGATATAGCAGAGACTGTTCAAGGATATAATCAAAAAGCCTTAGTTGCAGTTGAGAAATTAAGAAAATACGAATGCCTTCTTGAGGCCAGCAAAATTGTACCAAGTTCAGAAATTGATAAGAAAAAAAATGAATTGGAAAACGAGCTTACTGGGGAGCTAAAAGAAGTTGCGGATTACGATCATGTTATTTCTCAATATTTAAAAGGTGAATATACTTACGTTGTAAGAGGTAAAGATATCAAAGTTCCAACAAAGTATGAGTCACTATCTCATGCGATGATTTCAAAAGTGGGTTTCCCTAAATTCCACTATGCCTCTGATAAATTGAAATTTATTCGTACTCAGAATCTTCCTGGGTTTTATCCATTTGCTACGGGAGTTTTCCCATTTAAGCGAGCAGATGAAGATCCAAAACGTCAGTTTGCTGGTGAGGGTGGGCCAAAAAGAACCAATGCACGTTTTCACTATCTTTCAAAAAATGATTCAGCAAAAAGATTATCTACAGCATTTGATTCAGTCACACTGTACGGAGAAGATCCAGCGACTCGTCCGGATATCTATGGAAAGATTGGTGAGTCAGGAGTTTCAATCTGTACTCTTGATGATATGAGTGAGTTATATAAAGGCTTCGAGCTGACTTCACCTTCAACTTCAGTATCAATGACGATCAATGGACCAGCTCCTATTATCCTGGCCATGTTTATGAATACGGCCATTAATCAAGTGCTTCCAGAGTCTGAGCAAACTAACCGAGAAAAAATGATCGAAGTTATGAGACAGGTCCGCGGAACTGTTCAAGCTGATATTCTTAAAGAAGATCAGGCCCAGAATACATGTATTTTCTCAATGGAATTTGCACTTAAAATGATGGGTGATGTACAAGAATTTTTCTGCAAAAATAAAATCAAGAATTATTATACAGTCTCAATTTCTGGTTATCATATTGCCGAGGCCGGAGCGAATCCAATTACTCAATTAGCATTAACGCTATCAAATGGTTTTACCTACGTTGAATATTATTTAAGTCGTGGAATGCCTATTGATGACTTTTGTGAAAATCTCTCTTTCTTCTTTTCGAATGGTCTAGATCCTGAGTACACCGTACTTGGACGTGTCGCTCGTAAAATTTGGGCGGTAGCGATGAAAGAGAAATATGGTGCTTCTGATAAGTCCCAAAAGCTTAAATATCATATCCAAACTTCAGGGCGCTCATTACACGCTCAGGAAATTGATTTCAACGATATCAGAACTACTTTGCAGGCCTTCCTTGCCTTATCTGATAACTGTAATTCACTTCATACGAATGCTTATGATGAAGCGATTACAACACCAACAGAAGAATCCGTTCGTCGTGCCATGGCGATTCAGTTAATTATTAACCGTGAATTTGGACTAAATAAAACTGATAATCCACTTCAAGGTTCATATATTGTGGATGAGCTTTGTGAAATTGTTGAAGAGGCAGTTCTTGCAGAGTTTGAGAGAATCTCTGATAAGGGTGGAGTTCTTGGAGCGATGGAATCCATGTATCAGCGTGGAAAAATTCAAGAAGAGTCACTCTATTACGAAACTCAGAAGGATTCTGGAGAGCTTCCTATTATTGGTGTAAATACCTTCCTGTCTGGTAAGCATGCAGAGTGGAAGCCAATTGAATTATCTCGAGCAACAGAAGCTGAAAAAAATGATCAAATTGATCGCTTGAATGCGTTTAAGGCACGTCATAAGCAGACTTCAGACTTATGTTTAGCAAAACTACGAGATGTTGCTTTAAGTGGCGGAAATATTTTTGAAGAACTCTTAACGACAGTTCGATATTGTAGCTTAGGCCAAATTACTTCAGTACTTTATGAAGTCGGTGGCCGCTATAGAAGAAATATGTAGTATTACCGAAGGGAAACATGAAATGAAAAAATCTAAGATCTATACAAAAACTGGAGATATGGGACAAACAAGTTTAGTCAGTGGAACTCGTGCGCCCAAATCAGATATTCGGATAGATCTTTATGGAGAAGTGGATGAACTTAATTCTCGGATTGGTGTAAGTCTTTCTTTTGCTGAGGAGACATTTAAAGAAGAGATAAAGCTTTTGCATGAAATCCAGTGCGCATTATTTGATCTCGGTTCAAACTTGGCCTGCGAGGCCCAAAAAAGGGCCGAGTATAAATTACCCCAAATTCCGAGTGAACTTATTTTGAAGCTAGAGAAATCCATTGATCAAATGGATGAGAAGCTGCCAACTTTAAAAAATTTCATTCTTCCTGGCGGAAGTAACTTTGCGGCCAGCTTGCATTTATGTCGGACAGGAGCAAGAGGGGTTGAGAGAAAACTGTTGAACTATTATCAGCATACCGGAGAAGCTCTACCAGATAATAGTCTTCAATTTTTGAATCGTTTGTCTGATTATTTTTTTGTTTTGGCCCGATTTGCTAATCAATTAAAAAATATTGTTGAAATCGAGTGGAAACCTCAAAAGTAATTATTGCCGTTGATAGAGCCAGTGTAATCCAGAAAAAAACTCGCCTAAGCTAAACTTCAATAATTTAAAATTAACTAGCCAATAGGTAATGAGCAGAATGAGATCTAGGCCAGCGATGAGGACAATCTTTTGAGTGCCAAAGTGAGCGCTAAAATAATTAAACCAATGATGATTTACAAATGGAAAAGCAAGAAGGATAAAAAGTAAGATTGAATCGAATATTAATGAAAGTGCAGTTAAGGCCTTAAATTTTTGTTTAATTTCATCTTTAGAAAGTTTGATTTTAGTTTTGGCCTTTCTTCTAAGTTCTATTTCAATTGCTCTTGTTTGGTAACTTCGCTTGTCGTTTAATTGATTACTTACTCTTGCTCCAGTAAAGTCAGCTTTAAGGGAATACTCTACACGATTCCCACCAGGACCAGGGAAAGATAGAAATTCCTTCATCTCATCTGATAATAAGTTTTCCTCAATTGTAATTAAAGAGTCTCCAATTTTAATGATATCGCCTAAAAAAACTTCGGCTTTTTCAATTTTAATACCATTTAAATAAGTCCCATTTTTAGAACCAAGATCGTTTATTTCTAGACCGTCTTTTTTGAAGGTCAAATTACAATGAATTCCACTTACTCTTTCATCTGCTATTGTAAATTCGGCCTTCGCTCCTCGACCAATCACAACAGAGGTATTTAGTTCAAGTTTATAAGTAGTCTCTTTTTGAGTGGATCTAACTTTAAGAATAAGATGCATACTATCTCCAAAGATCTTCATGGTAATCAAAGTTACAAATTAGTTTGATTCTTTGAAGATATAGGTGAATTTCAGGAGGAAATTGGAACTCTGGAACAATGTAAAGACCCCAAAGGTGGGACGCTATGAGAATGTCAAAAAGTCCAAATTCTTGGGATTTATAAAAAGGATTTAAGTTATTTAAAATTTCGGGCCAGTACTTATCTAATTCATTGAGAAACTTTATTTTATTATGAACGAGATCTTTAAAAGGTCCTCTTTTGATTTCTTTTTTCTTTTGAAAATACTCTCTGGCGGCAGGTGAAAATTCCTTTGTATAAATCCATTGAGGCATGGCCAAAGAATGAATCGGCCCACCGACAGTATTAAGGAGTTTTTCTAATTCTATAAAATGAGGATGCTGAATCGATTCAGATATTTTTAAGACATTGCTTCTATCAATCTTGGCCATGATATCTAAGCTCTCATTTATAGCGATGCCGTTTTCATCAACAAGTATTGGAAGCATTTTTACCCCAGTCAGAGCGAGTGGGGTCTTTTCGTCTTCATAGCTCACAGGCATGGATTCGTAGGGAATTTGAAGATATCCCAGCGCCATTCTGACTCGAATACAAAAAGGGCAGTGGATATAGTGATAAAGTGTATATTTCATAAAATTCCTCAAGTATAAGTATAGGCATAACTTACTGAAACTCCAAACCTAAAGCAGCATGGATAACGCGATATTTAATTGATAAAATGTTAATATCTAGGTAAAAGATCGCTAGGAGATTTTATGGAACAGCTTATTACAATTACAGATAAGGCCCTTCAACAAATTCGAGCTATTGCAGCAACAGATAATCCTACTGGTGTAAAAGGTCTAAGACTTGCTGTTACTGGTGGCGGGTGTTCTGGACTGTCATACAAAATTGAATTCAGTGATCAAAAAGATAAAGATAATGTCCTCAAATTTGATGATTTAAGAATTTTCGTTGATCCAAAATCAATGATTTATTTAAAGGGTATTGTTTTAGATTTTAAAGACGGTTTAAATGGAAAAGGATTTGTCTTCGATAATCCAAATGCAAAAAACACATGTGGATGTGGAGAATCTTTTTCAATTTAATTTATGTTAAATCAATACAGGTATTTTGCTGGTCAGTTTGAAGTTGGATTTCATGTCTTTAAATTGACTGGCACTGATGTTCGAGAGTTTCTTCAAGACCAATCTACATATGATCTTAATTTACTTTTAAAAAAAAGCTTTCATTTAGTGAGCTTTCTAGACCCTCAAGGTCGAATTGAAGTTTATGGATGGCTACTTAAAGAAGGTACTGATTATTTATATCTAGTGCCTGAATCCTTAAAAGATGCAGCCAATGAAAGATTAAATCGATATTTAATTTCAGAAGATGTAAACATTGAAGGTCCGTACTGGGAAACATGGACTGTGGTTCTTGGATCCCAAAGTCATCAATATAAGAGTGATAATTCTTTTTCCGGAATAATGTTTGCCGATACAGCAATTATTCAACGAGGAAGCTTACTTCCAGAAATAAGCACATTAGAGAATGAGGAAATTGAATTGTGGCGAGCACTGACAGGTTGGCCAACCTTTTCAGGATCTGATTTTAAAAAAGAAATAATAAATAATTTGTATCTCTATGACTTAAGTTTAGTGCCCAATAAGGGATGCTATCCTGGGCAAGAAACTGTATCAAAAATTGCAAACAATAGAGGGGCAGCCTATGCCCCGATACTTATTGAGACAAATAAAAAGAACATTCCTACTGGAGAAATCTTAAACTTTGGAAAAAAGATAGGGGCATCTTTGGGTTACTATGAATGGGATGAAAAAAATTATTTAACCGCTAATCTTTTACGAGATTTTAGAGTTAAGGGATTAAAGATTAAATTTTCAATTGATCAAATTGAAGATGAGGGGATTGTTCACTACTATCCATTGATCCCAGGAACAAATCAAGAAAAAGCCGAAGAACTGTTTCATTCAGCGATGGAGCATTTTAAAAAAGATAACTATGAATCGGCCGAGGAATGTCTCAAGCTAGCAATAGAATTAAATCCTAAGTATGCGGATGCTTACGAAAGTCTTGGTGTTCTACTTGGACGATTAGAGAGATTTTCGGAAGCTATTTTATACATGAGGAAGCTTTCTGAAATTGATCCATATTCAGTTCTTGCTCATACAAATATGTCACTATTTCTAATGCGTATGGGGAAAATTGAAGAAGCTGAGCAAGAAAAATCCTTGGCAACTGTTAAATCATTTCAAAAATTTGGAGAAGAGGCCAAGGCCAAAAGACTTTTAGAGGAAGAAAAAAAGAAAGAACAGGAAGAGTTACTCAGAAGAGAATCAATGTTCTTACAAGTTTTAGAAATAGATTCTGAAGATACTCTGGCCAATTATGGATTGGGTTCAATTGCAGTAGAGAGAGAAGAGTGGATAAAGGCAATTAAGTATCTAGAGAAAGTGATAAGTGCTGATCCTAAATATTCCGTTGCTTATCTGGCCCTAGGTAGGGCCTATAAAGGTGATGGGCAAATTGAAAAAGCTAAGGATACTTGGTCAAAAGGAATTGCGGTTGCTGCGGCCAAGGGGGATTTAATGCCTGCAAATCAGATGCAATCAGAACTTCAACGCTTATAATTTATTTTGGTAATTGTAACTTAATGACGAACCCTCCACTTGGATCTCGTTGCAAAAATAGATCTGCTTGATAAATTTGTAGTCCTCTCTTTGCCACTTCTATTCTACGATTAACTGTGAGTGCATTTTCGAGATCAAGTGATTCTATATCGTGAGCATGGAAAGAGATGAGTGGGCCATGTTCATTATTGCCAAAATTAATATCAATAGTCCCTTCAGTCTTACTGTATATTAAGCAATGAGAAATGATATTACTGAGAACCGTATTTTGTAGTAGCCACTCGCTTCCATCTAATAAGACATCTTTTTTATTAAAATTTAACTTCAATTTCTTTTTTTGAATAATTTCTTTTAAGTTCTCAAGTTGCTTTTCTATCAAAGTCGCCAAGTTTTGTTCTGTATTTTCTAATTTCGCATCCGATAGAGCTAGAGTTTGCATTAAATGGATCTGTTCTATGAAATTTGTAAGATAAGTATCAATTTTTGAATTATGAAACTCCCCATGCAGATTTATCAGGTTGAATAATGCTTCTTTGGCGCTTGTTTTAAGTAAAGACTCAATGGTCTCTAGTTGATGATTAAGTCTTCTCTTCTGCTCTTTAAAATAAAAGGCGATACAGACGCCAAAAGATATAAAGAGGGAAATATATAAAAGGAGATCCCAGATGTTTTTAAGAATTGGATTTTCATTTTTAATCCAACTTATAAACAAAACTTCTCTACCCATAAAGTTTTCTTTTGAGTTGTAGAGACGCCTTTTTGAATCAATTTCAATTGCAGTGGAAAAGTAGGGGAGATCAGTCTGTTTATCTTTGATAATAAAGTGGTAATTATCTATGTTTTTTTCAAGTTTAAATTTTTATAAAAATTTTCGGAACTAACAACGACTGCAAGCCAACCATTGAGCTTATTATTTTTAATAATTGGGATGTAAAAAATAAATCCAAGCTTTCCTTGATAGAGACGAAAGGGTGATGAAAACCAAAACTTTTCATTTTTTTGATAAGATAATTTTAAAGCGGCAATATTTTGTGAAATTTTACCTAAGGCATTTGAATTAGTTGATTCAGGGAAAACTCGAATAATTTGCCCGTTAATATCTAGGATATTGAGCCCGAGAATTTCTTCATTAACGGTTAATATTTTTTGAGCAAAGGGTTGGTAATTAAAACTAGTAATATCACCGGTTGATAGATAGTCAGCCGCTATAAGGCCAAGTGATAGAGGTAATTCTAAATAAATATTAAAGCGGTCTTGAATAGATTCATGAAGAAACAGCGATTGATCCTGATAAATTTTCTCCTCTTGAGAAAGGATCTGGTTGCTGAGCAATTTAAGGCCAAAATAAAAAGGCAGGAATGATAAAACGAAAACAATAATAATTTTTTTTAGCATTCTTTTATTTTAACCAATTCTATAAAATTACAACTTAAGATAAGCATTACGGGCATCTTTCAGCACCTTTTTTAAATCTTTTAGATCTTTTCTATGATGCTTAAGGGCCATTTCCCAAGTCGCAATTTTCTTTTTGGCCTTTTTGAGCTCCTTATTCTGAGCTTCTATGATGTTCCAGCCTTTTGTGCTGATTAGGCCTTGTTTCTTGGCCCATTTTAAATCTTCGTAAGTGTAATTTAGCATCCAGTATTCTTCTAGGGCCCTCCAGATGATTTTTTCTTTTTCTGAAGAACTAAATAAGTACCAAATTGAATCAATTTCTTTTTTTGAGGCCAAATCTGAAAATAATTTGAATGCCCAGAAGAATGTAAAATAGGCATGGTATATGCCTCTGAGTGGTCTTAAGGTTCTTCTCCAGGGACTGTAATAGATGGCATCTACCGGTTCATCAATGAGCTTTTCTAAATTTAAGTAGTGATTAAGATGGTGGTGACCATTCTCATGCAGAAGATCATCCAGAAGATCAACAAAGTCTCTATCATACATGTTGATCATTGAGTATCCGGGTAATTCTTGATGGGAATAACTGACAAATTCTTTTTGAGCGATTGGAATGATGACATCAGTGAAAGCATGAAACTGTGTCCACGATTCAGGAGAAAACTTCTTAATAATTTTTAGGGCAATATCTATTCTTTGAGAAAATGTCTTCATCTCTTTGATGGATGAAGTCATTAGAATTAAATCTTTTCCATCAAGGTGAAGAGTGGTGGCCAGTAAATTTGAAATTTTGTTTTTCTTTACAACCTCACCCAGAGAAGTTTGAGGCCTATAACTTTTACTAAAATCTATCTCTTTTAAAATTTGTCGGTTCCCTAAAACACATAAATGTTCATCCATCTCTTTGAGAGCAATTTGGGAAGCATTAAAAATTGATTTGCCTTTGTTTAAGGCCGTAAGAAATGTGTTGGCAAATTCACTTTTATTCCACATTTCAAAAACAGCATCATCGTAATTTGAAAAACTACTATCCTTGCTAAGTTTAGGTAAGCTCTCTTTAAATTGAGAATAGCTTTTAACTTGTTGGAGGAAAAACCAATTTATAGAAGAGTAGATTTTTAGCTGACTTTTAAGCTCTTTTAGCCAAAAAGAAATCTTTGAATCTCTATCCGATTTAAGCTTCTTGATTTGGGTCTCTAGGTCAGAGAGATATTTCTTTTTTAGTCGCGATTTTAGACGAGCATATTGAACAGCTGAAAAGATCATAATCTACCTTAAGTTTGTTAATTCGAGATCTATAAATCTTTTTTGCGTCTTTATCAACTGATCAATAACTTCTTTAATCAAGATCAGGTTTATTGGAAGTGGTATTAATCTTTAGTACAAATGGCGGGAAGGGAAATTTTCTTTCCGCGATTAAGATCTTCAATTTGAACTTTTTGAGTATGACCATTATAGAGCATGATAACTTTATGCCCTTCTGACCATTGCCAAATCCCACTCTTAAGTCCAATTTTGAAGGTTATGGCTCGCTTTAAGAATTCATTAACCCCAGAGGCGCCCGATAAGGAAATCAATAGAGCATAGAATTCGGTAGTATCAAGTGAGCTTTCATGTTTTTTACAAAATTGATAGGCCTGATACTTTTCAGAAAAGCGCTCTTTCGAAATGAGAAGCTCTAAATTGGAGTGAAACTGCAGGTGCATGAATACCTTATTATCTTCAAGAATCTTAAAACCAGAATCTCCCAAATTTGCATGGGCATAACCAAAAGTTAAAAATAGAAAGATAATGAGGATTCGTTGCATACGGATATTTTTAATATTTTCTTAAGAAATACTAGATTAGTTGTAGAATTTTCAGGTTCTACTTAAGATCGTCCATATAATGAACTTCAGTAACAATTTTACAGGAAGTTTTATCAACTGCGACTATCTTCAAAAAGTAAGTTTCGGTCGATAAAAAGCTACGATTTTTATCTGTATATTCGAAGATGTAGAATGAAATGCTCTGATTTTTATAGAGATCTAGCGCGGCTTTTCGATTCGCAGGGGCCTCTTTTCCCCATAGGACATACTTTGCTCCTTCAATATATCCCGTTCTAAGAACTTCTTTTGCTTCCTCATGAGAAAGTAATTCGAGGAGCTTAGGAGAAGACTTAATTTTTGGTCTTTGAATTTCTTTGATTAATTCATTTTGGATTGCATTCAAGCAGTTATCAGAAGCCTGAGCATTATGTTGAGTTAAGAGAAGACAGGCAAATCCAATAATCGAAAGAACGCTTTTCATAGGGCCCCTTATGGATGAATTCTTGGTCCATCATGGCACGGATAGTTCTTCCAATGAGAAGTCAGTGAAAAAGTTATAGGAAGTTTATTTAATAAATATAAACTCATTGGCCTCTGGCCAGCCGGAGAAGCCATCGGCATTGTATCCTCTTAGCCAAAGAGAGTTCTCAAAATTTCTTAGATAAAAACCTCGCGGAAAATTTTTATCCTTAATTTCCCCTGAAGCAATAGTCAGGTAGGGACCTTCATTCTGATCTAGGTAAGCGAGTCTTAAGAATGCGGCAAGATAAAGAGGACATAATTTCAATCCGAATTTGAAGGCCTGACTTGAAAATTCTTCGAACGAGCAATTTTCTGTGAGTTGAAGATCTTTCAAACTCGCTTTTACAAGATTAACTTTTTCAGTTTGGAGTGGAGGTGAAAAATCAGGGTGATCAAATAAGCGATGGGCGTAGTGATTGAACTGAACGCCAGCGTGAGATAATTCTTCTAGAAGTTTTTCTTTGGATAAACCACCCATAGTAATTTCTTTAAAGAAGTCGAATTTCATAGCAACTGCCTAAATCACGTAACTGCTCAATAAATTGTTGGAGTTCTTTTCTAAAATTTCTCTACGGCCCTATGTCATTTATTTTATTTGGCCAATCGTTCTTTTTCTGACAAAATTTCTTCATGGCATTTGATGAACTCATT
>JBFWTE010000036.1:0-33063 GCA_050247975.1 Bacteriovoracaceae bacterium
ATTCTGACACCAGAATATGAGAACAGAAAAAAATAACTTGGCCAACTAACAAGGCCTTACTTGGCCCAACAAAGTCTTACAGGAAGCTGTCAAATGAACCTTGTAAAAGATGTGACTAATAGTAAGGGGGATGATAAATTAAAGTGAAGTTTATTCTCACTTGATAAAAGTTGTTGAAATTTTAGACACTGATAATCTTCTGGGACATTTTGCCTCTAAGAAATCCTATAAAATAATTAATTCAATATTATGCAAATTGGTATTTCACTTGAATGGGTTATTTGAGAGGTTAACCATGGGACATAGTAAAAAACCACTTAGTCGCCAACAAGAAGTTGAACAAAAAGAGCGAGATTACCATGACCATAATTTGACTGAACTCCCTAATATATTAAAAACACTCTTTGCTGCACTAGAGACAATTGAAGAGCATAATATTCCCTACGCCTTAATCGGTGGTCTTGCCGCCAAGGAACTAGGTCGTCCTCGAATCACGCATGACATCGATGTTTTTGTTAAACCTGATGACGCTGACTATGTCTTAAAAATTCTAGAACAAAAAGGTTTTGAAGTTGAGAAGCGAGATCCATTTTGGCTCTATAAGGCCTGGAAAGAAAATATTCTTGTTGATGTCATTTTTAAATCCAGTGGCGACATCTACTTTAGCGAAGAAGTGATGAATCATGTCCGAAGAATTCCATTTCAAGGCAGATTAATTAATACCATTAGTCCGGAAGATTTTATTGTTATTAAGGCCGCTGCTCATCAAGAAGAGAATCCTCACCATTGGCATGATGCTCTTGCTGTCCTTGCTCAAGGAAACTTAGATTGGGATTATCTCCTTAAAAGAGCAAAACTTGCCCCCAGAAGAATGCTGGCCCTCCTCCTTTATGCTCAATCTAATGATATTGCTGTTTCAAATGAAAGCATTCAGAAACTGTATCATTCCATCTTTGATCATCCTACTTATCAACCTGAACCCGTGGTTCATCCTTATAAATTATCTTCCTTAAAAAAAACTGCCACTCCAGAATGTAAAAATAGTCCCATCTATATTAAAGGGAGAATCATGGAGGCCTTGAGTATGGATGAGAGGATAGCTGAACATGATATCAAAGTTATAGTGACTGACTCCACTGTTGTTGCCAAAGGAGAAGTCTTCACTGCTGAACAGAGAGATGCTGTAAATGAAGTCATTACAAGTCTTGCCCCTGATTATCAATTACAAAATCTGGTCAATGTCAGAGTCATTATTCCACCGGAGAGCAGTGAGGCCATTACATGATTAGAATAGCTGCTACCGGAGATGTTCATTTTGATAAAAAATCTCACAACCGCCTCTCTCAACATTGGAATTCATTATCAGACAAAGCAGATTTCCTACTCATCGCTGGAGACCTAACTCAAACAGGACATCCTGAAGAGATGCAAATTATTGCGAATGATTTAAAAACTTGTCCTATTCCCGTTATTTCGGTTCTTGGTAACCATGATTATCATTATGATCAAGTAGAAAAAGTTACTTCTATTCTCATTAATGCTGGAGTCACCGTGCTTGAAAGAAAATCCATCATTTTAAATATTAAGCATGAAACTGTGGCCATTTCAGGAGCAAAAGGTTTTGGAGGGGGCTTTGTTGGAGCTTCAGGTGCAGATTTTGGTGAGCCAGAAATGAAGGCTTTTATGCGACACTCAAAAAAAGAGGCCCGAGAATTGGAGGAGATCATAAAATCGAGCGAAGCAGATTATAAAATCGTACTGCTTCACTATTCTCCAATCACTCAAACTTTATTTGGTGAGAAAAAAGAAATTTACCCTTTTTTGGGCTGCTATTATCTATCAGAAGCTGTCGATTATGGTGAAGCAGATATTGTTTTTCATGGACATGCTCATCACGGAATTGAAAAGGGTGAAACTCCTGGAGGCATACCTGTGAGAAATGTGGCACAGCCAGTTATTCGTCATGCATTTAACATCTATACTCTAGAAAAAAAGACCTCATTAGATAAATCCAACTCTCAATTTATTGAAACTTGATGATAATCATGTTCAAAATATAAATCTAAGGTTAACATTTAAAAATGAAAATTTTTATAATCATACTTAGTTTACTTTTTGGCCTTTCTTGTTTCGCTGAAGATGTTCATCTTTTGGCCAAAATTAAAAGTGTTAACCATAAAATTGAGGTTACCAAAGACGGCCAGGCCACTCCTGTCTTGTTTAAACTTAAATCACAAGATCTTGAAAAAAGTATCAAGAATCTAAGACCTGAAGATGAGGCCTTACTTATTGGTGAATTAAATTATGAATCAGTAGGGAAAGATTCAAAAAAACTCGAACCCATTTTTCTTATTAAAGAAATACATCCTGTTTCTCTCGAAAGGCTAGGACTAAAAGAATATCAAATTCAAGATCCTAAAGTTGTATTCAAATCTTTTGAACCTGAAAACCAACCAAAATCTATTAAAGTTAGCCCAGAGATTGCCACTACCCTAGTTCTTACAGGCTCAATTTTACTTTTAAGATCTAACAGCAACACTCAAGTTGAGGCCCCCTTTCGTAGTACTATTCAAAATAGTCTTATATTCTCTGCAGGCGCTCTTGCCACTGGTCTTTTTATTTGGGACCAAATCAAGCTTAAGAAAAAATAAATGATAATTCATTGACCTTCCCTCCAGGGGAAGGTTTATGATGATAGGGACAAAGGAAATCGTATGTCCCAAAAAATTGATTTAAATATTAAAGGAATGAGTTGTGCTTCATGTGTTAATCGCATTGAAAAGGCATTAAATAAAAATCCCAATGTTTCTGAGGCTTCGGTTAATCTTGCTACAGAAAGGGCCCATGTAGAATTTAATCAAAATATTTCTTCATCTGACTTAATAAAAATTATTCAAAATGCTGGTTACGACGCTTCATTAATAAATGATACGACAAAAAAAAGTGACGAACTTAATCATCAAAAAAGACTTGTTCTTCTTTCAATCCTCCTCACTTCTCCTCTTGTTATTCCTATGCTGATTGAACCATTGGGATTTCACATAATGCTCACCCCTTGGGTTCAGCTTGCCCTCACTGTGCCAGTTCAGTTTTTTATTGGGGCCAGATTTTACAAATCTGCATGGAGTGCCATTAAATCCAGATCGGGTAACATGGAGCTTTTAGTGGCCATTGGAACCTCAGCAGCTTTTGGATTAAGCCTCTATCAATGGGCCATGCACCAGTCCCATCACCTTTACTTTGAGAGCTCTGCCATGATCATTACTCTCGTTTTCTTAGGAAAATTTTTAGAGGCGAAGGCCAAAGCGCAAACGACCTCAGCACTTAAAAGTTTAGAAAATTTAAAACCAACAATGGCCAGAATTTTGGAGAATGGTTTTGAGAGGGAAATTAGAATTGAAGAATTAAAGTTAAATCAAATAGTCATCGTGCGACCAGGTGAGAGAATTCCCGTTGATGGATTGATTATAGAAGGCACAACTGAAGTAGACGAGGCCCTAATTACAGGCGAGAGCTTACCTATTAGCAAGAGACCTAGAGATAAGGTGATTGGCAGTTCCATTAATGGAAATGGTTTGATCAAAGTTCAAATCACTGCTTTAGGTGCAGAAACAATGCTTTCACGAATTATTCGAATGGTCGAAGAAGCTCAAGTGAATAAGGCACCTATTCAAAAACTTGTGGATAAAATTAGTGCCATTTTTGTGCCCTCTATTTTAGTTATTGCACTACTGACCTTAGTTATTTCGCTATTCATTGGCATTGATACTGAAAAATCCATCATCCATGCAGTCGCTGTACTCGTGATCGCTTGTCCATGTGCTTTAGGACTTGCAACTCCAACTTCAATCATGGTGGGAACTGGTATCGCTGCTAAAAGAGGGATTCTCATTAAAGATGCCCAAGCATTGGAGCTTACTCATAAAGTAACATTAGTGGCCTTTGACAAAACAGGAACACTGACTTTAGGTCGGCCGGTTGTAGCAGATCTTCTTCCAAAAGAGATACCTGAAGATGATTTTTTAAAAATATTGGCAAGTCTTCAAAATGGTAGTGAACATCCTTTGGCCAAAGCAGTCATGACCTTATCTCATGAACGAGGAATTTCTCCTTTACCTTTAGAGGAACTCAAATCCCTTAGTGGAAAAGGTGTTGAAGGAAAAATTAATGGTAAGAAATATACTCTGGGAAGCAAGAAATTATTAAATGAGTTACCTGAAATTTATTCTCAATATGAATATCAAGGCAAAACAGTGTCTTTCTTAATCGACGAAAATAAAAATTTTCTTGGCGCTATCACTTTCACCGATCCTATAAAGGATGAATCCTCTCAGACTATAAAAGAACTGCATAAACTAGGAATAAAGACTGTGATGCTCTCAGGTGATAATCTTGGAGCGGCTTCTCAAGTGGCAAAAGCATTGCACATAGATGAAGTTAAGGCCGAAGTGTTACCTCAAGATAAGCTCGATATTATACGCGATTATAAAAAACGTGGCGAAATTGTCGCCATGATTGGAGATGGTGTTAACGACGCTCCAGCACTGGCCGAGGCTGATGTCGGGATTGCAATGTCCACTGGAACTGATGTGGCCATGCATACTTCAGCAGTAACCCTTATGCGTGGGAATCCCCTTCTCATTCCTGATGCGATTTCTATCTCTAAAAAGACCTATACAAAAATAAAGCAAAATCTTTTTTGGGCGTTTATCTACAATATTGTAGGGATTCCTCTTGCAAGCATTGGACTCTTGAGTCCAGTCATTGCAGGTGCTGCGATGGCCATGAGTAGTTTCAGTGTTGTGAGTAATTCTCTTTTATTAAAAAAATGGAAATCAAATCTATGAATATCGGTGACGTCTCCTCATCTAGTGGAGTTAATGCAAAGATGATTCGTCGATATGAAGAAATGGGGATCATTCCTAAAGCAGGAAGAAGCCTCTCAGGTTATCGTCAGTATTCTGAAACTGACGTGCATATTTTACGTTTTGTGAAGCGTTCTCGGGAACTAGGTTTCTCCATGAAAGATATTAAACAACTCGTCAGTCTATGGAGAAATAAATCGCGTACCAGTGCTCAAGTAAAAAGCATTGCTGAAAAACATATTCAAGAACTTGAAAAGAAACGACAAGAGATAGAGGCCATACTCGCCACTTTAAAAAACCTCACAAAATGTTGTCATGGAGATAACCGCCCAGATTGCCCAATTTTAGAAGGATTAGATGAATGAAGTGGTAACCCCTAAATAGGAAAACGTGAATTCAAATCGCGAATAACAGCAGAAACAAGCTGTCTTATGTATACCAAAAAAGTTTCTCTGTTATTATTAAAGAATTTTTCAATATTCTTTTTGCCTATATGACTGCAAGACATGACCGCTGTATGAATAATGTAAGTAAAGATCACACTATTGGCCCAAAGTTTTTCCTCTGTTGGCACATTAGGATTTAATTCTTTATTAAGGAACATCGATAACTGTTCGAATCCAAGTGGATATGGCTCCATTTCACAAGGAAAATTCTCGGCATCCAGAAAAAGCTTAAATTGATTTAAACATTTATGCTCATCTTCAGTAAGAGTCTGAAAAACTCTAATGGCATAATCTTCAGCAGTTGCGACTTCTTCATTAGCAATATTTTTAATCTTGGCCTTAAATTCAGTAATAATAAAATTAGTAACTTCCTGAAGAAGATTGTGCTTACTTTTAAAGTGATAATTAAGTGCGGCCACATTACAATTGGCCATTTTAGTAATATCGCGAATAGAAGTCCCATCGAAGCCCTTCACTCCAAACAAGTGAATACTGGCCTCGATGATTCTAGATTTTGTATCAATATCAGTAAGCTTATGATCCATGCTCAACCTTATCAACTGATTCAATGGTTAAAACCTTCCCAAAAATGCGATTAACAAAATGCCTAAACTTTTCAATATAGGTGTAGGCCGCTGGAACAATAATTAAAGTCAGTAAAGTAGAACTAATAAGCCCTCCAATTAGTGCAATCCCCATACTCGTTCTTTGTTTTGAAGCTTCATTAAGTCCGATAGCGATTGGGATCATCCCTGCAATTAATGCCAGAGAAGTCATTAGGATTGGACGCAAACGGTTCTTACCTGCGAGTAAAATGGCCTCACTTAAAGGTACTCCTTGCTCAAGTTGCTGATTGGTATAATCAACAAAGATAATCGAGTTCTTAGTCGCAACCCCTAAAAGCATCACACAACCGATCATTGAAAAAAGATCCAAACTTGCTCCAGTGACTAAGAGAGCGTAAAAGGCACCACACATCGCCAGTGGTAAAACAAGCATGATAGTAAATGGAGTAACAAAAGATTCATATAAAGATGCAAGAACGAGATAGATAAAAAGAATTCCTAATCCCATCGCAATCATCATATTTGTCATTAGTTCAGTAAAATTTTCTGCCTGGCCAACAAACTTATAACTCATGCCAGATGGAAGCTTCACCTCTTCGGCAAAAATACGATGAACTTCCGCAATAGCTCCTCCCATTCCCGGGCCATTAGGAGCAATATCCGCAGCAATTTGATAATAACGACCACGATCTTGTCTTGTTATATTCGCCGGACCTGTTGTTTGAATACCTTTAGCAACACTCGTCACAGGAATCAGACGATTGTTAATATTTGGAATATAAATTCGAGAGAACTCTCTTTGAAGATTTCTTTGTTCTTCATTAAGTCTTACTCGAATATCATATTCTTCACCTTGAAAGCGATATACAGCAGGAGTTTGACCTTCCATCAATGTTCTTAATTCCATTCCAAGAATATTGGTTGAGATACCGAGCCTTTCAGCTTTTTCTCGATCTGGAATAACCTGAAACTCTGGTTTTCCAGGACGATAATTTAAATCCACATCCTTTAGAGCTGGATGGTTTTTCATTTTCTGAAATACTTCGCCTGAAATTCTTGCTAATTCTTTTTCGTCATTTCCAAGAATATTTAAGCTAAATGGTCTTTGTCCCGCACCCACGTTATCAAAGTCTCCTACTTGAACATTGGCGTAAGCATAAGGCCTAAATTCAGTTCGTAGAATTTCTTTCATTTTTATCGTATTGATCTTTCTTTGCTTAGCAGGAACGAGTCTTACATAGAATGAAGCCTTATTCGCCTCACCCTCTTTAGTCCCTACAGTCAAGACACTTACATAAACTTCTGGATGAGAGCGAATAACTCCATCGATCGTCTCTGCAAGTCGATTCATTTCTTTCAAGCTTGTTCCAGGAGGAAGATCTAGCTTAACAGAAAACTCCCCTTGATCTTGTGGAGGTAAGAATGTTTTAGGAACAAATTTTAAAGAAAAGATACTAAGGATAAATATCACTAAACCAGCGGCCAAGGTTTTTAATGGATGATTCAGCGTTACCTTAAGAACCTTCACATAAAGGTCTTCCAAAGAATCTTGAAATCTATTAAACCAAGCGAGAACTTTTCCAAATGTTCGATCGTACCATGAATTAGTCAATACAGCCTGGCCATGAGGAACAACTTTACCTGCAAAATAGGCCGACATCATAGGAGCAATGGTGATGGCATCAAACAAAGAAATCATAAGAGCAAAACAAACTGTTAATCCAAACTGTTTAAAAAATTGTCCTACCACACCTTGAAGGAAAGCGATTGGCCCAAAAACCGCAATAACAGTAAAGGTTGTTGCAATTACAGCAAGCATCACTTCCTGTGTACCTTCAAGTGATGCAGTCTTCGCATCTTTACCCATCTCCATATGTCTAAAAATATTTTCTCTGACCACAATTGCATCATCAATTAAAAGTCCGACAGCTAAAGAGAGGGCCAGAAGAGACATAATATTAATGGTAAATCCAGCAACAGCTAGAAGGATGAAGGCCCCTAGAAGCGAGTTAGGAAGAGCAAGTCCAGTGATGATAGTTGATCTAAATGAACCTAAGAAAAAGAAAACAACAATGATGGTAAGAATAATACCAATGATGATTGATTCTTCCACATCATAAATATTATCTCGAATGGCCTTAGAGCCATCTCTTACAATAGTAAGATCTATCCCTTTCCCTGATTTACTAAGCGTCTCATTTAAAATACCAACTTGTTTTACAATATTGTCAGCAACCGCAACTGTATTGGCTCCTGTTTGACGATAAATATCAAAGAACAAGGCACGCTTGCCATTCACATAACCAATATTCTTTTCATCCTCTAGTCCTTCACGCACACTGGCCACATCACTTAAGACAATAGGAACATCATTGCCTAAGAATTGAACAATCGTATTACTAATCTCATTTAAATTTTGAAACTCACCTACAGTTCTAAAAACTGTCTCTTGTTTTGCAGTCACATCAATCTTACCCGATGGAATATTCTGGCCCGCTTTTGAGAGCGCATCAGATACTTGAAGTGCTGAAACTTGTCGATACTTCATTTTTGCAAGATCAAGATCAACTCTAACTTCACGTTTACGTCCACCTATAATTTCAACCAATCCTACTTGGTTAATTTGTTCAATTTTTGGTTTAATCGTTAAATTTGCAAGGTCGTACAGCTCTGCTTCAGACATGTTTGCTCTTAGAGCAATGGTCACAATCGGCTGATCAGCAGGATCCACTCTTCGAATCGTAGGCTCTTTAATATCATCTGGAAGCTTTGAGCGAGCAGAACTTACTTTGTCTCGAATCTGTTGTTCGGCGTATTTAATATCAGTTTTAAAGTTAAACTCAGTCACAACGATACTCACACCTTCTTGGTTAACTGAGCGAATAGATTTAACTCCTGAGATGGTCGCAAATTGCTCTTCAAAAATTTTCGATACTAAAGTTTCCACTTCTCTAGGCCCGGCCCCTGGATAAGGAGTTGTTACAGTAACCACAGGAAAAGTCACATCAGGAAATAAATCAACAGGCAGAGATTTTAAAGAGAGATATCCCGTTATCACCGAAACTAAAATGATACAGGTGATAAATATTGGACGATTAATCGATAATTTTGCGAAAGAAAAGCCTGAATTATTAGTTTGCATAGTTGTTTCCAGTGAAAAGCTTAATTTGGTTATAAACTGTTAAAAGCTCACGCTCATATCTCAGTTTTAAAAGTTGAGCGTTAGCAAAATCTTGTTCGAATTGAAGAACTTGAAAAGTAGTCGTTCGACCTTGATTATAACGTTGTTTTTCGTTTTGAAGTTTTCTCTCTTGAACTTTAACCATTTTTTGAGAGAGACGAAGACGAGTTTTAAAATTATTAAATCTCTCTACTAAAATTTCCCATTCTTTTTCAACTTCAAACATCTTTCTTTTATACGCAAGCTCAGAAGCGGTTACTTCTTGAGCGTAGGCCTTTTTATAATCATTCATTGACCAAACATCGATAGGAGTTGTGAATCTCACTCCTACAATTGAAAATGGTCTGGTTGTTCTCATGGCCTGATCATAGGCCTCTTGATACTGAGAATTTCTTCCGTTAACAGAGTAACTTCCATAAAGCTCTAAGTTTGGACGATTTCTTTGAGTGCCTAATTCAGCATTGGCCATTGCCAATTTTTGATTAGCAAGTTGGGCCAGAACATCTTCCCGCATCTTCATTTTTTTAGGAATTTCTGCTTCAAGAATTCCTGCGGCACTTTCCTCAGGTTTTCCATGAAGATCAATTTCGCCTTCTGACTCACGAATAGAATTAAACTCTCTAAGTGCTGCAGCGATTTCAGTTAAAGTATCTTGGTACTCGATTTCACGAGATTGAAGATTGGCCTCGGCCTGAAGTAAATCTGCCTCATCAGTTAGATTATTTTTTACTCTTTGAGCGTTCCAATCACGAAGTCTTTTAGCTCTCTCTAAACTTTCGGCCTGAACTTTTAAGCTCGTTTGAGCGAAATATAATCGCCAGTAAGCATTCTCTGCTTGCATAAGAAGCTGCTTATAAGTGAATTGATCTGCAAATCTAGCGGCCTCAACTTGTGCTAATTGCGCCTTCTCAGTTGCTTCGAACTCTGCACCAAGAAAGTTTCTCCATAAGCTTTGAGAAATTTCAATTTGTGGGGCCACATCAAAAAATTGCTTATTAGGAAGAAAGCTACCTTGAGTTCCATTAATTTGAGTTTTGTAGATATTGTATGAGACGGTCGCCTTTGTACCTAATCGTAAGTTCTGCGAAAGACCAGATCTTAACGTATGCCTTAAAGTCTGAGTCCCTTGAAAGGCAGGAGCATTGGTAGGTCGCTGATCATCATAGTACTCACCATTTAAGAAAAATGATGGTTTAAAAAAAAGCTTGGCCTCATCTTTTCTTAGCTCTTTTGCTGCAACAGAAGTCTCTAAGGCCTTAAAGCCTTTATGCTTATTTTTAACTTCTCCAAGATAATCATCCAATGTATAAGCAAAGGCCGGAAGCACTATTAAGCTCAAAAAAAACGGTGCAAATACCTGAATTTTCATTAAAACCTCATGAATCAAACAATTGATTAGAACAAGTGTTTAAATAAAGTACAGGAATGTTTTAGAAATATCAAGCTAGGGATTTGATTGAATTGAACTAAAATAATTTACTTTACCCCATGCTGCTCATGGGCCTTGGCCCATGAATAGGCACCACTAAAAAAGAAAATGGCCAATAGAGAATGAAGGATATGATCTACCCTACCCAACTCTAAAAAACCTGGCGCTATTTTAATTAACATGGAATCTGGTGAATCGTAACCGACAGTTGGAATTCCTGGACTACCTACTATGTATCCGGCCACTGCGTGAATAGAAAACCAAAACCCCAGGCCCATACAGATATAATATGACCTGTGGGTATCTTTAATTTCTCCACTCCAAATGGACAGAACACCAGTCGCACAAAGCATAAGACTATGCATAAGACTTAAGTGGAGGCCTGCAAATCCAGGATTGAGAATTCCGGCAAGGCCAATAATTATCATAAAACAGCCAAGAAGAATGGAGAGAGTTTGAATATAAATCTTCTTTTTATGAAAAGACTCTCCATAGTGATATTCGTGTGGTGAAATATTTTTTGTGGCCATAAACCACCTCTTTAATAAATGGCCGCTTTTAAGGGCGGCCATTATCCAGTTGTTTGCCATAAGCAAAAGATCCATCTTTTGTTTTACTGCAATGTTCATCTAGCGAAGATGAACCCTGGTGAAAATATCTTAGCAACTATTCATCAATCACCAAAATACATTAACATAAAATTTTTATTAAGATGTCTTACTATTATGGAAAGTTTTTATAAGCAAACGTCCAATAAAAGGCAGTATCCCTAATAAAAATAAACTCATCATAATAGAAGGGGAAAAAACATTTGAAAGACTTTTAATATTCTGCATTTTATTACCTAAGACAACATAAATAAATGTTCCAGGAGAAATACCTATTAAGGTTATCAAAATGTATTTCCAAGTGCTCATCTTAGTTAATCCCATAATGAGATTAATCACAACAAATGGTGAAATGGGTATGAGACGAAGGCTTAATAAGTAAATGGCCCCTTCTCGGGCTATTTTGTAAGATATGATGTTATATTGGCCTTGAAATTTTTTTTGTACAAAATCACGGAATAAAAACCTTGAAATAAGAAAAGCAATTGTTGCTCCAATAACATTGGCAAAAATCACAACTATGGCCCCCTTATATACTCCAAACACTGGTCCAGCGAACAGAGTCAAAACAATTGCTCCAGGAATTGAGAGACCTACAATAATGACATAGGCTAAAAAAAAAATGAGGACGACTTTAATAGGGTGCTGATGAAAGGCAGACTGATAATCAGAAACCTTTTGCTGAAGATATTGAATATCCAAGTAATTATTCGCATTTGATTTATAAAATACGATGATGGCAGCAATGATTAAAATGAATAAAGCAAATCTTAGGTATTTCATAATACAGGAACAAGAAGGTTCATTCCTCTCTCAAGAATTTTTTCATAAAGTACTTTATTTCGTAGTTCTCCTAAATTTAATCGATCGGAATTTTTAAAATCATCTATCAACATGAGTTCAAGATCTTTGATAAATTTCTGGCTACTGGTTGTTAGTGTAACCTCAAAATTAATATACATACTTCGATAATCAAAATTGGCCGACCCAACAACTCCAAGGATATCGTCCACTAACATGACTTTCTGATGAAGAAAGCCTGCTTTATATTTGAAAATTTTAATACCATAAGAAATTAAGCGCTCATAATAAGTATTGGCTGCCAACATGACTAACTGATTATCACTATAAGATGGAACAATTAATCTAACATCTACTCCTCTTAATGCGGCCATAAAAAGTGCATCTAATAAACTCTGAGGTGGAACAATGTATGGGTTAGCAATCCATAATCTTTTTACGGCCATATCAACCATAGCAATGTGGTGTAAAAGACAAAATGGTTTTTCTTGTACGGGGCCAGAACTAAAAATTAAAATATTATCATTGCCTTCTGTCAGCGAACTTTGCCAATCAATATCAGGCCCACTTCCTTGTGAAGAAAACCAATCATAGCAAAATGTTTTTTGTGCCTCAATCAAAGCTGGCCCCCTGACTCTTACATTTGTATCTCTCCATGCTCCAATGTTAGGATCTTTCCCAATGTAATCATCTCCTATATTTATTCCCCCAAAAAAACCTACTTCCCCATCAACAATAAGAATTTTGCGATGATTTCTAAAATTTAGCTGAAGTTTATTCCTTGTTCCTGGCCGAAATAGACCTAAGTGAACTCCTGACTCACGCATATACTTTAATGACTTCTTTGACATCTTTATCAAAACTTTTTCATACAAAACGTAAACTTTTACTCCCTCTTTTGCCTTACGACTTAATAGCTCAATAAATCGCTTACCTGTGTTATCTGTTCTAAAAATATAAACTTGTAAGATAATATACTTTTTTGCATTTGAAATATCCTCGCACATCTTTTCATATATCATCTCCCCATTGATCAAAAGATCTATCGTATTATTTCCAGTAAAACCGGCCCCAGTGTGTTTTAAAAATTTCTCAAATTCTTCTAATACTTCGTTTTGATGAAGGACAATCTCTGGCCGCGGAATTTTGAAGACTGGAGATGGACGCTCTTCATGATAGCGCCGTCTTCCAAAAATAATAAAAAGAGGAATCCCAA
Organism: Bacteriovoracaceae bacterium; assembly: GCA_050247975.1. Lineage (GTDB taxonomy): Bacteria > Bdellovibrionota > Bacteriovoracia > Bacteriovoracales > Bacteriovoracaceae > Peredibacter. The sequence continues at coordinate 13,113 of JBFWTE010000036.1, forward strand.
TTTTAGGAAAGCCGACGAGTGCCAAAAACCACGCCAATGCACCTTGAGGAGTTCGAGATTGAAATAAAGCATTAAGAGCAAGTGCCAGGCCAATAATATGAATAACAAAATTTAATGCAAAATTCATTATTCACTATCACTCAAAAGATTTTCAATGGTTTGAAACATCTGAAGCCGATCGATTGGCTTAAGTAATACAGGCCTTAATCGTCCTGAAAATTCTTCCTCATGCACCATAAAATCACCAGAAACAATCATTAAAGGAATTTTTGAGAAGACATCATTTGCATCAATTTGTTTCAAGAAATCCCATCCATTCATGTTTGGCATGTTCAAATCTAAAATAATGAGATCTGGAACTTCTTCTTTTTCAAGGAGATAATTTAATGCACCGATACCATCTCGAGCAGTACAAACTCCATATCCTTGCAAAGTGAGAAGTTCCGCAAGAGTTAAGCGAAAATCGATCTCGTCATCAATAATTAAAATTTTTTTTCTTTTATGTTTTTCTAAATGGGAATAATTCGATTGATAGGAAAAACTGTTCGTTTCATTTTGGAGCTCTAACATGGGACCTCCTTACACTTTTAAAACACAGCAAATGAAATGATGCTTTCTTCATTAGAACTAGTAAATCACTTTATATTCAACTGAATAGATCTGTTCAATATTATTTAGGTTATCTTGAATTAATTAATTCAATGCAAAGCTGATAAGTTGAACAAACTCAAATCCCCAAGGGATTAATTAAATGGAGGTTTAAAATGAAAAAATTAATTTTATTAGCACTTGTGATTTCACTTCCTGTACTCGCTCAATCTGGTAGTTCCCCATCAATGGGCTCAAGCTCAAGTTCTTCAATGGGATCAGGACAAAGCTCAAAGTCGAGTGATACTTATAGTGGGTCTGGGAGTAATATGAATACAAGTGGTTCTTCAACAAACACTAGTGGTCGAAAGCATCAGCGCCAGCGTATGGAAGAGTCATCAGGGAGTGGTACAATGGATTCAGGATCAGCCTCAGGTAGTCAAATGAATACATCGGGTTCATCTTCTCAGAATCCAGATTCTTCAAATTCAAACCCTTAATTATAGCGAGAGGAGTCCACAACTATATTGTTGACTCCTCTTTTAATTTTTTCATCCTCAGAAATAATTGCAAAATGAAGAAGTATCAGAATTAGAATTAAATTTTTCATCCTCTATTTTTGACTCAAAATCTTCCTGAAAACGAGTAAGTAAAAAGTACTTCAACTAATCTTCCATTTTCTTTCCATCTTCTAATGATAGAGCCCTTCGGATTTTACTGACCGTTTAAGTTCATCAGTTGTTTAATTTTTATTTTTATGTAAATTACTAACTCATTAAAGCAGGAGGCTTTACATGCCAAAAATTCTAATCGTCGAGGATGACTTTCAAATTATTAAAAGCTTAAGAATCAATTTAAAACTTAGTGGGTTTGACTCTGATTCTGCTTCAACACTTGCTGAGGCATGGAAGAAATTAAATGATGATTTTTTTGACATCATGTTGCTAGACATTGGACTACCGGATGGTAGTGGATTAGATTTTTGTCAAAAAGTTCGGGAATCAGGTGATGATATTCCAATTCTATTTTTAAGCGCAAGAACAGATGAGGCCACTGTCGTCAAGGGTATGACAAGAGGAGGAGATGATTATCTTCGAAAGCCATTTGGTATTGAAGAACTTAAAGTGAGAATGAACAAAATCATAAAACGCTTCTCTACCCCAACCAATACAATTATCTTTGGAGAACTTATCATTGATCCGGCCAAAAGAATTGTAACCATTATGGACCAAATTGTTACTTTAGGAAGAAAGGAAATGGAAATCCTTATAATCTTAGCAAAAAAGGCCGGCGATATTGTCACTCGGGAAACCATTCTCTCCTCAATTTATGAGAGTGCAGATATGTACGACAGGACTGTGGACTCACATATGAGCCATCTCAGAAAAAAATTACGTGAAGTTGCAGGAAATTCATTACAAATTAATTCTGTCTACGGGCTTGGGTACCGCTTAGAGTGGAAGTAAAATGAAATTCTGGCCTTATTTTCGTTTTTTTATTTTAAGTATTTTAGGTGCATTAACACTGAGTCTTATTTCGCTATTTTTTCTAATTCGAATTTCTGACATGGTGGTAGAAGATTATCGGTATGGTTATCTTCTTTATATGGCGCGGGCGATTGAAAAATCATCTGATTATCAACCTGTTTCAAAAATTAATATTAATAAATACCCAGCACCTCCTGCTCCCAAGGATAACTCTATTTTAAAAATTGCCGAATTTGGGCCTCAACTCATTAATGATACTAATCCAGAGATTATAAAAGATTTTGATGAAGCATTTCCCGATATACCTAGAAGACTTAAATCAAAAATGAAAGGTGTTATTTTTGAAAAAAAGGGTCCAAAACCTTCGCTTTGGTTGGTTTCAAATGATGGAAAGATTATTTCAAGTAACACCATTCATTCCCTTCCAATTAAATGGGAAGATCTTCCTCATCCTAAAAAAATTCATGGAATCCGATCCAATGAGAATCCATTATTCGAACCAAAGACATTTATTGTTCGATTAGACACAGATCCAATTACATTTTTAGTTTTGCATAATGAGCGTTCATTATTTCAAGGCCCTTATTTATGGATCCAAGGAATGCACACATTTACAACCGCTGCTCTTGCTGTATTTCTGGCACTTTCCATTAGTTTCTATTATCTGCGCAGGAAATCACTTCAGGCGCGAAAAGTACTATCCAAATTAGAATCGGGTGATTTAAAAGCACGATTTGAAGTAAAAAGATTTGATGAATTTGGAAGTTTGATTCTAGATTTCAATCGTATGGCAGATGAAATTGAAAGATTAGTAAAAAAATTAAATGATACAGAAGCTTCTCGATCAAATCTTCTTCAAGAACTTGGCCATGATCTTAGGACGCCGCTCACAAGCCTAAGCACCTCATTTGAAACATTGCAGTTACATAATAATGATCTATCTGAAGAAGATCGAATGGAACTTTTCTCTATTGTAAGTGCAGATATCCTCTACTTTAGAGATCTTTTGGAGAAGCTCACAATTGTTGCTACTATTGATGAGCCTCATTATAAAGCTTCAACTGAAACTATTGATCTTTCATCTTTAATTCATTCTGAAATTAAATTAAGACAATCATCGTCTTCTTCAGAAGGCATAAAATGGAGTTTCAATCAAAATGTTGAAAGACCAGAATATATTTCGGGAGATTCACATTTAATCACACGCCTCTTCAAAAATGCTTTTGATAATGCGGCCAGATTTGCGCAAAAATCCATCGATGTTAATTTAAAAGTTCGAAGTGAGCAAATTGAAGTTCTCATTTGTGATGATGGCCCTGGCCTCACTGTTGAAGCGATAGAATCATTTGCAAAAAGAAGAGAAAGACGTCTTCGGAAAGATAAAGGGCCAAATGATTTTTCATTAGGTCTAGGATCAGTCATTATGAAAACTATTGCTGAAGTTCATGGTGGCTCAATTGAAATCAAAAATATTTTTGATGGAACAGAAATTAAAGGTGCCAAACTAAAGGTCATTTTTAAGCGTTCAAATTTAAATAGAAAAATTTTCCTCTTAACTCCTTCCACAATTAGCTAAGAAACATTTATTAAATTGCTCTCACCTCTTATTAGATAGAGGAAAAAAGGAGAGGCCATGTATCACCAATTTTATCAGGCATTATACTATGTTCGTTACTTAAAGGAGTTTTTGTCCCTACTTCATCAAGACTTATATAATTATTATTTTCCTCGTAAGACAAAATGGAAAAACTTAACGTGGAGAAGATATTTTCATCCTCCTCCTAGAGGTGATTAATTTTTTTTAATCAACCACATTAAAATCATTTAAGTTTCTTTTTTTTAGCTTTAAATCGATAATCGGATATGTCTAAGTTTAAGCTTATGATGGCCACCATATTTGTTGGCCTATTAATTATCCAATCTCACTCTCATTTAGATCTAAATTCTGCCTTCAGAATAATAAGCACAGAATTCGAGTTATTAGATTCTTTTAGCGAGTACTTGCCTAATGAAATTAATTTTAATTTTTTAAAAACTCATGATTACTATGCCACAAAATATTGGCAAATTAATCTAACCTATGAAACTCAGGCACAAGCTCCAAAAGGTATTCAATACCTTTTGATCACTCATATTTCTTTACCCCCTCCTAACTATTCCACATGAATTGTTGATTTATAGCATTCTTTAATTTAGAAGGTGGTTTATGAAGTTATTAGAAGATATCCGACCTGATTTAAGTGCAGGATTTTCAGTTGCACTTGTTGCCCTACCACTATCCATAGGAATTTCACTTGCTTCAGGTGCGCCAGCTTCGGCAGGTCTCATTGCGGCCATCATTGGAGGTTTGATTGGCTCATTTTTAGGTGGAAGCCATGTAACAGTCAATGGTCCAGCTGCAGGTCTTATAGTTATTGTTCTTGATGCCGTTATTAATCTTGGCCACGGTGATAATGTTGCTGGATTTAAGGGAATGTTAGCTGCTGCTGTTGTAGCAGGTGCTATGCAAATCGTTTTTGCTTTATTAAAACTTGCTCGTAAAGGTTCTGCTTTCCCAATTTCAGTTATCCACGGAATGATGGCCGCGATTGGACTGATCATTATCGCTAAGCAAATTCATGTTCTTTTTGGATACACTCCAACTGCCAAAAATCCTCTTCTACTTTATGCTGAAATTCCAAGTGCTATCATGAATATGAATCCAATGGTTACTCTCATTGGTGTCATCTCAGTAGCATTTATTATTGTTTGGAGTAAGTTATCTTGGAGTTTTACTAAAAAAATTCCGGCCCCACTACTCACTGTGATCATTGGTGCTGCCTTAGCTGCACTTCTTGGAGTTACTGGTAATTCTCTCCTGAATGTGCCGGCCGATGTTACTAGCTGGATTATCTTCCCGGATTTTTCAGTAATGTCTACTTATGAAGGTTGGAAAGCGGCAGTGACTCTTGCTCTAGTTGCTACTTTAGAAACAACCCTAAGTGCTGCTGCTGTGGATAAGCTAGACCCTCAAAGAAGAAAATCTGACTTAGATAAAGATCTTTTATCAAAAGGTATTTGTAACATGGCGAGTGCTGCAATTGGTGGTTTACCAATGATTGCAGAAATTGTTCGTTCTTCTGCTAACGTTTCTTTTGGTGCAAAAACCTGGAGAGCAAATTTTACCCATGGCCTCGTTATTCTCATTGCTGTTCTTTTATTACCTGCAGCTCTGAATTTTATTCCTCTCTCTGCATTAGCTGCAATTTTGATCATGGTTGGATTTCGACTTGGTAATCCGATGCACATTATTCGTGCTAAAAAGATTGGTTGGGATAATTTAGTAGGCTTTCTCACGACTCTTTTAGTAACACTTGGAATCGATCTGCTTATGGGAATCTTTCTAGGAGCACTAGCACAATGCTTAGTTGAAATTTATCTTGGGCTTAAAGTAAGTAACCTCATTAAACCAACTTTTAGTTCAACGAACAAAGATAGCAAAACGGTTCAAATCAAGATTGAAAGTGCTCTTGCTTTTAGTAACTTCCTAGTGCTCAAAGAAAAAATTCAAGAATGTTTAAATCAAAATAAAAATCTAGAGCTTGAATTTACAAATTGTGATTACATCGATCACAGTTCAATGGAAAATATCCATGACTTGAAAAAACAGTTTGAGGATAAAGGACTATCAATCACAACAACATTTTCTAAAAAACATGTTCCCATGGGATCAGATTCCTTGTCAGGTCTTAGAATGACAATTTAAAATAAAGGGGCCGGTTTTATACCGGCCTTTTTATTATGAATTTAATTTTACTTATCTTAATTATCCTCTCACCTAACCTCTTTGCTGAAGATCGACTTAAATTCGTAGATATATTTAAAGAAATTCCAACGACTTCTAAAAGTTCTTTAAAAAAGAGTTTTTCCAAGGAATCTATTAGTCCTTGGAGTGCAATCCTAGCATCAACAGCTGTTCTCTATATTTATGATGAAGAAATATATAAAGAGATGCAAAAGAAAGGTCGGGATTGGAGAATTGGGAATGAGGATAATACAAAACCAGTGGTAACTGGATTTGGACAAGAATTAGTTAGACTTCCCACCGATATAGGCTCTGCCCTCTATTTTTTAGGTGATGGCTGGACTCATGTTGGAATCGCCAGTGGATTTCTCGCCACTGGATATTTAAAAGATCAAACTCATGAAGTTAATACCGGTTACATGCTCATGCATGGAATGATAGTATCTACCATTTTTAACCAAGCACTTAAAAGATCCTTTGGCCGAGAAAGCCCAAATGTCAGTACTCATCAGCGAGGCTCATGGAGATTGTTTCCAAGTTTTAATGAGTACAATTCTAAAACAGGTAGCTACGATGCTATGCCTAGTGGGCATGTTATGACTGCTACTATGACTTTTACAGTCCTTGGAGAAAGATATCCTGAATTCAAACTTCCTATATACGCCTTAGGATCTGCTTGGGTATCAGCTCTTGCCTTTGAGATGATGAACAACGGCGTCCATTGGGCCAGTGATTATCCACTAGGAATCGGAATGGGTATTCTTTTCGGTAAAATGGCGGTGCAAATGGGCAAAAAAGAAAACCAAGTGAAAACTTCATCCGAAGAAAGAGAAATGAATTGGATAGTTGTTCCTTCTTTTTACGCTGGAACAACAGGATTACGGGCCATGGCCTCTTTCTAAGCATTCACTATTGGGCACCATCGCTGAATATACTAGAGTCTATTGCTCGGTATAAAATCTTAACCTAATTATAACTTTACCTTACATTTTATTCTTTTTTCCTTTGTCTCAGTTAACATGAGTAAATGAAATTAATATATTTATTCCTCTTGATAAGCTCTTATCAAGTATTTGCTGGTACATTCAAATGGGACGTTAGAGAAATTCCTGGTGCAAAATGTGGCGATGGTACTCCCTACAAAATCTTTTACAAGAAAGGAAATTCTAGCAAAGTTGCGATTGAATTAATGGGCGGTGGAGCATGTTGGGATCTTGCTACTTGCTGGGGCCCTAATCTTCGCACATGGATCCATCAAATACCTGCGATTCCTGCCTTCAGTTATTTAACAACATCCGATAGCCCGATCAAAAATCACACTTTGGTTTATCTTCCCTATTGTAATGGGGATGTTTTTATCGGAAGGCACATTGCAGACTACTCATCAAAACTTAAAACGTATCATCATGGATATTTAAATGTAATTAAAACATTTGAATATCTAAAAGATGAAAAACTAATATCTTTTGAAAAACTAGATCAATTTATTTTTTATGGATCATCGGCCGGAGGTATAGGAGCTTTATTTCATACCAAGACTGCTGAAAAATATTTATCTCCTCAAACTAAAAAATTATTGATTGCTGATAGTATAGGTCTGCACTTTGGAAAAAAATTCTGGGAAAAATTCCCTCAAAAATTTATCAACGATTTTAAAAGTTCTTTTGATGAAATTGGTATGAACGTTGATTTCACCGATGGCTTTGTTGCTCCAGAGCTAAGACACTTGTGTCAGCGATCTAGTGATTGGCAAATGGGATTTATTCAAACGACTCGAGATATTGTCATGTCCTTAATATTTGGGAATATATCTCAAAAAGAACATAAATCACTAGTCTTAGGACAAGATGGCATAAAAAATCTATTTAAATCATCAAGAAATTGTAAAAGCCTGATCCCCGATGGACAAGGCCATGCGATTCTAATCATTCCGCAAGTGGCGAAATATGAAAAAGATATGTCTACAGGTGTTTCGGCCATAGAATTTGTCAATCAACTCATTAATAACTTATAGTCTTCTTTCCATTTACAATCGACATCCATTACTTCTGTAAGTGAATTTCGCATAGAGATTCCTTTATTATTTATCTTCCTCAGAGCTTAAAGTTAAAAAATCAGTCAACTCTTCAGCTAAAAACAAATCGGAAGCAACATCTCTTGCTTGTTTGAGGTCACTTTCTAAAGAATTTATTGAAAACAAAGAGTTTTCTTTCTTCATCTGGGCCAAAAGTTTTTCATACTCCTCTAAAAATATTCTTTTGACTAAATCTGTTGTGACTTTGGTTCCATCAATCAATTTAATATGATGATGTAGCCACTGCCACACTTGTACTCGAGAAATTTCCAAAGTGGCCAAATCTTCTATTCTATTATCAATGGAAATTCGGCCTGAATCTTTTTGCCAACCATACATATAAACAATTCCCACTCTTATATTTGTTCTAAGGCCATCAAGAGTATAGGGGCCTATTCCTTGTGGAAGTATGTTGGAGTATTTATCAAAGGATGGAAGTGTTTTATTTAATTGATTGATGAATGGAAAGGCTTCCAATGCTGGCCCAATAAAATAAGGATGGGATACACAACAACCATCATGCCCCCATTCTGCCTCACGTTTTTTATCTATAAAAACTTTTTCGATTTGCTCTTTTCTTATTTCAGGTGTTTTACCAGGGGTGACTGGGGTCATCCCACCAAGTGCGAGAGCTCCTCTTTCATGACAAATTTTTATCACTCTTTTAGCATAATTTTCCATCCAAGGTCGATCCATAGTGATTGTACTTCTATCGGCCATCACACGATGAGGATGATTTCTTAGTATTTTGATATCACTAAATATCTTGTCCCATCTTCCTACATTAAGACCAGCGGCATGATCTCTTATTTCAAAAAGAATTTCTTCCACTTGAAAAGCAGCAGGAAGAGTTTCAATTAAAAAAGTTGCTTTTAATTTACCAACAGGAATATGGAGAGCTTCTTCTAGTTCAGTGAAAAGATCATTCCACCATCTTGCTTCAAGATAATGCTCACATTTAGGAATATAATATTTTGGGTTTTTATTCTGTTCCAATAGAATATGGGCAGTATGAAAAAAGCAAACTGTTAAATCAAGTAGGCCAGCTGAAATGGGATAGTTCTCTATTAGAATGTTATCCTCGTTAAGATGAAGACCTCTGGGCCTTATCATGGGATAGGCCATGTCAGAAGGATTTAATTTATAGGTATTTATCTCATCATTATATTGAAGAGTACCATTAACGGTAGCAATAACATTTTTATATCCACTTAATATATTTCCAAATGTTGGCCTGATAGTATCTTCAAAATCAAGCAACCCCATATCTGCCCGGGCGCCCAACTCATTGCGATTAAACATGTTGATAATCATTTTCGCCGAATTAACAGGTGCGGTAATTTCCACACGACGACATAAAAGATCAGTTGGAAGTGGTGATATTTTCCAAGAACCATGAACAGCTTCTGAATCACTAGCTAAAAACTCTGGAACTTTACCCATATCAAATTCTTTTTGCCTTTGGAATCTTTGGTTTATTAATTCAATTCTCTTCGATTCAAATTTACGATGCAAACTTATAAGGAGATTAATTAATGAATCAGTAAAAACTTCTTGAATATCATTCGACCAATATTTTTTAGGGAAAGTTAATGATGTTTCGAGATTAATTCTACTCATAACAACTTCCTTAAGAATATTTATGTTAATTTCTACTTTTAATTTCAATATGATTAATTTCTCTTGAGTGCTTAGATCCACAGGTAACAATAAGGGCAAATGTAAGTAGTAAAAAAAACAACCTTAAGATCATTTGGCCTCCTTTTACAAAATCGATTATCTTGATTATCTAAAACTGATTTGATTTATATTCTCTCGAAATAGTAAACGGTAAATAGATTTTTACTATCTTGCCAATACTTTACGAGTTTAAATTTCACACTGCCGCAGAGTTCAACAAATTCACCTACTGAATACTTGTAAGAATTTTCAGTATGAATTGTCTCGCCTTCTTTAATCCTAAAAACAGTTTGATTCACTTTCACCATTTGATCTTTTTGACTCTTTAAGTGCATTTCCACTCGTCCAAGTTCTGAATTGAGAATAGCGAGATGAGAAAAGTTTTCTAAATCAAAATCTGATCCAAGTTCATCATTCAATCGTCTTAGTAAATTCAGATTAAAACTTGCAGTAACTCCTTCTGAATCATCATAGGCCTTGAGAAGATGCTCACTATCATTTTTCATATCCACACCAATAAGCAAACCACCACCTGATTCTACTATCTGGGCGGTTTTTTTCAAAAACTGACATGCCTCATCCGGATCAAAATTTCCAATTGTAGAACCAGGGAAAAAGACAACTTTTTTTCTAACCGTTTTTTTAAACTGCATTGGTAGTTCAAAATCTGTAGTAAAATCAGCACAGACAGGAAAGATTTCAAGTTTAGGAAAATCATTTTTTAACTTTTGAGACATCAGACTTAAAGTTTCATGAGAAATTTCTAAAGGGATATATCCCGCTGGCCCGATCAAGTATGGCAATATACTCCTGATTTTATCTCCACTACCACTTCCAGGCTCAATGATTAAACTTTCAGGGCCAACTAAACGAGAAATATCGCGAGCATGTCGTTTGAGAATTTCTCTTTCAGCACGAGTTATGTAATATTCTTTAAGAGAAGTTATTTTATCAAAAATTTCAGATCCGACTTTGTCATACAGAAATTTAGGATGAATGCTTTTCTGGTTTTTTGAAAGTCCCACAAGAACTTCCTTCAACATTGAAAAGCGTAAAGTATTAAATTCAGTATTCATCAAATCTTGGTGTTCTTTCATTGCTCATCCTTTGCTAATCGAATACCAGAATATTGCCATCGCATGTGGGGGTAATAAAAATTTCGATAAGTCAGACGGTAATGACTGCGAGGAGTAATACAGCTTCCACCTCGTAGTACCATCTGGTTACACATAAACTTACCGTTATATTCTCCAAGACCTTTTTTAAATGTTTCAAAACGTGGATAAGGTAAATAGGAACTTCTAGTCCATTCCCAAGCACATCCATGAATTTGTGAAAAGTAATCATACCCCTCTTCATCTATAGTGGGCGTTAATTCATTATTTTCTAAAAAGCTAGATTGATTTATTTCCCAATTTGCAGCTGTTTCCCATTCAAACTCAGTAGGTAATCTCGCTTTCCTCCATTTGGAAAAAGCATCAGCTTCGTAGTAGCTTACATGGACCACGGGAGCGGCCAGATCAACTTTCTCCATTCCAGAATGCGTAAATGTCCACCACGTATTCCCATCTTTTTCCCAATAAAGTGGGGACTTCCATTTCGATTTTTCTTTGATATCCCATCCATCTGAGAGCCACAGGGATGAATTGTCATATCCACCTTCCTCAATAAAAGCAGCATATTCATCATTGGTTACAAGATGAGAAAATAACGAATAATTTTCTAACCAAAAAGGGTGAGCATCTCTTTCATTATCAAAAGAGAATTTTAACTCATCTCGCTCAACACCAATCTTGGCCAGGCCTTGTGGAATTCGATGCCATATTCCTTCATCTAAGAATTCACTTGCTGCATGCTGCTGATTTTTATAAATTGGACGAAGTGGGTTTTCATAAAAATTTTGCTTAATATCCATGAGCAATAACTCTTGATGTTGCTCTTCATGATTAATTCCAATTTCAAAAATTTCTAAAGCTTCAGCCCGATACTCACCTTCTAGTAACAATATCAACTCAGGAATTCTATCGTTAATAATCTTTCTATATAAATACACATCCTCAAGCCTTGGACTCCCCAGGAAAGGTCGCTGTTTTTTTTCCAGAAATGATCCACTTTTCCTATAGTATGAATTAAAAATAAAGTCGTACTCAATTTTAACGACTTCATAGTTCCTTATAAATTTTTTTAGAAGAAAATTTTCAAAAAACCACGTCGTATGCCCAAGGTGCCACTTTGGTGGACTAGTATCTTCAGTTACAGAAACCATATGATCTTCATGATTTAAAGGACGACAAATGATTTCGGTAGTGTGGCGCAATTTCATAAAGCGCTTTATGAGTTCATCCTCTTTGCCGAGTTGTTCATTCTCAATATACGTCGCCATTAAGAATCCGCCAAATTTGAAATCGCTGGACCTTCAAGCACATGGCCATGAACATCATAGCGAGAGCCATGCATTGGGCAGTCCCAAGTTTTTTCAATGTCATTCCAATGAACAATGCCTCCTAAGTGTGAACAAATCGCCGATGTCTTTTCAAAATGATCATCCTTATCATGATAAACACACTTCTTTTTTAAACCTTCCCTCAACAAGCAGCCAGCATTTTGAGGAGTTAATTCTTCAACTTTTACTTCTGAAGGGGTAATCCAATCCTTGTAATGGATGAGAGTTGCGATACTATCTTTTACAAACTCAGCGTTACTCATTTTGAGTTTTCTCATTGGATTTAAAATTGATTCCCATGGATGCTCTTTTTTTTCAATAAGCTCAGGGATAAGAATGGATGCAATCGTTGCATAAGTCATGCCCTGGCCTGCTTCACCTGAGATAATAAAAATATTTTTGTTTTCGCCGGGAGCATATCCAATAAATGGAATGTGATCCAAGGATTCTAAAATCTGACCAGACCATTTATTTTTAATATTACCTATAAAATCAAAATTCTGCCTGGCCCAGGTCTCTAATTGAAGAAAAGGATCTTTTATTGGATGATCACCTACCCGATGGTCTTCTCCTCCAACAATTAATAAATTTCTTTCAAATCTCACGTAGTGATAAGGTTTTTCTGTATCCCATAACAAACTAAAATCTTCAAAAATACCATCAGTTTCAAACGCCATTGCATAGGTTCGAAGAGGAATTTGTTTAAAGTGAACGGATAATTTTTTATTTATAGGAGTATGAGTGGCCAAAACAACAAATTTTGCTTCTATAACATTTTCATCAGCTGTTTTTAAAATAGAAATATCTGGACTCAAATTAGTGATATCATTTATATATGTACCTTCATAGATCTCCACTCCAAGATCAGTCAAGGAACTCATTAATCCCCAACAATAACGAATGGGATGAAACTGAGCTTGATCTTTAAAAAGGAGTGAAGGTTTTTTATTTTTTAAAACCGGTGTTTCAGAAATAAACTCTAAGTTTAGGCCACATTCACTGGCCGTCTTTTGTTCATGCAAAAGGATTTCTTTTGCCTTTCGATCATTAGAAAATAAATAACCATTAACCCTTTCAAATTCACAATCAATGTTTTCTGTTTCTATAATATGCTCAATTGTATCAATAGCTGTCACATGTGCATGGACGAGATCCTTTAAATTCTCTTTATCTTGCCACCTGATAAGATCAGTAAATAATCTCTCTAATTGATGACTCAGATGGGCGGTCGTTCTTCCTGTCTGACCACTTAGTAAGCGAAAGCCTTCTACGAGAGTAACTTTATGACCACGCTTCGCCATTTGGTACGCAATCGATAATCCTGCAATACCTCCCCCAACAACACAGATTTCTGTTTTTAGATTTTGATTCAACTTTTGAAACCTAGGAAGTTGAAAATCCAATTCCCAAAATGAATCGGTCAAATCTTTTAAACTCATATTCTCCTCTCAAAATCTTTCCTACGTTTAACATCACTGGCACGGTTGATATCTGACTCTCCCAACTGAGCATCTTTAGTCCGATTCAATTCAAGGTCTTTATGTCGTTGAACATCAACTATTGATCGAATACCTAAGTTCTGACTTCTTCTCCAAAAATATGCACTCACGAGAAATATAAACGACAGGATAATATGAACCAGATGGTCCATAGTTCCAAATTCAAGATTGTTTGGAATAATACGAAATAGATTCGAATCAGCTTCTGTATCCCCAATAGCAGGATATCCAGGGCCTCCTAAAATAAATCCTCCGAGCCCTAGAATTCCATACAGTATTCCAAATCCGATACAAAAATTATAAGACTTACCCCAATCTTTTGCGAGACCACACCACAGAGAGATTATGCCAGATAGAAAATGAATCAAGTTATGGCCAAGACTTAAGTGCATACCCAAAAAATTTGGAAATATAATTCCCAATAATCCCATCAAAATGAAAATGCCTCCCATTCCAATACAAATCTTCTGGACTGAAACTTTTTCAGCAGAAACCATATCAGGATGCCGATTCATAAGAGTTGTCATAACAGACTCCTTCTAATGCATAAACTAGTGCCTTAAATTTTCAACGACTTTATCCATTCGACGTAAATACTGACTTGAAATTTTTTGAACTGAATCTTTCCATTGGATGAGTTCATTCTCAAGCTTAGGATAATCCCTCAAATCATCAGCTGTGTACTTTCTCAATTTCATAAAATGAACCCCTAACTGATTAAGTGAAACATCATCTAATTCTTCTTTCATTCTTGGAAGTATTTCGCTCTCCTCTTCTCGAAGATGCTTTTCCAAATACTCAGATAAAACTTTGATTTCTACCTCAACTTCATCAGATAATTTTCTAACACTACTGAGTCTTGGCCTTAACTTTTTAATTTTTTGTTCAATAATCCCATGTTCAATTTGCGCTTCTAAAATATGAAAATGTAGCTCTTGATTATTCTCTAAGGGTTTATAGATAGCTTTTTTTTCTGCATTCGTATGGGCCTGAATCGCTTTTAAAAAACTTTTTGAAGTTAAAACTTTGGTTTTTTGATCTGTTTTATGATCTTTCAAAATAGAAATGCATAGTTTTAAAAATCTATGATCAAGTAATATAAGATCAATAACGCTTATGTCCTGAATGCTGTCTAAATGTTCACCATCTTTAACCTGGGACATAAAACCTCCATCTCACACTTCAGATTCCTTCCAAGCAAGTGAAGTGCCAAACTTTAGAAGGTCTTATCTTGTAGAAATAAGGTATGTTAATTTATATAAACGCACTCATGAGGTTGTTTGCCCCATACAAACAAATCTATTTGATTATTTTGTTTCATTTTATTGTTCATTATTTTGATGACATAATTTTTTGATCTGGAGGTCGAATATGAAAATCGATAATATCATTGTTGCACTTCCCACTGAGGACCAGTTGCTTGGACCGCTCTATCATTGGGGACAAAGATTTGACTGGACTTCAATATCATCAGTTCACTTTGCTCATATCGTAAAAAAAACAATCACTCCGCTTGAATTTGGACTTGTAGAAATGCCCGATGAGAAGACTTATAAAGAAATGATTCCAACTTTGGAGCGATTTTTAAGAGATGAGGCCCAAAAGATTATTCCCCCAGTCTATAAAGGGGAATTATTTTTTCATCTAGAAATTGATTTTCATCCAGAGGATTACTTCATCAATTTAATTAAAAAAGTGAATGCCTCCCTTGCGGTGGTTTCAACTAGAGGAAAACACGGATTTGAAGGTCTTTTTCATAGTTCATTTACCGAACATTTAATCAAGTTTTCACCGTGTGATGTTTATGTTGTAAGACCAGAAAAATAACTCAACTTACGCACAGCGCACACTCGACAAGCTGCGCGTTTTTCCACAGAATAGAAACATCTCAAAAATATTGTCCTTGGAGAAATTATGCAGAAAATTAAAGTGCAAAATCCTGTTGTCGAGTTAGACGGCGATGAAATGACTCGCATTATTTGGTCATTCATCAAAACAAAACTCATCACTCCTTATCTTGATGTTGATATTAAGTATTACGATCTTGGAATGGAAAATCGTGATAAAACTGACGATAAAGTCACTATTGAAGCAGCTGAGGCCATCAAAAAATATAACGTTGGTATCAAGTGCGCGACGATTACTCCTGATGAGAAGCGTGTAGAAGAATTTAAATTAAAACAAATGTGGAAGTCACCAAACGGAACAATCAGAAACATTCTTGATGGAACAGTTTTCCGTGAACCAATTATTATTAAGAATATTCCTCGTCTAGTTCCTGGTTGGACTCGGCCAATCGTTATCGGCCGTCATGCTTTTGGTGATCAGTATCGTGCAACTGATACTGTGATCAAAGGTAAAGGAACTTTAAAAATGAGCTTCACTGATGAAGCTGGTAAAACTCAGGAATGGGAAGTTTATAACTTCAAAGGTGATGGTGTTGCTCTTTGTATGTACAACACTGATGAATCAATTCGAGGTTTTGCTGAATCTTGTTTTAACATGGCCCTTGTAAAGGGCTGGCCACTTTATCTTTCAACTAAGAACACTATTCTTAAAAAATACGATGGCCGTTTCAAAGATATCTTCCAAGAAATTTATGAAAAAGATTATAAGAAAAAGTTTGAAGCAAAAGGTATCGTATACGAGCACCGTTTAATTGATGACATGGTTGCAGCTTGTATGAAATGGAATGGTGGGTTCGTATGGGCCTGTAAGAACTACGATGGTGATGTTCAATCAGACACTGTCGCTCAAGGTTTTGGTTCTCTTGGACTTATGACTTCAGTTCTTCTTACTCCAGATGGAAAAACACTAGAAGCTGAAGCTGCTCACGGTACAGTGACTCGTCACTACCGTTTACACCAACAAGGTAAACCAACTTCAACTAACCCAATCGCTTCGATCTTCGCTTGGACAAGAGGTCTTAATCACCGCGGGAAATTAGATGGTAATAAAGAACTTCAACATTTCTGCGAAACTCTTGAGCAAGTTTGTATTCAAACTGTTGAAGAAGGCAAAATGACAAAAGATCTTGCTGCTTGTATTCACGGTGAAAAAGTAACTGCTGATAAATATCTTACGACAGAGCAGTTTCTTGAGGCCATCAACGAAAATCTTCAAAAAAGACTTTCAAAATAATCAGGAAGGCCCCTTTTTAAGGGGCCTTTTTTTTCACTATAAATTGTAATGGATTTGATTTTCTTCGAGCATCATTACGGGCCTTTTTGGCCAATTGAATAGCTGTATACTCCAAATCTCGCTCTATAACCTTAGATTCATCACCATCTTTGAGAGGAATGGCCCAATTGGCCTTTACAGTTCGTCCATCAATAATTTGTCCATTCAGGGCCTCAATCGCCTTTTTAGCATCAGCACTTGACCCCATTTCAACAAAGGCCATACCGCGTGATTGATTGGTCTTTGGTTCAACCACAATTTTAATATGTTTAATTGGGCCGAATTTTGAAAATATCATCTTAAGGCCTGTACGATCTTTTTTATAGCTAAGATTACTAATATAGACCGTGGAGTTTTTAGTTGTAGTTGGTTTTGATTTCATTTTATCCAATTTTGATCATTCTACGAATTTCTTGATCATTTAATTTAAGATGGAGGTGCATGATACGAGAACTATCCCGTCCTTTAATAAACCGCATTTTTTGAACAATACAGCCGTGGTTCTCTTTAAGTCCATTAATAAGAGCAGTCAGTTGCTTTTCAGTTCCATCAAAATATAGAGAATGAATTTTGTTGGTGAGATATTGGAATAATAAATCCCCATCTCCTTTATCTAGTGGAATAACAGAGGTTCCAACGCGAGGATTCACCGCCCGAAGGACAGGGCGCTTTCCTAGAACATAGCGATCTATTAATTTTGCTATTCTCATAAATTGTATTCCTGAACTTTATACAAACTTAATAATCTAGATTTGGTTTTTGCGCCAGCTTTTATGTAATATTTAACAAGCTATGCCAAATTTTGTTAAAAGAAGTGAGAATTTGAAAACTATCGCCGCCATTGATCTTGGCTCAAATGCCATGAGAGGTGTTATTGCGCGCATCCATCAGCATGAAATTGAAGAAGTTAAGGAGTTTCGCTTTCCCCTTCGCTTGGGAGAAGAAGTCTTTAAAACAGGTAAGATCTCTGCTGATAAATTAAATGAGACTGAAAATGCCTTCATTGAACTTTTCCACTCATTCATGGAATATAATGTTACTGAAGTCAAGGCCTTAGCAACTTCGGCGATGAGAGAGGCAAGCAACAGTGGCAAACTGCAAGAGAGTATCTTAAATTCTACAGGAATCTACTTAGAAACAATCAGTGGAAACCTAGAAGCAAGTCTAATTTTAAGTGCGGTAGAAAATCAAATTACTTTAAGAAAAAAGACCGCCGTTTTAATGGATATTGGGGGCGGTAGTACTGAATTTACCATTATTCAAAATAATCGAATTCTCGGAAGTAAAAGCTTTAATGTAGGGACAGTTCGACTTTTAGAATACAAATCGGAATCAGACCTTAATCACCATATCAATAACGAATTAGAAAAAATTCTAGATTTTATTCAACTTCATTTAGAGAAAAGGCCTGATCTGTTTATAGGAACTGGTGGGAATCTAAGAAGAATTGGTAAAATTCGTAAATCGGTCCTGGGAAAATCGTCATCAGAATTTGCTTCACTACAGGAAATTGGCCAAATGGAAAAGTCCATCCTGCGAATGTCTTATATCGACAGAATAAGGAAACTTGAACTTGATCAAAATCGTGCTGATGTTATATTGCCAGCAATTATTCTCACTCATGATTTAATGAAATCACTAAAAATGAAAAAGATTATTTTACCTAAGGTTGGCCTGAAAGAAGGAATCTTACTATCAATGACTCCAACGGGACCAAAGCAATTTAAGCTTCTGGATTAGACTTGGCCTCACATAATGGAAGCTCTTTAAATGGAACTTCTTTATCAATCATTTCTATTTTTACTTTTTTATCTTCATCTAATTTTTCCAACGATTTCACAAAGAATTCTACCGATGAATCGAAATTAAAATTAGGGTCAACTTGTAAATTTCCATAGTAATCAATATTTATATACACGTTTATAATGTAATGCTTAATGCGTGCCTTGATTGTTTTTCTCCTAAAAAGAAAACCTTCCCTCTTAATTTGATCCAGATCCTCTTTAAACCAATCTTTAAGAGATTTAATACATTTTGGAATAAATTGAACTTTCATTCCTCCTACCTGTGATTTTGAATCAATGCTGTATTCAAAAAATGCAGGTTGGTCTTTTAATCCCTTCTCAATTGATTCAGTAATGAATGGTTTAATTTTTTCGATTTTCTTATTGAAATCTGTTTTTACTGATTTCAATTCTTCTTTACAATTATTTGGAATGTCTTGATCAATTAATGGATGATACAATTTTTGACATCTTAAGTTAGTTATAATCGCGATATTATTTGTCACTCGATTTGAAACAATCGCCCCCTTCATTTCTTGAAGATCATCTGCCTTTGCAGCACCATGAAGAACACCTATTAATGAACCCTCTTCAGTTACTACCGGGGACCCCGAATTACCCGGCACAGGACGACACGAATCTAATGAAGAGTCTTCTTCTTGAAAGCCCACAGCTGGGCTTATCCCTGGAGATTTTATTAGTCCTAATAGATCAGAAGATTTTATTAAACATCTGTAGTGATTATAGTAACTGATAATATTTTGATCTGTTACATAATGATTCATAGAGTGAATGATATACTTCTGCCCCTCTATGACTCCACTACGATTTAATTTAAATTTTTTAGCACTTACTTTCTTATCAAGCTGAATGATCGCATAATCATCATCATTAAATGGAATCCCCGAAATATTTGAAGCAAAGATAATTTTTTGACATTTTACTTTCGTGCTTTCATCCACTCCACGAATAGCACCTTGAAGATATTCACCACAATTTAGTTCTGATGAATCTTTTAATTTTGTTGGAATACAATGTGAGTTTGTCATGGCCAGGGAATCTGAAATTAAAAACCAGGTACATAGTGAAATATTTTTTTTAGTAAAGGCGCCATCATTTAAGGAAAGCAACGTCCCTAGGCCTTGTGGAGTTTGTTCATCCAAGAAAAGATTTTGTGTATAACGATGAAGGGTCTCCTCGCTTTTAATGGGAATCATAGATGTATAAGATTGAGCAGAATCATTTTTAGAGGCACTACAAGAGACCAGGAACACAAGAATGATGGCAATAATTGGTGATTTCATAAAACCTCAATAATTTAACCGAATAAAAGCAAAATCCAGGCCCAACAAGTGAGAGTAAATTCAATAACTTGTTAAGATAAGCTGTGTAAATCTGATCTACATATGCCTATTTTTTACACTCTTTAAAG
>JBFWTE010000037.1:0-30457 GCA_050247975.1 Bacteriovoracaceae bacterium
AAATTTGAATCAAAAGGGCATTGCCCCGAAAAGAAAGTTCAATAATGAAATCTTGGCATTTTAGGATTCATTGCAATTGGGGCAATGTCGAAACTTCAATAAGAATACTGATGTATACGCAATTTAAAGAGGTTCAACAAATGTGTTAGAGACCCTCTTTTATGTCTAATTTTTATACATAATTATCAAAAAATTTTACACTTTCAAAAAATACTTAAGTACTGACTGCTTCACTCCGATAATCTCACTAAGAGGTTATCATGAAATTTATCCTGCTTATTTCTCTTATGGCCGTGAGTAGCTCTTTTGCAGATGTAACGCCAGACCAGGTCAATAGTATGTTAGATCAAATGGTCAGAGAAAATGTAATCTCTAAGGAAGAGGCCGATAAGGCAAGAATCCGAATGAAAACTATGAATAATGAGCAGTGGAGTGCCATCAATCAACAGGCCTCTAAGGCCGCTGGAAGAAATCCGGCCTCTGTTGTACCTTCAGAAAACAAAATTGAAGAAGTGAATAATATTGATCTTGATTCAGCACAATTCAAACAAATTCAAAGTGACATGAAAAAAATAGTGCCCGACTTTAAAGACTAGTATGGGTCTCCTACGTATTTCCAAATTTTCGTCTTAATAAATCTTGGAACCAAAAATTGTAGAAATTTAGCAATGGCCTTAATGCGAACAAAACTTTTCATTCCCCAAGGGTAGTGTGAAAGAAGAATTCGACTATCAAGGACAGTGAAAAAATAATCCATAATAATAGCAATAATAATAAGATCATCTAATTGTCCAAAGATGGGAATCCAGTCAGGGATCAAATCGATAGGAGAGATGATGAGTGCAAAAAGGGCGAGAATTATTTTTTTATCTGATGAAGGAATCCTTTCATCGTGGGCGACATCTTTAATAAAATTTTTCAGATCATTAAAGAATTTCATAATAATCCTTTGGCAATTAAATTGATCGCCAAAATAAAAATAGCAGAAAATGTGGTGAGAACTCCTATCGCTCTTGGGATACTTGCACCATGCGTTTTTCTAATGCCTACAAAATGAGAAATTCTTCCAACAAATACTGAGCCTCCAATAATATTGAGCAGGATTGCATTGCTGCCTGTGATTTCATCAAGCAACATAAGTGTCACGAGAAATGGGATGTATTCCATAAAATTCCCATGAATTCTTATGGCCCTAAAAAGCGCAGATTTGGGATCATGATCAAAACCAAGACCTCTTTTATCTTTCCAACGATGAGAAATAACATTAATGGAAAGTAAAAGATAAAGCAGTCCATAAAGACCTGCATAAATGAGAGTATATTTTGGAAATAAAAGAATGGTTTGCATTATAGACCTTTAGTTAATTCTCTAATCATAACTGAAGTGGCCGCAAAGGCAAACGCTCCAGTGAGAAAACTCGCTGAGCCAAAGCCCTCGTTGCAATCCATATGTTTAGCAAATCCTGGAGGTTTGTGAGTGGTGCACCCATCGGCAGTTGGATAAACGGCCCTCTCATGAGACCATACCGCCCATATACCAAATTCTCCCTCCTCTTCAGTTGGGAAAGCAAAGTCTTGACGAAGCTTTTTTCTTAGTCTTGCTAGAAATTTATCATTTGAAGTGAAACTAAGATCAGTGACTCTGATTTGGGAAGGATCTTTTTTCCCACCCGCGGCACCAACTGTTATAAGAGGAATGTTATTTTTCTTACAATGGTCAATCATAAAGCATTTATTAGTAAAATCATCGGAGGCATCAACCACGAAATCATACTGACGATCAAAAATCATATTGAGATTCTTGGGATTAAAAAAGCATTGCTTGGTATCGATTTCACAAAACGGTTGAATTTCTAGGAGACGATCTTTCATGACCTCAACTTTGAATTTACCTACGGTTGAATTCAGGGCATGAATTTGGCGATTAATATTAGTCACACAAACATCATCGAGATCAACTAGAGTTAAACTTCCGATTCCTGTTCGGGCCAAAGCTTCAGCGACCCAAGAGCCTACTCCGCCAATTCCCACAACTAATATTTTAGAGGTTCGAATTTTATCTAAGGCCTTAATTCCATAAAGTCGGCCAATTCCACCAAATCTTGCTTCATAATCATCTGGACGATTCATAATCTCTCGCTAATTTATTGATCTTTAATTGCCCACAAGCAGCGAGAATATCATCGCCTTTTGTAGTTCGTATCATAACTCTTAATTTTCTTTTAACTAGTTCTTCTTTAAATTGGTTGATGGCCTCTTCACTAGGTCTTTTCCACTGCGATCCTGGGAATGGATTGAAAGGAATTAGGTTAATAATCGCTTTTCGATTTTTAAGCAATTCTTCTAGTCCGTCAGCATGCTTCGTAGACATATTTAAATTATCAATAAGAAGATATTCATAGGTAATGAACTGTCTTTTTAATAGTGGAATTTGATCCAAAATATTCATGACTTCATTCAAAGGATACTTTTGTCCAACGGGAATGAGTTTTACTCTTTCTTCCTGAAAGGGTGAGTGAAGGGAAAGAGCAAAATTAATCGAAGGAAAATTTGTAAACTCTAATAATCCTGGAATGTAACCGACTGTAGATAAAGTTATTTGTCTATGGCCAACGCCAAGAATATTTTTATCTGTCAGGACTCTAATGGCCTTTATGACTTCTGAAGCATTATGAAGAGGCTCACCTTGTCCCATAAAGACAATATTTGGAAGGATAACTTTTTCATTTTTTTGTTTGAGCCAATCAATTGCTGATAGATACTGACCTACAATTTCTCCAGCGGTGAGATTTCTTTTAAGACCTTGAGTCCCAGTATAGCAAAAACTGCAATTCATCCCACAACCAACTTGAGTAGAAAGACAGATGGTGTTTTTTTTGAAGAATGGAATAATAACGGTTTCAACTTCTAGTTGATCACTCAACTTCATTTGAAATTTAGTCGTTCCGTCATAAGATTCCAAAATTTTTGAAATAGTAATTTTATTAAAGCTAAATTTTTCTTTCAATGATTCGACTAGCTTTGGTGAGATATGTCGATTCCAAATGGATGGATCTTTATAAAGACCATCTAACCAGAATCGAAGAATTTGATTGGATTGTCCTTCATCATTGAAGACTTTAATCCAATCATCAGAATTGAGTGAATACGCCGAAGTAAGCATGTGAGGGATAATACTAAATAAATTAAGCATTGTCTTTGTCAAATCTAACTTATGATTTTTCAAGGACTGCCTCTGAAATTCGTCACTTATTTTGAGTGTCTATCCGGTTAAAATGGCACTGTTTGATAAGTATAAAATACTGTGGGGTTTTAGCATTTTTTTTGACCGAATGATTGAAAACTTTTTTTGAAAGAGTAGAATACAGTCAATTTCAATTACCTACCTTTTCGATTTTGTTGTTGGACGTTACTTCAAGTGGCACGTAAGTTGTGAGCAGAATCGAGAAAAACCGCAAGGCCAAAAAGATTGTTTCTCAAGGTTGTGAAACGCTTTCTGACGAATGGTTTTCCAATTTTTTGTAGAGACAATTAATTTCCAAACCTAGCGCTCCTTTAGGAGTCTGTTCAATGAAGACCAGAGTTTTAAATTATGGACAATTTTGTCTATCACTTGTTTTTTGCCTAGGTGTAGCTGCTTGTAACAAAGGTGACTATTACCAAAAAGATTATTTACAAAATCCGTATCAGGATCCAACGGCCAATGGACCGGTCGATTCAGGGGATCAAGGAGGAAGTGATTCTGATACGGATGGGAACACTCAAGGCGGAGTGGATAGTGGGGATGATAGTGGTACAACTGGAAGTACCACTAGTGGCCCTTCCCAAGATTTTCCAGATAATTCGAATTCGAATGATGGATCAACTACAGGAGGTAGTGATGGAACAGTTACCGATGGTGGTACAACTGGAGGAACAGATGGATCAACTTCAGGTGGAACAACAACAGATACTCCAACAGATTCAACACCTCCTGTCCAAACTTATGGGGATTGCAACAATGGCCATGGTAACGATCCTGATCATATAGATGACTCTAATCCAACAATTGGTTTAGAGTCTAAATGTAAAAGAGAAAAATTCACTCAGGCCTCAAAAGCTAAGCTAGACATCCTTTGGATAGTTGATAATTCGCGTTCTATGGATGATGAGCAAAATGCTTTAGGTGTGAATTTTAATTCCTTCATTCATAACTTTATTCAAAAGGATGTTGATTTCAAGATGGCCATCACCACTACCGATACACGAGCTGAATATAAAGGCCTAATGGTGAATGGTAGTGCGGCAAAATTAACATCTGCTGCCGCCAAATCGAACCAAGATCAATTTATGAATGACTTTAAAAATTTAATTAAAGTTGGAACCAGTGGCTCAAGCTATGAGAAAGGTTTAGAGGCCTCTGAGGGATTTATGCAAAGGTATTCTGCAAGTTTTTTACGTCCTGATGCTTATCTTGCAGTGGTCATTATTTCGGATGAGGAAGATCAATCTGCAAAGAGCGTAAGTTTTTATTCTGATTATCTGAAGTCATTTAAGGCAAACTCGGGATTAGTAAAAGTTTATTCAATTGTCGATGTGACCAATTCAAATATTGGATCAGGCATAACAACAGGCCATGAAAGATATGCTGAGGCATCTCGTAATACTGCTGGTCTTATATCAGATATAAGAGATGATTTTGCGAATGTTTTAGATTCAATGGGTGATTCACTGATTAATCTGATGGATTCGTTTGCTCTCTCAAATGAACCAGATGTTAGCACTATCAAAGTTTATATTGATGGAATTTTAAATACCAATTTCGTTTACGATGCTTCATCACAATCAATTAAATTCAACGCAGGGTTTGTGCCCTCTGCTGGTAGCGAGATTATTGTGACATACGTAAAGATTAAATAAATTGAGAGGGAGATATGATCAAGATTTCAATTGTAGCACTAGGATTTATCCTATTGCTTACTAAAGAAATTCATGCTGGAGAGAAGTCGTTATACGACTTCCTTTGGCTTGATCCAGATAAGAAAGTTTATGTACTTCAAAATAAGGAGTACAAGAAAGAGCATTCTTTCTATGCTGATATTGGTTATATCTCCAATTTTACTTCAAAATTTCAAGAAACTCAGGGGTATCAGTTAAAGAGCGGTTACTATTTTCATGAAGAATGGGGTGTCGAGCTATTTTATAATAGATACCTAAATTCTAATAATGATGATTATCGAAATGTTCAATTAGTAAATAGCAGTGTGCCCTTTGTGAGAAAGTTAAATTCAAGTTATGGAGCACTAGCAGTTTGGTCCCCATTCTACGGGAAAATTAATACTTTCAACCAAATCTATTATTTTGATTGGTCATTTGCGGCCGGACTAACCAAGATTAATGCTGAAAGTAATTTAAAATCTGTCACCAATTCTCATGCCTCTAATACTTATTATAAAGAAAAATATAATGGAGCTGTTTTAAAGACAAATCTGAAATTTCATCTAAAAGAAAATCTCCATCTTGGCATTGATTATATGAATACCTATTACAAGGCCCCAGGGCCAAGTAATCCTCATAATGACAAATTAAGAACAAACACAGACGTCATCTTTAGTATTGGATTTTCTTATTAGGATATATATGAAGGCCATTATTCAAACTTTTTTATTATTGATATCGTTTAATGTTTTTTCAACCTCTCAAGAAATGGAGGAGAAGAGATATTATTATACGGCCCTAAATGAGTTTTTTAAAGAAACTCACCAGAGGCCTATCCTTAAAGATGATGTTAATAAATTAGAAGAACTTCTTTTTTATACGGGTATTGAAATCTTAGAAGATTACGAAAATAGTCTGTTGGAGAAATATCCTACTTCCTCAACACGTTTTGTTCTTGGGAAAAAGGCCTATAACAATAAAGATTTTAAAAAGGCACTAGAGTCTTTTTCACTTATTCATAAAGATCATCGTTATTATCCTGAATCCAAGATGCTGGAAGCGGAGATTCATTTTTTTAGAAATGATGAGATAAAAGAAAATGAATCTTTCAATGAATGTCAAAAAAGTGCAGAGAAAAATGAATCATCGGCCGAAAGCGATAAAATTAAGCGCTATTATCGAATGATT
This sequence comes from Bacteriovoracaceae bacterium, assembly GCA_050247975.1. Taxonomy (GTDB): domain Bacteria; phylum Bdellovibrionota; class Bacteriovoracia; order Bacteriovoracales; family Bacteriovoracaceae; genus Peredibacter. Next base: position 6,105 of record JBFWTE010000037.1, read on the forward strand.
AATGAAGTTTGCTTAGTGAACAAGGCCAGACATCAATATAAGAAAGGAAATTATCAGTCTGCCATTGATGCTTATAATAAAATTCCTAAGCAATCATATAAGTGGCCATATATTCTATTAGAGAAGGCCTGGGCCTATTATCAGCTAGGAGATTACAATCGAAGTCTGGGATTGTTAGTGACTTATAAATCACCCCTTCTGGACACTTATTTCTTTCCAGAGGCAGAGTATCTTGCAGCCCTCGCATACTTCAAACTATGTTTATGGGAAGATAGCAGTATTATTATTAATCAATATTACAACTTTTACCGCCCTCGTTTTCACAGTCTTGAAGATTTTTTTAATAAGAATAGAAATACACCTCAATATTTTCACAATCTATTAAACGCTAATCAGGATTTTAAATCTTCAAGTGATGAGTTTGTAAAGCAGATTTTAACTCGTTTAAAAAAGCAGATTAGATTTTCCTTGGACTTAAATACCATTCATAAAATCAATAAGGAAATTAAGTCAATTGCATCTAATGAAAAAGGCAAAAAAGGTGATGAAATGCTTCTTCATCTTCTTGCTGTAAAAGAAAATATGATTACTAAAATTAATTATAATGCCAAAACTGATATCTTCCAATTCCTAGAAAGTGTTCCATTTTATTCTTCCGAATTATTCAAAATAAATTTAGAGATCGTCTCAAGAAAAAGAGATCTCATTTACACCAACAGGAAGCTTATCGCCGAAAGAAGTAGAGGTGATTATTCCAATGTTAAAAGGAATAAGTTTGAATATTTTTGGAAATTTAAAGGGGCCTTCTGGGCAGATGAGTTAGGAGATTACTCTTTAGGTTTAAAATCAAATTGTGAAATCCAAAAGAATAATCCTTTGTCTGAGGAGTCTTTATGAGAATTTTAATTCTTATCCTATGTTTTTCCTCCATTTTTGCTGCTGCTGAGGAAAAACAAGATGTGATTTATCAGTATAAGAAATATGAAAAATTTGATCTCGGGAATCTGGAAGTTAAAGGTGAGTTAATCGCCCCAGGAGATATTTCCGTCAGAGATCGAGATAGAAAACGATTTGAATTAGATTTATTCACCAGGAAAAACTTCGATAACTTTATTTCGAAAGATATTGAGAATTTTAGATAAGGAGGATTTATGGAGACAGTTGCTTCACCACTCGTTCAAGAAAATATGATTCAGTGGCTTGCCCGTTTTATGAATGAAGGGGGAGTCTTTATGTGGATTATAGCTGTTGTTTGGTGTATCGGTATTGCGATTGCTGTTGAGAGATTAAAGCATTTTTTTAAGTATGATATCGATGGTACAAGTCTAATGTCTTCGATTAAGAAATTTGTCATCGGCAACCAAGTTCAGGATGCTATCCAAACTTGCTCTGAATCACCGGCCCTTTTGGCCTTTGTCATGAAAAATGGTCTCAAAAGGGCGAACCAATCTAAAGAGCAAATACAAGATGCACTCGAAGCAAGCATTCTTGAGGTCGTGCCTAAGATCGAAAAGCGTCTTTCTTATATGGCCCTGGCAGCAAACCTGTCTACACTTTTAGGACTACTCGGAACAATTCAAGGTTTGATTCAGTCATTTGCGGCGGTTGCTCAAGCAGAGGCCTCTCAAAAAGCTCAACTGCTTGCAGAAGGTATTGCGGTGGCCATGAATACTACGGCCCTTGGTCTGGTTTCTGCTATCTCTATAATGGTTGTTCACTCTTTTCTTATGGCCCGTGGTGAGAAAATGATTCAAGAGATCGAAGAGAATTCAGTAAAACTTCTTGATTTACTAAGTACAAAGAAAGGTTCTTCATCACAGGATAAAGCAGCTTAAGCGAGGACTTTATGAAAGTGGGACGTAAGTTAAAAAAACCGGAGAAGTTAAATTTAGTACCGATTTTAGACTCGGTTTTTATCTTTATTTTCTTTTTACTGATGTCCGCTCAATTTGTGGATGTGTATGAAATTGGCTCGTCTCTTCCGATGACAAAGGAAGTGAAGGATCAAAAAGAAGAAAAGGACCCACTCAACTTAATTCTTGAAATCAAAAAAGAAGAAATTACTGTGAAAACAGGTCTTAGAAATCCGAAAAGCAGAACTTTTGCTTCAACAAAGACTCTCGAGATCAAAGAGTATTTAAAAGAACTAAAGAAATCTCACCCTAAAGAAAATACCATGATTTTGAAGGCAGATCCTAAGATCTCGTTTCAGAACTTAGTAACAGTTATTGATAGCACCCAAATGCCTAAAGATAGTAAAGAAAAACTTTTTGAGCAAATTGTTTTTGATAACAGTGGAGTGAAGTAATGAAAAAGAAATTTCATCGCCACAGAAATAGAGAGGCCGTGGATGTAGACATTACATCACTGCTGGATATTCTAACCATTTTATTGGTTTTCCTTCTGAAAAGTTATAATGCCTCTGATTTGAAATTAGACCTGACTAAAAATCTGGATATTGCGGATTCAGACTCTCGTTATATGACTCGCTTTGCTCCTGTTGTGCAAGTTAATAAAGAGGCGAAGGTCTTTTTAAATAATAAAGAAATCGGCCGTATGCCAGCTTCTGGAGGGATGAATGTTCTTACGGAAGCATTGAAGAAAGAAAAATCAAAAATGGATGAAGAGAATGCCAAAAAGCCTCATAAACTTAACACAGATCTAGTGAATCTGGTTTTTGATCGTGAAACAGATTATCAATTAGTTCAGCAGGTGATGCATGATTCGGCACTGGCCGGTTACTCTCAGTTTAAATTTATTGTAAGAGGGAATTACTAAGATGAAAACTCTTCTTCTGTCTTTTTTTCTTATTCAATCTCTTCATGCTGAACCGGCAAGGCCATCGCGTTGGCAGGAGTTGATGAGACTTGTTTCAGAAGAAATGCGTATTCTAGAAAATGCTAGAAGAAAGGGGCCTGAACTTCAATATCGTATGCTTGAGCTTCATTCTGAGCGTCTAAAGCTTCTTCATGAAAAAAACAATGCAGATTTTTTGAAGGCTTCTAAAGCTTCAAAAGTTGCTAACAAAGAAGTCTTCTTTACTGAAACGAGAATTTACTATCAAAAAACCAAAGACTTTGGTCATAAGCTTTTAAAGGATTATCCCAATAACCCGCGACTAGCAGAGATTTATTTTGCCCTTGGATTAAATTCTAGAGATTATGGCCGAGATCAAATTACTGAGAAATATCTTCTTCATACCATTTCTTTAGTGTCTAATCCTAGCAATGCCCTTCGGCACCATGCTGAAACAGCTTTGGCCGATTTCTACTATAATGAAAAACGTTATCAAGATGCCGTAAAATTCTATCAAAAAGTGATAAAGAAAAAGGAAGATGAATGGTTAACCAAACACTTGTTCAATTTAAGTTGGTGTTTTCTTAAAATAAGAGAATTTGATCGCGCCATTGAGACCATTAAAGATTCATATCATCTGTCAAAAAATACTCTTTATATTAATATGAGGGATCAGGCCCTTGAAAACATCGGTTCATTTTATGTCTATGCCGGTCGTCCCTTAGAGGGATTAGACTTTTATTTAAAAAATGAAGCCTATCCTGTGCCTTACTTAATCTCTATGTCTCTGAAGGCCTCTCAAAAAGGTCATGAAAAAGAAACTGAGGCCATACTTCTTTCTGCCCAGAAAATTATTGATAAGACTAAAAATTATGAATCTCAAGAAGAGCTTTATCATACTGTTTTGGACTTTTTTCGCCACTATAATCGCTTTGCTGATCATGAGAGATTCTCTGCCATACTGGTGAATTATTATGGCAAGGCCGAAGCTGAAAAAGAGTTGAAGCTTAAAGCTGAAATGAAAGAAGATGCTATTGAAAAGATGAGAAGCACTGCTGGCTTTTTACAAGTTAAACTGGCAAAAGATATTAAAAAAGATGAAGGTGAATTTAAAGCAGAAGAACTTAAGCTTGTTCTTAATTACTTTGATCATTTAATGGTCCTTGATCTTAATAAGAAAATCGAATACCTCTATTTTAGAGCTGAAACTTACTATTCAGTTCGTTTATTTGAAAAAGCGGCCTTTCATTATGAGGAGACTGTAAATGAAGCTAAACGGACTAAAAATGATGAATTCGCTAGAAAGTCACTCAATTCACTTCTGGCCTTAACTGCTCAGGAAGTTTTACCAACAGAGACTAATAAAAAGTATCTCACTCTGGCCTATCGAGAGCATTTACAATTTTGGCCAAGAGATGAAAAAAGTGAACAGATCTATCCAAAGCTCTTTTCGATTTATTTGGAAAATAAAGACGATATGAATTCTGCTGCAACCTTGCGTGCATTTAATAAAAACTATCCAGAGCATTTAAACCAGCAACAAGAGCTTATGACCAAACTACTTGATCAGTTTATTGATCAAAAAGCAACTCAGAAAATTGCGTCCTGGATTCATGAATTTAAGAATGGCTTTTTATCTTTCGATAAGTCCACCATTGAAAAAACAGAAATTGTTTTAGGAAATATGCTTTTTCTTGAATATCAAGAGATGGCCAAAAAAGGTGATAAGTACTCAGCTGCTAAAGGGTTCGAGAATATCTATGTGAATAAACTATATACTGACAAAGTAAAATCTCAGTCAGCATTTTTTGCGGCCTTGGCCTATTTAGAAATGGGAGAAACAGCGACAAGTTTTTATTGGCAGACACTTGCTTACGGTAGAATGACTCATGAAGAAAAGCTTGAAAGACGGGAAGAGCAATTAAAAATTGCTGAAAGAATGTATAAGATGCAGGATTTTGTGACTTCTTTCAAACTTTCAAACATGCTACTTAAAGAATTTTGTTCTCTTAAAGATAAAACTCAGGACCGATTATTCGAAGTTGCTGTTATGACTTCACTGGTGGAAGAAAAACCGAAAGATACTGAACAAGTATTAAAAGAATTCTCTCACTGTCTTAAAGATCAAGAGCTTAAAGACAAGGCCCTTTCACAAATTTATAGATATTTTGAAAAAAGAGGGGATTTTTTTGGCCTTCGCAGTTTTATTGGCCGTCACTACCATGATCCTTATAAAAAGCAATATAGCTATACACTTCAAAAATGGTTTTGGGAAAAATCTAGTCTTAATTTAAAGTCTCAAATCAAAGAAGAATTTAAAGTTCTTAAGCAACCAGAAACTTTAGAGTGGTTAAAAGAAATCGAAAAGCTAGTCTTAGCACAAAAGGCCCAAGAAGAGTTGCTTGAATCTGAAATTTGGAAGGGACCTGTATTTGATGGTGATAAATTTAATACTTCGTTAGAAAAATATTTAGGCAAAGTAAAACAATTCAAAGATCAGTATTTTAGTTTAACGGAGTCTGAGCAGATTGATCTTTCCATCCTTTCAACCAGGTTATTTATAGAAACCTATGATCAAGTGTCGCGAAAAATTATGGCGCTAAATCCTAATGGGATGGATGCAGAAACTAAGAAAGCCTTTTCTTTGGCCATGAGAGATGTTGCCTTAAATTTTAAAAAAAATTCAAATCAATTTGATGGACATTTAAAAAGTGCCCTCAAACAAAAAGAGTCCCTTGCTTGGGGCCAGAGATCAATTGCCTCAGTAGAAAAAGTTGAAAATCCGATTTTCTCTTTTTTTACTGGATTAACCATGGATAAAACTAAGGAGTAAGTATGAAGAGAATGAATCTATTACTTACCTTTTTAATATTGACCTCATGTGCCTCACAAAGAATTGATCGCAAGATAAAGGATCCAAGCTGGGACTCTCTTGCGGATGAATCTTATCTTCGTTGGGGGGAGGATCGTTTGAATCAAGGTCAAAATGAGCATAAAGTGATTGACTGCTACCAAGGTAAGGTCAAAGAAACTTTGGATAGTTATAAAAAAGATTATCTACAAAAGAATCAAAGTCCTTATTATTGGCTACATATCGGGAATTGTTATTTTGTCCAAGAATCCTGGTCTAAGGCCGAATTCTTTTATCAGATGGCCATGGATGAGTCCAAAACTTCCACAATTAAATCTATTGCTCTTAACAATTTAGGAATTATTCATTTCAAATACGAGCAATGGGAGAAGGGTAAAGAGCTTTTAAATGAATCCATTAAACTTGCACCATTATTTAAAGTTCCAAGATTTAACCTCTCTCAACTCTATCTTCAGTTTGGTCATTTCGATAAGGCCATAGAGACTTTGACTGCCAAGGCCTTTAAGGGGCAAAGAGATATTGATATCTATTTTTCTTTGGCCAATGCCTATCTTTATCAAGACGATCTTCAGAATTCAGAACATTACTTTAAACAAATACCGCAAGATTACATGAGCCGTGAAGACATTGCTGCGACCTATGCACTTTTACAAATTAAGAAAGGCAACTTTGAGCTTGCTAAAAATGTGATGGATAGTCGTGAAAAAAGTGGAGTATTAGAAATTACTGAGATTTCTCAAAAAGTTGAACGTATCCTCGCTCAGAAAATGAAAGAGGAGTGAGCAAATGAAAAGTTTAGTAAAGATGCTTTTTTCTCTGAGATGTCTTGATCAGCGTATTTCAGAGAAATTTTCATTGGAGAAGAAAAAACTTATTATTGGTTCGGCCGAAAATTGCGATATTCGGCTAATTGATTCATCAATTTCTTCTTACCATGCGTTTATCCTCATTCAAGATGAAGGAATTTTGATTAAAGATCTCTGCTCTGAATCTGGTATTTATCTCAATGGTCGCCGTCAAACTGATGCTTTCGTGAACGTTGGAGATACGCTTACGGTTGGAACCTTAAGCTTTATGGTTGAGGGCCTGGAATCCGATATTCAAGTCATTGATCCGGATCAGAGTATGAATATTCAACCTAAAACAGAAGTGGTTGAACTTCCTCCTCGGGAAGGTTTAATTTTTATTGATGGTGATTATTGCGATATTCAATTTGATGATAGTGTTTTTAAACCATTAACTTCTCCACTTGAAATGAGGTTTGAAAGAAACTTTGTTGAATTAGAAGAATCTCAAGGAGCAGTGGAACTTAATCAATTTAAACAAGATCAGCGTTTGGAAATAATTTCTTATGTTAATGGGTTAATGATGGATGTGAGTTTTGTTGAACTAAGAAATGGGGATTATTATTTAAATCCACAAAAGAAATCGAAGTTTGATATACTCTTTCATACTCTGCCAAAGACAAAATTATTTTCCATTAGAAATGGAAACTTTCAATTCTTTTCTCATGAATCATTAAATTACTCAAAAGATCCGTCTCAAATTTATTTATCAGATGGCCTTTTTATTACTCATGGAAGTGAGCAGCTTTCAATTCGTTTAGTGAATAAAGGTATTTCATGGAAAGGTCTTCCACTTTTCTATCGAGATCGTGAATTCTTAAAGCAGGGTGGAAAAGTTTTTGCTGGTTTATTTTTACCTCTTTTACTTTTATTATTCATTTCGGTTCCAGAACCAGAGGAAGTAAAGCAGGAGATAGCAGTTGTTTATAAGCTTCCTGATCCACTTAAAAAGGCCACCGAAGCTCAAGAAAAATCTGATTTAAAATCAGAAAACGTTACCTCAAAAGTTGAGAATACAGGTCATAAGGAAACCCAACAACCAAATCAAAAAGTAGAGTTTGCAGCGGCTACGCAAAATCAAAAAGTCCAAGCAAAAAATCAGGCCCAGGCGGCAGCAGCTGAAAAATCTGTTACTGCGCCCGTTAAGGCCTATTCTTTTAATAGCTCAGTGGCGATGAATGCCTTTGAAGGAAGTGCTCCAAAATTAAATGCCAATGGTGCAGGAAAGAGTAATTTAAAAGATACAACATTCAATGCTGGTACAGATGATGGGTCCTTAGTGGCCGGTTCAAATATTGGTGTTTCAAAATTTAATGGTGCTGATAAGAGCGGATCTGGTTCTGGCTCCTACGGCTCCCGTGGGCTCGCTAATAAATCTGGTTTTGATTCTTCCTATTTAGAACCAAAAACTGTTGTTTTAGGATCTATGGATCCTGAGCTACTTAGGAAAATTTTACGGGAATACATTCCTCAGTTTAGACATTGTTATCAACAGGAATTGATTGCAAATTCTGATAAGATCAAAGGAATCATTGATCTGAACTTTACCATAGATGCCAGTGGCCGGGTTGCGAAACATAGTATTAAAGCAAAAGATGCCAGGTTTTCTCAAAAAGGCATAGGTTGTATGGGACAAGTTTTAAGCTTAATAGATTTTCCTAGGCCAAAGGGTGGTGGAGTCGTGGATGTTCGTCAACCTTTAAACTTTTTTGCAGAAACAGAAAAAATTTAGGCCGAAATAATTGTTTCCTGAAGGGGACTTTGCCCCTTCACTAACAGGTGGTTCTCATCATGCTTGTTTTGCATGATTCTTTTATTCATGTATTTTTCAATTTTTTCAAGCATTAATCGATTCGTTGAACAATAAAATCTTCCCTCAATGCCGTCGAATGATTTCCACTTTAGCTCTTCCCATAAACGCGATGATTTATGACTGATGTTAAATTCAGCAAGATGATCTAATTTCCATTCAAGGACTTTAGGGGCCTTAGAGAAAACCTTCCACCATTTTCTTTTAAGTGTTATTTTATCCTGATAGACTTCTAGTGTGTAGGCCGGACCGCTGAGAGTATAGAAAACCACGTTTACCTCCTCGAAAAGCATATATCTTATCGAAGTTTAGATCGAGAAATATTAGTTTTTTATTCGTCTTTTATTTTCTTAAGAAATTCTTCAGGATCAAAATTTTCTTGTTTATTTAAGGTCTCTAGATTACATCCAATGGCCGATTGAATCGTTTCTAAAATAGTTGAAAAAGAAAGTTTATCAATAAAGTCATTTATTCCGTATTTTAAGCATTCTTCGATCGATTCTCTAGTTCCAAAACCCGTCACAACGACGATGGGGTTTTTAAATGTTTTCCGAGCATTTTTGATGAAGGTCACTCCATCCATATTAGGCATTTTAAGATCTGTTATTATGCAATCAAAAGAGTGTTCTTTTAGTTTCTCCAGTCCTTCTTGTCCATCCGAGGCCTCTATGAAATTGGCCTTCAATTCTATCAAGGCATCTTTGATTGCCGCTCTCATATCTGCTTCATCATCAATTATTAGGATTTTAAGTGCCATTATTAACCTTGGTTATAGCTACTTATTATATAATGAACCTATTTTGTGGCAATGGCAAAGACCAGGGCCTTAATCATGTTACTATCAAATCTTTCTAAATTTGATTTTTGACTTAAAAAAGACTTCACTCCCATAACAGTATTAAGTTGATTTTGATCGATATATTCGGTGAAAGCATGGGCCAGAGCAAGAACTTTTGCTAAAGGGTAAATTTTAGTATTTGAAAGACCATTCGGAAAGCCAGTTCCATTTTGAAATTCTTGATGCTGATAAATAATTTGTTTGATTGGTTCTGAAACATAAGGAATTTCATCTAATATTTGTAGGGCATGGTAGGGATGTTTTTGGTAGATTTCGAATTCTTCTTGCGTTAACTCCCAAGGTTTTTTTACCGCCACTTCTTCAGGAAGTTTTAGTTTCCCAATATCGTGAAGAAGGGCCCCTTTACCAACTTTCTCTATGGTTGATAGTGTGGCCCATTCTAGATTTTGACAAATAATACTACTGTAAAAGCAGACCAGAAATGAGTGAGGAATATTACTTTGATCCATTTGCTCTAAGCTTCTAATAAGTTGTAAGGTGTCTTTTTCTTTCTCCAATATTTCATAAAGATTGGTGCACATTTTTTTCGCTTCAAGAACAATCTCCTTCTTTAGCCCTTCGGTATAAATATCTTTAATAATTTCATCAGCAACATTCTTTACATTCATTAGCAAATGGTTTGAGGTATATTTAGGGTGACTCATTAACTTCTTTACAAGTTCGTTAGTGTAATTGATATATGGCCCTCGATCATCAGTTAAAAAGTAGAAGTACTCCACTCCCTTTTCATTGATGAATTTATTTATTCTTTCTTCTTCGAATTTTTCACCTTTGTTTAGAATTTTTTTGTACTTACTTTTTCCAAGTCTAATATAAAGGTCCACAATGCTTATTGTTCCACTTAAGAACTCACTGGCCTTTTGTTTTGTGAATTTAGTATCGGAATAATCGAGATCATCTGGACCCGAAGGAGAAGTTTGATTTCGAATATCCTTCCAGCTTTCAAATGAATAAAGATCAGTCAGAGATTTTTCTAGATCTTGAGAGGTAAATGGCCTGGTAAGAACATTTTCGACTCCAATCTTTTTGAAATGTTCTTTGGTAAGATCAAGATCCATCAGTCTTTGCTCACTTTCTACGATAATGACGACCTTGATCGATGGATGATTGAATTTGATGTAGCGTAGAACTTCGATGCCGCTATGTTTTTTAAGATCTAAGTCTAAAAGGATAATATCATATGGGCGACGGTAAAGATTTAATTGAGTGTCTTTTCCATTAGAGAAAACATCCCATTGGTATTTCTCTTTACTAAGCCCTTCATTAATCAGCTTGGTTTCATTTTCATTCGGGGTGGCATAGAGGATAATTTTTTTACTCATGCAAACTATTATCCAGGCCTCTAAATTAATCTCAATAAGAGTTCTTATTATTAAGAAATCTTCAGTCAGTTAAATTTATTTATTCGGCAATTTTTTCCCTTCTCCATTTTTGATTTCCTTTCGAGGCCAAATTATTTTGTAAAGGGAAGAGTTTGTTTTGCATCATTACATGTAAGAAATTGTTAATATGATGCCTTGGTTCTCGATAGAATTTATCGGAATTTTTACTAAATCTAGTTGTTGAAAACGTCAAAAAAATGTCAACACCACTATATATAGTTTTTTTGCTTTTCAAATGTTCGACTACCCACTACGCTTATTTTAAGACAGATTATTTTCATCACACATCACGAAGAGGAGCTTGGGTATGAGCATGGAGCCAATACTTAAACAGTCAAACGAAAGATTCGTTCTTTTCCCAATCAAGTATAACGACATTTGGGACATGTATAAAAAAGCGATGGCCAGTTTTTGGACCGCAGAAGAAATTGATTTATACAGCGATCTCGATGATTGGAATGCTCTTAATGATCAAGAGCGCCACTATATTTCGCACATCTTGGCATTTTTCTCTGCTTCAGATGGAATCGTTAATGAAAACCTTGCTCTTCGTTTTTATAATGATGTGCAAATTCCTGAAGCAAGATCATTCTATGGTTTTCAAATTGCGATGGAAAATATCCATGCTGAAACTTATGGCCTATTGATTGATACTTACATCAAAGATCCGGCCAAGAAAGATTATTTATTCAAGGCAATTGATAACATCCCTTGTATTAAGAAGAAGGCCGATTGGGCGATGAAATGGATTTATGGAAATGATTCATTTGCAGAACGCTTAGTTGCTTTTGCGGCCATTGAGGGAATATTCTTCTCTGGTTCTTTTTGTTCAATTTTTTGGTTGAAGAAAAGAGGCCTAATGCCAGGTCTAACTTTCTCTAATGAGCTTATCTCTCGCGATGAAGGTCTACATACTGATTTCGCTTGTCTTCTTTATAAGAACTATATCGAAAATAAACCTTCAGAAACTCGCATTCGTGAACTAGTGAAAGAAGCGGTTGAATTTGAATGTGAATTTATCACAGAGGCCCTTCCGGTATCTCTTATTGGTATGAATGCAGATATGATGAAGGAATATGTTCGTTTTGTTGCTGACCGTTTAATGAGAAGTTTAGGTTACAGCAACATCTGGGATGCAAAAAATCCTTTTGATTGGATGGAACTCATTTCAATGCAAGGTAAAACTAACTTTTTTGAAAAGCGTGTAGCTGAATATCAAAAGGCAGGAGTGATGAACTCTACAAAAGAGCCAGCAGGATCTCAGTTTACTTTCGCTACAGATATGGATTTCTAAGGGGTATAAAATGTTTGTTACAACACGCTCAGGTAAGAGAGAACCAGTACAATTTGATAAGATCACACACCGTATTTCACAACTGACATATGGTTTAGATCCAAAATATGTTGATGCCATTCAAGTCGCTAAGCGAACTATCAATGGGTTATTTGATGGTATTACGACAGAAGAGTTGGATAATCTTTCTGCAGAAGTTTCTGCCTATATGACTTCTGTGCATCCGGATTATGCTCGTCTGGCCGGAAGAATTGCTGTGGCCAATCTTCATCGCTCAACATCTGATTCTTTTATGGAAACAGTAGAGAAGCTTTACCATTTTAAAAATGAATTCTCTGGAGAGCAACAGCCGTTAGTTTCAAAAGAATTCTATGAATATGCTCGTGAGCATAAAGATAGAATTTCTGCCGAGATTGCTTATTCTCGTGATTTTGAATTTGATTATTTTGGATTCAAAACACTTGAGAAGTCATACTTATTGAAAGTTGCTGGGAAAATCGTTGAACGACCACAGCATCTATTCATGCGTGTGGCCCTTGGAGTTCAGCCAAATAATATTGAAGAGGCAATGAAAACTTACCACATGGTTTCTGAAGGTTGGTTCACACACGCATCTCCAACTCTATTCAATGCTGGGACAAATAAAGCTCAGATGTCTTCTTGCTTCCTTTTAACAATGAAGGATGATTCAATCGAAGGGATTTACGAAACACTTAAGCAGTGTGCTCTTATTTCTCAATCAGCAGGTGGTATTGGTTTAGCTATCCATAACATTCGCGCTAAAGGTTCATTCATTAAAGGAACCAACGGTACTTCGAATGGTATCGTGCCTATGCTTCGCGTGTTTAACGATACTGCTCGTTACGTAGATCAGGGCGGTGGTAAGCGTAAAGGCGCTTTTGCCATTTACTTAGAGCCATGGCACTCAGATATCGAGGATTTCTTAGAGCTTAAGAAAAACCACGGTAAAGAAGAAATGCGTGCCCGTGATCTTTTCTACGCTCTATGGATCAATGATTTATTCATGAAGCGTGTTGAAACAGATGGTAACTGGTCACTTATGTGTCCAAATAAATCACCAGGTCTTGCGGACTGCTACGGCAAAAAGTTTGAAGAGCTTTATGAAAAATATGAAGCTGAAGGCCGTGCTACAAAAACTCTTAAAGCTCGTGATCTTTGGTATAAGATTATTCAATCTCAAATTGAAACTGGTTCTCCATTCATGCTTTACAAAGATCATGCTAACGAGAAATCAAATCAGAAGAACCTTGGGACAATCAAGTCTTCTAACCTTTGTACAGAAATCATTCAGTATACTTCAGATAAAGAAATTGCTGTATGTAACTTAGCTTCAATTGCTCTTCCTAAATTTGTAGAGAATGGAACTTTTGATCATAAGAAACTTTACGAAGTGACTTACCAAGTGACTCGTAACTTGAACCGTATTATCGATCTTAACTACTATCCAGTAGAAGAGGCGAGATATTCGAACATGAAGAACCGTCCAATCGGGATCGGTGTTCAAGGTTTAGCAGATGCATTCTTTAAAATGAGAATGTCTTTTGAGTCAGATGCCGCTCGTCGTGCGAACAAAGAAATTTTTGAAACGATTTACTATGCTGCTTTATCTGCATCATGTGATCTTGCTAAAGAGTTTGGCGCTTATGATTCATTTGAAGGTTCACCTGTTTCTCAAGGAATCTTGCAGCCAGATATGTGGGATGTTAAACCATCTGAGCGTTGGGATTGGACAACTCTTCGTGGGAAAATTAAACAGTATGGAGTAAGAAATTCTCTTCTTATGGCCCCAATGCCTACTGCTTCAACTTCACAAATTCTTGGTAACAATGAATGTATCGAGCCAATTACTTCGAACATTTATACAAGACGTGTACTTTCTGGTGAATTCGCTGTGGTTAATAAGCACTTAGTGCGTGATCTTATTCAGCTTGGTCTCTGGAATGAAGAAATGAAGGATCGTATCATCGCTCATAATGGATCGATTCAATACATTCCAGAGATTCCTGCTGATTTAAAAGATCTCTATAAAACAGTGTGGGAAATTAAGCAGAAATCAATTCTTGAGATGGCGGCCGATCGTGGAGCTTACATCGATCAATCTCAAAGCTTGAATATTCACATGGAAGATACAAACTTTGGTAAATTATCGTCTCTTCATTTTACTGCATGGAAGCTCGGTCTTAAGACAGGTATGTACTACTTAAGAACTCGTCCAGCAGTTGATGCGATTAAGTTCACAATCAAGGAGCCTACTAAGAAAACAGAAGTAGAGCAACTTGAGGCGATGGTTTGTTCTTTAGAAAATCCTGAAGCTTGCGTTTCTTGCGGAAGCTAGATGATAAGGCCCTCTTTTGAGGGCCTTTTTTTTGCTTAATCTTTTAAAATTTGAAAATTTCCATTTTTTTTATCTCTGCTAAAATATTTTTTAACCAAAGAGCACTGGACATGTCTTTACGATAGCAAAGATAGAATTTTCTATTGAAAGCTGAGGGGGTAGAGATAGGAACAATGTGGTTTCTCTCTTCATTGATTTCAGTGTGTGAAGGCAGTATGGCCCAGCCTTTTTCAGCATCAACCATTTTCGCCAGGCCAGTATAATTTGGATAAATTCTTGCAATTTTTAGATCATCTCTTTTTATTTTGAGAGACTTCATCGCTGTTTCAAGCACAGGGTCTTCATTTTTATAAATTAAACACGGCAATTCGTTTAATCTATTTTCCAAATCTATTTTTGATTTTTGCAACTTTTTAGAGATCGCCAGCTTAAAACTATTTTGAAAAAAAGGACGTAGAACTAATTCATGAGAATCAACCGCTGAGTGTAAAATGGCCAGATCTGCTTTACGATTTAAAAGAGATTCAATGGCATCCTGATTTCCCATGGGTAAGAAAGTTACCAGGCCTTCTGTAATTAAATTAATGGCCAGAATATCCAGCAATTCTCCACGGCCACTAATTCTAATTTCAATATTCTTTGGTGAAGAGAATAATAATGAAGTTTGATCAATAATTTCTTGAGTCTGATCAAATTTTGGCCTTAGGGACTCATAAAGGGCAAGTCCATAGCTAGTAAGAACTTTATTTCTCCCTTCAATACAAAAGACTTGATGAGGAAGAAGGTTTTCAAAAAGAATCATCTGCTTCGAGAGAGTTGATTGAGTGATCTGAAGTTTTTCAGCGGCTTCTTGAAAGCTTGGCCCTTCGGCCGCCACAATAAAAGATTCAATAAGGTAGAGTGGGATTTTGTTATTCATGAAAAATATCATAAAACGAATGAAAAAATATGAATAGAGGAATGTAATTTGTTCTGGCATATATGTCCTCCTAACAAGGTATTAAGAGGAGTTATTATGTTGAAAATGACTTTAATCGCTTTATCATTAGCTACTTATGCATGGGCCAGTGGAGGTGGAGGGGATTACAGGCCAGTATCTCAAATCTCAGTCCTCTATCAATGCACCACGCGAGACCAGGCCATTACGGTAAATTTAAAATATATTGGAGATGAAAGTAGCTCATTTAATTTCCAAACTGTAGAAATTCTAGGATTTAGTGAGAGTATATCATTTCCTACTTTTTCCAATCTCAATATAGCTGAATATTATGATGATCTTCTTAAGAATTTTCCAAATAGCGTTTTTACATCAAATTTTAACTTTCGGTATATGCAAGTTTATGGAAGTGCGAGGTACAGAAGTTCAAATTACCAAATTGAGGCCTACTCAAAAAGAAATGAGTCCGGATCCCTCACTCTCGATATATTCTCTTTTGATCTTATCGAGAATACAAAAACAAATTATTTGAAAGTACCATGTTCTTTAACTGTGTTTCCAAAATAATATGAAAAAAATATTTTCGGGCATAACAATTTTGTTATGCTCAAAGCTTTATGCTTATGGCGAACTTATTTCTCCCATCCCATCAACCTTTTTAGAGGTTTCAACTCCTAATACTCATATAGTGGATAAAACTGAAAGTTCTTACATCTTAAGAGGATCTACGCCGAAAAATAAAGATGATATTCAATCACTTATTACATTTGGAGTGAAAAAAATAATCATTTTAAAAAATCAAACCAGAAATGAAGTCGATGAAGAAATTAAGGATATTCAATCTCTTGGTTTTGAAAAAAATAATATTATTCACCTCCCCCTTAAATGGAGAGATTTTTTTCTTTTAAAGACTCAATGTGAACTTAGCTTACAAGCACTTAAAGAGATTAAGGCAGCTCTTGAGTTAAAACAGTCTCTGTATTTTCATTGTACAGTTGGTGAGGATAGAACCGGCCATCTCTCTGCCCTTTGGAAATTTTATCGTAATCCTACACACTCCGCGGAAGAATTATTTCTTTCAGAGATGTGTGCCTATGGATTTGAGGCCAAAAATCCAAATAAACCCATGAAAAATGTAAACGATATTAGGGCCTTTCTTACGCCACTCTATTTTCGAATGATTGATTTCCTTAAAAGAGAATTATCTCAAGGGAAAACGCTTGAAGAGATGGTTTGTCCAGATGAAGAGTTTTATCCGGATTATCATATGCTGAGAGTGTGTCCATGAAATCAGGATTAATTTAAATTATATCCCATATCTGGCCTGCGCATTTCTTGAGAAAGATTGTCGGTCCTACTTGGCAGAGGTTGGTGAGGGGTTAAAGGGAAAGAGGTAAAATTAAGAGTTTTCTTGAATCGTATGGATTTTGGATTGTCTAGTAATTGGACTTCCGCCCCTTTTTTTCTTATTTCTCCCATTGCATCTTTAAATGGGAGAAGAACGCCATTAGAGTATATATTGACTCCAGACAGATCTGTATGAAAACTAAGACCATTTAATCTTAAAACTCTCAGGATCTCATTAAAGAGTTCAAACTTATACTTAATGTGATGTAACGTGTTCTGAGAGTAAATCAAATCAAATTTTTCTTTTTCGTAAGGAATTTTTCCTCCAAAATCCAAATCTTGAAATACAGCATAAGGTAAATCCAAATCTTCGATTTCTCCTCTGCTAAATATTTCAAATTTGAGGGCGGTTAAAATAAAACTTTCTCTTCGATAGAAAGTATGAGTCTTTTCTTTGTTGATTCCATAAAACTCGACCTCAGGAAACTTTTTTTTAAGTTCCATAAGAACTCTACCATTTCCCATCCCAATTTCCATGACACGAGTTTTTACTCCGGCAAGTCGGTTTTGCTGATAAATTTCATTAATAATGTCTTGAAGCCGATGGGGGTAGATTTTGTTATTGAGATCTTCTAATGAATGAGACCTGTCATCATTATACTGAAGATTTTTATACTGATCCCAACTCATACTTTGAACATTTTGTTCAGATTGAAAATAAAGTGTGAGACAGAAGGCGATAATAGTAAGAGATGTGATAAGTAGAATATTTCTTATGTACATACGTAATTAAATCATAGAGATTCGAGTTTTGACAATTAATCATTGGCCAACTAAACTTTCATGGCAATATTTATAAAGGATTTAAATGAAAAAATATATCTATATACTCCTTATCGTTTGGACAAGTGCGGCCTTCGCTCAAGATAAAAAATTAGGGCTTGGATTTATGCTAGGGAATCCTACGGGCATTAATGGTAAATACTGGTTGGATAGTGAAAAAGCCGTTGATGGTGGAGTAGGGGCATCTCTAGGAAGACATTCTGAATTTAGTATTCACTCTGACTATCTCTTACACAATTTCAATGCGCTTTATCTAAACGATATCTATGCTCTTGATCTTTATTATGGACTTGGGGGAAGACTTGAATTTTCAGATTCAATTGAATTAGGAATTCGAGTTCCAGTCGGTTTGGTTTATCAAGTGAAAGAAAAGTCTGCAGAAGTTTTCAGTGAGGTCGCTCCGATTTTAGATTTTATTGGGCGTGAAGGCCTTGAGCTTCATCTGGCCGTTGGTGGCAGATACTACTTTTAAATACTTATTACAAACACTCAGAAAGTCTTCGCAACAACTAAGACAAATATGACTATGTTCAAATTGTTTCGCAAAGATCGAAAGCGCTCCTATCGCATTTTTGCATGCAACTTGGCAAAGCTGGAGTTGCTGGTGTACTTGATCTTCATGCAATTCATTTGAACAGATCAAAATATTCGCCGTTCTGGTACAGATCTCAGCTAGATTTAGACAATTCTTAATGGCAGAAATTAAATTGGCAGACTGTTCTTCATGGATCGATGCATCCGCACAAATCCAAGCACTATTTGCTGTTTCAAAGCAAATGGTAATGAAGTCCTGATATTTTTTGACAAATCCTAAAGATGAAGACTGGATTGATTCTAGCATCGCTCCCTCCAGATGCTTCAAAGGTACTGTTTAGGCCTTAAAAGTCATTATGAGGAGGGCCAACAGAATGCAAAGCTATTCAATTTTAATTTTTTCTTTGATTGCTGTTTTCTTTCCGTAGATCTCGCTAATTCTTATTTCTCCACCTAGATTTTTTTCTAGGACTTTACTTCTATTTGCAGGATTAATTTGAACAGCATAATCAACTTCAAATTTTACTGATCCATTTTTACCAGTCAGCTCTCCCTCTCGCATTTCAAGGCGTAGGATTGGTTTTGACTCTATATTGGCAAAAATGGTGTTTTGAGTAGATATCTTTTCATAAGATTGAAGATTTTTTAGCTTCAGAGCAATAGGAAAACTTTGGAATAATTTAGGAGTAAAGCTTCCTTCGATATCGCAGCCCTCTTTGAAATGATAGGTAAGTGTAGCGCTCTCTTTCATGAGTAGAACATTCATCCAATTAATTTTATATTTTTCACACTTATCTACCCTGAATCGATCCAACGAATTTTTGACTGATTTTTTTGACGGGCCTAAAAGGGGAGTGATTAATGATTCGATTGATTCTCTTGCTTCCTTGACTTCAATATTATGAACAGCGGCCCAAGTTGTGGAAAATTGAATCAGAGTAAAGACGATTAATTTGAACATGTTGCCCTGCGGTTTCAATAGGTTATAAATTGACAATTAAGAAATCTAAAATGATCATGATAGTTGTAAGGATACTATAAGTAACATCCGATATTAAAGATATGGAAGAATATTCTCTCACAGGAAAAACTCTACTAGTCGTAGATGATGAAATCGATTTAAGGGACATCGTTGCCTCAGAATTAGAATTTAGTGGGGCCAAAGTCTTTAGGGCCGAAAACATCATTAATGCTGAAAGAATTATTAAAGAGAATAAAGTCGATGTCGTTATATCTGATATCAGAATGCCCTCAGGAACCGGTATCGAGCTTCTGGATCATTTAAAAGAGCATAATGTAGAAATCCCTCCGGTGATTTTAATAACAGGATTTGCTGATATTTCACCTGAAGAAGCTTACGATAAAGGTGCAGAAGTTTTAATGAGTAAGCCCTTTAAGCTTGATGATCTTATTAAAACTGTTTTTCGCTATTCTCATCCCGTTGACCAGAGATTCAATATTTTAGATGAACCTCCAACTAAGGAACTTACTTGGAAATTTAATTCATCAATTCAGGAGCAGCTGAATCAATCGGTATTGAAAATTGGCCGTGGAGGAATGAGTCTCGTTTTAGATAATTTAGAAAAGAAGCTTGAAAATTTAGATGTTATAAAATTTAATCTCTCTTTTAAAGATATTGAAATTCATGGTATTGGAGTTTGTCGTTGGGTAAAATCTTCTGAATTTAAACAAACATGTCTGGGTATTGAATTTTTATTTTTAGATCCAACTGCATTAAACTTTTTCTTATCCTTTTGGAAAGATCATCGAATCATCGCATTTATTCCTAACGGAACTCTTCGTTAATCTCTAAGCCAATGACAGGTATACCCTCCAGGATTTTTTTGTAAATAATCTTGATGATATTCTTCGGCCGGATAAAATTTTGTAGCTGGCACAACCTTTGTTACAACTGCTTTTCCCCATTTATTCGATTTATTGATTTTATCAATAACTTCGAGTGCTATTCTTTTTTGGTCTTCTGAATGATAAAAAATAGCAGAGCGATACTGGGTTCCAATATCATTACCTTGTCGGTTTACGGTCGTAGGATCATGCATTCGAAAAAAATATCCCAACAAATCAGAAAAGGAGAGTTTTTGAGGGTCAAATTCTACTTCTACAGCTTCTGCATGATTTGAGGTTCCTAGTTTTACAATATTATACGTTGGATTATTAATCTCTCCACCTGTATAACCAACCACAGTATTTTTGACTCCAGGAATTTTTCTTATAATCTCTTCCATTCCCCAAAAACAGCCACCGGCCAGAGTTGCAATTTCTGTTTTCATTTTGGCCTCTCCTGCATGACTTAGTAAAAATATTAAAATTGCAAATATACTTTTCATTTTGAAAGTGTCGCATAATCTACGTATTTATTCCAGCGACTGACATACTCAAGTATGAAAAGTTTCCCAATAAATAAAGTCTCTATGTTATTATTTAAGTATGACTTCTATGAAAGGGGCGGAAGCCTTTAATCAGTTTTATGCTTTAATGTATGGTGAGAGATGGCCTCGTTTGAAGGAAGCATTACTTTTACCAAAAAAGCATGTTGCCATTTTAAATCCTCACTCAAAATTTCGTTTTCCTGAGCACCCCATGCATATTGATGGGATTGATTTTGAACATGATGTGAAAGAATCTTTCCCTTCTCCTGAAAAAACTGAGGAAGGTTATTTAAATTATTACCTACTGGATGCAGCAAGTATACTCCCAGTCCTTGCTTTAGATCTTCATCCAGGCGAGAAGGTTGTTGATTTGTGTGCAGCTCCCGGTGGGAAGAGCTTTTTATGTTCGCTAAAATTGCAGTCAAGTGGACTGTTAGTTTCTAATGATCGATCGGCCGCAAGAAGGGCCAGGATTCATAGAATTTTTGATGATTATATTCCTAAAACTTTGCAAAAAAATTTAAAAGTAACCGGGCATGATGCTACTAAATGGTGTCTGTATGAAAAAAGCGTTTATGATAAAGTCCTATTAGATGCCCCATGCTCATCTGAAAGACATGTTTTAGAAGATGCTAAAGAGCTCTCCCTATGGGCACCGGGAAGGACCAAGGCCATTGCGGTTTCTCAATTTGCTATGCTCGCTTCAGCACTTGATATCGTTAAGGTTGGTGGAATTATCGTTTACTCCACTTGTGCCTTATCACAACTTGAGAATGATGACATTATTCGAAAATTAGAACAAAAACGCGGAGGCAGATTCGAGATCATTCGAAAAGAATTTAGATTTGGTGAGCCGACTGAATTTGGATGGCAGATCCTTCCGGACACAACTGGCTGGGGACCATTTTA
The DNA here is from genome assembly GCA_050247975.1 of Bacteriovoracaceae bacterium. Classification (GTDB taxonomy): domain Bacteria; phylum Bdellovibrionota; class Bacteriovoracia; order Bacteriovoracales; family Bacteriovoracaceae; genus Peredibacter. Next base: position 27,279 of record JBFWTE010000037.1, read on the forward strand.
TTTAGCGGTTATCAAGCGACTCAGGTAATCTCCCAATTAATTTCCTCAAGCTCATGTTTTTTTAAGTACTCATTTGTTTTAGAAAATGGTTTTGACCCAAAAAATCCCCGATATGAAGACAATGGAGAGGGATGAACTGAAGAAAGTACCAAATGTTTTTTAGGATCAACTGATGATGCTTTTTTTTGTGCCGGTGAGCCCCATAAGATAAAGACCACATTATTTTTTGCATTTAGTATTTCAATAATTTTGTCTGTGAAATTTTCCCAACCCTTCTGGTGATGGCTGCCCGCCTTTCCATCTTCGACCGTAAGAACAGTATTGAGTAACAAGACTCCCTGTTTTGCCCAAGATTCTAGACAACCATGATTTGGTATCTTAACTCCAACATCATCATGGAGCTCTTTGAAGATATTTACGAGAGAAGGTGGAATTTTGATACCTTTTTGTACAGAAAAGCAAAGACCATGGGCCTGACCTGGGCCATGATAAGGATCTTGGCCAATGATGACCACTTTCACATTTTCTATTGGCGTAATATTGAGTGAGGCAAACCAATTTTCCTCTTTAGGGTAAATGACTTTTCCTGACTTTTTTTCATTTTCAAGAAATTTGAATAATTCCTTCATGTAGGGTTGTTGAAATTCATTTTTGAGAAGGTTTTTCCAGGAAGAAGTAATTTGGGCGGAAGATGTCATCATTTCACCATTTATATTTATCAATCTCATAGGCCTTGCTTGGCTTCTTATGGATAAATTAATAACATTGTTTTTAATGAAATCAAGATACGTTATTTGTGACATTGAGGCCACTGGTTTAGATTTGGAGAGTGAAATTATTGAAATTGCTTTGATCACTTTTCAAGATGATCAAGTCGTGGATGTCTATGAAACTTTAATCAATCCACTTCGGCCAGTATCTGAATACATTACTAAACTCACTTCTATCACAAATCGAGAATTACAAAGTTCCCCCAAATTTTATGAAGTGGCTGAAGCGATTAAGATCCGTTTAAGTAATGCAGTTTTTGTTTCTCATAATACAGAGTTTGATTTAGGAATTCTGAGACGAAAGTTTCAAGAGCTAGGCCAAGAGTTAAAATTAAAAAGTTTTTGTACACTCAAGGTTGCTCAACAAGAGATTCCAGGACTAAAAAATTATAATTTGGATGCCCTTTGTTCTTTTTTTAATATTAAAGTAAAACAGAGACATCGGGCCTTAGGTGATGCTAAAGCAACACTGGAACTTTTTAAAGAATTACTTGATTTACATTTTAAGGTCCGGCCTAAATTATTATTTATTCCAGACCATCAAAAGCAAATATCAAAAATTCCTTTAAAGGCCGGTCTACTCGTTCTCAAAAATTCAGATAATCAAATCATTCATTTAGAATCTTGTTTTAATTTAAATCAGAAAGCAAAAGAATTGCTTCAGATAAAAGAAGAAAATAGGGCCCTCATTGAAGGTACCAATCAAATTGAGTTTGAATTAACGGGTTCTGCCTTAATTGCTGAATTTAGAAAACTGGAAATAAGGCCAATCAAATTACATTGGATGATTACGGTTAAAGAAAATGTTTTTAAAGAGAAGTATTTCGAAATTAGGGCCTTAAAAAAGCATGACCAAGGTCTTTGGTATTTTACAACCTTTAAAGATGCTCAAAAAAAACTAAAATCATTGAAGAGTGAACTAAAATCTCAATCCTATGCTTACAGAGAAGTTGCTAAATCCAAGGAAGAGATTTTTCAGCATAATAAAAAAGTAGAACTTCTCTCCAAACATGCAGCTTTTCCTTATCAAAACATTCTTATCGTTGGAGAAGGAAGGGCCATGGGAGAAAAATCTTTTATTTTAGTTCGTAGAGGTCATGTTTTAGGATATGGCCATTCTTTTAATTCAGAGCAGGAATTAATTGATAATCCAGAAGCTTATTTAAATCAGAGATTTTCAAAGAAAATAGCGATAGATTTGGCCGCTAAAAGGCATCTTCAAGTGATTAAAAATTTAAAGGCCAAAACGGAAAATTGGAGAGCGATCTCGGAGCGATAATGAGAGCATGGTTAGTAATTTTTTTTATTTCTTTTAATCTTTTGGCATCGACTTGTGAGCATACTGATTCTCAATTCTCATGTGTGAAATATCTAGGTAATTATGATGGTGATACCATTACTTTCAAGATTCCCAATATTCATAGCTATTTTGGATCTAAAGCAAAAGTTCGTTTGTTTGGCATAGATACTCCTGAGCTTCATCCTAAAGCAGTCGCCTTGCCTTGCGAGGTTGAGTGGGGGAGAGTTGCAAAAAAACTTGTACAGTCAGAGCTAAACTCTGCTAAAAGAATTGATATCAAGGCGATGGGGCCTGACAAGTATGGCCGAATATTAGGTGAAATATTCTATGATGGTAAAAATCTCGGGCAAGTCTTGTTAAAAAACCACCTGGCGATCCCCTATAATGGGGGGAAGAAAAATAAGATAAATTGGTGTGATCTTAAAGCACTAAGGGAGAAGAATAAATGAATCCTAAACATTTTAAATCCACTAAACGTTTTACCGGTTTCCCGTGTACTCATAGGCAATGGAGAGCGGAGTCTCATTGCCGCTTTGTTCATGGTTATTCAAGAGAGTTTTATTTTGAATTTGCTGCGAAAGAACTGACAAAAGAAGGTTGGGTGGTTGATTTCGGTGGGCTTAAAGAATTGAAGGCCTGGCTTGACCATGTGTTTGATCATACTTTTCTTGTGGCCGCAGATGACCCTCATCTAGAAGATTTTAAAAGATTAGATAAAGAAGGCGCCCTTCAATTAAGAGTTTTACCAAACCCTGGAATGGAAGGCTCGGCCGAGTATGTTTATCATGAGGCCACAAAAATTCTCCAAAAACTCTATGGAAATCGAGCATGGATTACACTGGTTGAAGTCAGAGAAAATGAAAAGAATTCGGCGATGTATTTGGCCGATTAATCAATCTTAAAATCATGCTGTGATGGCAGAGGAGACGAGCAGGTCCTTTGAATATCCTTCGCTAAGATTTGATAATGCCTTCCCAAATGAGGTGTATAGAAACTAGACGATTGTGTCCTATCTTAACTTCCAAGGGAAAATGTCCTACTTAACGCATTAATATTACACTTATCAGGTATTCATATACCTGGAGTGTTTAATGGGAAAAGTAAGCATG
>JBFWTE010000038.1:0-30361 GCA_050247975.1 Bacteriovoracaceae bacterium
TCTGATTGGGGTAAGCAGTACCAAATCTTAGTGCGGTATATTCAAAAGAACGTGCTCGAAGCTTCGGGACTTATAAGCTTCTCTCCTCGAACTGGATAAATTGAACCAACTTATTTGTTAGAGATTCAGGTTCTTTTGTGAAAGAAAGGTTCAAGTATGAAAAAAATTCAGGACTGTGTTTTTTGTTCTGATCAGATGTTTTTCCGAGGAGAAATTGAAAAATAAGTAATTTGAAAGCATAAAATATTTTTTTAATAATTTATTTTTTTTTGAGCGGAGGTTAGTTTTTTGCCCTGAGTAATATAAAAACCAGGAGACATGAGATGAGAATTTTTGCATTTATTTCACTTTTTTTAATGTTAACGTCCGGAAATGTTTTTGCAAGTTATTACGAAACAGGATGTAAGAGAGAATTTAAGGCATTTGAGATGATTGAGAAGAAAAAATCTGATGTGATCAATTACTATGGTGGGATATTGATCTTTTTTGAAGGCTGCTATGTTTGTACTGGAGGGATATTTAATGTCTTTCAGGGACGAAATTGCAAAATGAGTTACAAAAAAGGCTACTAGTTTTACAAAAGGGCGAATTAGACATTTGCCCTTTTTTAATAAATCCTGATTAAAATCGTTTAGATTAGTGGCCTTAGTAAAATTTAAAAAATGACGATAAAGAATCCATGGATTCGAAGTCGATTTTATTAAGTTTAATGGCCTTATCCTCCTGCGGAGGATCTCTTAGTTTAATAATCCAACTTCAAGTACTTCAGGTGGTACAGGCACCTCAGGTGTCACTAATACTTGTTCTGTGACTTTGTCAGAATACGGAGCAAGTGCTGGAGTGACAACCGTCATTAGTGGTCATCAAGTGACTTACAATGCCTCAACGGGTACAGGACAAGAGTTTGCACTTGATACAACAACACTGTCTCAAACCTCAGGTTCAACCTATATTTAATTTAGCTTTAAGTCTGGAGTTGGCCTGGATGCTGGTTCAGCGCTGGGGATTTCATTATCAAAGCTCGATCAATCGGCATATCTAACAATACTTGTTTCTCCAACTTCTGGCAGATTATTAAAATTTTCATCTGCAGGATCAAATGATGTTACGATCCATGCTGGTGCAGGGGCCCTCAGTGCAAATTATACTGTTGGTTTCACTCTCAACCATGCTAATGGGCAGGTTAATTATCAAGATAGTCTGGGAAATCAAGGCCTGGTTGAAACGGTTGCTGCTCTTGCTGGCCAGCAGGTCGCTGCTGTTTTGTATGGTGGACCGGGCTCAAACGTAGGCGATAGTATTGTGGCCACTCTCAATACGGCGACCGATGAGTTTGTTTTAACTGCACCGGTCGGAACGATTGATTTGTGTGGAAATTCTAATTAGTTTCAAAAAAGCATCAAAAGATAATTACTTTCTTTCTTCTGTTTTTATTTCAGAATTTAGCGGATTCTTCTGATGGAGTAGCCTGCTTGGTCAGTTACAAATATTCCTTCTTCTGTAATTATTAAGTCTGATGGATATGAAAACTGAGCATCACCTATAGCACCATTTCTTAAACTTGTATTAAATGAGTCTCCTATCCAGTTCGAAACAATTCCTGTCTCAGGATTTAGGCGACGTATTTGTGAGTTCTTACTATCGCAGATATAAATATAGGTACCATCAGTTCTTAGCTGCTGCGGATAACCATAAAGAGCAAGGCTCATGTCCCCATTTTGGTAACCCGAAACCCCATATTGTCCAGAAATTGTTGAGACGCTAGGATTACTGGGATTATTCAAATAAATGACTCTGATGGTATTCTCGTCTGCGACATAAAGTTGTCCCTTAAAGTAGACAATTCCGAGAGGTGCAGTAAATGTGGCCACACTACTGTCACCGTCAACTGTGCCTTTTGATCCCGCGATACCGATTAAGGTTGTGACCTCTTTGGTTTCAAGATGCATCCGTTTGATTACATATTGATCAAGCTCAGTAAAATATAAATATGTGTCATCAGTTGTTAGTGCTGCAGGTTTAAAAATTCTTGCCGCAGTTCCGACCCCATTGACATTTCCACTGGATCCTGAAACTCCAAGAACTGTCTCAACGGTGTCTGTTGATAGATCTATTCTTCTTATCACATGCTCATAGAGTTCAGTGATATAGAGGTAGTTACCAATAACGAGTAGACTATAAGGACTAGCAAAACGAGCACTGGCAACTGATCCATCGGCACTTCCAGTTTCTGATATGTTTCCTGCGTAAATTGTCGTTGTGCCCGTATTTATATTAGTTCTTCTGATCACTGGATCTGCCGATATTGATGAATAAATGTAGTCTCCATGCTTGGCCAATCTTCCACTACGGAACGGGTATGTGCCTGTAGAGGCTGCTCCATCAACATGTCCAGCGACATCACGATTATTAATTCCGCCTCCACCTACAAGTTCCTGAGAAGATCTTGTATTTATATCTAAGCTTCTTAGTTTATGGTTTTCGTACTCAGCTACATATAGAGTTGAGCCAGAAACAGCAAGCCCTCTAGGAGATTCCCAAACAGCAGATGCTCCTACGCCATTTCGTGTGCTGCCTGAGTTACTTCCTCCTGAAATTGTTGTCACTTCAGCTGTTGCGATATTAATCATTCTAATCGCCCCATCATTACCGCTTGCTTGAGAAATATAAAGATAGGTGCCATCAGAATCAATGCCCGTAGGTGTCTCAAAGCTAGCACTTGTCCCAATGCCATCTACAACTCCACTTGAAGTCGTAGAGCCTGCAATTGTTGTAACTGTTCCGTCATATCCGACCTTTCGGATGATATCATTTCCTGTATCATTCACATATATGGCATCTGTGTTACATACAATTCCCCAGGTGTTTTTAAACCGTGCTGAAGATCCCACTGCATCAGTGCTTCCCTGTACTCCTGGGCTTCCTGCCAATGTTGTCACCTTCGCAAAAGTGGTTGTGTTATCGGGAATAACTTTTCCAGTGAATACAATTTTTCTAATCGTATAATTACCGGCATCGGTTACATATAATTCTAAATCAGTCGCTGTCTCTTTCACGCAGATGTCTACTGGACTTTTAAATTTTGCTTTGCCCGTTCCTGTGGCCTGATTAGTTGCTCCTGAACTACCAGGAGTTCCGGCCACTGTCGTGACATTCAGACTTGAATCAATATAACGAATTAAACTATTTCCATAGTCGGCGACAAAAAGTCCTCCATTGTACGGGGCAAGACCACGTGGATGTTGAAAGCGAGCAGAAGAGCAAGATCCGTCGGTATTCCCATGACTAAAATTTTTTCCACAAATAGTTGTGACGACAGATGTTGTGAGATTAAATTTTCGTATAGTATGAGATAAATTACTAAAATAAAGATCATCCCCAACTTTTGTCAACTCTATTGGGTTTCTAAGGAATGCCACTGAGTTGTAGTAATAATTTAAAACTTCACTTTGGCCGGGACCACTGAAGTCAGTCACTGTTTGGTTGGCAATATCGTAGAGATGAACCTTCTTGTTACCTGATGTGAAATAGAGTTTTTGACCATTGCTTTCATCCAAATAGAAACCATAAGGAGAACCAAACTTGGCAGCAAGAGCATTTCCTTCCTGATCCCCACAACTATCAAGTGTTCCTGCAACAGTGGTTATGACAGCATTGTTACTTGGATCAGCAGTATCGTATACAATTTTTCTTATCACACATCCATAGTCAGTAAAGTAAAGCGTATTTCCACTACCTGCGATTCTTGATGGGCGAATAGTTGCTGCAGCTGTTCCAGTTCCATCCATGACTGAACTAGTGGTAGAATTTGTCGTTGTGATAACATTACCTGTGGCCGTTGTTCCATCTGCACTGAGAACTTTAACCGCTTTATCAGTTCCATAAAAGAGCCAATTATTATCATCAACGTAGACGCTCAAAATTATTGCTGAGCCAGTGGTCACTGTTTCAACAGTGCTACCATTGATTCGTTTAACTTTTTTGTTGGCACGATCAGCAACATATAAATAGCCGTTCTTATAGTACAAGTCATAAGGCTCATTGAAACGAGCATCGTTCAAGTTTCCGGTGGCATCTCCACCAGTTCCACATAGGCCGGCATAGGTGGAAACCATATTTGTGGCGACAGTATATTTTCGTATACAGTCAGCAGTACCGTCTGCCATATATATATCAGTACCGTCAGTGGCCACGGCCTGTAGATTATCAAATAGGGCAAGACTGGCATGGCCATCTAGTGAGCCAGAAATCCAGGGATGACCAGCAATATTTGTTACCATATTAGTGGAGAGATTAATTTTCTTAAGCATTTTTTGGTCAACGATATAAAGATCATCACCTAAGCGTGTGAGGGCCATAGGAATGACATAGCGTGCGGTCAATACGTCACCATCAACTGAGCCCTGAGGGTATGCCTGTCCGGCCAAGGTATCGACAGTCGAAACGACCATAAAGGAGCGAGAGACTGAATCTATCGTCCTGCCATTGAATTCCAAAACTCTTATACGAATTCTGAATTCAGAAGTAGAAATTGATGGCACGGTGAAGTTATATGAACTTGTTCCAGGATTTACTGTTCCAACTGCTTGGTAGGCACCATTATTAATAGAATATTCAATTTTAATGGACTCAACTTTTTTATTACTTTGAAGCGAAACAAAGTTAAGCGTAATAACGTCGTTTGCTTTATGGATTGGATCAATATTAGCGAAATCTATGACTCGAGCACTCGGATCAACGGAGTCTTTCACCTTCACCGCCTCTTGGCATGAAGTAAGTATGAGTAATAATGGGAAAAGTCTTAAAGGTAAAAATAGATTGTTCATGTCAGGTATATCGGCGTTTTTACCGAGAATATTTAACCTATTCTTAGAGTTTTGTTTCTTGATTGTGAGTATTTAGTAAAAATTAGGCCTGCATTGGCAAGAGGTTAAAGTTTTATCTTTCATTTCTGCTATGGGCAATAACATCGTTAGTTTTAGAAGATTTTGAAATGGGAATGAGGTGACTTTGACTTTTGATACCGGCCGAAGAATTTTGTTCAAACTCCTCGGCTGCAACTTTTAGACTTTAGCCGATAAAACAAAAAACGAATTATAGAACAAATCCACATCGAATCATCTGATCTTTGACAGCTCTTTTCTCACTTCTACTTAATTCTTTAAAGCTTTCTTCTTCTTTCATCAGATCAGAGAGGGCGAGAGAGTAGGCCTTTCTTTGTCTTTCAGCGTTTGAAGAAAATGAACTGGCCGGAAGATCTTTTAATTTTTCAGCGGCAAGCTCATAAGTTCTTGTTAGTCCAGATAGACCTTCATTCCAATTCTTCATTAGTGAAGTCACTTTTTTAGAATTATGTTCTCCAAAAGAAGTGACCGCTACCAGTAGGCGTAACTTTTCAAATTTTTGATTACCTGCGAGAGCTTCAGGCGGAAGCTTTTCAATAATTCTTAAGCTGCTCTCCACGATCTGATCTCTCTTAGAAGCTTCTTCTGGTAAACGATACATAAAGAACTGTAGGCGCTTGAGGTCTTTTTCGGAAAAATCCTTGGCCATCTTCCCTATGAGAGTGTGGAAAAGTTTTATCTCTTTAAAAGATAAGTTCGCTTCTTGTGAAATTTCTTGAATTGTTCTTTCAACTTTTAAAGGATCTTTGTCTGATAAGCTTTTTAACCAATTATTAATGGTCTCTTCTCTGATGCCTTGTTTTGAAAGCACACGTCGAAAGGCGATTTTGGTTGAGGCCTCAGATAATGATCGAGACGAAATGGCGGTTACCCCAAATACAAGACCAGACTTAATGAAGCCACCGCCCCAAAGATCGGCCCCGATTGCTGCGAGAACCAGGTTTGTCATTACGATTCCTCGATCTCTTGAGTATTGATTGATGTCTCCAATTGAGAGTCCTTCATCAAAAGTTTCAGCAACGTTAAAGACTCTTCGCTCACTGGCCTTATATTTTATGTAATCGTGGTAATAAACAAGACCTGAAATTGGCAAGACAGCAATTGTTGATAAGGCCGCGGCACTCATGCCAGAAAGTCCTGCTCCAGCGATAATTGCTCCTCCTTGAATACCTACGAAAGCACTAACACCGATCATTCCTGCTACTAAAGCAACATTATTTCTCAAAGAAACTTTTGTCACATAACTAGCAAGACCATTGGCCACTCCACATTGCGAGTAGTTTTCATAAAGTACTTCATTCACTACTGGCCTATATTGTAAAAAATCAAGCATGGCCTTTGCGCGTTTTGCATTTTTAGTTTTATCGGTTGCTAAAAATTTGTCATTGATAAAGATATGTTTGATTTTATCTTTCTCCTTGTTTGCATTATCAATTAATCTCAGGACAGCGGCTTCGATATCTCTATTACTTGGATTCGCACTTCCCATGTAGGCAAGGATTGGTACTTGCGCGAGGAGCTCAAGATAGCGCGCTTTATATTCATTTTGTTTTTTACGACGTTTGAGCATTAAATAGTTTTGGTATTCTTGGTCTGGAGCGATTTGAACACCCATTAATGCCGCCGTCGTTCCTGCTGGAATTTGGATAGGCTCATCAGTTGGACTTTGAAAGCTATTCCACTCTTTATCTATTTCTTTAGTATCGCGATTAAAGGCCTTAAGGACATCACTCATTTCTTGGCCATTTAATGATTCCATTTTAGGCGCAATTGTTCCTCTGGCCTCTTCTAGTTTCCAATTGATATTGTCTTCAGGCTTAATTTCTTCTCTTTCAAGTGTGATACTTTTATACTGAGACAATGCCAAATTGAATCTAAGTTTAGGGCGAACGACCCTTATTGTTTCTTTTAAAGCGGAAACAAGTTCATCACATCTTTCTTGTTCTTTTTGATCCTTCTTAATACTTGGTCGAACACAATTTAAGAGAACTTGATTATAATAATTGTTCTGTTCAATAGCGCTTTCTGCTTTCTTTCCAACTTTGGTAAGAAAATTAATGGCCATTTGAGCTTCGTTTTTAGTTCCTATATCAGAAAATACTGCTTCCCAAAAAGTTGTTCTTGGAACAACTTGAACATCAATGCCACATTGTTTGCTCTGTTCCCAGATTTTTTGCTGCTTTTTAAACTCTTCATCGTACATCATGGCCACACCCATACAAGCAGGAAAAATAGGTTTCACTAATTTTTCCAAGGCATGCGCTTGAAAGGATAAAAAGGTAATTGAAAGGAATAAGAATTTCATTATTTTTTCTCCCCAGTTGGTTGAGGATAGAGGTACGAGTTTGCAGTTACAAAGTATAATACGTTTACACCGACACTAAATCCCATTCTTGTTCCAAAGTTTACCCATGGAAGCCAGCGTGCTTGTGGGTAGAGACAAGATACCCCAGTTAGGAAAAGATTTACTGGAACTCTTGCAATTTCTCCGACAACACCCCAAGTGGCAATGAATGCAAAATAGTCTGAAAGTGGGGCCGTATATTTATCATTTGGCGCGGGAGTTAAGAAATAGATCCCTGCTGAAAAAGTATCTAAAGCTGCGTGGAAAACTGTAGACTGCATCCAACTGACTCTGATCGAAGCATTACCATTTAATAAAAAAGTTCCTGCTCCATTGGAAATGGCCGTCATGATTAAGTTAATGGAGAGTTCTTTAACGTGAATATCAGCGATACCAGAAGTAATCGACTCCATGACGCCTTCAGATGTCATTTTATCTAATTTTTCTAAATACGGAGTTGAATTTACTCCTACAACTGCGCCAACGGTAACAACTTCACTCACAAGAACTTGCTTCAATGATTCTTTAACCGCTCGTCCACTTAAAGAGAGCTCTGTCTTCGGCATATTAGAAACACATTCTTTCATTCCATTATAAATTTTTTGACTATCCTTTATAATAGAAGTTTTCACATTACCTTGGGCCTCTCTCCCTGAAATTAGCATGCGTTCATCTAGCTTAGGCTTTGGTGGTTCAAGAAAAAACTTCGCTTCTTTGAGTGCTGCTTTCGTTGGGTTTTTTAAGACTTCGGCCGCTTCAGGGTTTGGTCTGAGCATTCGTTGAGTAAGAATTTCAATCAGAATTTTTTCTTCTTCGGTGAGTTCTGTTGCTGCATTTTTTCCAGCTTTAATTTTTCCTTGAGCAACGAGTTGCCCTCTAAATGTGGCCACATGCTGATCTATTTCATGTAAAACCTGTAAAAGATGATGGCGAAAAAGTTTATTTAAAGGGATATCCACTTGCTCAATAAAGCGAGTAAGTTCTGCAGTATTTTTCAATCCAAAGGCCTGAAGTGTTTCTTTTCCCGCCTCAGTTGATAAAGCAAATTTAGAAGCTTGAGAAAGATTGGCCTTAACGATTTTCCTTGAGGCCCCTTTGATGCCTAATTTGGCATAATTCGATTCACAGTCAGCAGCAAACGAAGCCATAGAAAAGGTGAGGAAAATGACGGAAACAATTTTTAAGGTTGGTTTAATCATGGTGTTCTTTTCGGAAAATTAAGAAAAAACCAGAGTTAAAAAATCGAGTTTTTTAATTTTTGAGTAATTTCAATAATTTAGACGATACCTTTATTCCTGCTAGATGTTAAAAAAGTTTTGGACGTTCAAAGTGAGAGATGTTAATTTCCCACAGACATTTTTTAATATTTTCATCTCGCTTATGGCAATGGTGTCCATAGGCTCTATATAAATTGTTCACCCTTGGTGAACACTAGATCCAGGAGGAAATATGATCTACGAAACGGCTTTTGTCGTTCGCCCGGACGCATCTGAGGAAGTTGTATCTTCCATTAAAAACTCTCTTGCAGAAGTTTTTAAAGAGTACGGAGCAGAAGTTCTTGTTAATGATTCTTGGGGTGTAAAGACATTTGCACAACCAACAGAATCTGGTCTTAAGAAGGGTGCTTACCACTACTTCATGTACAAAGCTAATGGTAATGTTAATGCAGAAATCGAGCGTCGATTCCGTATTAATGAAAACCTAGTTCGCTTTCTAATCGTTAAACTTGGCGATGATAAGAAGCAAGCTGAAATCGTGAAGAACTACAAAAACCCTAACCACACTCAAGCTGCTGACATTGAAGAAGAAGGCTTTGGTGGTGGTGAAGATAAAGACAAGAAAATGCACTCTAAGCGCAAATCTTGTTGGTTCTCTGCTAAGAAAACTTCTCCTGATTGGAAAGATCCAAAATCTTATTCATGGCTTGTTAACGAGTTCGGAAAAATTTCTCCAGCTCGTATTACTGGACTTACACCTAAGTTCCAGCGTCGTGCTAATGAATCAATTAAGCGCGGACGTAACATGCTTCTTATCAGCTATCAATCTAACGAGATTGCTCGTTAATTGAAGGATAAACCGTGAATACTGAAGTTATGCAAACTCCACAATTATCAACAGGCAGATTGCTCCTTTTGGGCGTGTCGTCTGTTATTTTGTGCATCAGTTTCATTATGTCAGTGTTTGCTCCATTTCCTATTGCACTTGCCGTCATACTTTATGGGCGAGTGAAGGGATTTCTAACTGGACTCGCAGGACTTTGCATCAGCTTTTTGTTTGCTGTCTTAGTGTACCAGGATCTGACCTTATTTGGTTTCTATGCTGTCATTTTAGTTTTGGGTCTAGGGATTGCGGAAATTGTTTCCCGTAATATCTCTCCCGTGAAAGGCATGGTTATTTTCGGTGTAAGTTTAATTTTACTTCTCGCTGGAATGCTGGGTTCTTTCATTAAGTCTCAAAATTTGACTGTTGAGCAATATATCATTGATCAGATTGAGAAGAGTGCGGATAAAATTCAAGAGCAGAAGAAAATTATTGAACAAAGTTCAGATAAAGATTCAGTTCAGATTTTAAATTTATTAAATCGTCCTGATTTAATAGCTAAAGAAATGAAAGAGTCTTTCCCTGGTTATTTTTTCATGGGTGTTTTTCTAATGCTTTGGTTTAACACTTTCCTTGCATTAAAAAGTCGAAGACTTTTGATGTCAGGTCAGACATTTCCGTATTCAGAAAGAAATTTGTTAAACTTTAAAGTTCCTTTTGGTTTTGTTTTTCCATTGATTGTTGGACTTGTGCTAGCAACTTGGGGAGCAGATCTTGGGGCCGAAGTTTATGAGACAGTGGGTTTCACTATCATTAAATGTCTTGGGATTTTTTATTTTTTTCAAGGCTTTGGTGTTTTTAGTGATCTTCTAACTTTCTTGGGAATCATGGGCTTTTTCAGAACAATAATAGTTATGCTAGTGATTTTTACTGGAAACTATTTAATTGCTGTGGCCGGTTTATTTGATAATTGGTTTGATTTTAGAAAGTATTTTATTAAACGAAAAACTGAAGATTAATTTTAGGAGAACAATATGAAAGTCATCCTTACTGAAAAGGTTAAGGCCCTTGGAATGATCGGTGAGATCGTGAATGTTTCAGCTGGTTATGCCCGTAACTTTCTTTTTCCAAGAAAGCTTGCGATTCTTGCTGACGAGAAAAACTCAAACGTACTTAAAGATAAGCAAAAAGCTCTTGCAAAGAAAATCTCTGCTGAGAAAGCTCAAGCTGAAGCTGTTAAGAAAAAGCTAGAAGGATTAACTGTTGAGTTAATCAAGAAAGTTGGATCTAACGGTCGTCTTTTTGGTGCTGTAACTTCTGCAGAAATTGCAAAAGAACTAGAGAAGCAAGGTGTTCATGTTGAACGTCGCCTTCTTACAGTTGAAGGTTCAATTAAGTCTTTAGGGACTTATGACGTTAAAGCTAAGCTTTTCAATGATGTAACAGCTACATTCAAACTTAAAGTTGCTATTGATGCTGCTATGGCAGAGCAACTTAAGAAAGAGCAAGCTGAAGCTCAAAAGCGTAACGCTGAAAAGAAAGCTAAAGCTGAAGCTGCAAAAGCTGCCGCTGCTGCTGAAGCAGAAGCTGCTGCAAACGAAGAGTAATTCTGACTTACTGGCCGATCCTTAGGGATCGGCCTTTTTCTTTTAGGTGTCCAAGATGGCCAATCAAACAGAACTTCCACATGATTTAAATGCCGAGAAAGCACTTCTTGGTTGCTTAATGATTGATAGCAATAGCTTTGATGAAATTTCTGATGTCAATCTTGAGTCTACTGATTTTTACCATCCACAATATGGCCTTATTTTCCAAGTGATCAAAGATCTCCATATGGATGGAGTTCCGGCCGATATTGTAACTGTTGCTTCTAAATTAAATGATCATGGAAAATTAGAAAAAATTGGCGGACAAACAACTTTAATTCACATTTGTGATGAGACTGGTTCTGCGGCCAATGTTGAATATTATGGCCGTTTAATTAAGCAAAAAAGTGTTCTTCGAGAAATCATTCGTACTGCAACTCGAGTGATGCAAACGGGATCAAATTTTTCTGGTAACGTGGATGATTTTCTTCAGGATGTGGAGGCCAGTTTTTTTAAATTAACCACCACTGCTAAAAATAATAAAATGATCTCCCTTAAGCAGGCCCTCTATGAGAACTTAAAAGAACTCGAGAAACCTGCACGAGCTAAAGGTGAAATAACTGGAGTAACCACTGGTTTTAAATCTATTGATAAAATGCTTCTCGGACTTCAGCCGGGTCAATTAGTCCTTATTGCTGCTCGTCCAGGTATGGGAAAAACTGCACTGGCACTTAATTGGGCGGTAGCGGCCGCAAGACAAACAGAAATGGCCGTGGCCGTGTTTTCTTACGAGATGATGTACGCAGAACTTTCTATGAGGCTTTTAGCTTCAGAGGCCTGTGTTGATGCACGTAAGCTTAAGACGAAAGAATTTAATGAAATGGATCTTCGCTCTATTTCAAATGCCATTCAAAAACTTTCAAATCTAAAACTTTTTATTAACGATTCAGGGTCTACCACCCTGATGGATATTCGCTCTTACTGTAGAAAATTAAAAGCAGAGCAAGGCCTGGCGATGATTGTAGTGGATTACCTTCAAATTATGCCAATGCACGTGAAAAAACAAAATCGTGAGCAAGAAATTGCAGAACTTTCTCGTGGATTTAAAATGCTTGCCAACGAGCTTGAAGTTCCCATTGTTGCCCTTTCGCAGCTTAACCGTACAGCGGCCTCACGAACTGATAGACGTCCGCAACTTCAAGATCTTCGAGAATCGGGTTCCCTTGAGCAAGATGCCAACATTGTTTGCCTTATTCACCGTGAAGATTACTACGATCCACAAACTCCTAAGAAAGGCATTGCTGAAGTTATTGTGGCGAAAAACCGTAACGGAGAGCCTGGAACGGTTGAACTTTCTTGGATTGGATCTCAGACAAAGTTTGCCGATTTAGAATTTTCTAAACCGGAGTCTTAAGTGTGATTTATTCACGCTTTAAATGGTCCAGAAATTCATATCTTGAATTAAAAGATGTATCTAGTGCTTACATTTACTACCGACACAAACGGGTCAATCTTATTACCGGTTTTCCTGAGACATATTCCTTCCATTTATTTTTAAATGAATTAGAAAAAATAAGTCTTCAAGAGCATTTCAAAATTCCAAGGGTCTATCATTTTTATTTTGAGCTTGGAGCAATAATAAATGGGTTAGGGCACTTGGTTAACGATGAAACTCCATTAGTCATGGAGATTGAATATCAAAAATCAGGTTTTAAAACTGTAAAGACCCCTAGATTAAAATCAATTTCCTTAAAATCGATTGAAAGGCCAAGTTGGAGTGAGTACAAGCAGGCCTTTGCGATGGCCCAAGAGCATTTATTAAATGGGAATTGTTATCAGCTGAATTTAACTTATCCCTACGATTTTGAAACAGAAGACTATCTCGATCCAAGAGAGATTGCGGATTATTTCTTTTATCAAAAAAACATAAGTAGCTATGCTCACTTGACGGTATTTCATGATGAAATGATTTTGAGTAATTCCCCAGAGTGCTTATTTCATTATCAAAATAATAAATTAATAACTATGCCGATTAAGGGAACGATTAAGCGGTCTCGCTCTTTGAAAACTGATTGGAAGCAGTTGATGGAAAATAAGAAGGAAGAGGCCGAGCTCTTGATGATCACTGATTTATTGAAAAATGATTTAAATCGGCTGGATCTTCCGCAGGCCAAAGTGATGAAGCTGCGTGCACCATTAATTGTTCCTCAACTTCTTCATCAATATTCTCTAATTGAAGTTAATTTAGAACATAAAGTTTCTTTAAATAAAGTGATTCATTGTTTGTTTCCAGGTGGAAGTGTAACAGGGGCCCCCAAGAAAAGAGTGCTGGAAATTTTAAGTGAAATTGAGCGCTATAGTAGAGGCATTTATTGTGGCTCAACTTTGCTTTGCTATAAGGATAAAAAAGTTGCCAATATCAATATTAGAACTGCGTCAGTGAGTTTAAGTGATAGGCTATGGAGGTATTCGGCCGGTGGCGGAATTACTCTTTTATCGCGTCCAGTTCATGAATTTAATGAAATGGAGGCGAAGCTTAACAGCTTTCTAACATTGTTAAAAACGCCAGGATATTGACACAAATCTAAGTAATTTCATCGATTTAGATATTATTTTGCAGCTGCTCTCTAACAAAAACTTACATTTAGTCTACCTTTGATTGACTTTCTTTTTTGGGCATCGATATGCTTTGAAGCAACTTTCTACTCAACGGATTATGAGTAGTAAAACATTCAAGGAGAACAGAATGGTGACTGAAGAGAAAAACGGGAAAGTAAGTTTAGAGGTCTTAGCGAAAATGACCGGATTTCCTGTTGAGCTGATCAAGGAAGAGATTTTTCCAGGACAAAAAGCGGATCAAGTCTCTCTCGATGAACTACGCTCAGCTATGTTAAATTACATAGATTCTACGATGCTAATAACTGAAGATAAAAAATAAGAGATAAAACCCGGTGCAAGGCCGGGTTTTTTGCATTTTAACAAGTGTTTCACTCAAGTATTCAATCACATTTTAAAGTTCAAAATTAAGATTCCGATATTTTATCCATACAGACTGATTTTTTCGAAAGGGTTGTTATGGATATTACAACAGTCATTGGTTTAGTACTCGGAACGATTGCAATTATAGGTTCCATTCTTTATGGTTCCCCACTTTCCATCTTTATCGACATTCCTTCAGTGGTGGTGGTGATCGGGGGGGTGGTTGCAACAACATTTATTAAATGGCCAATGGAGCAAATAAAATCTTGTGTCGCAGTTTTTATGAAATCAATTTTCAACACTCCTGCAGATGCTAAGGCGATGATTGAAGAGATCCAAAAACTAGCTGAGACTGCCAGAAGAGAATCTGTATTCGCTCTTGAAAAAGTTCCTGTTGAAGATAAGTTTTTAAAGAAGGCCGTGACTCTTGCAGCAGATAACAGACCTCCTGAGGTTATTACTTCAATCTTGTCATTAGAGATTGCCGCAATGGAAGAGCGTCATGCCAAAGGGATTGAAGTGCTAGAAGGGATGGGGGCCGATGGCCCGGCGATGGGAATGATCGGGACACTGATTGGTCTCGTGCAAATGTTGCAGAACATGTCGGATCCTTCATCAATCGGTCCTGCGATGGCGGTTGCTCTCTTGACCACATTCTACGGAGCTGTGATTGCTAACGTGTTCACTATTCCTATTGCAGGTAAATTAAAGCAAAGATCAAAACAAGAAGCGACAAAGATGAATATTATTGTTGCTGGTGTTCTTGGTATTGTTGCTGGTGAGAACCCTCGAGTGATTCGTGAAAAACTTGATTCATTCCTGCCTCCAAAAGATCGTTTAGTTGAGGATAAGAAGGAGTAGTTATGGCCGACGCACCTAAGTGCCCTCCCTGTAAGCCTGGTGCTCCAGGGTGGCTAGCAACTTTCTCAGATCTATGTACGCTGCTACTAACGTTTTTTATTTTGCTTCTTTCTTTTGCTAAAACTGAGACTGCAAAATATGAAGCGGCCATTGGATCACTTCGAAATGCGTTTGGTGGTAACGTTTTAAAAGCTGGAGAGGTGATGAGACCTGGTAAGTCACCTAACGATGCTCCAACCATGATTGATTCTGATATGTCGGCCAAGCCTTTTCCTATTGAGTTTTTAACGTCCGAGGGACTATTGGATAAGCATGAAATTAACCGAGAATCTGATGGGCAGTTGAATCAGGCCAAAAAAATGCTTGCAGATAATGATTTGGCAGAGTCGGCCAATGTTTATGAGATGCCTGAGTCCATTTTTGTAAGAATGAAAGATCGGATTCAGTTTAATAAAGGTTCAACTGGTATTGATGAGATTAATATTCATGTCTTTGATCGTTTGGTTCAAATGATGAGAGAAAATAGTTGGAACATCATGGTAGAAGGACACGCTGAAAGAGGCGAAGTTTCTGCTAAAGATAAAAATATTGATGCATATGCACTGTCTTCACAAAGGGCCATGGCCGTGGCAAAAGCATTAATACAGCGAGGTGTTTCAGCTGATAGAATTACCATTATATTCTATGGAGATTCTAGACCTCAGCCAAAAGTAGAAGGAAATGTATCTGATCGCAGAGTAGAGTTCTTACTCAAAAAATCAGATCTTCGCACCGAGGGACGTAAAGTAGAGGCCCAATAAAAAGATGGATTATATTGAACTACAATGGATAAATGATGAGGATTCATTAAAGGAAGCTCTACGCCTTTCTCTGGGATGCTCTGGCCAACAAATTAAAAAGTACTATTCTTCAAAACAGCAGGACCATGAAATTAAAAAAGGAGAGCTTAGCAAGCTTCCTCTTGATTTAGTGAATCACTTGCAAATAAATCCAAATTATCAGGGGCCACCAATTCAAGTTCTTAAAGAGACTGATGATTATATTGCAGTTCATAAGCCCGCTTTTATTCATTCTCATCCCCATAAATATTCAGACACTAACACGGTATTAAATTTTCTTGTCCAGAATAATATTTGGGGCCCATTAATGATAAATACAGCAAACTATGATCGAGGACTTTTGTTTCGATTGGATTTTGAAACTTCTGGTGTTTTGATATTGGCAAAGACAGAGAAACTCCTTAAAGAAATTAGAGATCACTTTAAGACTGAAATGAAACGAAAATTTTATTGGGCCGTGGTTGAAGGCAGTTTTAATCAAGATGGTCTTTGGACCCATTATTTTCGCTCTAAGGGAGTCAAAGGAAGTAAACAGAAGGTTTTTGATAGGTGTATAGATGAATCTCAGGAAGGCACTTTAAGTGTCCTTAAATTAGCTGAGAGTAATGACAAAAGCCTTCTTTTAATAAATTTAAAAACCGGTTTAAGACATCAAATTCGGGCCCAAATTGCTCATCTCGGTTTTCCACTTTTAGGTGATGAGCTTTATGGGGGAAGAAAGTCTGAGAGACTTTTTTTACATGCACTAAGGTACGAATGGAAAGATGTCATTGAAGATAGTGGGGCCGAATTATTTGATAGTTTCTTTGACCTGAACCGTGCTCTTCAAATGAGTCATGATGTGCTCAGGAGATTCTAGGGTTGCAAGCTTTACAATATATTTTCCTTCAGTCACAGCATTGATTTCCATTTTTGGATGCATCAGCCTTAAACGTACAAAAGTTACTTTTTCTAAAATATCAGTTTGAGATGCCCGAGCTACAAAGGTCATGTGATTGGCCAACTGACGATACATTAATACCTTTAGATTTACGGCTTTTTCGGGCACTGTGATTTCGTTAATTTCAACCGCTAGATTATTACCTTCACAAAAAAGTTTCCAATTAGCGGGAGTTCTTTTTTCAATTTTAATGAGGGCCGCCCTACAAGAGGTTGGAATGAGTTTTGGATTGGTAAAGATTCCCCATTTTTCCTTCTGCTGAACCTGATAGAGAAACAGCCCCATTAGAAGGAGGCCTATAACCAGAACCGGATTTTTTAGTAAGGAATTCCACAACATAAGCCTATTATCCAGCTAAAAGCCAAAATTTGCACTAAAGAGTTAAAAAGAAATAGCCGACAAGAAGAATCAGGAATACCAAGAGGAATTGCATGAAAGGGCCTAGTCCTAAGAATGTAGCTGAAAAGTGGAAGAAATTAATGGTTTTAGGGGAGCAGCAAGGTGCTATTTTGCTGAGCGATCTGGCCCTGGAACTTGAAATGGATAAAAGGGAATGCCTTGAATTCATCCAGCAACTATTTCCTCAAGGTGAAGGCCTTCAGGTTTATGAATCTGAAGGGGATGAATGGGTGGATATTAATTTATCTGCACTTGAGTACATGTTACCTCTTAGTCCAGGGGAATGGCTGAAGTTAAATGAACTTCTTCTTAGTATAGATGATGACAATAGTGATTTTAGGCTACTGAAGAAAAAAGTCACAGAAAATGGGCCTATCAAAGTGATTATGGAGATGCTAAAGCATCTTGAAGCTGTAGATGAAAAATATACTCTTCACCAACAAATGTTAATTCAACAATTAGATAAAGCGATTCTTGATAAAAGTTATGTTCGAGCGAAATCAACCGAAGAAAAGGTCTATCATTTTTATCCTTGTCGGATTGTTCATATAGAGGGCCAGCTTTCTCTTATTGCTGAAGATGGAAACGATCATTGTTTGGTGATTACACCTATCAATGAATTAGCTGAGGTTGGAATTGTTCTGGGTGGACAAGGTGGAAAAGTTTCCAATTTCGAAGTCGAAGAATTTATTGCAGCAATTAGATCGATGAATGAAAAAGAAACCAGACTTATTTTAAAAATACATAATCCACAATCAGTGAATCTATCCCCAAGTCATCATTTTTTAGGGAAACCTTGTATGATCACCAACCCCAATGGAGATCTTATTTGGGCCGCATATGTGGAGCCGTGCCATGATTTATTTGATTGGTTAATGGGCCTTGGAAAAAACGTCGAAATCTTAGATCCCATTCGATTTAAAGAAGAATATCTTATCTATTGTGAAGAAAAAGTAAGAAAAATAGCTTAAGATTTGGGGATGAATAAAGAGTCATCTCCACCATATTTTCTTTTATCATTTATTCCAGCAGTTGCTTACTGGGCCCTTGAAACTTATTTTAGTTTAGAGATTGCACTTATAGGAGGAATCCTTCTTGGTGTATTGGAAATGGGGCTCGAAAAAAAATTCACCGGACATGTTCATACTCTTTCTAAATTAAACCTTTCACTTGTTATTGTTCTCGGATTTATTTCACTTCTTGCCAAGGAAGGAGTGTGGTTTAAATTACAACCCACACTAACAGGACTAAGTGTGGCGAGTTTTTTGATTTACAAAAAATTTCGTGGGCAATCTTTGATGTTTGAAATGTTAGTGGATATGAAACAGAAACCTCCAATGCCAAATGAAATTTATAAAATGCTTGAATGGCATATGTGTCTTTTTCTTATTGGCTTTGCTGCGTTTATGGCAAAAGTGGCGATCTATGAGGATACATCTACCTGGTTATTTTGGAAGACTGGTGGATTCTATATTGCCTTTGGGGCGTTTATGTTGGTAGAGATGATCTTTCTAACCTGGTATTTGCGGAGATTGAAAAAATGAGGATTTGTATATTTTGTGGCGCTAATAATAGTACTGATGTTCAGGTTCCTGTTGAAATAAAAAACGTCATGAAGTTTTTTGCAGAAAATAATATTGAATTAGTTTACGGAGGTGCCAATGTTGGAATCATGGGTGCTCTCGCTAACGAACTGATTAACCTTGGTGGTAAAGTCACTGGTGTTATGCCTCAGCAGCTAATGCACAAAGAAGTCACTCATGGAGGTTTAACTAAAATTCATATTGTGAAGGATATGCATGAGAGAAAAAAATTAATGTATGATCTCTCTGATGCCTTTCTTATTTTCCCAGGAGGAATGGGGACATTGGATGAGCTTTTTGAAATTACCACTTGGAAGCAAATTGGCATTCATCATAAACCCATCGCGATTTTAAATGTTAGTGGCTATTATGATCATCTTTTAAAGTTTTTGGATCATGGAGTAGACAAAAATTTGATAAAAGAAAAGGATCGAAATTTCATTTATTCATCTAAAAAATGGAATGACATTTGGGAATATTTTGATAAGGAAATTTCTCGTTAATATTATGGATATTTTCCGTCTATTTAAAAAAAACAGGCCTGAAGATTTATTTTTAAAATTTTCACCAGAAAACTCTTCGTGGAGAGTGGTGAGTTGGAATTTTGATTTGCAAAATCCTTCTGACCGGCAATGGGTGATTGAAGTTCACCATCAGCAAATGGAGCAAATCCAGTGGGTGAAATCAACCCTGGAAGAACTTACATTTATTAAAGATAAGAAAATTATTCGTAAGCTCAGGCCTAGTAAAGAGCGTGAAACATTCAAGAACTTAATGAACTTGGCCATCCACTCTACTCTTAAATATAGTTTAGAATTAAATAAAAGTTTTATGCTCACTCCTGTTAGCGGTGCTACTGCAACAGATATTCAAAACGAAGGGCGAGCTCTTCAGTGGTTGCAGGCAAGTTTTGGCACGTTGACTCGAGCTATTGAGCAATTTAAAGGCAGAAGTGATCTTATTCTATCTGCTTCTTTATTTGCTGGCACTGTTCCAGAAACCGGGGAGAGTGTTCTTCGCTTGATTGCTTTTAATTTAGATATTTTTTATTACATGCGTCCCGATTCCACCCTTTTAATTGTTGTTTTTAACGATAAGGATAAAGGTCATGGGGACAGTAAGAACCCAACTTTTCAGCAAATAATCAAAGTTACAAAACCGCAATTCTATGATGAAATAATGAAAGTCGTGAATCAGTTGGCCATAATAGGGGAAATTAGTTGATTACATTTTTTCTTTTAGTCATAGTCTATTTTGCGTTTTCTTGGGGTCTTCCTTGGCATAAGATTCCTTCTTCAATTTCCTTTTCCTACATTTTTGACCTCCTATTTGCTCTGATTGTTTCTTTCTTTTTTAGATTGCCTTGGAAATTTCGATGGCAGCTTAACTTAAATTCTCTTAAGGCCGTTGGTGAAGTCTTCCTTCTTGCCGTTTCTTGTATTTTTGCTATTTGGTACATGGATATTGAAACGCCATTTCGTTTAGTAAATAACTTAGAATGGCATCTATTGATTTTTGCTCCAATCCTAGAAGAATTGGTTTTTCGTCAGGCCTTTCAGCGAGTTTTAGTAGGAAGTGTCGGTGGGAAAAACTATACCTTCATGCTTGTGGCCGCCATTTTTTCTTTTTCTCACCTCATTGGTTTAACTGTTCTGCCTGTTGAATATGTACCATTTATTGGTTTTCAAATTTTTTATACCTTTTTACTAGGTTTAATTTGCGGCCAGGCATTATTGAGATTTCACTCAATTATCGCTCCCATGGTGCTTCATTTTATCTTTAATCTAAGTTTCTACCTTGCGTTGCAATTGGAGATTATTTAGTGAGGTTGAGATTTTTTTTAAGCCTCCTCCTTTCTCTTTTTATTTCTTGTACGCATAAAAATCACATTAAAAAAGATCACCTGATTGAAGGATCTTGTCAGGAAAAATTCAAAGAGGCCAAGCTTGGCCGAGGTCAGCTTATTTGGGAAAACGTCTCTGAAGGGGCCGGAACTGGTGTGAGTTATTTAATTACTGGACTGGCCTATTCCACTGACATTGCAGTTAGTTTTGTCGGAGGTGCCATCACGGGTATTGCTATTTGTTCTCCCTATCTCGCAGTGAATGCCATAAATAAAACGAGTGATCTTGATTCTGAGGCCGGCCGGTGTATTGCCAATGTTGCGGGCGACACATTTGAGGCCTTCAATCCTAAGTTGGGCCCAAAAACTTACAAAGGAACCAAAACTTGGAGATGCCCTAACTTGGATCCAATTGCAGAGGGGCTTTTCGATGTTGCGGATTGTTACGCAAAGCAAGGGGATAAGACCCTTTCTCGTTTACAACTTGAAAAAATGGCCGATTCAAATGTTTTTCAGGCCTGTCTTTCTGATGCAAGTAAACTCAAAATTCAACAGAAATTGAATTCACTCTAGCTTTACTTTATCGAGTGCCATTGCTATATTGCGCCATAAATTTATCAACCCACATCTTAGATTTAACAGCTAAAGTTTTGAGGGCCTATGGAAAACACTGAATCAAATACGATCAAGGTCGGTGACCTTGAATTTCCCCCACGTAAAGTTTGGATGAAAACTTACGGCTGTCAGATGAACTATCATGACAGTGAACGAATCATGTCACATCTTTCAGGACTAAATTTTACCAAAACAGATGATCAGTCTGATGCTGATCTGGTGATTTTTAATACCTGTGCGGTCCGCGATCTCGCTAACCAAAAGTTTTATTCTCATTTAGGTGAGACAAAAAAACTTAAGGCCGATGTCGACCCTGAAACGGGATTAAAAAAGAACGTCATTGTGGCCGCAGGTGGATGTATTGCTCAGACCGAAGGTAAAGATCTTATTTCAAAATATAAGCAGCTTGATTTTGCTTTTGGAACCGACGTAGTGGATAACATCGGGGAGATGGTTTATCGCGCTTATGCTGGCGATAAAAAATTCGCTGTGACTTCTTGGGATCGTTCAGAAAATTATTCTATCGAAACAAAAATTACTCACGGCTCACCAATGGCGTTTGTGAACATCATCAAAGGTTGTGATAAGTTTTGTTCTTACTGTATTGTTCCTTTTACTCGTGGAAGAGAGAAATCTCGTCGCTTGGATGAAATTGTAAAAGATGTTAAGCGCTTGGTTGAATTCTCAGGAGTTCAAGAGGTGATGCTGCTCGGACAAAATGTAAATAGTTTTGGAAAAGATAATGGTGAATCCCTTGCTCAATTAATTATGGAGCTGGATAAGATCGAGGGTCTTCAGAGACTTCGTTATACCACTTCTCATCCTTATGATGTAACCGATGATCTGGTTGAGGCCCACGCGAGTGCCAAAAAATTAGCAAATCACTTACACCTACCAGTTCAATCTGGATCAAACACCGTTCTTCAGCGCATGCTTCGTGAATATACTATCGAGCATTACTTGAATTTGATTTCAAAAATGCGTAAAGCTAATCCGGAAATGATTATCTCTACTGATATCATTGCTGGCTTTCCTAATGAAACTGAAGAAGAGCATCAGGATACTCTTAAGCTTTTAGATGATGCTCAGTTTGATTTCATTTATGCTTATTCTTTCTCAGCAAGAAAAGGCACCAAAGCGGCCCGAATGACTGATATTTTAACAGATGATATTCGTGGACGTCGTTTACGTGAAATTCAAGAGAAGCAACTTAAAATTCAGGCCAATATCCGCCAGCAAATGGTAGGGAAGACTTACCGCATTTTGGTTGAAGAGAAGGGTTTAAGTAAGGGTGTTCTAAAATGGACAGGAAGAACTTCTTGTTACCGATTAGTTCACTTTGAGCCGGAGACCGTTGATCAAGATTATCAGTGGCATTGGGTGGATGTTGAAATTCTTTCAGCAACTGCTCTATCTACTCAAGGAAAAATTATTAAGGATCATGGGAAAAATCTGTGAAGTGGTTGTGGTTTACCATTGCCTGGATTAGTTTTGCCCTCGGGATTATTGGCGCTTTTCTACCTATCATCCCCACGACTCCTTTTCTTATCCTGTCGGCCTTTTTATTTTCTAAATCTTCTCCTCGCTTTCACCGCTGGCTACTTAGCCTTCCTGTGGCCGGTGACGGGATTCGAGACTGGCAGGAGAATCGAGTCATCAGAACGAAGGCCAAAATCCTCTGCGTGGTGATGATCACGGGTTCTTTAATTTATATTAATTTTTTCTTGAAAGTGCACATAGCGTTGAAAGTATTTATTTCTCTCATTCTTGTTCCTGTGGCCATTTTTGTCAGCACCAGAAAAAGCCGCTAGAATGAGACCATGAAGTTTTCTCTTATTTTACTTTTGCTAATATCTAGTTGTGCCAAGCTTGGTTATATCACTGAGCAAGGATACCAACAGTTAAAATTGCAAATGGCGGGAGAGGAGAATAGTAAAATTTTAAATGATCCCAAAGTTAGTCAGGAAGTGAAGAGAAAGATTCTTCTCGTGGGTGACTATAAGGAGTTTTTCTACCGTTATTTTTCTGAGAAACCGACTAAAATTTATTCTAAAACAACCATGCTTGACCATGAAGCAGTTTCCTATTTAGTCGTTGCAAGTCCACACACGGAAATTCGTGCTCATGAATTTGAATTTCCTTTTATGGGAAGTTTTCCCTATCTAGGTTTTTTAAAAAAAGAGTCGGCCAAAAGTTTTGCTAAGAAATTAAGAGAAAAAGAAAATTTAGTCACTTGGGTTCGACCGGTTTACGCTTATTCCACCTTAGGTTATTTAGAAGATAGAATCCTTTCCTCCTTCTTTCAGTTTGATGATGTTGAACTGGCAGAGCTGGTTTTTCATGAATTATTTCATACCGTCTTTTTTATTCGAGATGATGTGGATCTTAATGAAAACCTTGCCAATCTTTATGGCAAAGAGTTGCTGCATGAGTATTTCAAGGGAAAACCTGAACTTGAAATCTATTTAAAAAAAGAAGAACGAAAAGAAGTCTTCTCTAAAAGAGTGCTTGAGCTAATTAAAATTCTTCAAGAAGAGTTTGATAAACTCGGTGGATTTATTACTGATGAGAAGGCCGATATTCTTACCAAGCGGTTTGTGGAAGAAGTCTTTAAACCTGATCTTAGGTCCCTTTGCCAGCAGCTTAAACTAAGTGAAGATGATTGTGAGATTAAAGATCATTGGAATCAGGCGAGCTTTGCTGCCTTTCTAACCTATGAGGAAGAACAAGATTTTCTTTATGCATTAAAGGCCCATCAGAAATTAAATTTAAAAGAATTTTTATCTTGGCTTAAGAGCGAATACAAAGTGTTTAAAAAGCAAGATAAAGTGGAACACTTCACTGATTATTTAAAATTAAAGGTACCAGATGAGACATCTACTCCTAATTGATCCGCTAGATAAACTTAATATCAAAAAAGATTCTTCTTTAATGCTGGCCCTTGCCCTTCAGAAAAGAGGAATTGAAACATATTTGTTTTTTGAAAAAGATTTTGCCATTCATAATCAAGGTATTCAGAAGCTGACCGTTCATGAGTTTAAGGGAGAATTAAAAGAGGATGGGATTTATCTTAAATCTTTAGAGACGACTCATCAAAAAGTGATTGAGCTTAATACTGAAGATGTCATTCATATGCGACTTGATCCTCCTTTTGATAGCCATTATCTAAGAATTCTTTGGATGCTAGATCATTTAGTTTCAATGGGAATTAAGGTGATGAATGATCCTCGTGGCATTATGCAATTTAATGAGAAACTCTACGCCTATAGAAAAAGTGGTGCGGTTGCTAGTTATATTGGAGAAAACTTAAAACTTGCAGAACAATTTGTGCAGGCCCTTGATCCTAAACCAAGTGCTATTATTGTTAAGCCGATGGATCTTTATAGTGGGCTAGGAGTGGAGAAGCTGGATCTTAATGGCTGGCAAAAGCGATTTGAGGAAAAGGTTATCGAGTTGCAGGGGCCTGTGATTGTGCAGCCTTTTGTTGAGGCCGTAAAAACAGGGGAGATTCGATCTGTTTATTTTAAGGGTGTGGAGCTGGGAACCATTCTGAAAACACCTAAGGATGGAGAGTTTTTATCCAATATAGCTCAAGGAGCAAGCTTTCATGCAGAGCCTCTGTCAGATATCGCAAGAGAGCGTTGTGAGAGTATTGTTCATGAATTAAAAGAATACGGAGTTGATTGGGTTGCTTTTGATATACTTGCTGACTCGATTACAGAAGTGAACATCACTTGTCCTGGCCTTCTGGTAGAAGTGAGTTTTGCCTATCAGAGAAATCTTGCTGATGTGATGATTGATATGATGATTTAATAGAGGATTGTTATTTCGGGAATAAGTCTAGGATTTTATCTTTTTTTGTACCTTGATAATTTTCTATCATCTTTTTGAATGATGACTTAATTCCAGGTGTCCAAAAATCTACTTCTTTAATCCAATCTTCAAGACGACTATCAAGTTTTATCTCGCTTAATTTGACAAAAAAATCACCTTTGTAACCTAGCTCTTCAATATTTTCAATTAAAGTATAGGCCAATTCGGCATTTAACATTTTATTGATAATTCTTCTTCTTGATGTCGTGTTAATTTCAGTAACATGGGTCTGTAAAATGACGTCTTCATTTAAAATCACATAGTAGTCATAAGGGATATAGTCATTAGTTATATCAACATTATTTTCATTTAAAATTAATGAACGTTTAAAATTACGTACGCAACTTGAAAGACCAGGGTTTTTTTGTTCTAGCTCACTCATGACGGAGTATAGGCCAGTGCCAGGTCTGGACAAATCTAAAACATTTGCTTCTTCGGAAATTTCAAACATGATTTGATTTTTACCATACTGTGCAGAGCTAAATGGATTGCTTGAAACATAGATCCCAACGCCTGATTCATTGAAGATCATTGTAGATTTAGACATTTGATATTCCATGATTGATTTATATCCATTCTCGGCCTTGGTTTTTTCATGTGCTTCATTTCTATTTGCAATGTTCTTGTTTAAAATTTCGCCTAATTTATCTGTAAAAGTATAATGAAAAAAAAATGCATCTCGATTTGGCATTTCTTTAAGCTTTATGAGCATCTTTCTTAAGCTATTTGACTGAAGAGAGCTGCGATCAACTTTCTGGATAAATTCATCACAGCCAGTTTCGTACTCAAGTTTGCCTTCTCTGGCCAAATCAAGCAACTTTACTCCAGGATATGCAGCAAGTGAAATAAGATACAAAGATATTGTTATGAGGGCCATGTACGGAGTGATATTCATATTGTTGGTTGTAACATGGCATTCAGGGCATACGAGTAGTAAATGTAATAGTTACATTGGCCAGGAACGAGTGTAAAAAATGGACAAGATTCTTGTCTATTTTTTACACACTAATCTGAGAGAATGTAACCTGAATAACTACTGGTTTAATCAAAAGTTTTTGTTCCATCAGCGGCAACTTCAAAATCCATCTGCCAACAATCAAATGAGCGCACGGCCTTGTAGGCATTACAATTGGTGAAGCCTGTGTTGTTATCCCACCAACAATTTTGGTTGGCCTTAACATCAGAGACAATTAAATAAATTCCACCAGGATACATTGAGCGGTATGAAGAAAGATCAATTCCATCAGAGCATGAGTTCACTCCAACAATATATGTTCCAATTGGCTCACTTACAGTTGAGTTATCCGCCTTCTTACCAACCAATGTCACAGTAAACTGCAGCTTGGTGTATCCAGGAATTGTTGAGGCCGGCATATTACGGCCATAACACATGGTAGAGCTTTGGGCCGCTTCTGGTTGAGGTTTTACTTTAAAGCGAACTTTTAAATAGCTATCAGTTAAAAAGAAAGTTTGAGATCCTGAAACTGATTTAAGTAAAGATGATGTATTAAGGTAATTTCCTGCTTGAGAAGTAGAAGGATTGTACCAAGAGCCGCCAACGATTGTGACTGTTCCTTTACGAGTATCATATGATGATGTTGTTCCACTTGGAGTATAAGTAGAGCTACAGTTTCCAGATGGAACTCCGCCCGGGTATTGAACTCCCCAATTAGGATTCACAGCCGTTGATGATCCACCACAACCTGAAGCTGTTGGATTTGTCATACAGTTCACACCGTTAACACAACCATTGGCCCCACCATAAAAAAGGCAGTAATTAGAACATACACTTTGCTGACTTGGTTGAGGAGGATTACAAGAAGTTGTTGTTCCACCCGATCCACTACCTGAGCATCCAGCTGCATTAGGGTTGGCCAAACAGTATCCAGCGCAGCTTGGAGAAGTATAGTAGCTTCCTCCTTCACAAAGAGTGCTGCTGCTTGAAGTGCTGGTGCTTGATTTACTTTTTTTCTCAGTACATCCGGTCAAAAATATTCCGAAAATTAAGATTAAAAGTAGTGAAGCCTTTGTCATAAATCTATCCTTAAAAAGTCCATCTCATTGAACTTGTCGGAATTAGGTAAAAAAACTTGAAAAAAGTTGAGTCTTTAGATCTAAATGCTTAAAAGAACTTGAGTAAGTTAGTAATTAATAGAATTTATTCTCTTGTAGCGATGGTCCTGGGCCAGTTAAAATAGAAGCTTATGAAAAGAAAAGATTTTTATGCTCTTATTCATCCTTTGGCCGAAAAGCTCTACCGGGTGGCGTATGCTTTAATTCCTGATGATCTACAGGCCGAACAATTGGTGATTGATGGGTTAAATGCCTATCTTATTAAAGAGCGAAAGCATCTTCTAAGAAAAGAGCTCTCACATGATAAAAGAGAAGTGCAAGTTCTGAGAAAAATCATTTTTAAAGGCCTTCTTCATTATCTTTCAGATATTGGTCTAAGAAGGTCCGTGCAGTTAGCAGAACAAATGAAGCAAGTGAGACCTTCGGAGTTTGCGGCCTTTTATCAATTAGACGGCAAAGTTCGTTTAATACTTTCGCTTCGGTTTGAGTGTCAGCTGAGTATTGAGGAAGTTGAAGAAATTTCTAAAATGCCTCGTTTTGAGGTGATTGAAAAAATGCATAATGGAAGATTCTTACTTAAAAATGAATTGAATAAAGGGGTGAGTCTATGATTGAAGCACAACCTTTTAAAAAATATCAAAATAAAATTGCGGCCTATCTTGATGGAACTCTTTCTCAAGAAGAGAAAGCCGAATTTGAAGCCTTTGTCCGCACTCATCCAGAATTTGAAAATGAGATTAAAAATAAAGAGAATGAAATCTCACTTATTAAATCTCTCATCCCTCATGGTGAAGTTTTCGCCAGATCTTATCAGGACCTAGAGAAAGAAATGCGCAGTTCTGTTTTTAATTTATTAAAAGAACCTCAGCGATCACCTTGGCAAAAAGTAAATGATTGGCTTGAAGAGAGATTTAGCCGTTAATAACTAAGCTAAAGAAAATTGAGAACTCACCATCCCGCTTCCATAATGCTTGAGGTGGATTGTGAAGAGTATCCATATTTTTTAGAACATCAACAAAGAAATCTTGAAGCTTATCAATATTTGACCAACGAATCATTTTAATTTGCTTTAAATTGCCTTTCTCATCATATGTAAGTCGTCCCGTCATAACCTGTTTATCATTAGTCAGAGGAAATTGAAGATGTGGATTTTCTCTCTCAAACTTGTCCAAGTTTTTATAAAAAGAATTGATATAATTAATAGCTGTTCTTCTTTGAAAGCTATAGAACATCAATTCATAATCATTGAGTTCATCCGGATTAACACCTTCAGGCACTTCTAAATTCACGAGAATATCACTGTTTGAAAGACTGGCCGCTCTTGGATCTCCACTTAAACTTGCTGCATTTGAGGCCGCAAACTGCTTCATCTGCTGGCCATTTAATTTAATTGCACTGATCGCTTTCTTTGCAGTAGTCACTTCAGGACGAGTGCCAGGCCGGATTTGAGGAGCAGTCTTAGGTTTGACTTCTGTTATTTGTTTTGCCGGCGAGAGATCTTTGAAACTTAAAGGGGGCTTCTCTTTGGTAATAACTTCATTTTTGCCTTTATTAAAATTTGGGGCAAATCGATCTTTGGCAATGGTTTTAGATTGAGTTGGATTCTTAGAAAGGTAGGTCGAGCTATTAACTTTACTTTCACGACTTCCAACTGTTCTTATATCTCTAATTTTTAAGGGTGTGGTCTCTGGCCTTGATTCAGCGAATTTTTCTAATGGAGTTAAAGTTTCAAATGCCAATAGGAGAGCGTGAATTACCAGAACGATAAATAAAATGAGCGGGAAGTTTATCTTTAGTTCTATACGAACTGAGCGTGCCGTCAAACCGGACTCCTTTACTCTACAAATCTTAGCTCTGGGTTAGATTTTATACAATCAGTTTATGAAAAACTACAGGTTAAGTTCTTTAGTCGGACATATTTGCTCCCTTGACTCATACGGTTTGAAAAGGGGACAATAATTAAGGGTTTATTTAGTCGTTTTTAGACCCCTGAAAACAATAAGGATGTTGTTGACCATGAAAAAAATTCTTAGTCTTTCTGCCTCTAAAATCTTAGTTTTTTGTGCCATTGGCATGGCCATTACCCTTGGGTCTTTCTGGCATTATCAATCGAATCAAAGTGAACTAGATAGATTAAATGTTTTAAATCAGGGGATCGGCACCTGCTTTAACCGCATCTCTCAGACCTTCACCGCTATGATGATTAAGGACATTCAATCTCCATATCTGAACCGCGGCTTTATGGGGCTTTCAGATGAATGCTTAAATGAAACTATTAAAGGGATTAATCCTTTTAAGCAAAATGTTGGAAAGGGGTACGAGACCTTAAATCAATTAATTTCTGAAGTTCATTGGTTTCATGAGAAAGTTTTAAAGATCCATTCCCCAATGCTCGCTGGACAAAACTTAGATGCTTCAATGTCTCCTTTATCCGATCGATATTCAAAAATGGAGACTTTTAAAACTAATTTGATTGATGAGATTGATGCAGCAACTTCGCAAATGAGATCTATTCAGTTCAATGATGAAGTTTTAATGGGTGCCGGTCTTATTATTTTCGTTCTGGCCTTGAGCCTTCTTTCTCTTCAAGAATTTAATCGTATTCAAATTACTCGTGACATTGAAAAGAATGCTCTAAATCTTCTTAAAACTGGAAATGCCAATGTTAGTGGGATGGTTGATGATTTAGTTTCTCGGGCACTGCTGAGTCAGAATATGCCAGTGACGACGCAAATCTTCAAAGATTATCATGGGGGAGTATTGGAGCGCTTATCCAATCGTTCTTCTAGTGATAACTCAAAGGTTGAAGAACAGCATCAGACTCTCGTTGAGGAGAATGGGCCTTCAATCACAAATAGGGCCCATCTAAAAGAGGCCTTAGTCTCTCTTCAAAATATTCATCCAAAAGATTTAATTCAATTAAGTGAAGTTAGAGATGTTGCACTTGCGATCGATTTTGAAATGTTAGAGCAATTGTTGAATGCAGCAGTTAATAAACTGGCCACGAGAAGAACTAATGATAAGAAAATTTTAGTAAGTAACCAAATCCATTCTGATCGATCTATTATTAATTTGTTTCTTGCCCAAAGTACTTTCACAGCAGCTGAGCTAGAGTTTTCTTCAAGTCAAAATTCGGCCATGACTGATATGAACGATATGAACCTTATTATTTTAAAAGAAATGGTGACTGAAGCTGGAATTGGCTGGCACCTTGAAAATAAAACCAATCGACAAGGCCAGATTACCGGCATGGGGATACGTTTTGTAATTAATAGAGCTCCTAAGGATAGCAAATCGAAACTTATTTCTGTGATTAGAGGTAAGAAGAAAGATATTGCTAAAGAAATGATCAATTAAATTAATTGTTCGCACCGAACTGAGGATTCATAATTGAAAAAAAGTCCTGCTTTTGGCAGGACTTTTTCTTTTAAGCGACAATCTTTTGCCTCGAAAATGGATAATTCCTATTCATAAAGTCTTCT
>JBFWTE010000039.1:0-29214 GCA_050247975.1 Bacteriovoracaceae bacterium
AAAGTATATGACATACTATAACTATGAACGTCCTCAATGGAGTTTAAAAAGAAAAACCCCCGCCGAAGCAGGGGTAGAATTTGGTCTTGTTTTTTAAACTGTCCTGAATTTAGGGCTCAGATCAAAGGGCCCCTCGGATTAGGCATTTAATTTTCTAAGAACGTAGTGAAGAATTCCTGAATTCTTGTAGTACTCAAGCTCATTGGCCGTATCAATACGAGATTGAAGAGTCACTTTTGTCACTTCCCCATTCTTACGTTTAATTTCGGCCGTCAGCTTATCTTTTGGTTTCATGTTAGTTAAACCATGGATCGTAATTTCTTCAGATCCATCAAGATTAAGAGACTTTCTTGTTTCGCCATTAGTAAATTGAAGTGGAATCACTCCCATACCAATAAGATTTGATCTGTGAATACGCTCAAAGCTCTCAGTGATCACGGCCTTAATACCTAGAAGACGAGTCCCTTTAGCGGCCCAGTCACGGCTAGATCCAGTTCCGTATTCTTTACCAGCAACAACAACCAGAGGTTTGCCTGCTTGCTGATACTTCATAGAAGCATCATAAATGGTTGTCTCTTCACCGCTTGGAATATAAGTCGTGAACCCACCTTCTTTGCCTGATTTCACCATTTCATTTTTAAGACGAATATTCGCGAAAGTTCCACGAGTCATCACTTCATCATGCCCACGGCGAGCACCATATTGGTTAAAGTCAGCTGGTTTTACTCCACGAGAAACAAGGTAAGATCCGGCCGGAGTATCAGGTTTAAATGATCCAGCAGGAGAGATGTGATCTGTTGTGATTGAATCTGCAAAAAGACCAAGTACATTCGCGCCAACAATATCCTTCACTGCTTCAGGATCTTTTTTCATTCCCTTAAAGTATGGAGGATTATTAATATATGTTGAATTAGCATCCCATGGATAAGTTTCAGATTCTGAAACTGGAACTTTTTGCCAGTGCTCATCACCTTTGAAAACATCTGAGTAGCGAGACTTAAACATCGCTGGAGTAATTTTAGTCATCGCCTCTTGAATTTCTTGAGATGAAGGCCAGATATCTTTTAGATAAACATTATTACCTTTAGCATCTTTTCCAATTGGATCTTTTGTAAGATCAAGTTTCACATTACCAGCAATGGCATAAGCAACCACCAGTGGAGGTGAAGCAAGATAGTTTGCTTTTACATCTGGAGAGACACGCCCTTCAAAGTTTCTGTTACCAGAAAGAACTGCTGCTGCAGTTAAATTTCCATCTTTGATCGCTTTAGAAAACTCTGGTTTAAGTGGGCCAGAGTTACCAATACAAGTCGTACAACCATACCCAACAAGATTAAAGCCAAGTTTATTTAATTCACCTTGAAGTCCAGCGGCCTCTAAGTAATCTGTAACAACTTTAGATCCAGGAGCGAGTGAAGTTTTCACCCATGGTTTACGAGATAATCCAAGAGCATTGGCCTTTTTAGCCACAAGTCCTGCTGCAATTAAAACTGATGGATTTGATGTATTGGTACAAGAAGTAATGGCCGCAATCATCACATCACCATGAGTGATAGTAAAATCAGCACCATCCACTTTTTGGGCAAATTGAGCATCATCAGCTTTTACTTTAAAGCCAGTTTCAGAAACTAAATCCTTATTAAAGCCAGAAGCAACATTTTGTAATGAGATTCTATCTTGAGGACGCTTAGGGCCAGCGAGAGATGGCTCAACTGTTGAAAGATCTAATTCAAGAGTATCTGTGAACACTGGATCTTTAGAATCATTTCTCCAAAAACCTTGCTCTTTAGCATAGGCCTCAACTAATTGTACGCGATCCTCATCTCTGCCTGTGAAACGAAGATATTCAATCGTTTTTTCATCAACAGGGAAAAATCCGCAAGTCGCTCCATATTCAGGGGCCATATTGGCAATAGTCGCGCGATCGGCAAGAGTTAAATCTTTTAGGCCCGGGCCATAAAACTCAACAAACTTATCCACCACACCTTTTTTACGAAGCATGTTGGTCACAGTAAGAACCACATCAGTGGCAGTCACACCTTCTTTAGTTTTACCGATTAATTTAAAACCAATCACTTCAGGAATAAGCATCGTCACTGCTTGGCCAAGCATAGCGGCCTCAGCTTCAATACCACCTACACCCCAACCAAGAACAGAAAGTCCATTCACCATCGTAGTGTGGGAGTCAGTACCAACGCAAGTATCACAGTACGCAAGTGTTGTTCCGTTTTCTTCTTTGGTCCAAACGGTTTGCGCCAAGTACTCAACATTGACTTGGTGGCAAATCCCTGTCCCTGGAGGAACTACACGAAAATTTTTAAACGCTTTTTGTCCCCATTTAAGAAACTTATAGCGCTCACCATTTCTTTCATATTCAAGATCCATATTTTTCTGGAATGCATCTGGGCTTGCTGAATAATCAACAATCACCGAGTGATCAATCACCAGATCAACCGGAACAAGTGGATTAATTTTTTGTGGGTTTCCACCAACGGCCTTCATGGCATCTCTCATCGCTGCAAGATCAACAACTGCAGGAACACCGGTAAAGTCTTGCATGAGAACGCGGGCCGGGTAGTAATTAATTTCTCGAGTTGATTTTTTATTTTTAGTCCACTCACCCATGGCCTTAATGTCATCACCAAAAACAGTGAAGCCATCTTCATTACGAAGAAGATTTTCCATTAACACTTTTAATGAATAAGGAAGATTATCAACATCACCAATTCCAGCGGCCTGAGCGGCCTTGAGTGAGAAGTAATCATAAGATTTATTTCCTACTTTTAATGATCGACGGGTTTTGAAAGAATCCAGTCTTTTATCAGTCACCTTGAACTCCCTTTTAGAGAAAAAATAATAAGATATTTTAGCTCTGATATCCTAAAAATTACAGCAGGAAAGCTTAGTTTCTGTAGGTGCTGCAGAGAGTAATCTTGGTGCTCATCTCCGCGTAATCTCCTCAACTATTTTCATGGAAAATATCCATGAACTTTTCATTGAAATGACCGACACGCCTATCATGAATAAACAAATGTCATCCATTTCAAGAGAAAATCATTTAGACCACATGGTTCGAGTCGTACCACTGCTTGTGCTGGGTTATGCCATACAAGGCTATGTCATTTGGCAAATGAAAGGGCCAGAATTTACCAAGGACTGCTTATTAATGCTTGGTATTGGACTGGTGTCCATGATTGCGGGATTTATCATTTACGACACTCAACATAAAGTGCATTTTTTTGAAGATAATCTTGTCATCGAATTTCTTGGATATAAGAAAAACATAAGCTACCAGGATATTGCGTCCTGTGTTCTTGATAGTGACAAAAATACTTTTTCTAAGATCACACTAACAACTTATCAAAATAAACATTTCCATTTCTACTTTGTAGACAACGGCGATAAAATAAAACTATGGATAGATTCAAAATCAAAATCTCAAAGTCTTGCGGCCTAATACTTCTTTGTTTATGCTTTAAGGTTTCGGCCCAGAATCTTGGAGCAAAGCTTGGAGCAGTAACTCAACTTCATGGGGAAGTAACTTTCTTTCCTTTTCATCTTCCTAATAAGCTTAAGCACCTTCAAGTCAATGACATCCTTAATGAGAAGGGCTCATATCTTACTTATGAAGACTCGTTCATGACTGTAAAACTCTTTGATGGTAGCTTTCTCAGGTTAAGTCCTAAATCAAAATTTTCCTTAGAATTTAATGCTTCCCAAAAGATTTATACTCTTCATCTTTTTACCGGTTCAATCAAAATTCTTTTCTCGCAAAAACTTAGTGCAGGTAAGGCCGAAAAATTGATTGTTAAAAGTGGAGACACTGAAATTGAGACAACTGAAGGGAAATTTAGCGTGGTCGCTAATCCGGTGATGGATCTAGTTAATTGCTACGTTGAAAAAGGTCTTGTCTCTGTTATAAGTTTATCTCAGGGAGAAAGGAAAGATTTTGCTTATGTGCATAGAAATGAGACGGTCTCTGTTGAAGAAAGCAATCATGATGTTTCAGTGCCTAGAAAAATTTCTGATAAAGAACTTCAATTTCTCCATGGATCTTCATATTTAAAATTAGAAAAAGGAGAGGAAACCTCTCCTTAATTTATTTTTTTCTCCAATCTGTACAAACAGTTTCCGGAGTACATTCAAGTTCACCATAAACAGTGTAGCTTCGGCCATACACATCAGTATTTGTGTATTCGTGCTGCTTACAGATCGTATTACCAGTCTCTTGGTACGCTACACATTCATGAGTCGCTCCAAACCAAACAGCGTAGAGTAACAAAGCTCCGATTAAAATTCCTGGGAGGATAGTACCAACAGATCCACCACTCCAACTTGCTCCTTTTTGATAAAATTCTTTTGAATTCTCTTTAAGCACATTACCTAAGTCTTTAATCGATGACCCCTTAGACAAGCTCAACTTAAGCTTTAAGGCCTCAAAAGACTTTTTATCCCCCATCTTTTTTTGAGCAAAACTGAGAACTTCTTCTTGAGATAATCCTTGCTCCACTGAGAGCTGAGAGAGATCTTCAAAAAATTCTGCCGTTTTTTGTTCATAAAACTTACTATCTTTCTGATCCCATTCAACCGCTAATGAAAACTGGTAATCATCAAAGACTTGCTCCAAGCTTTTAGCATTTGAAGCAAAAGCAAAACTATTCCACATCAAACAAAAAATTAAAAATAAAGATATGAATCTCATGGCCCCTCCCCGGATGAGGAAGAAGTATCCAAAAAATTTAAAGAATAAAATCTCAAAATCTCAGTGCAATTTTTTAAAAGAAAAATGGTGTCAAAAAGAAACTTAAAAGGGCCAGATTGAAACTCTGGCCCAAGAATTTATTAAATATTTAACGCTCTATTTTCTGTTGCTGCTAGACAAGCTTCTTTGAAACCTTCTGAATACGTAGGGTGAGCGTGAGAAATTCTTCCGATATCTTCAGCGGAAGCTCTAAATTCCATCGCTACCACTGCTTCACCAATCATATCGGCCGTGCGAGGCCCGATCATATGAACACCAAGAATTTCATCTGTATTTTTATCGGCCAAAACTTTGATGACTCCATTTTTTTCATTGGAGGCCACAGCTCTACCTAAAGCTAGGAATGGAAACTTTCCTACTTTATAAGCAATACCTTTTTGTTTTAACTCTTGCTCAGTCGCTCCAACTCCTGCAACTTCCGGCCAAGTGTAAACTACCCCAGGGATCAGATTGTAATTGATATGAGGTTTCTGGCCGGCCATATATTCAGCAACAAAAACACCTTCTTCTTCAGCTTTGTGGGCCAGCATCGCCCCTCTGACCACATCCCCAATGGCATAGATGTGAGGAATGGATGTTTGTAAGTGATCGTTCACAGAAATTCTTCCGCGCTCATCTAATTTAAGTCCAATCTTATCCAGACCTAAGTTATCTGTATAAGGTCTGCGCCCTACCGCCACTAAACAGTAATCACCTTTTAACTCAATCTCTGCATTACTAGATTTATCTTTTGCTTTCACAATCACTTCATTCTTATTTCGAGAAACTGAAGTCACTCCATGGCCAAGATAAAATTCCATTCCATCTTTTTTAAGAACTTTTTGAAGCTCTTTGCCCATGTCCACGTCCATCGTCGCAATAATCGAATCAGCGTATTCAACCACTGAAACCTTTGCTCCAAGGCGCTTATAAACAGAACCAAGCTCAAGTCCAATCACTCCCCCACCAATAACGATAAGATGCTTTGGAACTTCTTCAAGTTTTAAAGCTTCAGTTGAAGTAATGATCCGCTCTTTATCAACTGTGACACCTGGCAAAGAAGAGGGCTTTGAGCCAGTGGCAATGATAAATTTCTTGCCCGAAACTTCTTTTCCATCAACCAATACAGTATTCTGATCTTTAAATGATCCATGCCCTGTGAAAACAGTGATCTTATTTTTTTTCATTAGGAAGGCCACTCCTTGAGTAATACCTTCCACCACTTTTGCCACACGACCACTCATCTTTTTTACATCAAGCTTTACTTCACCCACATTAATGCCGTGAAGATCATGAGAGTGAACTGTTTCATGATAGCGTTCAGAAGAATCAAGCCATGCTTTTGAAGGAATACATCCCACATTTAAACATGTTCCCCCAAGGGTCTTATATTTTTCAATGATCGCAACTTTCATTCCAAGTTGTGCTGCTCGAATGGCCGCAATATAACCACCGGGACCTGAACCAATAACAACTAAATCAAATTGTTCCATAATATCAATCAAACATCCCAGTCCAATCTCGAAATCCAGTACTTAAAGGAACTAAGTAATTATAAAGAGATTGAATGTGATGAGCTCCTTAAAATAGCTAATAGGTCCTCGTATTTTTTTATTTTCCTAATCAAACTGTCCTCGGACCTTACTGGGACGTTTGATTGGTAGATTTTTTTAAACATCAAGTAACAAACGTGATGGATCCTCAATCATTTCTTTCACTGCTTTTAAAAATGATACCGACTCACGGCCATCGATAATTCTATGATCATATGAAAGCGCCAAATACATAATTGGGCGAATGACCACTTGGCCATTAACTGCTACTGGACGCTCAACAATGTTGTGTAAACCTAAGATCGCAGACTGAGGAGCATTCAGAATTGGAGTTGAAAGCATTGAACCAAAAATACCACCATTAGTGATAGTAAATGTTCCATTCTGCATTTCTTCAATTGTTATTTTTCCATCACGAGCACGTGTCGCAAGCTCAACGATTTTTGATTCTATTGCTGCCATTCCCATAGACTCAGCATTACGAATAACTGGAACAACTAATCCTCTAGGAGTTGAAACGGCCACACCAACATCAGCATAGTTATGATAAACAATTTCATTTCCATCAATCATTCCATTCACAGCAGGATATTGTTTTAAAGCAGCACAAGCGGCCTTAGTGAAAAAGCTCATAAAGCCTAAACCAACACCATGCTTTTCTTTAAATGAATCTTTATATTTTTTACGAAGCTCCATCACCGCCGACATATCAACTTCATTGAAAGTGGTAAGCATTGCTGTGGTATTTTTTGCATTGACTAGTCTTGTTGCAATTGTTTTTCTCAGACCAGACATCTTTTCACGCTTCACTTCGCGAGAAAAAGACGAGGCCATCGTTTGCTGAGCAAGGGCCTTAAATTCTGAGCCAGAAGTTTCAACAGCTGCAGGAGCTGATTTTGCTCCTAATGCATCGGCCTTTGTAATTCGTCCATCTTTGCCAGAGCCAGCAACACTCGTTGCATCCACACCTTTTTCTGCTAAAATTTTAGCCGCCGCTGGAGATGGAAAGTTTTTTGAGTCTTCTTGTTTTGGAGCAGAAGCAGAAACTGGGGCCGCTTTAGGGGCCTCAGCAACTGGTGCACTTGCCGCTGCAGAAGCTGTTTCATCAACTTCAGCAACTTTAGTTCCAATCGCAACAGTTTCACCTTCTTTAATTAAGATTTTTAATTTCCCTGCTTTAGGAGCAGAAATCTCTAAAGTGGCCTTATCAGATTCAATTGAGCATATGGCCTCATCTAATTTCACCATATCGCCATCTTTTTTAAGCCAGCTTGCAATTGTTACTTCACTAATGGATTCACCAACACTTGGAACTTTAACATCAACCATATATTTTCCTTTTAAACCGATTCAATTTTTTCAGCGAATGCACCGTTAATAATTTTTGCCTGCTCTTGAGCGTGGACACTTGCGTATCCTGTGGCCGGTGAAGCAGAAGATTTACGTGCAATTAATTTAAAATCATCAAACTGAACATAACGACGAAGGAATGTGAAGGCCCCCATATTTTTTGGCTCTTCTTGTACCCAAACCTTCTCAGCATTTTTATACTTTTCCATTAACTTCCAGCTTTGCTCTTCTGGCATTGGATAAAGCTGCTCAAGACGAACGATCGCCACATCTTTTCTTTTATCTTTTTGTTGTTTTGCTTTTAGATCATAGAAAACTTTACCGGTACACATAATAAGACGTTTCACATCTTTAGCATTTACCGATGAATCATCAATGATTTCTTGGAAACTTCCTTCCGTAAGATCTTTAATTGAAGATACGCACTCTGGATGTCTTAATAAAGATTTTGGCGAGAAAATAATAAGTGGCTTTCTAAAATCCCATTTCACCTGACGACGAAGAGCATGGAAAATATTGGCCGGAGTCGTAAGATTAGCTACCACCATATTCCACTCGGCCGCTAGCTGCAGAAATCTTTCTGGACGAGCATTTGAGTGTTCAGGGCCTTGACCTTCATACCCGTGAGGAAGAAGCATAACGACACCTGATTGGCGCTGCCACTTTGACTCTCCACTTGAAATAAATTGATCAATAATCGTCTGAGCACCGTTAGCGAAATCTCCAAACTGAGCTTCCCAGATATTAAGATTACTAGGAGAGCCAAGAGAGTAGCCATACTCAAAACCAAGAACGGCATATTCACTTAAAAGTGAGTTGTAAATTCTAAACTTACCTTGCTTGTCATTGATACTGTTTAAGAAGATATGACGTGTATTGGTGTTTTCATCAACCACTCCCGCATGTCGGTGAGAGAAGGTTCCACGGATACAATCTTGTCCAGACATACGAACATGAATACCTTCTTGAAGAAGTGATCCATAACTCATAAGTTCTGCTAGGGCCCAGTCAATTTGATCATCCTGCCAACGCTTTGATCTTTCCTCAATTAATTTTTCAATTTTTTGAATAGGCTTAAATCCCTCTGGTAAAGAGACGAGGGCCTTAAGAGTTTTCTCCAACACATCTTTAGATACAGATGTTTTCGGAGAATAATCAAAATCTTTTGGAGTTGATCTACGGAAAGATTTCCACTGCTCTTCTGGTTTTTGATAAAGATAAGGAAGAGGCTTCTGCTTAACGCTATTGAAGCGATCTTGAAGAAGATTTTTAAATTGCTCTTCCATTTGAACAGCTAACTGAGCTTCGATTTGTTTTCCTTCAATGAGCTTATCTTTATAAACTTCGCGTGGATTAGCGTGCTGAGAAATTAATTTATAAAATTTTGGCTGAGTAAATCTTGGCTCATCAGATTCATTGTGCCCATGCTTTCTATAGCAGACCATATCGACAAAAATTTCTTTTTGAAATTTCGCTCTAAACTCTGCAGCTAATTCCACTGCATAAACCACGGCCTCTGCATCATCTCCGTTAACGTGAATGATTGGAGTTTCAAGCATTCTCGCCACACTAGTACAATAAATTGAAGTACGAGCATCATCAAAATCAGTAGTAAAACCAATTTGGTTATTAATCACAAAATGAATCGCTCCACCGACATTATAGCCACGCAGCCCTGACATCTGAACTGTTTCATACACAATCCCTTGTCCAGCAACGGCCGCATCTCCGTGAATGATAATTGGTAAAAGTTTTGATGGATTTTCATTATAAAGAGCATCACCTTGGGCCCGAGTATAACCAAGCACCACAGCGTCCACCGCTTCAAGGTGCGATGGGTTTGGCATGAGTTTTAAGTAAACTTGTTTTCCACCAGGAGTGGTCACATGAGAAGCATAACCCATATGGTACTTCACATCTCCATCACCCATTGTAAGATCAGGTGTCGCCTGACCTTCAAACTCATTAAAAATATACTCGTAAGTTTTACCTAAGATATTAGCAAGAACATTCAGACGACCTCGGTGGGCCATCCCAATCACCACTTCTTCCACACCTTTTTCTGCTGAATAATTAATAATAGCATCCAGGGCAGCAATCGTATTTTCTCCACCTTCAAGTGAGAAACGCTTTTGGCCAACATACTTTGTATGTAAAAAGTTTTCAAAAGCAACGGCTTCATTTAGCTTAGTTAAAATTCTTTTTTTCTTTTCAATTGAAAAATTTCGATCTTTAACAGACGCTTCAAATTTTTCTCTAAACCAATTCTTGATTTCGGTGTCATTAATATGGTTGAACTCAACACCAAGATTGCCACAATAAGTATTTTTTAAATAAGCAATCACGTCTTTTAATTTAGCATTACCTAAACCAAGAGATTCACTAACAGCAAAAGCTTCTTCTAAATCTGCATTTGAGAGTCCAAAATCTTCTAGCTCAAGACGAGGATGACGATTTAATCTTTCTCTAATTGGATTGGTGGTTGAAACAAGATGCGCTCGTGAGCGATAAGCTTCAATCAATTGATAAACTTTTAATTCTTTAACTAAATTACTTGTTCCAACAACTTCGGCCCCACCCATGTCTTTTGAAAGACCAAATTCAACTCCACGAAAAAATTGTCTCCAAGAAACATCTACTGAATCAGGATTTCTTTTGTAATCATTGTAAAGGCCATCAATAAAAGCA
Organism: Bacteriovoracaceae bacterium; assembly: GCA_050247975.1. GTDB lineage: Bacteria > Bdellovibrionota > Bacteriovoracia > Bacteriovoracales > Bacteriovoracaceae > Peredibacter. The sequence continues at coordinate 10,333 of JBFWTE010000039.1, forward strand.
TTATCTGACGAAGAAACATAAGAAAAATCATGGGAGAGTGTCATAAGTTAAACTCATCAATTTTGAGGGTTAATGTTGTTTAGATATTATAAAGCAAAGGGCCCTGAGTGAAAATCCAAAACCAAGAAAAAATCATGAGTTAAATCTCTGTTTAACCCAGTGCAACTTGAATAAAAGATTGACCATCAGAAGACACGCGACTACTTTTATCAACTATTATCAAGGAATGCTTCATGAAGTTAATTCTTTTTACATGCTTCTTTGTCTTCACATCTTTGGCATCAGCGACCCCTCATGCCACATCAAGTCGTGTTAATACTCTACTTCAATTTATTGCAAACTATAAAGGGATCAGAAATTTTGGCCTTAAAACCCTCATCTCAAATCGATGCTCCCGCTACCTTAATCTAAATGATGCTATTGGTTGTGATTATGCGGTAGAAAGAATGATTCAAATTTTAGATTTCGATATTATTTTTACTGATGGGGAGAAGTTTACCTCCTCCCAGGGACATTGGAATCCTAGGGCCTTTGTATTTGTGGCCTTTAAAAAAAATCTGCTTCAAATCCTTTCTGACCCTAAAACCACTGAGTATTTAAAGAATCTTAATGAGCGGCTTAATCTTTATCTTCAAAACAGCGATAAAAATCTCAATATTTGGGATGTGACTTTGGAATTTTACTCTCCTCGAGGAGCAGCAAAAACAATTGCAGCACTCTTTCAAGATACTTCCAGAATGAAACTTCATTTGGCCTACTTAGAAAAAATAAATTCTGGAAATAAATCAAGCTTTCACGCGAACAAAGAACTTCTCTCTCGAGTCATCGATAATATCAATATGATTTTGGATTTATCAGAAGATAATTATCGAAAACTTTTTTACCCAGATGAAATATGGAAAAACCTCAATCGAAATATTTACCATTTTTATGTTCCTCTTTATCTAGCATCGGCCTTAGAGGAGAGTGAAATTCAAAGAAAATATGCCTATATTGCTCCATTTATGCTTAATCTCACCTACGAATTCATTACAACTGGAAAAGACTTTCGCTATATTTTCTCTGATCCAGAAAGGTTAGATCCTGAGTCTTATATAGGAAAGATAAAGGATATTTTTGGGGGCTATTGCGGGTCGAACTATGGAATTAAAAATAAGAATTTCAAAAACTCTTTTGAAATTATCAAAGAAGCTTTTGCTCGCTCCAGTAGTGATGCTGTTGATCTCATGCTTCAATTAAATTAGTGATAAAAAGTTCTTCACTTCGTGAATCACATTACCGGGGATTTCATGTCCCCCTCTAAAAGCATGGAGTTTTCCCTTTAAATTAAGAGAAAGCAATCTTTGCTCTAATGCTTTTGCTCCATCATATGAAAGAATGGGATCAGCAATGCCATGAGATTGATAAAAAGGAATTCCTTTAGCAACTTTAGGAAAATGACTTTCAGCAATCAGTGCCCCTGACAATAAAATCAAGGCCTCTATTTTAAGATTCGGCTTCATTGCTAAATGTGAAGCACACATCGCCCCTTGAGAAAATCCACCAATAATAATTTTCTCATGTCTCTTTGAAATTTCTGCAATAAACAATTCTAATCTTTTTATTGTTTCTTCAAATTCAACAGGGATCTCAGAAGACAAGTCTCGATGCTTGCCCAATCTCATGGCCTCTTCTAACCTTGCCACATCAATTGAAAACCATGAGCGCCCTTCATAATAACCCATAGGAAGTGACTGAATCCCATTTGGAAAATACCAATTAAATTTATCTTGATGCCATAACTCCCAGAGTGGGAAAAGGTCATTCATATTGGCACCATAGCCATGCAGTAAAATAATTCCGATAGAAGAATCATCTCCCCTCACCGACATGGTTTCTATTTCAGAGATCATTTCTCTACTAACTTTCATGGTTTTCTTTTTCTTAGCTCCACATAAATGTAGGGAGGTTCAATTTTAATTTTTGGATTTTTGATTCTAGATCTCATTTGATTCATAATGAATTGAGTCATCGAAACATATCCAACTTTTATCTGATCTACCCTAATAATTGCTCTTTGAAAATCATCTTTAAACTCAATGTTCCCCCAAACTCTAACTCCCGCTCTTAAATAATAACGAGCAAGCAGATACAAATTAAACTTTCCTTCTTGAACCTTAAAATTCAGATCATAGGCCGGAAGATTTTTTTCTTCCTCAATTTTTTCAGGTAATCCAGTAATGATATCAATAATAAATGAATCGGCCGGTATATCTAATTTATTCACCTGAGCAGACATCGCATAAACACAGTTTTCAATCATTCTATTGGTAATATTTTTCTGAACCGACTGCCCATTACAATTCACTTTAAAAGATTCAAAAGTATAATCTCCATGATCCTTAGGCTTAAAGCTAAACTTTTCGCCCTCTACAAAATTATCATTCCCCCCAATATCTAAACTAATCTTTTGAGAAACAATTTTTTCCATGTCGAGAAGAATTTGTCCAACACTCCATTCAATATCCATCACAGGAGTTCTTAATACATAAGTGTTATTAACTTTCTCCATCTCAATAGGATAAGGGTCATTTTTCTTTACTCCAAAACCTCCACTCACAGAGAGATGTTCGACGTCCCCATGGCCAATGGGACTTAAATAGTTCAAATTGAAATTTTTGGCAGAAAAGCGATTAATACTAGTAGCAAATAACTGACTGCTTAAGATAAGCATTATTAATAAAGGCATTCCTTTATCCTTTTAAAGAGTTCCTTTTATTTTCAATTGAGTTGTAATGAAGGGCAAGTAACTTTTTTTTTGTGTTCTACTCAAATGAGTATCCAACTATTTTTCTCTGACTCGGAGAGGCCCAAGTCAAAAATTCTTTAAGATGACCAAATTTAACTACTTAGAGTCAAAATAGACTTTAGATTTCCACTCCCGATTGGCATGATTTTTCCGCATTAAGTATTGGCATATCGATTTTTGATGACGATGCTATTTGGCATGGCTTCGAGACTATACTCTTAAGACACATCCTCAAAAGAGGAAGGTGGAAGAAAGAAATCCAAAGATCATAATTTATATGGGCAATACTTTTGCTATTATCAAGAACTTGGATTTTTTGGAATTGATTATTTTGCTGAAGAAAGACGTTCGTTTTAATCAGTGGCAAAATATTTTTCCTCTTGTACACTCCCCCCGGTAGAAACAAAATGCCTTATTTTGACTTAAACCAAGATATAAATCGTCTTCAATAATAACAATAATACCGGAAAAACAACTGCGAAGGTCATCAATACTGTTCGCTTTTGAATGTGTCTTTCTCCTGTTATAATACACAATTATTAATTGACATTAATTTCATACCACAATGTTTCTTTATCTAGTAAAATAGTGGTTTCGCTATTTATATTAGAAGTCATTTCGCTTGCATTAAGTTGCTCTTTTTTATTACCTTTTGGGTCTAAGGCCCAGACGTTCAATCTGTCACTACTGACCGGCAAAGTAATACTGGCCCTAACTTTTTCGACAGTGATAAAGTCAGCATTTTGATTTAGAAACCATCGCTGGAGGCTTGTACCCTGAAAATTCCAGGCTTGAGTGTTATTTTTCATTTGTCCAAGCGTCGTGACTAATATTTTTGAATTTTCAGTAAAGCTATCGCCATCAATGACTGTTGCTAAAAGCACTCCCCAGTTATTATTTAAAGAATTTTGGATCTCTAACTTTATTCCGCCAAAATCTTGGATACCGTTAGTGCGGCCAACAATTGCTTTCGTTTTTGCTGAGTTAATCATAAATGACTTACCTGAATCTAGTCCCCAAGTTAACTCTCCCGTATCACTAACTAATGGAAGCACTGATGAATCTGATTTTCTTGATGACCCAATACTCGTAGCCCTAACAAAGGACTCTCCTGCAGGTACATCAAGCTGAAAAGAAGTCGGCATCGTCTTATCTGTACCTAATTGAAAAATTGAAATAAATTTGCTTAAATCTGGCAAGACTTCTGAACTCTCTAACGTAGAAGCACTGACATGCCCCTCTCTAAATATTTTTGCAGCCGATGTCAGTGCTGCTATTTTTAGTGGATTATTTCTAATATCAAAATGATTACTTTGAACCTTATTTTTCCAACTATCGTTAAAATGATTAAACCCATAACTATATAAAAAGAAGGCATCCCAATCCTGGAGTGCCGCATAAGCAGCAATCGTTGGCACAGTTTCCGCCTCAAACAAGTTTGGTGATGAATGATTATACTCTGAAACAATATAGGGTTTCCCAGGGATTCTTTGTGACGCTAGAAATGAAATCGTATTAAGCATGTTAGGTACCGAACCTGCCATCGCAGTATTGTTAATTATCCAAGCTCCCCAATCATTATTCGGAAAAACCGGATGGTCCCAATAAACATGATTATCAATAATATCAAACGTATCTTGTATCTGAGCAGGACTATAGATCACCTGACTGCCGATGAGAAGTGACCTTGCCTTTATCGTATTTTTTAAAAAGGATTTCATTTCTTCCCAATAGGCTTGTTCTGTCTGTAAAAGAAATTTGATCCAATGCTCTCTAATATCATATGGATAATCACTAAGTTCAGTCGATTTTATGAAGTTTGGCTTATTAATGTCTTCAGCTGTTACAAGAGATAGTTTTGATTCAAGAATTTTTAAGTCTAAATCCTTTCGTTGACCCATGCCAATTAGTTGTATAGATCCACTATCAGCATCTTCAGAAGGCCAAATCAAAATTTTCAACTCTTTCTCTTCATTCAGGCCTGGTATCGATATTTTTTTAGACCATAGAATTTTGTGATTTTTGTCGCCTGAACGAGCGTTAAGGTAGAGATCTTTTAATTCTTGATTTGACTGCAACTTCAAAACCAATTGATAAGGAATTTTTTTATAAAATTTAAAACCCTGCAGATTTAATTGAATATCCCAACTGATATCACTCTGTTGGGTTATCTTTAACTGGTTATCTGTAAAACTAGCTATGGCTCCTTTTTCTTTAAAAACGAAAAGATTCCATTTGTTATCAAATTCAAAAGTTAATTGACCTCCTTGTTCTAATTTCGTATCTGCGATATAGAGTTCACCTATTTTATTACCCAAACCAGAAATCGTTATCCTAACGTTTCTATCATTAACTTGCGGTAAAAAATCAAAACTATAGTCTTTCCATTTCTTTGTAAGGTTTATATTTCGGCTAAAATATATTCTATGAGGAGCTTTGCTTTGTTGAACAACTAATCTCGCTTTTGCGCCCTCTTCTGAGCTTTTTAGTTTGACACTGTATCTAATAGGGATCATTGAAACCAAAGAGACCCCGAACTGATGTAACTGAACTGACCAATCTAATCCACCTGGCCGACTTATTTGTTGCTTTGAAACCATTTTTTGCAATTCTTGATCAAAATGGTTCCCGTCTAAACTGGCAATGCCCGTATCTTTAGTTTTGAGCCCCAATTGCCAATTTGAAGTTTCAAGTTTAGCACCATCTTGAAAAACTTCTGTATCTGCTATATACAACTGGCCTATCTTATTACCTATTCCATTGATAGTTATGCGCCCATTCTCCTCATTCACGGGAGAAATAAAGTCAATTTTGTACTCTTGCCATGTCTTATCAATCAACAGTTTGGTCATTTGATAGTGTGCCCAAGGTTCTCGATTTTGTACAAAAGAAATTGATATTTTACTTCCGCTTATATCAGTGCTTGCTTTTGCTTTGAACTTTATTTGATACTTTTTTCCTGCAATGAACTTAGTATTCGGTATATGTAGTTGTGCTGACCAATCCAAATCTCCTGCTTTTGAAATTGTTTGCACTTGAACATTTTTATTTAATTCGCGATCAAAGACATTATTTTGTAACTCTCCTTCAATACTGTCTTTTGTTCTTACCTCTAACTGAAAAGGTTGTAATAAAAAATTTTGACTCTCCATTTTTCGTGGAAAGGAAAAAATGGCCTTCCAACCACCGACCTCACTTAAGTAAGAGTTCCATTTAGCAGTTAATTCACTCAGATAAGGTTCTGTCATTGTATCTAAAAGACCCGAATTCCAGTACCTAAACAGCCCATTTTCATTATTGATTTCAATCCATGCCACGACAGGATCGTTAGCATAAGAAAGACCAGTGTACGGATTCACATGATTTAAAATGTTGTCTGCAAACTTCTTTTGCTTAGAAATAAATTCTGAATAAAATAAGTCGACACCTTTCCATTTATCTATTCTCCATTTATTACACTCGCCTTCTAACAATCCGTTGTAATTGCCATAAAGATTGCCCACTTTTAAGTTTAAATCAATATAGATGCCTTTCGCTTTCAACTTACTGACAAAATAGTCAAACTTATCCATTTGGTCCTCGTCAAAAGTTACCCCATCTTCAGAGACAGGAATCAGTTTTCCATTACAATTCGTTTTAGAAGTAGCTCTCAAGATTCCATTTGGAGAAGGTGAAGAGTCTAAATGGTGCATCCTGACTATATTTATTCCTAGTTTAGCTAACCGAGCAGCTATTTTATCAGCTTCATCATGAGTTGGAGTCGTGGCCTTAAAAACTAAATTCACTCCTAAAAAACGAGTTCGTTGGTTATTAACATACAAATGACCATCGCTTTCTACAGTAACTCGTTGTGCTTCATTAACAATTTCACGATTAAGCGCACTTAAGTTCGTGAGATTTAAAGAATCATCATCCCATGGCATATAGAACTGAAAAAAAGTTACTGTCGAAGTGAAATTTTGAAAAAATAAAATACAAAGTCCTACTAAGAAAAGACTTAAAATTAGATACTTTTTTCGCCCTTGAACATTTCTGAAACATGCAAGCTTCATTATTCAAATCCTTTCTAATGTTGTATATGCGTTTTACCTACAAATTGAAGCATCTGCATCTTTACTGCATAAAATGTAAATGCTTGGGGTGATTCGGAAGCAGCAAAACCAATGCTTACGCAAATAGTATTGATCAATACTAGAAATGTAAAAAAGGCCATAAAACTCCTTACCACACACAGACTTAACGGCAAAAAAATAGAAAAATGAAATTTTATTCTGTGACTTTTTATAAAGTCTAATTCATTGAGATAAAGCAAATTTCTCAGGATTATAGCAACCTTTTTAATCTTCTTTAATTTTTCTCAAATAATCCGAAATGTTTTCACAAGGGAGTTATATGTCTAGGCCAAAAGATGAAGAAACTAGAACTGAAGTTTTAGATTTTGAAATTTTAAATAAGAAAAAAATGGAACAGGTGCAAACACCGGATTTGGAATTTAATATTCCTCAAGAAATTCAATCAGCGCCAATTGAGATTAAAGAAAAAGAAGAAGCACTGGTTATTTTTTTTGATTATCAAGAATCTTTTTTCAAAAACTTAAAAGATCAATTTAAGGACCGGCCTTCATATCTTATTCTGCAAAGTTTAGAAGAACTTAATGGGGCCTTAAAAAAAGCTGGAAATAAAATTATTGTTTTTAATTATGATAATCACCCTAAAATTGTGAACCAACTCATTGCTCAAATTAAATCGAAATTTAAGAATGCAAAAACAATGATCATGGCACAATCCTTATCCCCTGAAAAAGTAAAGAAACATGCTTCAACAGAGTTTGGTGCAAACTGCTACTTTCAACTTCCATTTGAAAAGACTAAATTTGAAGAAGAGATTAATAGCCTTAATAAGTTCTAGCAAAACTATCTATTGAAGAAGCCTGAAAACTCTTTTGTCGAAGAGATAAATTTTTTAAATTTTGCAGTCCTTGCGGTAAAAGCGCCATCACAAATAATACCTGCTTAGATTCTTCATTATCATAAAAAGCGATGTTAATTTTAACATCTTTGAGGAGTCCATAATTCAACTCCGGTAAATCTTTTAGAAATTCCACAAAAACTAACTTCTGCATTTGTTTCTCATCCAATTTTTTATCGGCCATTTTTTCTTGAATTCTTTTCAAGTAGGCCTCTTGAGAAATTAGTATATTTACCTTCATTCCTACCTGAATAACTCCCCAAACAGGGTGCCCTTGCAGGCCAGGAATGGTATCGCACAAGTATTTCTCAAGATCCGTAGTGCATTTAATATCATTCACAAATCGATTAAAGTCTTCTTTATTTACAAGATCTGCTTCAGCAACGAGTACTTGCTGTTGAACAGGAGCGGCCTGCTGACTTGGAGTGACTTGAGTTTCATTATTCGGTTCAACAAATTCATCTTCTTCAGCATTTTCTTGCTGCTGAGTAAAGTAGTAGGCAGCAAAAAGAATGAGGATCATAAAAATAAAAGTAAAAAACATCCTTAAAGAATCGTCTTGCTTTTTCTTCGTTTGGACAGGGGATTTCTTTTTGATAGCTGATTCTTTTTTCATAACTTGAAGATCAGTTTTTGTCCCAGGAAACTCTTCTTTTAATTTCTTTTCCTCTACTGCCGCCACTGGCCTAGGTTTATTCATGATAGAATTTCGATTGTAAATATTTGAGCGATCATCATTGACAAGAGAAATGACGACATTGGCCCCAAGTCTAATAGGAAAAAAGGTATTAAACTCAACTCGACGGCCAGGAGTGAGTCTTTCTTCATTTATATAAGAACCATTTGTGCTTCCCTGGTCTATAACAAAGTACTTATCTTCTTCTTTTATAACCTGCAAATGCTTACGACTTATCCCTGAAACCTGTAAGCGAATATCACAGCTTTCACTTGAACCTATAATAAGGGCCGAAGAATCAAGGGGAAATTGTTCAGGCCGCTGCCCATTAATGGAAATTTCTAATCTCATAATTAGTAAAATTGTATTATAAATTAAAAAAAATCAGTAGCGATTTTATACCTGAGTTTTATAGTAACTCTCCCGGCACTTAATCGTTATAAACCACAACGGCAGCACTAATTCGATCTCTTCCCCAGCGAGAAATCTTTAAAAATTGCTCTCTCGGGATCGGAATATGAAGACGTGAAATGACCCCTTCATAACCCTCTGGCCCTTCCTGGTCTGGATCATGAATATAAATAAATTGATCGTCATGGGCCGTCACGACGACCCAGTGAGGGATGCGATTATTATCAAAGTGATAAGTGGTAATTAAAACTATCGGAATGCCACCACTATCGAGAATTTCTTTTATATCTAACAGACTAAGTCGTTTCTTGTGGACTTTAATATTTGTTTGAGCAATTTTTTTTTCAAAATCCTTATGGACTAATTCAATAACCTTTTTCTTATGCTGATTTCTGACCGATTCAACAAAAAGAACCTGAGAGTGTGAAAGAAACATTTCCACTTTGTAGCCTCTTCTCCAGGCAGACAAGGCCAGCCCATGGGGCCCACAGCCTCCATGGCCAGATGTCATAAAAATTGTAGTTGCTTCTCTCCAAATTTGAAGTTCATTGGAAAGATTTAATTCAAATCTTGGATTAAAAGTTTTAATCGCCATCATCAAGGAAGATGGGCCACAGGTAAAATCAGTTCCTTGTTGGTAATAAGGAACATTTAATCGCGGTCTTTTTTGAAGCTCTCTAATTCTCTTTTCAAAGCAATAAGCGGCCTTACCATCGTCATAGTAGTCTTCTTTTTCAGAAAATTTTTGATAGCCTAATTTTTGATAAAGCTTGATGGCATTTTTATTATTTTCTTTCACTTCAAGTCGCATATATGCACAATCTTCATCTTTTGAAGCACGCTCTTCTAATTCATCGATAAGTTTTGTTGCTAAACCATGCCCTTGAAATTCTTTAAGGCAGCAAATTGAATAAAGCCTGGCAAGACTTGTTCCAGAGTTTATGAGAACCAAACCATAACCGACAATTTTGCTTTCATAATCTAGGACAAGAAAAATTGAATGAGCATTTTTAATCATCCAATGAAAATTTCTTCGACCGAGCTGGTCGTAATTAAAACAAGCATTCTCAACTTCAATCAATTGGCCAATATCACTGACTCTGGCCTTTCTTATTTTTAGTTTAGAAAAATTTAATTTCAATTTAGGGGTTTTTACTTTTTGAATTTTTTTCATATCGGCCCCTTGAAGATGCATTCCATTTTGATATTGTACTTAAAGATCCTAACTTCACCACTATAAAGGTGATCTTATTAATTAGTTGGAAGGCACGTGGCCAAAATCATAGTTATCGTTGAAAAGTTAAAAGATTGGAATTCTTTTTATCCCGTTGAACAACTCATGACGCCACAGGATTACTTGGTCAATTGGGATGAAAACCTTTATGAAAATAAAGGCAGCAAAGAAAGAATTAAAATCATCAACCTTTGTCGTAATTATAAATATCTTAGTAATGGTTATTACTGCTCTCTCTTAGCAGAAGCGCGAGGTCATTCAGTTATTCCTTCAGTCAAAGCAATCAATGATCTCTCCCGCTCTTTCCTCTACAATCTTGAAACCGAAGATTTAGATATTGCCATTCAAAAAGCTTTTAAAAATGAAAGCCCCGCCGATGGATTTTCTATCACTATATATTTTGGCAAAACAGATAAAGAACAACTTCAAGAAGTCGCGAGACAAATTTTTGATCTCTTTCCGGCCCCAATTCTTCATATTGATTTTGAATGGGATAAAAAATGGGAGATTCATTCAATCCGAACCGGTAGTTTAAATGCACTATCCTCAACTGATGAAGACAAGTTTGCTTCCTCATTAGATGAATACTCCGGAAAAATTTGGCGAAAACCAAAGGCGAAGAAAAAATTTCGTTATGATCTTGCTATCCTTCATAACCCTTTAGATCCTCTCCCTCCTAGTGATAAAAAGGCCTTAAATAATTTTATCAAGGCCGGTAAAGAAAATGATGTTCTGGTTGAGTTAATTGAAAAAAAAGATTATTCACGTATCGCTGAGTTTGATGCTCTCTTCATTCGTGAAACAACAGCTCTTAATCATCACACCTATAAATTTGCAAAGAAAGCTGAATCAGAAGGTCTTGTTGTCATTGATGATCCAATGTCCATTTTACGATGTACTAATAAAATTTACATGCACAACCTTCTTCACTCTAATCATATTAACGCTCCCAAAACTTTAGTCATTGGCCGAGACAATCCTGAACAGTTAAAACAAGCTGTCCAAGAAATTGGTCTACCTATGATTATAAAAATTCCTGATGGATCCTTTTCTAAGGGAGTTTATAAAATTCAAAATATAGAGGAGCTTAATAAAATAACAGAAGATCTTTTTAAAAAGACTGCTCTCCTCCTTGCCCAGGAATTCTTTTACACAGACTATGACTGGAGAATTGGAGTATTAAACGATCGCCCGATCTTTGCTTGTAAGTACTATATGACTAAAGGTCACTGGCAAATTTATAATCATAACAAGAAGTCTGGCAACACTGTTCAGTCAGGGGATGTCGAAACATTTCCTATTTCAAAAGTTCCAAAACATGTTGTAAATACGGCCCTTAAAATTTCACACCAAATTGGAAACAGTTTATATGGAGTGGATTTAAAAGAGAAAAATGGTAAGGCCTACGTAATTGAAATTAACGATAATCCTAATATTGATGGAAATATTGAAGATTCAATTCTAGGTATGGATCTTTACCACAATATCATTCACGATTTCATAAGACGAATTGAGGCAAAAAAATGATAAATAAAGTTTTAATTATTGGTGGAACTCATGGCAATGAATGGACCGGCATCACCATTGTAAAACACTACACTGAGACTCTTAAAAATGAATTCCCTGAACTTGATTTACATTTTATCTTTGCCAATCCTGAAGCTCATCAATTAAACAAAAGATTTAAAGACGAAGACCTTAATCGTGCTTTTCAATTTTTAAATGAGTCTCGAGAAAATTCTTTTGAGCATCAAAGAGCTAAGGAAATAAAATCACAAATTGCTTCTGCTCCCTGCTTTATCATTGACCTTCACACCACCACATCAAACATGGGCAGCACTCTGATTGTTACCCAATACAATAAATTTAATCTTGGAATTGCTGCTAAAGTTTCTCAAGAAAACCCTCGCACTCGGGTCATTGGCTCACCCGATACCCAAAAAAAATATCTAGTTTCTCAGTCTGATTACGGCCTAATGATTGAAGTTGGCCCTATTGCCAATAGCATTATCCATGGACAAATTTTAGAAGAGACACTTTCCACTTTAAAAGGAATTTTAAAATCCCTAACCTTAAAGGAACATGAAAGACCTAGCTCGATTGAAATTTATGAAGAAGTAGAGGACATTTATTACCCACAAACTGAGAATGAACAATCTAATGCTTATCTTCATCCTCAGTTTCAAGATAAAGATTTTACACCTTTAATTGGGAAAGTTTTCCCTTTTAAAAATTTTAAGAATGAAGAAATTGGCCTAACACTTGAGGAAGAGAGGTACCCTATCTTTATTAACGAAGCTGCTTACTATCCTCAAAAGCTGGCCTTTACCTTGTGTCGAAAATTGAGAAAAGAGTTTTAACGTTTCGCACAAAGAGCGAATGCATCAAAGTCTTAAAATAATTAATCTAACCCCTTGCAGGGTTAAAAAAGTTTGGCTAAATTTATACCCAATCAATCAAGAATTAAGATCTTCCAATAAATAATGAATTTGGATGAATCAAAAAAGGAGAATTCTATGTCTAAGTATTTCGTTCTTGCTGCTGCCCTAGTTGTTCTTGCTGTTGCTTGTAACAAAAAAGAAGAGTCAGCTCCTGCTGAATCAACAACTGTTGAGCAAACTGCTCCTGCTACTGAAGCTGCTCCAGAAGCTGCTCCAGAAGCTGCTCCTGCTACAGAAGCTGCTCCAGCTACAGAAGCTGCTCCAGCTGAACAAGCTCCTGCTCAACAATAATTTTAAGTTATTCTTGAAATAAAGAGGTCCACTTAGGTGGGCCTTTTTTTTTGCCTAAAATACTTCTTTAGCATTCAAATTTTCCCTCTCATTTTAAAATAGTATCAACTTTCTCTAGGGAGGTTTTTATGCAAGAAGTACAAACCCATCATCATTTTAATTTTTTTGAGCTTTCACGCATTCATCAACTTGATGTTGGTCGCTTTTTACTCAGATTTAGTATTGGTGGATTAATGCTTTTTCATGGAATCAGTAAAACTCTTCACGGAACAGAAATGATCAGTCAACTTTTGGCGCGAGTGGGACTTCCAGTTTTCTTTTCGTTTGGAGTCTTAGTCGCCGAAATTATAGCACCCATCATGCTTATCCTAGGATTTAAATCTAGAATTGCAGGATTACTGATCGCTCTGGACATGTTCATGGCGATTTTATTAGTACATTCACAACAATTTTTTAAAATCTCTGCCATTGGTGGGTGGATGCTAGAACTCAATGGCCTCTATTTTTTTGGGGCCCTGGCCATTGCCTTTTTGGGATCAGGCAAAATCTCAGTCTCAAAAGGTGAAGGATCTTGGGACTAACCTTAAGATTTATTTTCCCTCTTACTTAAAGGGATAATTCTACTTAAGATAGAAAGATCAAGATTTAATTTTAAATTTATGGCCTTAAGACTAGTTAAAGACAGAAGTGAATTCTATACACGAATTAAACTCAATGGGTCTCACCCAGTCAATTGTCGTGTGTGGCAGACATCTCCTGCAGGAAGAGTAAGTCTTAATACCACTGCTCTGATTGATCCTTCCGTCGACTCACTAAAAATAACCAAAGAAATAAAATCCGATTTAGACCTCACCAAACCCTGTTATTTTTTTATTGAGAATTTTGATTATGCCTTTAAATCTCAAATTGACTCAGACTCATCTGCCATTATTCCGGATACACTTTGTACTCAGGAAAGAAGAAAAAAAAATAGGCTTTATCTAAAAAAAGGGATTTTATTAACTTTCAATTTCAATGGAAATATTCAAGAAGTCGAGCTCCATGATATTTCCCAAGATGGGGCGAACTTTAGGGCCTCTGAATTTCAGGGAGAAAAAAATTTAGAAATTGTCATCACTAAACTAGGTGAGAAAAAAGACAATTTAAATCTCAAGGCAAAAATTAAACATATTACAAAATTTGCCAAAGAGCCATTAACACAAGAATCAGATGGATTAGAGTTCTTCTTCTCAGTCGGAGTTGAACTGGAGACTCCATGGCCCTTTGAGATCGAATCAGAATTTGATTCCCTCACACAAATCATGGATGTGAAAGAAAAGCTCTTCAATTTATGCATGCTCTCTGTTCAAGAGAAAAAAATCATGGAGCAAGAAATAGAAAAGATTGAAGGAAAAATTAAAAACACGCGCTTTGCAAATCTACTAAAGGCCTATACTTCAGAAAAAAATAGCGCCTATATTAAGTGGCATACCGATGTGGCGAGCTTTCTTTCTGTCACGGCCGCACGAAAACTTGACTGGATCTCAGAAGCAACCATCAAAAAGTTCATCCTGGCCTGCTATCTGCATGACCTTATTTTTGCCGAATATCCAAAACTCAGCGAAATTCAAAATAAGGCCGAATTTGAACTGCTACAAGGCCAGATGAGCCCTCGAGAAATCTTTTTGTTCCAAAATCATCCTAAGCTCGCCGCCTCCCTTGCAAATGATCAAATGGATTTATCCAGTGACATTGAAAAAATCCTTTCCCAACAAAAAGAGCTTCCTGATGGATCTGGTTACCCTATGGGGATAAATCACTTAAAAATCACTCCCCTTTCGGCCCTATTCATTATCTGCCATGATATCGCGCACTACCTCTACTTTAACCAAGATAACAATCTCAAAAAATACTGCACTTCCTTACGTGAAAAATACAAAGGTCAAACTTTTTACAAAGTTACCAATGCCTTAATTGAACTTTTCCCAAGTTAGACCAAAAACTTCCCTTGTCGATCCCAAAACAATTTTATAAATTTTAGTCCTCAAAAGAATTTTCAGTTTGGGGGTATAGCTCAGCTGGGAGAGCGCTTGCATGGCATGCAAGAGGTCAGCAGTTCGATCCTGCTTATCTCCACCAAAACATACGATAGGCGAATTCTTGGACGTAAAAAATCCAAGGGTTTGCCTACCAAGTAAAGAAAGGCCATCGGAAATTACTTCCGATGGCTTTTTTATTTGTGGTTGATTGCCAGTAAACTTCATTTCTTCTGATAAAGCGTAGCGAACCCCAAGGCCAAGATCGGTCGCCACTAATTGCTGAAAGACGGAGCTAAGGAGTTTCTTTTGAAGATGAGGCTTGGCTTTCTTAAAGGCTGCTTTAGCCGCTTTGACATTAGTTTCAATAAATTTTTTAGCCCCCGCTACGACACTTGATTCTTTCTCAAGCTGAAGTGACACCTCTAATTCTTGTTCCAGCACTTTCTTCTTCTCTGCCAGCTTTTGGAGCTTGTCTTGGATTAAGTCGGCTCCTGCTGAGCCATCCTTCATTGTTGCTACAAGTTTGAAAACCGATTCAATTTCGCTTTCAACTTTTGTGATTGTCTTAAACAAAGCTTCTTTTTTGAGTTTGAAAGCTGACTGGTTGGCCCCAAAGCTTTTTTGGATATTCTCGTTAATCTCATCTAAATAGCCAGGTTCTACTATCACTCTATCCAAATGCCGAATTACCGCTTCCTCGATTTCATCAGCAGGAAATCTTTTTATTGGACAGGATATTTTCTCTCCGATGAGTTGCTTGTGACCATAATAGCGATGAACTTGTGCAGTTCCGTGAGCGGATTGTCCTACTAAAGCTCTTCCGCAGTGACCACATTTAATAATTCCCGAAACAAGGAACGCTCTTCTTTCTCCACCATCATAACGCTTTCTTTCCGCAATATAGGCTTCTTCAAGTCTTTTTTGAACTTTGGAAAAAATCGTTTCGTCAATGATAGCTGACCACGCAGCAGGAACTAAATTGTATTGCTGCCAAGCCTTTAAGCGTGACTGGTCTTCATCTCTATTCTTAGAATTAACAACCCTGGTGCCAATGTAAGCATGGTTCCTGAGGATGTTTTGGATTGAGTCGATTGTCCAACGTCCTTCTTGAATGTGGCGAAGACTTTTGGATATTTGTTCCTTACGCTGTATTTTTTCTTGCGTAAGCTGATCTGCAATTGCAGATAGGCTTTGTCCTTCGTCATACATTTCAAAAATTCTTCTTACAATTTCAGCTTCTACTTTATTGACAATTTTTTTCCCCGGATTGGCTGGATCACTATCATAGCCAAACAATGGTCTTCCACCATTTGCTAACCCTCGCATGGCCCTTGAATGGAAGTTCATTGAGATTCTTTCGGAAGTCTGCTTGCGCTCAAACTGCGCAAGGTTGACCATATTAAACACCATCATTTCCCCAATGGGTGTGCTGGTATCAAACTGTTCCTTGATCGAAAGAAAGTTTGTTTTGTACTTTTCCATCTCCTTATAAAAATCACAAAAATCTGCAAGATTACGAGATAATCGAGATAAGTCTGCCACCAAGATTAATGTTATTTTGGCGGTTTTTAAGTCACGAATCATCCTTTGATATGCTGGGCGATTGGTACTTCCTGCTGAGTATCCGTCATCAATATAAGTTTCAATGACCTTGCCCCAAGTTTTATCTTGGTGGATTTTGATGTCGATAAAGGACTTGATTCGATGTTGCTGGCTTTCAATTGAGCCATCAGCAACTTGGGCTTGCTCTTCTGTACTGACACGAACGTAGATTCCAATTTTATGCTGCATGCTTAAAGTCCTCTTCTTCATTCTTTGAAGGTCTTCCACGCTTGTGAGCAAAGATGAACATTTTTGCTAAAATCTTTTGAACCTCAGCTTTCTTCTCAAGAAACTCATCGTGCGGAATATAGACAGGGGTCATCTCGACCTTGATCTCTTTTTTCTTTTTCAAGTGGCCACCGACTTTGGTTGCTTTTGCCAATTTGAACTCCATTGATGGATAAATTTATTTAGGCTCATGGCTCTTAAACTCCATAATAAACTCTAAAGCGTTCTTCTTTTTCTGTTCATCAAGATAGCGTAGAAGGCGTATTGCAAGTTTGCTTGGTTTGCGAAAATCTGACTCAATGTTCATCACGCTTTGATAACCAGCCAGACAAAGGAGGTCGGCAAATTCTTCGACCGATAGTCCTAACTTTTCGCGAATCAATCTTACTTCTTTGCCCTTCATTCTTCCTCAATAGTAAAAGGTGTTTCATCAATGATGAACCTTTTTTATTTCTAAGTCAAGGCCCCTTTGGCTTTTCGTTTGGCAGGCTCTTCTAGGCCAAGCTGCTTTTGTAGTAACACTTTGAAATCCGAAGGAACTTTCCCAGATTCTTTTGCTTGCTTTAAGACACTCTCAAGCATGGCCACTTCGTCGAAGTGCTCAGCTCTAATCTCTTTGATCTTGGTTTCATCTAGTTCATTCTGAAATCGCAATAAAATCCAATTAGCCATTTCTACTAGATTGACCTTGCCACCCATGAAACCGTCATTAACTCTATCTGTAATTGCTTTCAAAGTACCTTGTGCCTCTTTTGATACTGCAATCCTCTGCACTTTTCCATTCTCATTGTTTTTTACTTCCTCTGTACTTTCTTCTTCTCCCGTTCCCGTTCCCGTTCCCGTTCCCGTTTTAGATATTGTATTTTTATTTTCCATACCCCTTACACCTTTTTATTCCCGCCGCCGCCTCTGTTTAGTCCCTAGTTTGTGACCCCTTCCTCTCAACTCGTTGGGGGGGAGGGGTCACAAACGACCAAGGGACGTTAAGAACAGAGGCGGCGGCGGGAACTCCTTATTTTTAATAAAGTTTTTTATCAGTATTCTTTCGCAATCAAATTTTAGAAGTGTTCCTCTTGGAGCCTCCAAAAGGAACACTTCTTAGGTTCAGGTTCTCTGTGCTATTTCATTTAGAGATTGTCCTTTGATCGGGCCTCGAATTGGTGCAGTTATTGGACATTTTTTCCAATCCTCAATACTAATAAAGCCAATCTTCGCGTTTAAGGCTGGATCACCAATAAACCGCATTGATCTTTTAATTAGGTCTTCAATCGCCGGAGTTTCGACAATAAAGAGAACCGTGCCGAACTCACCGGAGTCGCTATAGGCCTTGATCGCTTTGTTATAACGCCAGCTACTTTTGGACGTTTTTTCATATTCAAGAGCCACGATCTGAGAAGCTGAATTCCCTTGGAGCTTAAAAACAGCGTCAGGATATTTTGCTCCTCCTTCCAAGCCATGAAGTCTGAATGTGGCTGACTTCTGAGATTTTAATTCACTTTCGGTCATCCATTTTTGACAAAGAGACTCTGCTTCTAGCCTTAAAAGTCCCTTGGCAATAATCTCGTCGTGCTTGATGTACTTAGGTTGAACAAGATGAACGCCTCTCCATTTCATACTCTCGACCATCTCAAGGCCTTGATGACCCAAAATGAAGGTGTCATTAACTTCTTCGTAGGGATGCTTCTTAAGGACTTTAGCGTTAAGCAAAAGTCTTAACTGTTTCCGTTTCCATCTCTTCGTTCCTTTGCCAAAAAGTTCATCCCAAGTTTTTCTAGTAATCACTCCGACCTTAGTCACATACCTCAAAGCTAGAAATACCGACGGTGAAACCTTCCGACCGTTTTTATATCTCATCATGGAGCTTCCCAACGTGTAGGCTCGGTGATGATGTACTCAAAGTGACCTTCAATATAACGATTTCCGACAACCTTGCTTTCCACCCATACAGCTTCAACTTTTGGCTCCTGCAAGGAAGGTGGGCTCCCTGCTTTCGATGAATTTCTTTGAGCTTCTTTTCCTTTCAAGTAAGCAAGCTCCTTATCTCGTTCGCCGTTCTCGTGGATCGCGGCCCCTGTTAGTCCACCAGCAATTGCCCCAACTCCGCCTCCGATAATGACGTTACGAGTGCGATACTGTCCGTTCTTTCCAGGATCAACGATCCCGCCCAGGGCCGCCCCGGTCCCAGCACCAATCGCACTGCCAAGTCCCACAGATTTTCCCATAGT
>JBFWTE010000040.1:0-29101 GCA_050247975.1 Bacteriovoracaceae bacterium
GATACAGCATGTGCAGATGATTTATCGGAAACAGCGGATTGCTCGGGTCACGCTTGCGAGTTGAACTGATAGAGATATGATCCATTTTAAAATCAAAACTGCGAATCGCTCGCTCGTATGATTTGTGTTCGTCCGTAAAAAGGGTCCGCCCACCACCAATGGATGAGAGACTTTTAAAGATGTAAATGGACTCTTCACAGACGGAGTTTTGAGGATAAAGACCATGCTTTTTGATGAGCTCTTGATTTTTTTCTTTCTGTTCATCAGTCATCCGCCCCTTGCGATTAAGAGGTGAGATGGTGTTGTGATAAATAAACATCGACCTACTTCCAACTGCGGTATTGATGTAGCAAGGTGAGAACTGCGAATGAGTAAAAGTCTCAAAACCATCATAAGCGATATCTTCAATCAAAGTTTTTGGTTGATGACTTTTTTCAAAAAGGAGTGATTGCCTTGAAAGATGTGTCAGTCGATCACGAACCGTGCCCTCGTTAATTTTAAGCAACCTTGCTATCGAATTATTGCTCATCCCATTCATTGAAAAATGCAGGATATTTTCAGAAAGATCGATCAGTCTCTTTCTAAAATCGAGACTAAAAGTATTGGATGAAAATTGAGCTCCACAGCCCTTACATTTGAAACGCTGATTTTTAAAAGGGGGCTTCTGGGTTTTAGTGCAACCGTTTTTAACATAAAACTTGAAATGAGTTCCAAAATGAAACTTGCATTGAAAATTAGGACAAAAAGTGGGGATCAATTCTAATTGATCATCTGAAACTTGCATGGAAATTTGCTATGAAAAATTCTTGCCAAGTTTGTTTTAGGTAACTTTGAGAAATTAAAGAAGTTTAACTACTGCGCGTAAAATAAAGTTCACATCTATTTGTAAAAATTTAAAGCAAAACATCCTCAGTTCGGTGCGAACAATTTAAATTTTAAATTGTTCAAAGCTTTTAATATGATCAAATTTTGAGGAGAGGTTGTTATCTCTTAAAAGTTGAGTCACTTTAAAACCAGCTGATGCTGCCGCTTCAAGCTCTTCTGGAATATCTGAGAAAAAATGAATTTCATTGGGTGCCAGACCTACCGATTTTGATATTTCTAGATATGAGCTTTTCTCTCTCTTCCCACCAATCTTAGTATCAAAGTAATATGAAATGTACGGAGTCAGGTCCCCGACAAGGGAGTTCCCGAATATAAGCTTTTGAGCGTGTACAGAGCCTGAAGAATAAATTCCAATCAGTGCGTGATGCTCTTTTAGATAAGAAAAAAAAGGTTCTACATCCGAGTAGACATGACCTTGAAAATCTTTGTTGGCATATCCATGATCCCAAATCAATCCTTGAATTTCTTTTAAGACCCCATGCTTTCTATCAGTTTTAATCCAATAAAGGAGTTTCTCTATCACTTCGTTTAATTGAATGTTTTTTTTCTCTTCTTCTAAAACCGTTTTTTTGACTGCTTCAATAGCATTCGCGATGATTGGATTATTAGAATTCTCTTTAACGAAATTTTCGATTCTTTCCGCCGCGTAAGGGAAGAGAACTTTATGAACAAAATTGATGTCAGTGGTTGTTCCTTCAATGTCAAAGAGATAGAGCTTAATCATAGTGAATACTTTTTTTCAATTCCACTTTCGGTATAATTGGCGACCCATCCTTCAGGAGTTTGAAAGACTCTAATGGCCTTCACATGATACTTGGGTGCAAGATCGAACCAATGGGTATAGCCTTTAGGTACAGAGATAAAATCACCTCGCTCACATAAGAGCCGAAGCACTTCTCCACGATCTTTGAGATGAAAAAAGAATTGGCCTTCTCCATCAACAAAAAATCGAACTTCATCTTCTGCATGAGTATGCTCTGATAAAAACTTTGCTCGAATGACCTCAATATTAGGAGTGTCCTTGTGAACATTAATGACATCCGCATTGATATAGCCATGCTTTTTCATGTAGGGCCCAAGCTCGTGTTCATAGGCCTTTAAAATTATATCTTGTGAATCTGAATCTTGAAGCGGAATACTTGCTTGCCACTGTTCAAAAATAATACCTCTTTCATTCATGAAGCTTTTTATTTCATGAGGATTTTTTATTTCTTTTTGTATTGGGTCTAGAATAGTTAAAATGGCCATTACAGTCTCCTAAGGTGGTAGAAGCAATCTAAGAGAAACTCAAACGTCTCGATATGTCTTTTCGCAGAAGCGATATCTCTGCCCCAAGTGTACAATCCATGACCCGCAATCAAAAAACCATGGATTTTAATTGGTCCTTCATAATGAGGCGCCATGGCCGCATTTATTTCACTTATATTTTGGGAGTTCGGTACAATGGGAAGTGTCTCACTCATCTCATGAGTTACATTTCCTTCGAGTCCTTTAAGAATTTCTAAATCTTGAAAAACAATTTTTTTCTCTTGAGCAAACGCATGGGATAAAATAGTTCCAAGTATAGAATGAGTGTGAAGTACGCAATGAGCATCTGGAAATCTTCTATAAATTTCTGTATGTATTTCTGTTTCAGCAGAGGATTTTGCGTCTAGCTTTTGAGATTTTAAAATTTTTCCTTCAATATCAATGATTAGAAAGTCTTCTTTTTGTACCAGAGTCTTATCTACACCCGATCTTGAAATAATAAATTGATCAAATTGAGATGATCTAAAAGAATAATTTGTAGAAGTCGCTGGGGTCCAGCCCTTACTTGCAAAAAACTTGATGCAATCAATGAGTGAATTGAGTTTGTCGTGGTCTAGTGCCGTAAACATAAAAAGAGGGTCTCCAACTAGGCCCTCTTTACTATCAAAATTTAATTTAAATTAAAATGAGATTCAGATGAAACGATTACTGTTCTTTCGGCTTCTTCTAAGAGCTTAGAGGCCATCTTTTTCTCTTTGACAGAAAAGCTGACTAGTCCAATGGTTGCCATTCCAAAGAATAGTCCAGAAGCCACTAAAAATTGTTTGATCCAAGTTGTTAACATAACGATTTCCTAGTTAAATTAGATGCTCGGCATTATAAGAGAAATCGAATACTTAACAAGTGGCGTTGTAAAAGATTCAACCTAGATGTGACGCGTTGTTAATTCAATAGCTTAAGGGCCAAACTTCCTAAAAAATACTATCACTCTTTTGTCATTTCCCTCTAAAAATGGTTATCTGAGAGGTACAGATTTACAAAAAAATGAAAGGTCGTTAAGAATGAAAAACCCCTTCCTTGGAAGTGATTTTCAAAATACACATAAAAACAGTTTTACCCATCTCCATTTGCATACTCAATACTCCCTTCTCGATGGGGCCATTAGATTAGGTGATCTTTTTAAAAGGGCCAAAGAGTTAGAGATGCCAGCAATTGCTTGTACCGATCATGGAAATATGTTTGGTGCGATTGATTTCTATACTCGAGCGATATCTGCTGGAATAAAACCAATCTTAGGATCGGAAATTTATTTTACTCCAGGCTCTCGACATGATCGAAGGGCCCCAAAGAATTTGAAAACTCTTGATTCGCAAGATGAAATGGAAGGGAAGCACCAGATTCACCATTTCATTCTTCTTTGTAAGGATATCACCGGATATCGAAATCTATGTAAACTTCTCTCAAAGGCCTATCAAGAAGGATTTTACTATAAGCCGCGGGCCGATGTGGAACTATTGCGTGAATTTTCTGAGGGTCTGATTGCGACATCTGCCTGTTTAAAAGGAGAGGTTGGTTATAATTTATTTACCAATCAAGATGAGCGTGCTTATCAAGCGGCCATGAAGTTTCGTGAGATCTACAAAGAGAATTTCTATCTAGAAATTCAAGAGAATGGAATTCCGGAGCAAGTTGGAGTTAATGAGAAAATTGTTAAGTTTGCCCAAGAACACTCAATTCCTCTCGTAGCAACAAATGATTGTCACTACCTTACAAGGGAAGATGCTACGGCCCAAGAAGTCTTGATGTGTATTCAAACTGGTAAGACTTTTGAAGATGAAAAAAGAATGAAGCTCACGACCACTGAGTTTTATTTAAAATCCCCTGAAGAAATGCGAAAGGCCTTTCACTATATTCCAGAGGCCTGTGATAATACTTTAAAAATAGCAGATGCTTGTAACCTTGAACTACGTTGGCAAGATGAAAAGGGTAAGCAGATTTATCTTCTTCCAAAGTTTGAAATTAAAACTCAGGAATCAGAAGAAGATTTTTTTGCACGACTTTCTCGTGAAGGTTTGGAAGAAAGGTTTGCTGGGCCACACTTTAAAGAATTAAGAGAAAAAACTAATTGGGAAGCTGAAATCAAGCCTCAATATAAAGAACGACTTGAATTGGAAATTGGACTCATCAAACAGATGGGTTTTACTGGTTACTTCTTAATCGTATCTGACTTCATTATTTGGGCAAAATCTCAGGGAATTCCTGTTGGCCCAGGTCGAGGTTCTGGAGCAGGCTCAATTGTTGCTTACGCCTTAAAAATTACAAACGTTGATCCTATTCCATATAACTTACTCTTTGAGCGTTTTATTAACCCCGAACGTATTTCGATGCCAGATTTTGATATCGATTTCTGCCAAGACAGACGTCAGGAAGTGATTGAGTATGTAACAAAAAAATATGGTGAAGAGCGAGTAGGACAAATTATTACTTTTGGTACTCTCTCTGCTAAAGCAGTGCTGCGAGATGTTTCTCGAGTGTTTGCACTTCCTTATGCTGAGGCCGATGCACTAGCAAAACTTGTTCCAGAGGAATTAGGAATTGAGCTTCAAGAAGCGATTGATAAAGAGCCGAAGCTTAAAGAGCTTGAAGATAATGATCCAAAAATCAGACGTATTCTTCAAATTGGAAAACGCTTAGAAGGTCTTAATCGTCATGCAGGCATTCATGCTGCGGGAGTGATTATTACCAATGAGCCGCTTGTGACTTATTGTCCACTTTTCAGAGGAGCAAAAGGGGAGCAAGTTGTTCAGTTCGATAAAGATTTTTCAGAAAAAATTGGTCTAGTTAAATTTGACTTCCTTGGACTAAAAACTCTTACGGTAATTTCCAATGCTTCAAAACTTATTCAAAGAGATTTGAAGCCTGACTTTGATATTGAATCGATTAGTTATCATGACCAGTCTGTTTATGAATTAATATCTGAAGGTCAAACAGTTGGTGTGTTCCAGCTTGAATCATCTGGTATGCAGGATCTATGTAAGAGAATTAAACCAGATTCAATTGATGATATCACCGCGATCAATGCTCTTTATCGTCCCGGCCCGATGGGCTCAGGAATGCATCATGAATTTGCAGAGATCAAGCACGGCCAAAAACCAGAAGTTTATACCTTTGAAGAATTAAAACCCGTTCTGAAAGATACATACGGAATTATTGTTTACCAAGAGCAGGTGATGAACATTGCTCGAGTGGTGGCCGGATATTCTCTTGGACAAGCGGATATGCTCCGTCGTGCCATGGGGAAAAAGAAGGCCGATGAAATGGCCAAGCACAAAGAGATCTTTACGACTGGGGCGGTGGAGAGAGGCTTTGATAAAGATAAGGCCATGGCACTCTTCGATTTGATGGAAAAGTTTGCTGAATACGGTTTCAATAAATCCCATGCCGTTGCTTATTCAGTTATTTCTTATCAAACAGCTTATTTGAAAAAATATTATCCAGCTCAATTCTTTGCTGCCCTTTTGGGTACAGAGATGGATAACAAAGATAAAATCACTGCTTATATTCAAGAGGCCAAAGATTTTGGAATTGAAATCCTTCCTCCTGATGTTAATGAATCCCTATGGCCATTTAACGTAATAGGTAACACCATTCGTTTTGGTCTTGGGGCGATTAAAGGAGTGGGAGAAACTGCTGTTAAGGATATTATCGAAGAACGTGAAGCGAATGGCCCTTTTAAAGGTTTGGTGGATTTTTGTGAAAGGGTAAATCTAAAGTCAGCTAATAAACGTGTCATGGAAGCCCTAATCAAAGTTGGTGCTTTTGATAGTTGTGAAAAATATAACCGGAAAACGTTGCTAGATAATCTTGAATTTATCACTGCTTTCGCAGAGAAAAAGCAAGAAGAGAAGTTGATGGGGCAAACCTCACTTTTTGATATTGGTGGAAATACCCAAACTTCAGAGGAGCAGATCAATATTAATGAATCTCAAGAGTTTGATGAAAAGCAAAAGCTTTCTCTAGAAGCGGAATTACTTGGGATCTATGTCTCTGGACATCCATTGTTTCGTTTTAAAGATATGATGAAAAAACTTGCTTCAATGAGTATCACTGAAGTGCATGATCTACCAACAGTTGCTCGCCCAGAAGGATTTAATCCTCGTATGGGGGATGAGAATGATCCTTCCAAGAGGTCAATGGTTATTGCAGGGATGATTTCTGAATCAAAAGTCATTGTGACTAAAAAAGGCGATAAAATGGCCTTTGTTACTTTGGAAGATCTTACTGGAAAAATTGAATGCCTATTCTTTCCTCGCATATTTGCTGAATACCAACAATTCCTCACAATGGATGAACCACTCATACTTTATGGAGTGGTTAATTTGGCCGAGGATCCTAAGAAGTTTTATCCTAATAAAGTGGGTCTATTAAAAGATGAGTCGGATAATCGAGTAACTTCGGTGAGAGTCAATGTTCCACTTGAGCATCTTCACACCCATTCTCTTAGTCAGGTGAAGCAGATACTTCTTAGTTACAGGGGATCTGTTCCAATCCATTTTGTTTTTGAGACTTCTTCTGGAAGGGCCCGGATGCCATTAGATGATAATTTTTTAGTGAGTCCATCACCTCAGATGGCGGCAAAAATCAATGAATTGTTGAATACAAACTCAGTATCCTTCATTATTGATGGGAAAGTGGAAGAAATCCGACAGTAATTGTCTGGAAAAGTCTTCATAACTTTATCCAATTGCTAAAGCTTGGTAAAATCAAAGATATAGATTTCAAGGATGAAACTTTATGTCTTTTAGATTTTCTGTTCTTATTTTAACTATTCTCGTTATATTTGCATCCTGTGCGCCCATCACTCGTCGTAAGCCTATAAATCAAGCAACTCAAATGAAGAGAGTGACGGAATTCAGTCCGATCAAAAAGAAAGTGGCCTTGCTCACTTTTTTTAATGAATCTCCATTGGGTGGTGAAGATCTCGCTATAACTGCGACTGAAGAATTTAGAAGAGAGCTTTCAAAATCTCGAGAGTTTGTCATCGATCCCGAGGGAGAAAATATTTTCGGAACATCTAAAGAAATTTATGCTGGAGGAGGAATTAAGCTTGCTCAACTTTCTCGTAAAGCAAAAATGTCTGGCGTCAACATTGTGATATTTGGACGAGTTAAAGAGGCGCGAATTAGACAGAAGAGTGATGAGATTGGATTTGTTAGAAAAGTGAAGTCTCTTGCTGAGACATATGTGGAATTGAAAGTATTTGATGTGCTTGCCAATAAGGAATTATACACAGAGACTCTTGATGGAAATATTTCTGATGATAACTTGAGATTTTACCAATCTCAGACCGAAGATAATTTGTCTTACCGACAAGAACTCTTAAGATATTCTGTGAAAGTCGCTGCAAGAAAGTTTGTGCCGAATGTCGTTCGCATTGGAAGCAAACTTGATTGGATGGGAAGAGTCGCTAAAATTATTGGAACAAGAATATATATAAATGCGGGAAGAAATTCAGGTATTAACTTAGGCGATATTTTAAAAGTTATTACTGAAGGCCAAGAAATTTATGATCCAGAAACAGGGGCGATGATTGGTATGTCTCCTGGAGAAGTTAAAGGTACTCTGGAAGTTACGGACTATTTTGGAGCAGACGGTGCCATCTGTATTTTACATTCTGGTGGATCAGTTACAGAAGGGGACTTTGTCCAATTATACTAATGAGTGAAATACAAAAACTACCATTTTTGATTGTGTCATCATCTCCTTATATGAGGGGAATGTTGAAATTTGTGCTTGAATCTTTGCTTCATACTGATGTTACTGAATTGGAGTCTGAAGAAAAGGCCCTAACATTTTTAAAAAATCTTTCTGCCGCTCCTTCTTTAATAATTTATGACTATTCTCCACATGCTTATCTTTTAGAAGATTTTATCGCTCATCTTCAAAAAAACTTAAAATCTGTCCGCATTATCGTTCTTGCTGATAAAGTGACTGAAGAGGCGAGGGGGCTTTTAAAAGCCCAGGAGCAAGTAAGGCTTATCAGTGAATCAAGTTTGCCTATGGAGCTGATTGAGGACGCAAAAAATATTTTTGAAAAAAATGGGCAATTTAAAAATGAAGATGAATATTGTCGAATGGATATTAACTTCCTTTCCATTCTAGATGGTATCAATAAGAATCTCTTTATTAAAATAGGCCAAAATAAGTTTATCAAAGTATTTAATGAAGATGATAATACGAATCTTTTAGATTTAAAAAAATATCAAGAAAAAGGGATTACTTATCTTTATGTAAAAAGAGAGACGGCCCTTTGGATTACAAGTCAGATCCAATCTCAAATACATATCTTTTTAAAGGCAAATAACTTTAGATTTATCTTGAGAGGAGCGAGTGAGTCAGCTGAGAAAAAATTTGAACAGAAAATTCTTCGTCTTGATGATGAAGTTCATATCGATACTGAATTTAGAGACACCATTAATAAAGCGATTGAAAGAATAAGACAAATTGTTGAGAAAGAGCCAAAAGTTGAAAATTTATTAAAAACTCTAAAAAATAATCAAGATAAGTATGCCTTCTTTACTCAAAAAATGAATTTAACCAGTGTCATTGCCTGTTGTCTTTCAAAAGAACTAGAGTGGCATTCAAAAAATACCTTGGATAAATTAGTTTACGCATCTGTCGTTTCTGATATTACACTTGCTGTTCGACCAGAGCTTCTTGAAATTCCAAATTACCAACAGTTTTTATTGGTTAAAGATAAGTTCACTGAAGATGAAAGAAAGTTTTATCTCTCTCATCCTGCAGATTCAGCAAATTTAATTAGACGCTATTTTACATCCGCCCCACCGGATACGGATGATTTGGCCTATCAGCAACATGAACAGCCCGATGGGAATGGCTTTCCTCGAGGTTTAAAGGCCGAAAAGATTTCTCCTCTTGGAGCTCTTTTTATTGTAGCGACAGATTTTTCTTATTATTTCCTCAAAGATAGTGATCCCTCCATGGAAGATTTTATTTTGAAGGCCCAGAGTAAATATGACTACGTGAACTTTCGTAAAGTCGTTAAAGCATTGGAAAAATTAAAAAAGAAATAAAGTCTTAAATAAGCGTTACCGATACAGTACTGCCTCAATAGGTGGGCGGGTTTTTTGTATTATTCCTAGTTAACTGCATGATTTTGCGTAGATGTTGATTAGGAAGTCCAGAGTTATTGGATAATTCTGGAAAAGGTGGGACGTATGAAAAAATTAATGATCGCTTTAACCTTTCCCTTTATTGCCATGGCAGATGAAACATACAAGGTTGAACTGCCAATCAAGTTTAGTTACTTCAATAAAATCTTCACTGAGGCCCGACAAAAATATGTCAAGGAAGTTGCTCCAGACTGTGGGACACAAGATAATTGTGAATATCCCTTTGGAACAATTGTAGACAATAAAGTAAGAAAACTTACCGAAACTGAAGTTAAACTTCAGGATGCAAAAAGAGATCACTATGGACAAGGACCAAAAATTTATAAGCTTCCCATTTATATAAAAAGAGAAGTTAAAAATGGGGTGCAAAATTTTTCATTTGGATCTAATACAAGAGAAATCTATAGTCAGAAGCATTTTGCTGGCCGACAAGTTTTTAACATTGTCCCTACCAGTAATGGAAGAAGCTTAATGCTGAGAGCTTGTAGCTTGCATCCAGGAGCGACTGTTTATGGTGATGAGATCAGTGGGTCATATGTGGCCTACTTTAAACCCCATCGCGTAAGACATGATGAGCAGACAGATGTCTCTTTCAAAATCAATCCAGGTACAATCAGTTTCGATAGTATGTCTTTTTGTAGTGCTACTAAAATTAAGTTAAATGATGATGGCTCTGTTAGTGTTGAGCTATTGAGAATTACTCCAAGAGT
This sequence comes from Bacteriovoracaceae bacterium, assembly GCA_050247975.1. GTDB lineage: Bacteria > Bdellovibrionota > Bacteriovoracia > Bacteriovoracales > Bacteriovoracaceae > Peredibacter. The sequence goes on from JBFWTE010000040.1 coordinate 10,037, forward strand.
TCAAGGTGTTAAATGGGCAGGAGCATCCGCAAGAGTTACTGATGTTGATTCTGTCGGCTGGCTTGGTGATTTTGGCAAAGTTCTAGGGACACTTCTCGGCCCAGTAGGGTTAATCGCTGATTATGCTTCAATGAAACTTGGCGGAGGGATTAGTGGTTTATCAAGTGGACCAGTGAATGAGGCCATCATGAAGTGGTACATAAATGAAAAAATTATTCCTGCTAAATTAGAAGAAGCAGCTGCGGAAAAAGTAAATGAAGCTAGCTTTGAAAAATTATTATCTAAAGATGTTCAAAGTAAAGTTGGTAAAGCAGGGGTTCCAGGAGAGTTTCTTAAAAAGTTTATTTTTAGTTCAAATTTAAATACCTCTCTTTGGAAATTACAAAATATCAATAATGAACTCATTATTTCTCCTACAGCAAGAGTTACAAAGAAGTGTTTAGATTTAGCAAATGATTTAATTGAAAATAAAGTTTCAATTAAAGGTCTTGAGAAATCATGTAACCTCATCTCAACACAAATGGCGGTTAAGGTAAAACCTTTCATGGCCGATCAGGCATCCCAAGAAAAGGGCTGTTATGAGACTTACTTTACGAGTAATGAAGGAAAAGATTGCTATATCAGACCACAAATTGAAGCGAAAATTGGACTTGATTTAAAAAAACTTATCGAGCCAGTGATCTCTCTCGTTAAAGAGGATCTTGTTCTTAATGTGAGTAAGAAGGATCGTACGGATAAATTTCATAAAATACTTAATGACCTAATGATAAAATTTAAAGGTGAAAAAGTAGAAACATTACTTGGCTGTGATAAAAAGGCCACTAATGGTGCACCTGTTGGGACCACAACTATTAGAACAGTAAATTCCAGAGTGGTCTTGAGAAATATTAGTAATTGCAATGCATATTATCCTTGCAATAAAAATGGATCTAATTATGACGGCATGATTCTTAAGTATAACGATACAATGTTTGCTCATCGGGTTGCTGCTCGATACGTTGCTGGTTTGGCACCTGCTTCTAATGAAATTAGCCCTTACTTCAATGCTTATAGTAAACCAATTGAAGGCAAAGCTGGGCAATTTTGTTACTACGTGGACAATCCATTTGCTCAAGAAGCAGAACAATTAAAAAAGAAATAAGAATGAGGAAATGAGTATGAATAAGAACTTTGTTATCTTTTTAACTTCATCAGCTGTATGCGCACTGGTTTTGGGATATTTGTATTTACAAAAACCAGAAGGGAAACAAGTTGAAAACAAGGTTTCTGCAACTAAAGGGAAAGCGATTCCTGTAGAGACTGCACCTGCAGAATTTAAAAACCATTTGCAAGATCTTCAGGCCAAAGGTTTGAAGGTAGAAGTTTTTAAGAAGGAAAATGGTAAGTATGATGTGCAGGTTTCGGAACCAGCAAGAGAGATAGCACAGGAAGATTTGATTCCAAATGAGGATTGGCAAGAGGCCGAGGCCAAGCTTATTGAAAACTTTAATCGCGGTCAGAAAAAAACTGAGTTAACAGCTGAAGAACAAGATATTTTGAATCAATGGAGCAAAGAAGAATCTCTTTAAGATCGATCTCTCCAAGCATTAATCGCCTTGGGAATTTCTTGAAAGAAATCTCCAGGGCGAAATGATAAAGGTTTTTCTGGTTTACCATTGGCCTCTTCGAAATATTTAGTAAGTCGATACAGAGGTCCTGCAACTTTGTGAGATAGCCAGATACCCCAAATGACAAAAAATAAAACCATGAGAAGAGTAAATAGGAAAAATATTTTATTCATCAAATCTTGCTGATCATTAAGTAAAAGAAAATAAGGATGGTCAGTTCGTAGACCAAGTTCCATTCCATCCAATTTTAAATTATGAAAGTAATATCGCATGAGTCCATAGAAAGTGCCGATAGCACTGATGGCCGGAATCAGTGTAAAGAGTACGAACGCTCCTTGAAACTTTTTATTAACTAAAAATACACGGCGACGATTTTTTATCATCTTATTCTCCACTTTCATTCGATTCAGTTGGGTCTATTGGTACAAATGGGGATTCAGAAGGATTATCATTCTCTTCCTCTGAATCATCAGAACTTTCTTCATTAAAGGGCAAAGGGGTATCAACTTGATCCTCGTCTTTTTCATCCGAGGGATTATCATTGGCCTCAGGTTGATCATTTTTTTTCTCTGGATATAAGTCTGCAAGTTCTTCTAAAGCTTCAATTTTTTTTTGTCGCGATAACTTTTTTAGAGAGGTTGATTCAGATTCAATTTCAACTTCATTATTTTGCTCTGGCCTTAAATATAACCACCAAACGATCATTGAAATAAATAAAGGAATAAGGGCCCAACGCATATATAAAGATTCTAGCGTCACAAAGAATAAACAGCTAGATCATCAATTTCTTCCAGTCTGGGCCGGATTTGGGTAAGGGAGCTCTTTTGTCAACTTTGGGGAATAATTGAAGGGCCCGTAGGCCCCTTCAATTATTTCTTCTTCATTTTGTCTTTCATTTCTTTCATTTTGCTTTTGTGCTCTTCACGCATGGATCCCATCTTGTCACGCATTTCCTCACGACATTTTTTCAAATCTTCTTTTGTTTTTGCAGCATCAGTACAAGCTTTAGCTTCTTGATGGAGCTGGATCTTTTTTTCAAGTTTAGATGACATATGCTGTTTGGCATCTTCAAAACTCATCTCATCCATCATCTTATCCATTTTCTCGCCTTTTTTATGGTGATCAGCGAATGAATTCAATGAAAGCGTAGTAAGGGCAGCAATTAAAAAAAATTTCATAAACACACTCCTTTGTGTAATTGAATGTGATTAGTTTAAAGAGCCTTTATTGATAGTCAATGGGATCGGCAATACCTGCTTCTTTGAATCCGCGCAATCGCAGTGCACATGAGTCACAAACTCCGCAGGCCTTGTCTGAGCTTTGATAACATGACCAACTTAACTCAAATGGAACACCAAGCTCTTTTCCTCGAAGGACGATTTCTTTTTTCTTAAGGTTAATTACAGGCGTGAGAATGGAAATATCTTGGGCCTTAGTTCCTTCTTGAATCAATTTATTAAAGGCCTGGTAGTAACTTGGGCGGCAATCAGGATAACCTGGAGAGTCCTCATAATTAGCACCAATATAAATTTTCTTGGCACCCACGACTTCTGCCCAGGAAACTGCAAGAGAGAGAATGATTGAATTTCTAAAAGGTACATAAGAATCAGGAATTATGTGACTATCGCCTTGGTATTTTTTTACATCGATTTTATCATCAGTCAGTGAACTTCCACCAATTTGTTTTAAAAAGGTGACATCGATGATTTTTCTTTTTTCAAAAGGTATATTGTAAAAAGATGCAATATCATCAAAAGCTTTTCTTTCCCGGAGAGAGGTCTTTTGCCCATAGTTCATGTGAAGGAAAGAAACATCCTTATAGATTTTTATGGCCTCACCAGCACAAACGAGAGAATCCATCCCACCACTAATTAAAACAATAGCTTTATCCATTATGCCTTCTCACAATATTCTTTGATTTTAGTTTCAATACTACTTACTTTCTTAAGAGCATTTTCTTTCTTCTCTGATAAAGGGCCAGAAGTTTCTCTTACCATCGTGTAGAATTTTATTTTTGGCTCTGTCCCTGATGGGCGTAAAAAAAGTTTGTTACCACTTTTAAAACTAAAACTTAAAACATTACTTATAGGAAGATTGCGAATTCCTGCCTGAAAGTCTTCCTTCCCAATAATCTCTTCTCCTGCAAAATGTTTTTCAGGATATGAGCGAAAGAACTCCATAATACGATTGATTTTTTCAGATCCAGAAATCCCTTCATAATCAAGTGAAACAAGTGATTCAAAATAAAATCCAAACTTTTCATAAATCTCATCAAGAGCATCAATTAAAGTTTTTCCTTCTCGTTTGAAATGAAGTGCAATTTCGGACATCAGGGCGACTGAGCTTACTCCATCCTTATCTCTAGATTCACAATGAGGCATGTAACCAAATGATTCCTCTGAAGCAAAAACAAAGTTGTAAGGAGCTTTATTTTGCTCATGCTGATGGATAAGGGACGCCATCCATTTAAAGCCTGTAAGAGTATCTTGCACTTCTCCTCCAAAATGTTCAACGATGGCATTTTGAATAGGTGAGGTGACAATGGATTTAATGACCAAGGCATTTTTTGGTAGAGTCTTATTTTCTGACTTCGTTTTAAAAATATAATAAAGCATGACGGCAGCAATCTGATTTCCATTTATGATTTCTGCTTTACCACGATGATTAACGACAACACCTAAACGATCACAATCTGGATCTGTTCCAAAAACAATATCAGCATTATTTTTAAGCATATAATCAATAGCGAGTTTTAGTGCTTTGGGATCTTCTGGATTAGGAGATTTTACGGTCGAGAAATTCCCATCAGGCATCGCCTGCTCTGGAATAGAGTAGAATTTTGAAAAGCCAAGTCGCTTAGATATTTCAGTACATGGAACTTGACCAGTTCCGTGAAGTGCCGTGTAGACAATAGAAAGATCCGATCCATGTTTTTTACAAAGATCCATATTTTGAATAACTTGTTTTTCTATCACTTGATAAAAAGCATCTTCAACTTTTTCATCAGTCCATTCAGCGAGATTCTTTTTTTGAGCTTCTTCAAAATTGATGTATTTAATTTGGCCCCAGTCAGTCAGGTTGTTATAGGCATTAATGATTTCTTTATCGATAGGAGGAACAACTTGGCCACCATCATTCCAAAAAGCTTTAAAGCCGTTGTAGATAGGTGGATTGTGACTGGCCGTGATCATCACACCAGTTTGGGCCTTGTAGTACCTGATGGCGTAAGAGAGCATAGGAGTTGGAGTGAGATCACGATACACATAGGCCTTAATTCCATTGGCCGCAAAAACTCCAGCGACTTCAAGAGCAAATTCTTTAGATGAGTGTCTTGAATCATAAGAGATCACGGCAGAGCCACCGTTAAAATTTTTAAGGACCATGTTGGCCAAGGCCTGGGTGGCCCGACGAACATTGTATTTATTCATTCTGTTTTGGCCCATTCCCATCGGGGCCCGAAGGCCACCAGTTCCAAATTCTAGATCGCGATAGAATCTTTCAGTTAATTCAGTTTCTGAAGAAGGAAGATTATTTAAAAGCCTCTGGATTTCTTCTCGATCATGTTGATTAAAATAAGTATTATTTGCCCAAGAGTTAGCGCGTTCGATAATTTTTTGATCCATAAAATATCCTTTCAAATTTAGACTTAAACAAACTACCTGGCCGCTCTTTGGTATGTCAAAAATGACTCGATGCAAATATTCGAGAAAATCTTGATAGACCTAAGACTTATGACTAATATAGCGCCATGGCCAATTTAAAAAATAAACACCCTAAGAATGTTCCTGGACCTTTTTATTGTACAGACCCTGACGATGATGGTGGGGAAGGCTGTATCGCTTGTAATGTTTGTTACTCTGGTGCCCCTGAGTTTTTTGCTGAAGATGATAATGGAAATGCCTACGTTAAGAAGCAGCCAACAACACCTGACGAAATTGCTCTGTGTGTGGAGCAAATGGATGCTTGCCCAGTAAACAGCATAGGTAAAAACGGTTAGTCATTTTTTTTATCACAAATTCTAAAAACCCCTTAAACTATTATTAATATAGTTCTCAAAAGGGGAAATTATGAATCCGAGTATCATCGAGATAGCCGCGACCGCTATTTTTGCAATCGCTGTGCTACACACATTCCTTGTGGGTAAGTTTGCTCACATGGCACATCACTATCCAGAAGGATCAATTGGTGAAAACTTTTTCCATTTCATGGCAGAAGTTGAGGCCGTTTTTGGTATCTGGGCGCTAGTTTTTATTTGTATTGTCATTGGTGTTGAAGGATTTCACGGGCCAGTACACTACCTTGAATCTTTAAACTTTACTGAGCCAGGGTTTGTGTTTGTTATTATGGCCATGGCCGGAACAAGACCCGTTATTAAAATGGCCGAGAAGGCGATTGTAGTTATCTCAAAGCTTGTTCCTTTTCCAAGAAAAATGGCCTTCTATTTCACAACTTTAGTTGTGGGTCCTCTTCTTGGCTCATTTATCACTGAGCCAGCGGCCATGACAGTGACTGCGATAATTCTTTTAAAGAATTTTTATGGCGGTCAAATGAGCGATAAATTTAAATATGCTACTATCGGTTTATTATTCGTGAATGTTTCAATTGGTGGAACTCTTTCACACTTTGCTGCACCTCCAGTTTTGATGGTTGCTGGTAAGTGGGGTTGGGGAATGGGCCACATGTTTTTAAACTTTGGCTACAAGGCCGCTCTTGCTTGTATCGTTAGTGCTCTTGGTACTGCTTTTTATTTTAAAAATGAACTTGCTGGTGACTTCCAGCTTTCAGAAGATAAAGGTGGAAAGATGGCCCCAACTTGGTGGATCAATATGATTCACATTGTTTTCCTTGCTCTTGTGGTTCTGACTGCTCACCACATGGTTGTGTTCATGGGTCTTTTCTTATTCTTTCTAGGTTTCACAGTAGTGACTCAAGAGTATCAAGATGAAGTGCAAGTTAAGTCATCTTTGATGGTAGGATTCTTCCTTGCAGGTTTAATTGTTTTAGGGACTCCTCAGAAGTGGTGGTTGCAGCCATTAATTACGAGTCTTTCAGATCAAGTTCTTTATTTTGGTTCAACTGCTCTTACTGGTATTACTGATAATGCCGCTCTTACTTATCTTGGTTCACTGGTTGAACTCACAGATTCTGCTAAGTACTTTCTTGTGGCCGGTGCGGTCACAGGTGGTGGATTAACAGTTATTGCTAACGCTCCAAACCCAGCTGGATATGGAATTTTAAAAGATTCATTTGGAGCAGATGGAATTAAGCCTCTTGGACTTTTAATGGGTGCTTTGGTTCCGACTTTTGTCGCTATTCTTTGTTTTGAATTGTTACCAAGTCTATAAATGAAAAGGGGCGCTTTAAGCGCCCCTTTTTCTTCTAAAAAATTTAAAAATTTATTTCCGGAACTTTTCTAAGCCACCCCTCAGGTGCAGGATGTCTGCCAGATTGAATATTGATCAGTAGGTCTTTTAACTGTTGGCTCACTTTTCCTTGAGGATCTCTCACTCCTGTCACAGATTTATCTTTATCCATAAAAGAAGCAATTGGTGTGATTACCGAAGCGGTACCGCAGACAAACGCCTCTGTACAGCGTCCTTCTTGGGCAGCTTTTAGAACATCATTAATAGCAAGATCACCTTCATTTACTTTAAGGCCAATTTCTTTTGCAATTTGAATGAGAGATCTTCTGGTAATACCATCCAAAATAGTATCGCTTAGATTAGGAGTGAAAAGTTCTCCATCAATGACTGTAAAGAAATTCATGCCAGACATTTCTTGGATGTATTTATGTTCAGTTGCATCTAACCACATGGTCTGATCACAACCCAGCTCTAGAGTTCGGGCATAGGACTGTAAACTTGCAGCGTAGTTCCCACCAGTTTTAGCGAAGCCAATTCCACCATGGGCCGCTCTAATATCATCTCGCTCAATATAAACTTTAACGGCATCACCAGAAAAATAATTTCCTGATGGTGAGGCCACGATAATGAAATGAAATTTCTTTGATGGCTTAATTCCAAGGCCAACTTCAGTACCAATCATGAAAGGTCGAAGGTAGAGTGATTCGCCTAATCTTTTTGGAATAGCATTTTTTGAATAAGCACAGATAACATCACAAGCATTGAGAAATTGTTCTTCAGGAATTTCTGGCATGGCCATTCTTTTAGCGGACTGATTAAAACGTCTTGCATTTTGTTCTGGCCGAAAGAGGTGAATGCTATCATCAGGATGTCTGAAGGCCTTCATCCCTTCAAATATTTCTTGTCCATAATGAAGAACCTTAGCACATGGATCTAAAAGAAGAGGCCCATAGGGTAATAGTTCAAATTTTTGCCATTCACCATGGTCATAGATGGCCTGAATCATGATGGGGCAGACATATTTGCCAAATCCTAATTGAGGATCAGTGATATTAAATTTTTTTATTCTTTCAACTGCTTCAGGGTGTATTTCTACTTTTTTCATAAGATCCTTCGACTTATTGCGCATTTTGCCGGATAAAAATAGCATGGATTTCTTAAGAAGGAAAACGTCAGAAACCTAACACTTTTAAGCTAAAAATCTCTTCCAAGGATGAGATTCCCTTGAGTGACAAGAGAGTCGGCCTTAAAATAAATACCTTTCCAAATAAAACGCTCATCTTCGCTTAAACGATCATCGAGACTTTTTTCTTTGGCCAAAAATTTAATAATCTGAATACTTGGGATGACTGTCCAGCGAATGGAGTTAATTTCACCACCATGAAAAGCAATATCCGATAAGTTGCATTCAATTTGCTCAAGAGATTTTTGGCTTTGTGATAATTCATCATTTGTTATGGGATGTTCTTTTAAATAATCTTCCATTGAATGACATGAGTAATAACTGGCCCATCTTTGACAGTCATCTTTGTTTGTTTCAGATGCTTGGATTTTGCAATTTTCTGTAACCTTATACTTACTAAAAACATCATTTGGCGGCATTAGAGAATATGATTGTGTTGAATAGAATCCATTTTTAGAAAAAGAGAGATCATTTGAAATATGGATAAAGGCATGGACCTCTTGTACATTATTGCTTGCAGCTCTTTCTCGAATTGCGATGATGTCACCGGCCTGAGGTGATTCATTCTGTTCTCTTTCTTTACAAAGGGGAGAGTTTAACCAGAAGTTAATCTCTTTATCAGAGGTATACCTTAAGTAAGAAGAAAGTTTGGCACTGACCATGGAAGCATTCCAGCAATTAGGGCCATCGAAAAATGAGCCTTTATTTGCTCGCTCGGACATCATTTTCGGAAGAGCATGATCAACATTAACTTCACACAATTTCCAATTAAGAATTCCATGGCACTGGCACTTAGGAGGTTCAACTGGCCCTCCCAGTCTTTTGGTCCAGGCGGTGATTGCTTGGACTTCATTTTGCAAAATTTTACAATCTTTTGACTGAAGATAAAGAGATTTATCCTTTGTCACAATATCAAATTGAGTCTGGGCGAAGATTTTGGTAGATAAGAATGTAAAAAATATAAATAAGAACTTCATTTTTAAATGATCGGAATTTTTGACATTGATATTGATAAATAAAGCGTTTTTGTCGGAAATTTAAAAAGGGAATATGATGCCAAATTATCAAAAACTGGCCGAAGAATTTTTAAATAATCTCTTTAATGAAGTTAAACAGACAAACCTCTGCTTAAGATTTAAAGAAATTGACCATATCTGTTTTAGAACTGATTCTCTGGAGGACTATCTGAGAGTTTGCCAAGATTTCTCAGATCATGAGTTGTTAATTGAGTCGATGGTGAACGGAAGATTAATATCAACCTTTAAATTAAATACTCCCTATCAATACCAAAATTTTCAAATTCCACTGATTGAAATTCCCGCTCCCAAAGTGGGAAAAATTGTGAAGAGGGGATTTGAGCATATTGAGTTAGTGGTCGAAGATTCATTCGAGGATTTAATGACCAAATATCATGACTACAAATTAGATCTAAGTGGTCTCGGTAAGAAAATTAATCCTGAGTTAGAAATGATTTTAAATAATGGATCTATTAAATTTCATCATCAGTCTTTAAATGATGTGATTCATTTTGAAAAAGGCCAGTCTTAGCTGGCCTTACTATTTATCTGGTCATGTGCTCAAAATATAAGTCATTAATCATTTGAGTTCGATCAATAGCTTGCTCTCTCCCTAGAATAACATTTGACTGTCTCATTGAATCAAAAAGAATATTCAGTCGTTTTTTGCTGTTTTTAACCATTCTTTTTTGAAGAGCATTTATTAATTTTTTGTCTTCTTTTGATTTCCCAAATTCAGTTGCGAGTAATTCGTGAATTTTAATTGATTCTTGATTTAAAGTTAGCATCTGCTTATGTGTTTCCATATGCAGCGCCAATAATTCTTTTTTTTGTTCACTCGTTAGTTTGGGAGAGTTTTCAATAATAGCGTAGACTCTTTTATTAACTTCTTCATGAGAGCTGGCCACAGGAGCTTCTGCAATAGTTTTGTCTAATTCTTTTTCTCTTCTGCTTGAACAAGAGGTAAATAGGATAAGTGACATTAAAAGGATAACAAATTTCATAGAACTCCTAAGGATTGTTTATAGATATTATAGTGCGAAAGATACTACAATTATCAAGATCTTATTTACGACTCAGGGGCAGGGCCAGAACAAATCGGGTTGTTTTTGAAGCTGTATCATAATAGAGAAAGCCATTATGTTGCTGGGCCATTCCTAATGAAATGCTTAAACCAAGTCCTGTTCCCTTACCAATCTCTTTGGTTGTAAAGAAAGGTTGCATGATCTTGGCCCTAATTTTCTCAGGAATTCCATGGCCACTATCGGTGACACTTATATGAATATAATCTCCCATAGCATGACAATCCAGATTAACCCATTTTTCTTCTAAATTTTCTACTGCATCATGGGCATTATTAAGCAAATTGAGGATGATTTGAGAGATTTGAGTCGGGCGACAATTCAAAAATAAACCATTCTCATAATTAATGTTTAAAGGAATATCATGACTTTTGAATCTCTCTTTACAGAAGGCCAAGGTTTCTTCAATAATAGGACCTATTTCAACAATCTCCATTGGAACTTTGTCTTTCTCCCTTGAAAATGAGTGTAGCCCTTTAATAATTTTGATAATTCGATCGCAAGTATTTTCTATTTTTGTAAGTTCGAGAATGTATTTTTCTTTTTGTTTTTCATTAAATTCATTAGTTTCAATTTGCTCTTTTAGGATACTTATTTTGCCCGTAATAATTGAAAGAGGATTATTGATTTCATGGGCGAGACCACTGGCCATTTCTCCCATTGAAGCAAGCTTCGCGGAATTGACTAATTTTGCCTGATATAATTCTCGCTCGTTTTCAAGTTCTTTAATTTTTGAGATATCGAGAACAATAACAAAAAAACCTTCTACAATTCCATCTTTGATATCGGGAATATAGTTGGCAAGAGTAAATTTAACTTTACCTGATGGGGTAGGTATCGCTCTTTCAAACTGTTGAGGGATTCCTTCTAAAACTCCATTTATATATGGAAGATTTTTTTGATAAATTTCTGTGCCTAAAACTTCACTAATATGGCGGTTTTGAATTTCTGATTGAGTCTTTCCAAAATACTCTAAATAGGCCTTGTTTGAAATTTTATTATTTAAATCCTTATCCCAGTAACCAATGAGTGCTGGCAGGCTATCAATGATTTTATAAAGGAAGTTTTTTTGATTGATAAGCTCAGCTTGAGAAACAGAGACTTCTTGCTTGGCCTTTGCCAAAATTTCATTCTTCATTTCAATCTGAGATTCTAAGTTTTTGTAGTAATAAAAAATAATCGAAAAAAAGAGAAGTGAAATTATAAAAACTAAGACAGATATGATGTTGTAGCTTCTTTTAAAAAAACGATTTTTAAGAAGAGCTCCCTGAATGATCCAATTTTGACCACCCATAGAAATAGTTTTACTCCATTGAGGCATAAAATTATCTTTACTGTTACTTAAAATAAGACTGCTATCATCTATTTTTTCTTGAAATATTTTAACTTTAAATATGCTGTCACTTTCTATCTCCGCAAGATGAGATGCTAAAATAGGAGTGTAGGCCCATCCCTCCAGGAGTTGTTCTCTTTCTTGTTCATTTTGAGGGGTAGTGATCGACGAATAAATGGGATAGAAATAAAGAAAGCCAGCTTCTTTTTTATCAGATTGAACAAGTTGAATTTTCTTTGTTAAAGATGGTTTTCCAGTAAGCATGGCCCTGATAGCAGCTTCACGACGGTTCTTTTCACTTGCAACATCTAATCCACGAGCTCTCGGATTTTTTTCGTTAGGCTCAATTAATTCGATATAAAAATGATGATCTATTTGTTTGGTATTTGAATCTTTTAAATAACGGGGCTTGAAACCAGGATTTTTTGAAGTTTGTAAATTCAAGTAAGCATCTTTATTTTTATTATTAACTTTACGAATAAATCCAAAACCAAGTGAGCCTTTCATGTTTTTAAAAAAATGATTAGCTTTTGAATACTCATAAAAAGAATGAGTATCTAATTGGTATTTTAAAATATGCTGAGTTCCTGCGATTCCTCCAAGGACAGAATCAAAATAAACTAATTTTGCCTGTATTTTATCTGCAAATTTTGAGAATTTATTTAATCTTTCTACTTCTTGATTTTTTCGTAAAGTGAGATGTAGACCAAGGCTGATTGTTAAAGAACAAAGAAGCGCTACCACGAAGAAGAGTATGGTTTTTCTTTTAGAAGAGATGAGTGATTTTTTGAATATTCCCATCTTATAACTGTAACGGATTTTTTTAGAAAATTTAAGAAATCTTTGGCCTGTTGGCCTATCTATGTAGTCAGGCATTGTTTCTAAGGTATGATTTTTATTCCATAGATTCTAAGCGTTAGCATTTTCTTCCTGGACTTGGTCGAATGGGATTGGAGCTTAGAATTTAAGTTTAATAATTCATGGAGGTTTTTTTGAAGAAAATGATGTTATCAATTGTAGTTGCTTTGTCTGTTAGTGCTTGTTCTATGCTAGGGCCTAAGCCTCATACTGCTTATACAAGACCAGATGTGCAAAGACCAATTGAGAAGCTAGTGGTTTTTCCTGTTACTAATTTTCAAGGTGTTCAAGATACGAATGCAAAACAAATGGAAGCAAGTTTTACTGGTAAATGGACTGAGATGTATGGAAAAGAGAATATTGTTCCTGCGGGCCCAGTTGTTTTTCAATTAATGGATAAATTTGGAAAAGATACTTACGGCGAATTTATCAAAACTTTGGACAACGTTTCTGCTGTTGAGCAACTTCATAAAAATCCAAAATTTAGACAATTCATTTCTCAGGTCACGGGTAAACTTGGTAATTACCATTTTGCTTTGGCCATTGTTGATGGAAGTAAAGAGACTTATGACCAGAAGAATCCTGTTAACTTACATATCGGAGTTTTTGATTCTACAAACTTAACTTGGAAGTGGATTACAAAAATTCAAGACAAAAAAGGTATGTGGGGTAATTGGGAAGCAGCTTCTCAGTTAATGGTTAACAATAGTTTTGATCTTATCAAGAAACTTGAAGCTTCTCCGAAGCGTGATATTGCAAATACAAAGACAAAGTAATTTGTCATTTATGGTTTGAGGTCAGTAATGACCTCAAACTCCTTTTGTGCTTTCTGTCTCGACTTTTTATTTCTTAAGAGAGATTGTTTCTGGTATGAATTCAAAAACAATTCCAGATCATACAGCTATCAGAGTTGCCTTATGGCGTGCTATGCATGTTCAATGTGATTCATCCCCTTATGTATTTGAAGATGAGCTAGGGTTGAAGCTCGCCAACCCAGATGAGAATTGGAGACAAAGGGGAGATATGCATCCTCAAGGCACTCGAGGATATCGGGCCTCAATTGTAGGGAGGGCCCGGTTTATTGAAGATTTATTGGAAGAAAAAATTAATCATGGAACTTATCAATACGTTATTTTGGGAGCTGGATTAGATACATTTGTACAGCGAAGGCCTACACTAGCATCAAAAATAAAAGTATATGAAATTGATGAACCGCAGACTCAAAATTGGAAAAAAAATCGATTACATGAGCTTGGGTTTAATATTCCAGATTACTTGAAATTTGTTCCAGTTGATTTTGAAGCAGGAGAGTCTTGGTTAGATAAACTAAAAGAAGCGGGACTTAAATTAGAAGAACCAGTCTATGTTGTTTCAACTGGGGTTGCCATGTACCTCACTAAAGAGGCGAACATGGATACTTTTAAAAAGATTGCTTCACTCGCTCCTGGATCAACTCTTGCGATGACATTTATGTTGCCTCCGAGATTAGTTGAAGTTCAAGATAGAGTTGCCTATGAAATGGTGATGGAGAGGGCCGCCGCTGCAGGTACACCTTTTTTGAGTCTCTTTGAACCTAATGAAGTACTTACTATGGCCAAGGAAGCTGGATTTAGTGAAGTCAGACATGTTTCAAGACATGATGTTATTAAAAAATATTTTGAAGGAAGGGCCGATGGTCTTTTGCCATCAAGTGGGGAAGAGTTTTTAGTGGCAAAGGTATAATTCAGAGTTGATAAGAATATCAACTCTCTCGACTTTGGCCATTTTGATTTGATTTTTTTAAGAAACGTCGCGTATAGGCCAATCAATTCAAATTCACTAAATTTAATCTGCTAAAACAAAACCAGGAAGAGAAAGACTTCCATTTAAGGACCATAAGAAGGATCTTATGAGCTTATACGCAACATTTAGTCAGATTCTACAAGAATGGAATTCCGTTTTTCCACAAAAAAGATCATTCGACCGTGCTTTAAGGCTCTCAATATGCTGCCTCTGTTCTTTTGGCCGGCGAACTTTATCTCGTGCGATTGCTTTTGCTGGATTAGATCAGGTTGATTGGGCCGCAGATTATCGATTATTTTCCAGATGTAAGTGGGAAAAGAAGCTTCTTTTTAGACCAGTGTTACGTAAGTCTGTTGAACTGATTAATGATGAAGTTATTGCAGTCGCTTTTGATGACACTGTTATTAAAAAGAAAGGAAGAAAAATTCCTGGAACAAGATGGCTCCGAGACAGCTTATCTCCAGTTTTTAATGTGAATATCATTTGGGGGATACGCTTTCTTCAGGCCTCTGTTTTGTTGCCTCTTTATAATAAAGACAAATTAACAGCTCCGAGAGGTATTCCTGTTCAATTCAATGAAGTCCCACCGGTACAGAGGCCGAAAAAGAATGCACCAAAAGAAGAATGGGAAGCTTATGAAGTTGAAAAGAAAACCAGAAATCTCTCCTTCTACTTTGTGAATGCACTTAAAGAACTGCGAGAAGAATTAGATGAGCTTGGTTTAGTAAACAAGGTCCTCCTTGCTGTGGTGGATGGTAGTTTTTGTAATAAGACATGTATGCTGGTTAATCTTGCTAGGGTGGAGCTGATTGCAAGACTTAGAAAGAACGCTCAACTTTGTTTTAAGTTAAAGAGACCTGAGGGAAAAAGATTTTATTCTAAGAAGACATTTACTCCAGAAGGAGTGAGGAAAGATGAAAAGATAAAGTGGTCTAATGCTTCCGTTTTCCACGGGGGAGACTTTAGAGATATTCGCTACAAGGAAGTAAGAGAGGTTTAGGAATAAGCATTCCAAGCGAACAACCTTCAAAAAAAGTATCAGCAAAGATTATTCCAGAAAAAAGACCAATCGCTTTTAATTCCTTTTTTAATTCAGTCCAAGTTACCATAAACAATTTTTTTATTTCCGGGGCCAATCTTGCCCATAAAATCTCGACTCTTTCCTAGCTTTATTCAATAACTCTATCTTCTATTAATTTAAACATGTGAGTTTTCATGAAAATGATTACGTTATCCTTAGCCTTGGTAACAACTTTAATTTCGCTATCTCATGCGGAGGTTTGCTCCCATATTTACACTCCACACCATCTCTATAATGAAGCGATGAAGAGAAGCATACATTTAGAAATTAAAGAACTAGAGAACAAGGCACTCGAAGGACAAATTACAGATGCCTCAAAAATTTTCAATCCAGAGTTTGAACACTTCACCACGACTGGGGACCAATTTGGAAAAACTAATGTCACTAGTGAATCAAGAATCTGGTTCAATATTCAACTAAATGATAAACGAAGTAAAAAGACGAGGGTTGCAGAAGCACAAAAAGAACTCGGTCAGGTTGAATTAGAGCATTTAAGATTAAAACTAAAGCAAGAGATCTTTCTGGCAATTTTGCGTTTTAAACAAATTCATCGAGAGATGGGTGCCGTAAAGAATCCTCGCCCTGAAGACTTCTTAAAGAGTATAGGCCAGATGATGCTTCATTCTTACCGTACATGAGCATCCATGGGACTTTTTCTCTTTGGGCCTTAAGAATTTTTTCATTAATATGCTCATCCCTCAAATCCATTTCTATTCTTACGCCGTGGTCCCAAAGATCATTTGCGAGTTTTTTCGCTTCAACTTCCACAGATGAATCCAGTACAAGAATTTTAAGTTGCACAGGGGCCATCCAAACCGGCAGGGCCCCTTGGTAATATTCAAGTAAAAGGCCAATAAATCTTTCCAGAGAACCAAAAACCGCTCTGTGAAGAACATATGGGATTTCCTTTTTAGCTTCTCTATTCAAATAACTAATCTCAAATTTTTCAGGAAGGTTAAAATCAAACTGCAAGCTAGAGCATTGCCAGTATCTATCTTTCCTGTCTTTAATGTGAAGATCCAAAGAAGGCCCATAGAACTTAGCTTCACCCAACTTTCGTTCAACTTCCCAACCAAACTCACTTACGGCCTCGAATAAATAATTTTCAGCTTCCTGCCACCCCTCATCACTTCCCAAATACTTTTTTTTATCTCCACGAAGTGATAACTCTACCTTGTAATCATTTAATCCACATTTCCCCAAGATCTTTTCAAAAAGTGAAAGCACAGATTTAATTTCTTGTTTGACATCCTGCTTAGAACAAAAAATATGAGCATCATCCTGAACAAATGATCTCACTCGTAGGAGTCCATGCAAGCTTCCAGAATTTTCATTTCTATGAACATGGCCTAGCTCACAGATTCGAAGTGGTAAGTCTTTGTAGGATCGACGTTTCTCATTATAGTTTAACATTGCCCCCGGACAACTCATGGGCTTAATTGCATAGTCATGCTTTTCCACTGAAGAGAAAAACATATTTTCTTTGAAGTAATCCATGTGGCCTGATCTTCTCCACAAAGACTCATCAAGCATCATGGGAGAAGGTTCTTGGTTAATTCAGAAGTTTTTTCCAAATCTTCTTTTGGAGCATGATCTCTCCAATTAAACTGAATAGTATCCTGAAAAACTTGAAGGTGATGTTTTTCAATTAAGGGCCAGAAATCATCGTCCAGCATTTCTCGAATTTCATAACCATTTTGTAATTTCTTAGAAAATAAAGTTGAACTCATGGAGTTTCCTTTGTCTAGGTAAATATTTTTTTCAGTTGTCGTAATTCGAATATACATATTAATTAAAAACTTTTGAACAAATCTCTGGATCATTGAGATTCCGGCATGAACATACCGAACACAAAGCTGCTAATTTTGAGCATGAAAAATCGAAAATGGTGCGCCCGACTGCCTTAGAACCATTTTATATTAGTTTAAATAACAAAGCATAGTTGGCCTATCTTTAAAAGGGGAGAGCCGTGGGTGGAGGCATGGGGTATATAGCGCTAATTTCGGCTTTTATGGTTTAAAATTTTGAATATAAAGTAACTGCCCTGTTAATAGTTTAAAGCTATTAACAGGACAGAACCTGAACTTGAATAGTTATTTGTAAAAATCACAAGCAATCTTTGTCGTAATCTTTTTTATAATTTTCTGCTAAAAACTTCTTCACTTTCTCAACTGGTATATAAATTTCAGCATCTGACTCGTTATAAAGCTTTGCGGCCATACCAACATCATGTGCCGCTGCTATTTCTTTTGGACTCTCTCCAATATAAGCCGATGGACAAAACTCTGCTCTATTAATGGCCTTCAAAAATAACGTTGGTGCCGGTTTCATTTCAGTGTTTTTTAAAGGTAAAATCACATCATCATAAATGCTCCAATCAAATGGACGTTCTTCATCCCATCCATCCTGGATAACCTTTTTCAACGTCTCGAGTTTTTCATCGTAATCCATCCCCCAAGTTTCGGGAATATTAGTGATTATACCAATCTTAAAACCTTCACGTTTTAGTTCTTCCATATACTCTCTTGCACCTCTCATATACTTAAGATGCTTCAGATCTTTACTACTAATTACAGTATCGCCAAGATCAAAATAAACCCATGGTCTTTTATCATGAGCTTTCACATTAAAAGAAAGCACACTTAATAAAAATAATAGACTCGACGTAACTCTCATAAACTCCTCCTTGGTAGACCGTTCCTTGGTCATCCTTTCACTTGTAATTGTCTGTCTTCTAAGATGGGTTTAATCTGATTTAAGTCATGATCTTTTGATCTAATAATCAGCAATCTCCTCAAAGGTGGAGAGCCTTGGGTGGAGGTATGAGGAGTATAGAGATAATGTTTGTGAGATTCGGTATCTAGACGTGTTCGAAAATGGTGGGCCCGACTATCTAGATCATCATTTTGAACCTGCTGATTTTTTTATTTAACATTTGGAAGTCCATAAAGGTGAGCAATCGATTCTCTGGACATTCTCAAAGGATAATTCGGATACATTTCTCTTAAACAAGGAGCGACCACAGCAAGTTCTTCAAAAAATTTATCCTCTGTCTTAAATGCTGATTCTTCCAAATTCAATACTTGCTTTTGTGTCAGTTTATTATTTTTCATGTTGAGCAGGTCTTTTGCGTGAGTTAATTCGTGGACTAAGCTTATTAAAAAATTGCCAATTCTTAGTTTACTACTTGGATTATAAAAAATAGTCCGCTCCGAATGAACGTAGGCCATTATAGCGATTGACTGACCTCCATGTTGAAATTCAAACTCTTTGAAAATATCAGGAGTAAATTTTTTTATCTTGATTTCGTTACGAGAAATTTTAGTTTTAAAAATCGCAACAAGCTCTAATCCGGTCTTTGTCATGCCCAAGATATCAAACATTGTATCAAAATTAATTGCAGTTTCATTTAGATTCACAGTCTCAATTCGTATAGGTCCTGTATGAAGGAGGTTAATGTCACAGTTAATTTTTTTTTCCAGTAAAGAAAAAATTTCAGTTCCTGGTTGTATGATATCAATATGAGATTGAAGGCAAGGGATATTTTCATTTGCGAAAACAATGTTGTTAAATAATACAAAAATAATCAAAAATAATTTCACACATTCTTGTCGGTTTAATTGGGTGTATACTTGGACTGACCCCTTCGGACTGTAGAGCCTCTTAGGCTATTTCTTGTACAGGACGATCGGTCAGCTCCATGTTGTTAATAATATTAAGTTCAAATTCTATAGGGGTTTGGTACCCAATCCCACTATGT
>JBFWTE010000041.1:0-28121 GCA_050247975.1 Bacteriovoracaceae bacterium
CATTTCGCGCGGCCGTAGATGCATGGCCGTAAAAATCAGAACATTGGTGAGATACAGAAAAGGCCAGGATGGCCACGATATCCGGCGTTTAGGAGATTTTTGAAGAAGTTACGGAAGGATTAACTATGTAATATTCCTGATGAAAGGCAATATTATAGGAATTCGGCACAAACCGAATCCCTCCGAATCCCTTTTTTATTTCAGTTTACTAGAAAACAGCAATGACAGAGGTAAAAACGAATACTTTTTCGTGTTCTTCCTCAACTGAGGTCCCTGAAAGTAGCTTGAGGGATATGTACGAGGGTGCCTCAAAATGCCTTCACAAATTTCATCAGAAAAATGTATGCCTGAAACCCAGGCATGCTAGGTTTGCAAGAGTCTGAATTTAAAGGCGTTTTAAACCAAATGTAGAGGTAGACATTTTGGGCTTCTACACAACTTAAGGGGCTAATCTTATGAATTCACTAACCGCAATTACAGTTACTCTTGGCGCTTGGCTGTGGTATCTGGAAAACTTCCTTGGATTCTATTCCAACTCTTCCTAGCAAGTAAATTATGGGATTTGATTAAAAGTATTTATTCGCTTACAATACGGTCATGAAGTTCTTGGTTCTCATTCTAACCATCTTTTTTTCGTATTCAGTTCTCGCAGACTGTTGCAGTACTGTTTCATTCGAAGAGAATTGTCAGATAGAGACGCTGAAAGATAATCAGTGTAGCGATGCTGAGCATAGCTCTACAAATCATGATGTTTGCCATTGCTCTTTTGCTTGCGCGTCTAAGATAATTAAAAATCCGACCGCGATCTCGATTTCTCTTAACTCATTCATGACCATTGTTTTCTATCAATACGATCATAGCTTCAAGAGTATAACCTTAAGTCCTGGTTTACGTCCTCCCATCGCTTAAAGTCACTTTCTTAAATCATTAACATTCAACTTTGAGTTTTTTATGAAACTAATATTTTTAATATTGGTGCTTCTAGCATCATTTACTGCCTATGCCCAGGAGGGCTGCCCAACTCCAAGTTCCCTCAATGATATTCTGGAATGCCTGAAAGATAGGCACCAGCTTGTTCAATTAAAGGATTTAGAAGTTAAAGCAACTACTAACCTAGACAATGCCCTCGGACAAAGACCTAATCCAATCTTAGATGTTCAGACCGTTCATTCTGGGAATGCTCGCCAAACCCAGATCATACTCGCTCAGGAAATTGATTTAGGTGGAAAAAGAGAATCTTTGCGAAAAAAGGGTTCATTAATTTATGAGTCAAAAAAGAATGAATTAAAGCTCACAAAAGAGCAAATTATTGAAGAAGTATTACTGAACATTCATCACTTGATACACCTAAATGAAACTCTGGAAGTGAATAGGGAAGTTTCTGAGTCGCTTTCAGATGTAATGGTTGCACTTAAGAAACGCCCAGCATTGACTCCAGAACAAGAAGCGTCGCTTCTAAACTTCCGGCTCCAGCAGGCGGAGGTGAACAACATAATAAGTCTTCAAGAAGATCAAGAGGAGGAGATACTTCTCTTCTTCTATTTAAATGGTGGTTATAAGAAAGAAGATGTCCTACGAGTCATGGAGGATCATCATCATCCCCTAGAAATCAACAGAAACGTCAGCAATTTATCTTTGAATCTTCAAAGAATCGGCCTTGAAGCTAAGCTTGCTCAGGAAGAATTGAATTTCCAGAAGGCCACTCCATGGGAGGGTGTAACTATTGGACCTATGTTTATGGATGATAAACTGGATGGTATCTCTGAGAAGATGTACGGAGTCACATTTACGATGCCAATACCTTTGTGGCAAACCAATAAAGCTGGTAAGGCCATCGCTTCTATAAACTTATCTAACACTAAAATTCAATTTGATTTAATGAAGCGAAAGGAAGACCTACAAAAGAGCTCTCTAGATGGGCGAATCGATGGGCTTAAAGAAACATTGAAGAAGCTTCCTAATAACGATGAACTATTGAAGACCCATAAGAGAATTGAAAAGCTTTACTCTCAGGGGCTAATTACTCCGACTTCATTTCTTGAGTCACATAGAATCTGGCGCGATGTTATTTCTTCGAAACTTGAACTCGAAGAAAAAATTCTAAGACTATCTATTGAATTCTATCGTCTCAGTGGAACTCTAAGCGAGGTACATTTATGAAACTAATTTTATTTGTTCTTATCTCACTATTTTTAAACAACGCTTTTAGTGCAGGCACAAAAAATGAGGACGGTTCGTTTAAGCTCCAAGAAAAATCTTTAAAAACAATGGGGATAAAGTTTGAAAAGCTAAGTGGAAAAGGCCCGTGGCTTTTGCCTTCAAATGCTTTGGTAAAGATTAAATTTACTCAGGGTGTGTATCGTAAGATAGATGAAGATATAACATACGTCCTTGTCAGTACGCTCAAAGCTGACGGTAATTCAGTTTTGGTATCGTCAGTAGATTTAGAATCTGATGATGAAGTGGCAATAGAAGGAGTTCACTTCTTGCGTCTGACAGAAGCAGATTTGAATTCCGATACAGTAGATAACTGTGCACACTAGGATGATGTATGATTAAAAAAGTAGTAAATTATTGCCTCTATCACCCAGTTCAGATTTTGGTGCTAACTCTATGCTTAGTTATCTCTGGATTTTTTGCGTTCAGAGGCTTGCCGATTGATGCTGTTCCAGACATTACGAACGTGCAAGTTCAAGTTAATACCAAAGTCGATGGACTTGGCCCCGAAGAAATTGAAAGACTGGTAACATTACCTATAGAGATGTCGCTAAATGGCATTCCAGGAGTCGATCAAGTTCGTTCCATTACACGTTTTTCTCTCTCCCAAGTAACGGTCAGCTTCAAAGATGGCACTGATATTTACCTCAGCAGACAACTTGTCTCTGAAAGGTTACAAGCTCTACGAGGAGAGTTACCTTTTGGTGCAAATCCCATTATGTCGCCAGTAACGACAGGGCTTGGCGAGATTTATCATTTCGTTTTAGACTATAAAGATGTGGCAGCAGGAGATCAAAGGAGAGTCCAACTGTCAGAGCTGAGATCACTTCAAGAGTGGTACGTTAAACCACGTCTGCTAACAGTCCAAGGCGTAGCTGAGGTCAATACAATTGGAGGGTATGAAAAACAATATCTTGTCTTGCCCGATCCAAGAAAGATGTCGGTCTATGGTCTTGATTGGGAGGATGTCGCAACTTCTATTGAGAAAGTTAATCGAAATGTAGGTGGAAGTTATATCGAGCAAACAGGTGATCAATTTCTGGTTGTAGCAAAAGGGCTTTTTGAATCTATTGAAGACATAGAGAATATACCCGTTAAGACCATGGAAAATCTTAATATCTTACGAGTTAAGGATATAGGAAAAGTTAAGATAGGAGAAGCCAAGCGCACTGGTGCTGCTCTTTTGAATGGAAATGAAGTAGTGCTTGGAACTGTCTTGATGTTGTCAGGTGCTAACTCACGAGAAGTTGCGGCATCAGTTCATGAGAAAGTACAGGCGATTTCAAAAACTCTGCCCTCTGGAATTCAAATTAATACAGTCTATGACCGTTCTGAGTTAGTTGATCAAACGATCGAAACTGTGAATGAAAACATTATCGCAGGAGCCGTATTAGTTATTATTGTTCTTCTTTTGTTGGTAGGGAACGTAAGAGCTGCCATGATTTCGGCTATTGTCATACCTCTTTCTTTACTTTTCAGTTTTATTGTCATGAGGAAGTTGGGAATAAGTGGCAATCTCATGAGTCTAGGAGCGCTTGATTTTGGAGTTATCACCGATGGTGCGGCGATAGTTTTAGATAACTGCCTAAGACTTTTGAGTGAGAAGAAAAATGATTTAGGTCGAAGTTTAACTAAAGATGAAAAGAGAGACACAATTTTAGATGCTACTCTTCAAATTAGAAAATCGGCAGGATTTGGTGAAATCATTGTAGCCTTATCTTTCTTGCCTGTTTTTTCTTTCGTCGGGGTTGAAGGGAAAATGTTCATCCCAATGGCATCCACCTTTATTGTCGCTATTCTTGGTTCGTTGATCCTGTCTTTCACCTTTGTTCCCTCTATGTGCATGTTGATACTAGGAAGAAATACGGAGGATAAAGAACCTTGGATCATGAAGGTTTTGCACATGGCTTACTTACCCATATTAGAAAAGTCGCTGAGTCGTAGCAAGGCCATCATCTTTGGGATGATAGTTTTTTTTATTGGGGGAGCTTTCTTGTATTCACGTATCGGAGGAGAGTTCTTACCAAGGCTTGATGAGGGGTCAATCGCCGTACAGTTCATACGACCCGTAACGACAGGGATTTCCCATTCTGTTGAACTAGATAAGAAATCTATGGAGGTCATTCAGCGGACTCCAGAAGTGAATCGAGTTTTCTCCCGGATTGGGACTGCTGATATTGCCCTTGACCCAATGGGACCGAATATCTCGGACTCATACGTCATGTTAGACATGAGTAAAAGCAATCGCACGAAATCGCAAATCATTGATGAGATTGTAAAAAATCTTGAAGAGGAGGTCCCTGGACAAAGACTTCTTGTGAGTCAACCGATCCAACTTCGATTCAATGAACTCATGGAAGGCACACGGGCCGATGTTTCAGTAAAAGTTTTTGGCGATAATATGGAAGTTGCAACTGAAACTGCCGAAAAAATTGAATCTCTTCTTAAGACTATTCAAGGTTCAGGAGATGTCGAAGTCGAAGCCAAAGGAAAACAGTCTGTTTTGGAAATTGTTCCACTAAAAGATAAATTGAAACTGTATGGGATTTCCAGTGCGGAAATATTGGAAGCTGTAGGGATAGGACTTGGAGGCCAAGAAGTTGGAAAGTTCTTTGAGGGTCAAAAGAAATTCGACATCGTAGTTCGACTGAATGACAACTTCAGGGAAGATTTGGAAGAGATTGCTCTCATTCCTGTCACAATGGCCGGCAATAAAACGATTCCTTTAAGAGAAGTTGCGAAAATTCGCTTTAAGGATAACTACAGCTCATTTTCAAGGGAGCAGGCAAAAAGAAGGATTGCAGTCCTAATCAATCCAAGAGGCAAAGATACTGAAGCTTTTGTGAATGAAGCCAAACAGAAAATTGATAAAGAGCTAAAGCTTCCTGATGGTATTTTTCTTGAGTGGGGCGGAAATTTTAAAAATCTTAAAGAGGCCAGAGAACGACTTTATATTCTTGGACCGCTTACGCTATTTCTTATCTTGCTTATGATTCACGCTGCCTTTGGGAAAGTCTGGCAAACAGCTTTGGTGGCTTGTACTGTACCACTTGCCATAGTCGGAGGCCTAATTTCACTTACTCTTTCAGGCGAACCGTTCACTTTGTCCGCCGGTGTTGGTTTCATTGCTCTTTGCGGGATTTGTGTGCTTAATGGGGTTGTTTTAGTAAATTTCTTCAATGAGCTTCAAAGCACCGGCTTAAGAGGAAAAGAAGCCATTATTAAAGGCGCAGGTCTGCGCTTAAGACCCGTTTTAATGACTGCCATGACTGATGTTCTGGGTTTCATTCCTATGGCCTTATCCACAAGTACAGGTGCAGAGGTGCAAAAGCCAGTAGCAGTTGTGATTATCGGGGGGATTATTGCTTCTACTTTGTTGACTTTAATTGTTTTACCAACCATTTATTTTCTTATTGAATCTAAAGTTAATCAAAAAGGAGTCTCACTATGAAATTTTTATTGATTGTTTTTTTTCTCGTTTTCACATCTGCTAAGGCAGATGAAATCAAGTCTGAACAAACTAATGAGCAAGGGAAGAATGTTCAAAGCGTTTTAAAGGACGCCAAGAAAGATCGTAAGAAGAAAGTTGAAATGTGTCATGACTGTGGGAAACCTGAAGTCAATTGTGATTGCGAAGGCGAGGAGCACAAAAAAGATGAATAATTTAAAGTCTCAGGCCATTATTAAAATAAGATCATTAGTGGCTGACTCAAAAGTTTTTTTCCCTCAAAAACTCTATGATGAGCGTCTTCTGTTGTTGGAAGACGCTCATCTCATTTCTCAACCATATGCTGTTTTACATCTATACGCTCATTGGGAAATGTTTAAATTCGCATTGAAATGGAGGCAATGGGATGAAGTATTTGGTCAAGTACCCAGACTTATCTTGGCGATGCCAGGCTCTTGGTTAGGTCGTGCCCCAAAAGGAAATGTCGGCTCAACGAAGATGGGAATTTTTGAGGAAAAGCAATAGAAGGTTTAAATGAAGAAAACAGAATTTAGAATTCCTAAGATGGATTGCCCATCAGAGGAAAGTTTAATCAGGCTCAAGTTGGAGGAAGTTCATGGGATTAAAAATCTCATTTTTGAAATTCCAGACCGAATGCTCATTGTTCACCATGAATGTGACTCTCAAGAAGTATTGTCTGCATTACAGCCTCTGAATTTTGGTGCTAAAATTGTTACTTCGGCACAAGTTGATAGCGGTAATTTATTTTCATCTTCCCTTTCTGACAAAGAAGAGACAAGTCTTCTTATTAAGCTTTTGGTTATCAATGGTGTAATGTTCCTTGTTGAGTTTGCAGCTGGGTTGATAGCGGATTCGATGGGTCTGATTTCAGACTCTTTGGATATGCTAGCAGATGCAAGCGTTTATCTTGTAAGTCTCTATGCTGTTGGTAAAACCTTAAGCGTTAAAAAGAAATCGGCAAGAGTGAATGGTTTTTTTCAATTAATTCTTGGAATAGGTGTTCTTATAGAAACAGTCAGAAAGCTGGTCTATGGAAGTGATCCTGAACCAAGTTACATGGTGATCGTCTCTGTCTGCGCCTTGGCTGCAAATGTCTATTGCCTTTATCTATTATCAAAGCATAAAGATGGAGAGGTACATATGAAGGCAAGCTATATTTGCTCTTCGACAGATGTTATGGCGAATACGGGAGTTGTTTTAGCTGGTGCTGCTGTTTATTTTTTCAAATCACCGCTCCCAGATCTGTTTGTGGGTGTAATGGTAACAGTAATAGTATTACGGGGAGCCTTACTGATTTTAAGAATCTCAAAGTAGGCGAGTAGGCATGCTTGTCGGTGACATAACCCGAGCCTTTCGTGTATTTGGGCTCAATCGGAATCAAAATTGGAATAGGGGAAGCCTATTCAAAAAAATTCCAAGGGGGGACGTGATTTGGACTCCCCCAGGAATTAAGCACTGGCACGGTGGTGGAGAAAAGCAAAGATGTCCCATTATGCCATTCAGGAGAGTCTTGATGGAAAGACAGTCGAGTGGATGGAGCCGGTCAAAAATTAATCTCTTAGATGCTGTTGAGAGTGATATCCAAAGAGCTAGGTTATCCTACTGTAGAGAGGTGCAAGGATCTTCAGGTTCGCTCTGTAGAATTTGTAAATGTCTTACTTACTCATTATCCCTCTGGAGCTCCGATTGAGTGGAACAGAAATGGAGCGATATAGCCGTTGGAGGTGGGAACATAGAATTCCTCCAGTGAGCGAGGAGAGGTCTTTTTAACAAAGAGAAACTTCCACTGACAATTTTCTGACGGTTTATAATCTTAAATAAGTTGTACTAATATGCGTTTTCAGTTTTTCTTCTCATAGATCAGAAGTCTTCTGTATGGTCAATTAGTGTAAGGAAATGTTAGTTGTGATTTGGATGAGCTAAAGAAACAATCAGGTCATAGACGCAGCAATGCCCGCCAGCGAAAACTGTATCTTAACATGACCTGATATGTAGAGATCTATAGGTTAAAATAGGCCTTTCACGTTATCAAGTTGTTTTTCAAGAATTTTATTAACTTGTTAACCGTGGAGAAAAAATGTCAAAGGAAGACACTGCAGTAGAGCCCCTAATCAAGAATTTTGTGAAGTTCATTTCACCTGACCCTGATAAGACTGACGAAATTCGTGATCTTAAGAATAGAGTCAAAGAAAACATTAAAAATCAAGCGATCGCCGATGGTTTGACTGTGAAGCAAACTCCTGACTCTGGCTCATTTGCTACAAAAACGGGCCTGCGCCGTCATATGCTTGGCAACAGCGAAGTGCTTGGCCAGGACGTAGATTTGCCTTTCGTTGTTGCACCAAAGGATAAGGATGGTGAAAGTCTCACTTATCTTCTTGATCGATTTGAAAAATACGCCATCGCTTCTTACCCTGATACGAAGAGGAAGCGCACTAAAAGCTCAATTCAACTTGAGTTTGAGAGTTACAAGGCAGCCATTGATCTAGTTCCTTTATTTTACGTTCCAGGATCAGAAAATCAAATTTTAGTCAGAGCTGATGGCGAAAGAAGGGAAACAAATATCTCAAAGCATAAGGATTTCATTCTTAATCGAACTAAAAGTTCGAAAGAAGCTTCTGAGCTTGAGTTTAACAATATTATTCGGCTGTTGAAGTGGTGGCGTTGCGAATGTCAGAGTAATGGCAGCCTTGAAGTACCATCGTTTTTGATTAATCTTCTGTGTGCCCATGCTTACGACAATAGAAAACTCCGAGGGTCATACATTGAAACCCTTGCTGATTGGTTTGGTTTTCTTGCCGGAGAAATCACAGCTAGAAGGCGAATTGTGTTCACTGATTTTACCAAAGGTCCTGGCCCAGATTCAACTGCGCGTTGGCAAGTAATAGACCCTGTGAATCCAGCAAATAACATTGTCGAGAATATGAAGGGGTACGAACTAGAAGAACTCACAGATTGGTTCAGTAGTGCTCGAGATCGAATGGCCGATGTCGTTGTTGCCGAACGAATGGGAGAACGTAGCGAAGCAATTGAATTGTTGTCGGGGTTATTCGGCAGCTCTTTCGCAAATAACTGTGAGGCTGAATAATGTATACTACAACAAGAACAGAAACATCTACGTTTACTGAGAGTCGTGCCAGAGTTGTTTTTTCAAAAGTCTACGCGGATATTATCGCCCTTGAGATGAGGGGCTTTATTACTAAAACTGATTCAGCTGAATGGCAGGAAATTCTGCTTTATGCGATATCAAGAAATGCTTTAACTAAATACCAGATTTGTCTTACGAAGCCAGACTCTTCCAAAGAGGCGTTTATTTATGAAGTAAGTGACGATGGTTCCATTTCCGGGAATGACGCTTCTGGAGGTATTAATCTTTATGCTTACCCAGACTCTACTTCTGCAAGTATTTTAATCACTAGAAAAGAGAGTCTAAGTTCTGATCAGACCTGGCTGGACTTACTCAAGAAGCATGGCTGGGGGTCTGGAGGGAAGTATCTTGAAGGGACGGTCACTAAGGAAAAGACATTTTCCAAAGATGGTTTCGGAATTACTAGATCAAGGGTGGTACAATGAGCTTAGAACTAAAATTAAACGAAACAAAGCATCCTATACCCGCTGCCGAAGCCCGTTACGAAAGTCTTGTTGGTATTGATCACATTAAAGAAATACTCCTTGATGGTATCGAGCTTGCTTTGAAACCTGATTATTTGAACTTATGGGCCAAGAAACATCATCCAAAAGGTTTATCGCTTTTGAATTCAATGAATTTTTCTTCTCCTCTGATTATCCTTTCCGGTGAAGTTGGTTGTGGTAAGACTGCCCTTGCGACATCTGTCGGATCTGTACTTGCGAAGAGAATTGATTCTAGAGTGTTGACACTGGAAGCTCCGACGAATTTAAGAGGATCAGGGCTTGTGGGAGAAATTTCAAAGCGACTTACTGATGCTTTTGATATGGCTCGCTCTACTTTGAAAAACGCTAATATTGCTCAGGGGATTTTAATCTTTGATGAAGCTGATGATATCGCAACTTCAAGATCTCAAAATCAAGCCCATCATGAAGATCGTGCTGGGTTGAATACGCTAATTAAACAGATTGATCGCTTAAAAGCAGATAAAATAAACATCGCAGTCATTCTAATTACTAATCGTCTTTCGGTCCTTGATCCGGCTATCAGACGAAGAGCCAGTCTTGAAATTGAATTTGAACGTCCTAATGATGACCAGCTATACTCGCTATTCAAAAGGATTCTTGAAGGGGTAGATCACAACGAAAAAGACATTAAGGGACTAATAAAAGTTGCAAGAGATAAGGAAATTCCTTTTAGTTTTTCAGATATCTCAGACCGGGCGACGAAGATGGCGCTTATGAAGTGTGTACGCGAGAAAAGGCAGTTTGATGTTGAGTCTTTTGGTGAAGCGTTGAGGC
This sequence comes from Bacteriovoracaceae bacterium, assembly GCA_050247975.1. Classification (GTDB taxonomy): domain Bacteria; phylum Bdellovibrionota; class Bacteriovoracia; order Bacteriovoracales; family Bacteriovoracaceae; genus Peredibacter. Next base: position 10,115 of record JBFWTE010000041.1, read on the forward strand.
TATTAAGCCCATCTCCGTTGCTAGAAAAATCAGGCCTGTGATGACAAAAAAAGTTGTGAGCAAAAAACAGCCTAAAAAGAAAAAGGCGCTGAAAGAAAAAAGACCCTCTATTTCTGATGATGTGAAGCTTGAACTTTGGGCCAGAGCTGGCGGTAGATGTCAGTTCAGAGGATGCAATAAACCCCTCTGGTACGACAAAATAACATTGAGCTCAATGAATCAGTCAAATATTGCTCATATCATCTCTTGGACTCCAACTGGGCCGAGAGGTGATAAAATCAAGTCTCCCAAGTTCGCGAAAGACATTCGAAATTTGATGCTGATGTGTCCTCAACATAATAAGCATATTGATATCAAAAAATATGAAGCGAAATACACGGTTGCAGAGCTAACGAAGTATAAAAAAGAGCATGAAAAAAGAATCGCGATTGTAACTGATATAAATTCATCTTTTAAAACTGACCTACTTATTTTTCAAGCTGATATTGGTGACCGACCTGTCCGTATAGATCAAAGACAAACATCAGTAGCGGCTCTCCCGTATCATCCAACACGAGACGAAGCTATCTTGATTGATTTAACAGGATATAAATCTTCATCTCAGAATTATTGGGCTCACGCTTTCGAGCAAATTGAAGACCGCACAAAAGCGATCTTGAATAAAGAAGCAGGTCAACTGACAGGAAGACACATTTCAGTCTTCGCTCTTGGGCCGATTCCGTTTCTAATTAAATTTGGAAGCGTTCTTGGAAATACAATCCCTATGAGGCTATTTCAAAAGCATAGAATCCCAGATAATTGGGAATGGAAAAAATCAAAGAAAGCCGATTTAATCGTTCATAAGAACATTCAAGCTAATAACGTTCACTCAAAAGATATCGTTCTCGTGCTTTCTTTTAGCGGTAAAGTTAATGAAATTGAATATCAGCCTGTCGTAAAATCGGATTGGCCGGTAATAGAATTTGAAGTTAAAGACCCCGGTCCTCTATACTTGCAAACTGAACCTCAACAAACCCTTTTCAGTCAAACCATCAGACAGCTTTTTTCAGATATAAGGGCTCAATATGGATATGATTCAAAGATTCATATTTTCCCTGCAGTTCCAGCTCCCTTCGCTGTTGAGATTGGAAGGCAATATCTCCCTAAAGTAGATCCAGGGCTGGTTATGTATGAAAGGCATAAAGTAATCGATAAAGATGTCTTCTTTAAAGTAGGTGAAATCTAATTAGTCTCAGTAAATTTCAATGGGAAATACGACCAGTGTTTAAGAAAAATTAAGTCTCATTGGAATTTTGCTCGTTAGTCAGCCGGAAATCCGATACTTATTACATGATTCCTGTGAGACTCGAGTCTCAAGTTCGAGACTTTAATCTCAATAGTCTCGGGCACTTGACGTGCCGCCAGTCTCATTATATTTAGTCGCTCCCATTTAAAGTTTGGAGTGATTATGAGTTTAAGTGCAGTATTCAAAAAGCCAGTTTCTGATAATCGTGGAAGTGAGTTCACCTCTAATGATTCAGTGATGCTCTTAAATCTGAGCCCCGGGTTCATGCTGGCAATATTAGCGAACATTCTATGGGGTGCTTCGTTCCTGGCATCAAAATATACTCTTCAGGCGTGGGGACCATTTACGGCATCGAGTTTGAGATTCGGGTTGGCCACCATCTCGCTATTTGTAATCTTCAAAATGCTTAATAAGAAAATTGAGATCCCTACAAATACGAAACAGTGGGGTGGGCTAGTTATAATTGCCACAACTGGATTTGGAGCACTTTATCCTCTTCAGTTAGCTGGCATGAAATACGTTCCTTCGAGTCTATCAGCAGCTATCATGCTAACAAGTCCATTGTTAGTGCTACTTTTGGGGAAGACTGTATTAAAAGAAAAACTTACTGCTCAGAAATGGATAGCATTAGCTTTGGGTGTTGTTGGTGGGTCGATTCTTCTACTTTCAACGAGTGGTGTAGGCTCATTAAACTTTTCATCGGATTTAATTTTTGGTTCAGTGCTGACTCTTTTATCAGCAGCGTCTTTGGCAATTTCAGTCATTGCTACCAGGAAGTTTTCAAAAGATTTTTCTAGTACGTCGTTAACTTTTTGGTCAATGGCCATTGGGTTCCTTCAATTAACCATCGCTGCATTTATTTTTGAAGAGAACGTATTGGCGAGTATTGGACAAAACGCAAGTCTGCTTTCTTGGATGTCACTTGTGTTTTTAGCACTCGTTTGTTCAGCATTTTGTTTCTTCATTTGGAATTACGCTCTCTCGATGACGTCTCCACAAGAGATTGCATCTTCGATGCATATCAAAACACCTACTGCTGTGTTAATTGGCGTTTTTATCGCTAATGAGTCTTTTACAAGTCAAATCATGGTAGGGACATTGTTAGTTATGACTGGGGTATGGCTTTCTCAGCAAAAGACATGGTTTGGTAAAAAATGAAAATTTTCTCTCCTGATCTTGTTGTTGAAGTAACATCGGCCTGCAATCGAGCATGTAACGGTTGTTATGCTCCTAATGTCGTTTCAAATAAATCGGCAGAGGAATTGATTGTAAAAGACCCAAGTCTTTTTATCAATTTGAATAAACTTCGAGATTTGATTAACGGGTGGACTACTTTTCAGCCGGAAGTCATTTCTATAAGAGGAGGAGAACCTAGTCTCCATCCACTGTTACCAAATATCATTTTTGGACTTACTAAATTCAATTCTGAAATTTACCTAGAAACTCATGGACGTTGGCTTCTTGAAAAGGACAAGACATCATATTCAGCGCTTATTAATGCTTTAGTGATGTCACAAACAACAGTAAAGATTTCATTCGATTCTATGCACAAGTTAAATCCAGCAGACCTGAAACTGATGACAGATTACTTGTCAGTAGTAGGAATAAAGTTTGCCATCGCCATTACAGAGAAAACGGATGCCGAACTAGTAGCTTCAAGAAACCAATGCTCTTGGATTTCAGACGATAGAATCTATTTTCAGCATAAGGCTGAAGTAAGCGAGGAGCTGATAAAACCATCGATTGGTGTGGTTAATGTAAGAGCTGAGCTGGTAGAGAACCTTAATTACAAATTTGATATTAGAGATTTTCTGAAAGAACAAGAAATATGAAATTAGCCTTAATACCTCTTCTATTAATTATACTTTTCGTACCCGCCAGGGCGGAAGTCGTTAATGTTGGTATAGCATCCAATTTTTCTGAATTAAGTACTGTTACATTTAACCCATTTGGTGGGTACTTTAAAGATGCAATTCATCTTGCTGTAAAACAGAGAGAAAATGATCTTAAGAAAAATGGAATCGACCTTATAGTTAAAGAATTTGATTATGGGGCAGATGATTCTAAAGTTGCTGAGGTTGCTAAGAATACGGTGGCTTCAGATGTTTCTGTCGTTGTAGGCTATAACTATTCTTCAAGTGCATTAATTGCAGCCCCTATACATGTAGAAGCAAAATTGCCCATGATTAGCCCTAGTGCAAGTGCAAATAGACTTGGCACCTTTGGAAGTTACGTACATCTCGGTTCATTTGATAATCAGTTTATGGCCCAAAGTTTAGCGAGATTAGCTAAGGAAAAACTTAAATTCCAAAAAGCTCTAATTGTTTCAGCTGTAGACTGTGCTTATTGTGTAGATTTATCAAATTCATTTGAGAAGCAATTTAGTTCTATGGGTGGAGAAGTTGTTAAAAAAATGCCTGTCCTCCAAGATGATAAAGAATTTTCTGGGATCATTGCTCAAATACGCGAAATAGAATTTGATTTTGTATTTATCCCAAATCAGGAGTTAACTTCAGCAAGAATCATTTCAGCTTTTGTTAATCAGGGGTACACGAAACCATTTTTAGGCGCCGACGGTTGGGGTAATGAAGGGAAAGAATTTTTTAGTGTTTTAAAAGGCAAAAAGTTCGTTGGGTATTCGGTCACTCATTGGCACCCAAAGCTTGATACTGCTAAATCAAAAAGTTTTGTAAATGCATATCTGAAGAATTTCAAAAAACTTCCAAATGATACTTCAGTTTTGGCCTTCGATTCTATGAATCTTCTTATTGATACGATTATAAACAATCGTGATAGAAGTAGAGCTGGCCTAGAAAGCGCTCTTAAGAAGATGACTTCATTTAAAGGAGTAACTGGGAACTATTCGTTAAGGCCCCATATGGCACCCCAAAAAGACATTCTCATACTGACAACTAAAAACGATCAATTTGTAATTGATAGAGTTTTAAAGCTGGGATCAGAATGAAGACTCAGACACTTAAAGAAAAAGTATCCCAAATTTCTGTTGGTGTGTTTGTCCTGACAATTGCCCTGATGCTGACATGTTTTACTCTGTATTCAATGAAAAAGGCCAAGATCTCAGAGGAACTAATTGTTAAGGAATTAAGTCAGAATATTGAATCTCAATCTGCCAGATTTATTCCTTCATTCCTACTGCCTGAACAAAGACAAGGTGTGGAGCTGATTTTGTCTCGTATAAAAAGTGGAGAAGGGCTTTCGGATGCTTTAATTTTAAAAGACTCAAAAGAGCTTCCATTAAAATTTTCAAATTGCCTTTTAAATCCAGAGAAGATCACAAATTGTGCTTCTCGTGATTTGAATGAAACAGCCATCGTTTCTCCGCTAAATGAAAGTGGAGCTCACTTTGGATATTTGTTTAAGTCCAAAGTGAACACATCTCCCTCATCCTTGAGAAGTGTCATAGAGATGGTGGGGATCATTGTTTTGATACTTTCAACGATTTTCTTTTTCGTATACATGTCAATAACTAGACTTTTAGCTAAGACACTACCCCTTGCCTTGGACGAACTTGTAAAATGGATTGAAGCTGATCTTAATGGGAAAAGTAATAATGATATTACCTTACCTTTCCAAGAACTTGAGGATTTGAAATTTAAAATTTCTGAGGTCATGGATCGATATAATAAATCGAGAGATCAAGCAGTCATTGGCCAGTTAACTAGCGGGATTATGCACGATATACGGACTCCGCTTCAGTCGATAGTGACTTCTATGCATCTGGTTGATGAGCAAGAGGTGAGTAGTCCAAAAAGATCATCTAGGCTTGAGAATGAGCATTTGATGTGTAAAACGAACCTACCGATCATTTTGAATATTATTGAATCGACATTAGATGGAAACCGTCAAATCAAGATTGATAAACAAGAATTAGATTTAAGTAAGTCTTTATCTAAAGTCATAGAGATGAATAAGGACTACTCACGCCTGAGAAATGTCACGATTATTAATCAGACCTCAACGAATATTTCAGTAAGACATGATCCAGTTCAGTTTTCGAGAGTTCTTTCAAATCTTGTACGTAATAGCGTCGAGGCAGCCTCAGAATCGTCTGAAATGAAGTTAGTGAAGTTATCAGTCAGTGAAACCCCTGAGAGCGTCTTAATTCAATTTGAAGACAGTGGACCAGGAATCATCGGTAGACCAGATAGTATTTTCCGTGCCTTTAGAACTTCAAAGGCCCGTGGCACAGGGTTAGGATTATTAATTACAAAGAAAATTGTCGAGGCCCATGGTGGAACCATTAAGGCCTCTAATGCTTCAAGTATTGGAGGAGCACTTTTTGAAGTCAGTCTTCCAAAAAATGAAGTTGGAGTTATGGTATGAATAGGCAAATTAAGATTCTCGCATTAGACGATGATACGTCGTGGCTCTCTCAGGTTCCTCTCATTTTAGAAGATCAGTGTGAAGTTATAACCGCAAGTACGATTGATCAGGGAATAGGGGCAATACAAAACCACTTTTTTGATGTCATACTTCTTGATATGAACTTTGAAGGAGATCCAAGATCAGGGCTAGATGTATTTCGATTAATTCATGCTGCTGATAAAGGTGCTGATGTTATCGTTATTAGTGGTGAAACAAAACCAGAGCGACTTATTCAAATTATGAATGCTGGGATAACCTCATTTCTTCCGAAGCCTGTTCCACCGCAACAAATTAGAGAAGCTATTCAAAAAGTCATTGATCAGAGAGAACTAAAATTTCGTGCATTGGATATAAACCAAAATCAAGGGGACTCGATGCCCCTGATCGGTAATTCTCTGGCTATTCGAAAACTCCGTGAGGAAATTTCAAAAGTTGTTAGCGCAGGAGTTAAGGATATTTTACTTCTTGGTGAAACTGGAACAGGGAAAGAGGTTGTTGCGAGATCTATTGCCTATTTGGCAGATCCTTCAAAAAGGTTTGTTCCCATTCATTGTGGAGCCATTTCTGACAATCTAGTAGAGTCTGAGCTTTTCGGGCATGTGAAAGGTGCATTTACGGGAGCCGATAGAGATAAAATAGGTGCTTTTGAGGCAGCCGGTGGAGGCTTCGTGTTTTTAGATGAAATTGGAGAAATGCCTTCAAGTCATCAAACAAAACTACTCAGAGTTATCCAAGAAAGAAAAATTCAGAAAGTCGGTTCACATGTCGAAAAAGATATTTCGTTTAGAACAATATCGGCCACTCATGTAAATATAGAAGATGCTATTTCAAAGAAGGTTTTCAGAGAGGATCTTTATTATAGAATTGCGAAAGCAAAGATTCGAATTCCAAGTCTCAGAGAGAGACTAGAAGATATTCCTGCTCTGGTTCACCATTTTATCAATCAGAATGGAAAGAAAAAGACTACTATTACAAATGACGCAATTGATTTGTTGAAGGCCTATCATTGGCCAGGAAATGTAAGACAGCTTCAGTCTATGATTGAGACGGTATGTAATAGTATTGAAGGTGATGTTATTCGAGAAAAGGATGTATGCCAGGCCATGCCGGCACTTGCTTCCATATACGGAAACAGAACAACGAAACTCTTGGTGAAAAGGTTTGGAACGTCTTTAATCTCTCAAGAGAAAGAGCGTTTTGAAAAAGCTCTACGAGAGGCAGATGGTAATAGAGACCATGCTGCTTCTTCACTTGGTATGTCCAGAGCGACATTTTTTAGAAGACTAAAAGAACTTGGTCTCGTTAAAGAGCGTTCCAAAAATGTTACTTATTCATCACTTCAGACAGTTTAAATTCTCCAAACAAATATAAGCACGATTACCGCCCTCTTATTCTAAGAGGGCAGTTCTTATTTTAAATCCCAAATCTTGAATCTCGTGAGACTGAGACCCATTGTTGATACTTGAATCTCAAAGTATCAGCTCCTGAGACTTCTTCTAAGCTTCATTCATAAATTATTTTCAATAGTTATCTGTCCTCTATCTCATATTTGTTAATTGGCATGGTTTGCATTGATGTGTCTGTGTGTAACAGGGAATCTCATGCAGGGGGAATGGAATAGATGAAAAGAAAAAGATTTTACCATTGTTTTCGATGTGGACTTAAGAGTTTTGAGATTCTTCAGACGTATGGTCATTGTGTGAATTGTCTTGGAGTTCGAGAAATTAAAAGTTCAAAGATTTTTGAAAGGGACTGGGAAGTGGAATATCGATCACGATTTTCAGATCAAACAAGCTTGCAGGATTATTTTTTATCAGGAGGGGAGTAGTGAAGAAGATTTTAATCAATCTCAAAAAGTCGATTTCGAAAATTCGTTTTATGGCGCACAGGGTTTAGGTCATGGGAGGACAAATGAAATCTGGAAGAAGTCTGAATTTAGGAAATGAAATCAAGATTATTACAACGGACAAGAAGTCCTATTCTGGGATCTTAATGGATTCTCACAAAGGATATCTTTCAGTAGTAGCGGGGCTTGGAATTATTTTGACCTTTCCAATGCACTCAATTCTTAACGTGGTCAAACTTTAGAAGGTGAAAATGAAATACTTATTGATGGCAATCTTAATGACAAATGTGGCCTGTTCTTTCAAAAGTCCAGACCAAGATAAAAAAGCTCAAGGCCGTAGTGTCGAAGAACTAAAGCCTGAAGAATTGAAGAAGATCGATTCAGATGGGGACATGGTTAATAACTATGACGAGAAATTAAACGGAACAGATCCTTTTGTTGCCGATATCCCAAAGGTGGATGTCAGCTTTCTTCAGGACTATACGATTGAGGTCACATTTGAAGACGAGTCTACTTTTAAAGTCGATACAATGGTCGCCCGTGATAATCCCAATTTTAGATATCGAGTGGGAGATTTGTTTCTTAAGGCCAATAGTCTGAATAATGCTGCCAAACTTGGACGATTCTCAGGTGTTTCTTGGGGAGAGATTGAGCAAAAAGACTTCTCTTGGGTGAAGTTCCCAGATACAGACAAAGAGTATTATCACTCAAAAGTTCTGGAGTACGTGAAGAATAAGGGAAAAAAGATCAAGTCTTTTACTCTTGAGCTTGAAAACACGCTAAGGCTTCAGGAATCTCCCTATTATCCTTCAATCGATAACTTAGAAGTGAATTTCTATTACTACAGTCATTCGAAAGAAACTTATGTGCTCATCCATACAGAAAAGATTGAAAAGACGTTTCAGAGCGGCGTTCGTGAGAATTTTGCAGTAACAATTGCGAATCCTCCAATTGAGCTTTTTGAGGACAGTTACCTTCGTCGAGGTGAATTCATTATCTCAGAGGTTAAAGATTTTAATTGTCCAGACAAGAAGGTTCAAAATTCGGTTTTGTTGGGATCAGTTAAAAATAAAACTATTCCAGTTTATGTTTCAACTCCCTATGAAAGTGGCATTAACTATGTAGCGCTTAATGATGGTGGTGAGAAGTTTATCAACATTATGAATAAGCTCTACTCAGATAAATACGCTATTCAGGATGAGAAGCTTGAACAGGTGGAGCAGTTCAGTAACAAACTCGCAAGTTTTACTTATCTTCATGAGGTAAAGGATCACGATAAAGACGGAAACTGGTTTGTGATGACGAATAGGCTAAAAGATCATTACTTGAAGCATAATTTTACAAACACAGACAGTATCACGCTTTCGTATGTTACTGGATCAGAACTTGCGAATCAAAAGAATGAAACGTTCTTTGCCATGACGGAGAAGGTTGATAGTACAGACAATTATAACAAATACCCTCTCGGAAATGTGACTAAGAACTCGGTATTAGAGGCTTCAATCTATATTCAGGGTTTAAGTGGTGTGAAACTAAATGAAGAGTTTGGACGCTTCACTTTCGCCCCTCATTGCGGAAGTGGGAACTGCTCTGGTGCAAATTGGTTTGTAACTGCTGAATGGGTAATTAACACTTTTTCAAAGCAGGACGTCCCATTTAGCTTCGGTGAACTGAAAGATGTTGGCGATAAGGTGAAGGTGCTTATCAATAATACTGAATTAGATCTTGCTGAACTTGTTAAACAGAACCAGGCAACTTTAGAACTTAAAAATGACAGTGTGGGGCAATATCTCCATGTGAAACTCACAGACCTGGACAAACTTGAAGTCATTCAAAATGGAACTGAGAACACCGCCTACTTGATGATTTCACCAATCAAAAAAGGCATGGCTGGCCTTGGGCTTGAAGTTCATGAAGTGACTGGGAAAAACATTAATCCACTTCAGCACGTTGGTCCTATTGCTTTCAATGAGGGAATGCGTTTAAAAGTTCCGGCCATTGCAGTTACAACCTGGAAATTTGATGAATGGCACAAACAAGCCCCTTGGGACAAACCATCTCCATCAGGCTGGATTCCACGCAAAGGTGAAAAACAAAAGTATTGGTCTGGTCTTGTTGTTGATGTCGTTTCAACGATCACTAACAACTTTAACTAAGGTGTTTTTGATGAAGGTATTAATTTTCTCCTCGTTGTTTTTTACAACTAACACTTGGGCAAGAAGTCTTAAAGCTACGGCCGATAAACTTGCCCAGGAGACAAATCGAATTGGTCTTGGAATCGCTCTGTTTGGACTAACTCTTGCCGCAATCTATTTCATACTAGGGCGACAGGATGCGAGTACAAAAATGACTCAGGCCTTGATGGGAGTTTTAGTGCTGATGTTGGCCCCAACGATCATTTCATTTGTAAAAGGATTGGCCTAATGAAGCGTTTTCCACAGTTTCTTAAATCGAACCCGACCTTTCATGGTCTCCAGTTTTCCGATATTGCTGGGCTTATGGTCATTCTTTATGTGGCGATGATTTTGGAATTTAATCCACTCATCACCATAGGTATGAGCATTGTTATGGTCGGGACGATGAAGATTTTGAAAAGGAATTTCGATTTCACTGGGCTTCTAGTTCCACGGAAAAAGGAAATCTATCTTACAGATTTATATAGAGGTGAAAAATGACTCCTTTGTTTTCTGTAAATGGTAATGAACTAACCTCCCTTAACGGGGAGGTTAGCTCTTTCTTTCAAATTCTGCCCCCAGATATGGATGGATTTGATAATGGGACACAGGAGCGTCTATACAATGATCTTGAAAGTAATCTTGTTAATACGGATTCCTCTTTTAAGCTTTATTGGCTTGAAGGAAAGCTTTATCTCAATGCTTTTGGGGAAGTTGAATTCACCCATGGGAAGATTCATCCACAAGATCGACCAGTATCAGTTTTCACAGGTAGAGAGGACGCTACTATTCGGTTCTATGAGAATTATCTCATTAGTGGGAATAATTTTATTAGAATTCTCTCCGTAACTGATTTTCCTTTAAGTATAGAGCATCTTGAAAGTTGCTCATGGCCTGATTTTGTTATTCATTTTAAAAAGATCGATAAGCTAAAAGCAAAAAACTCTATCAATATGAAGAGAAAACTACATTTCTCTGCACTTTTTAAAGGAATGCGTGATCTCGATTCCGAAAATGCCTATCATCAGGCCGAAGAACTATTTGATGCAGTTACAACTGATGATAAAGGGTTATTTACTGTTGAAATGTTCTTTGTGGTGAAGGCATCTACGAAAAGTGACCTCGATAAACTTACTGATAAATTAATTTATGATTTTAGGGGGAAAGGAGCAAAGCTTCATGTGGAAGGAAGCGGGCTTTCCCATTTCTACCAAAGTCTTGTTCCTGGTGTGCCTGCGAGTTTTAAACGAGCGTTACAGGTTCCTTCTGACTATCTTTCGTACCTTTTCCCCTATCATCGTGACTTTGTTATGTCGGAGGGAATTGAACTTACATCCCGCCGAGATGAAGCTGTCTATTTTGATTTATTCAGTTCTGAAGCTTTGAATTACAACATTCTCATCACTGGTTCATCTGGGCAGGGAAAGTCTATGATGGCCAATAAACTCCTATGGCATGAACTCAGCAGAGGAACTAAGGCCATGGTACTAGATCTTGGAAATTCATTTGCAAAGAACGCAAAATTTCACAATGGGGTGATTCTCTCTCAGCAGTTTAATCCATACCAATTTAATAATCCTCGTTATTTGAAAGAGTTTGTCTTAGCTACAATGGATGAAAAATTGCCTAAACGTGAAGAAGGACGATTGTTTGAAGTTATAAAAGCAATTTCTGAAGATCAAAGCATTAAAAGCTTTCAGAGTTTTTTGAAGGAACTTGAAAAGTCATTTCCTGGGATTCGCTATTACTTTAATGAGATTGAAGAATTTTTTACGGATGAGAGTCTGCCTTTAAATGACTTCACCTATAGTGATTTTACGCTCTATCCAGAAGCAATGAAGGCACCTCTTATTATCTATCTCATTGAGTATTTTAAGCACCTAGAAGGAGAAAAGATATTTATCTTTGATGAATGTTGGCATTTGTTACTTAAAAACGCAGATTACATCGCTGAGTGTTTTAGAACATTCAGAAAGCACAAGGCCAGTGCCGTGGCCATTTCCCAGAATTTGGATGATTTTTCAGACTCTCAATTAGGACGAGTAATCATTCAAAATACCTACTTCAAATTTCTCTTTAGGCAGTGCCTTTCGACGTCAGAGTTTATTGATGCACAAACAAAAGTAATGTTGGACTCGATCCAGTCTATCAAAGGAGCCTATAGTGAATTTCTGCTTTTAACGGAGAATATAAAAAAGCCGATCCGCTTTTATCCAAGTCCGTTGGAGTATCAAGTGATGACAAGTGCTCGTGAAGATAACCAACAGTTTGAAGAGTATTTGGCCACGGGAGGGAAAGTTCTCCCTTTTGACGAAGCAATCAAAAACTTTACACAAATTAAAAACCCTCTCTGGAGACCTTTATGAAAAAGATTCTATTAAGTGCAGGGATAATGCTTCTCACTCAACCAAGCTACGCTCAGATAGTAAGTGCCGATACTGCTCTTTTAGTTGAATTGGTTACAACAACGGCCAGTCAACTTAATGAATTAGAGAAATTGGTAAGTAATGCTGAGAAATATACTGCAAAAATGCAGCAGTATAATGAGCTTTTTCAGGATGAATATTTTAGGGCCGAACGTGTTCTCTATATCGCTGAATCATTAGCTGCTAAAAAGGAGGTTGCTAATCTTGGGGATCTGAATTGGGCAATACGTGAACTTAAATACTCCATGGCAGAAATGAAGGAGCTTATGAAGGAGTATGCCATCATCAAATCCGACGAAAAGAAGACAAAGGCTCAGGTTAAACTTCAAAAGAAAGTAAATGCCCACAAGGATAAGATGGCCAAGTCTCAAGTAGATAAATCGATTAATGCCAAAACTACTGGACGTGCAACTCAACTTACTGCTCAGAATACAGCAATGATTTACGAGCAAAATGTGGATATGCACAACACTCAACTAGAGATTCTAGAAAAGCTTTCTGTGAATAATCGTTTAATGGCCGAGCAAATGGAAGAGAAACGCTTAGAGCAAATTCAGAAAGAGAAATCGTATGGTGTCTCAAAGGATAAGAAATGAATATCCTTCAAGAAATGCTTCTTATTGAAGAGCCAAGTATTTTTCGCCTGTATCAAGAAATGACAAACATTGCGACGTACTTTATTGCCCCTGTTTTTACGATTGCTCTGCTGTTGGAGTACTTTGGTGAAATGGATTTTGGAGGAGTGATTAAGAAACTTCTATTGATAACAGTTTTTATGGGCGCATTCTATCAATTCCACACTACTGCAACGAAATTGGCCCTTGATAATGCAACCTATACACTTAAAAAAGTTAGTCCAAGAAACTTATTCGTAAAAAAATGGTATCACGTCAAAGTTAGAACGACTGAAAAACGAGATTGGAACTTTATTCAATCCATCATCGTACCCAATCTTAATGACATTTTAGGAACAGCATTCTTCTTACTGGCCAAAGTCTTCATTTGGCTCTTAAAGCTTATTTATTCAACGGTCTATCATCTAACTTATGTCTTTTCTGGGGTGACAGCGATTTTATATTTCCTCGGATGGACGAAGGACGCCTTGAAGGGAACGGTCCAGGCAAGCCTTTGGTGCATGATAATGCCATTCGTGATCGTGGCGATTCTTGCCCTTGTAGGTAATAGCATTGATGAGTCAGCTCTTGGTAGTGAACTCATTGTAACCAAAGTGGATACCATCATCTGGTTATTTGGAGTCACGTTACTTCTTCTAATTAGCCCAGTAATTAGTTACGGGATGATTAAGGGAGATGGCATCCATTCTTTCGGTTCTAAGATGGGATCAATGGTTGTTGATTCAGGCTTAAAGGCAATGACTCTATATCCGATGTTGAAGTCTGGATTCAAGCGTGCAGGTCGTGGTGCTGGGGAAATTGGTGCAAATACCCTAATGGAGCCTTCTATTAGAGATCTTTTGAAAAAGGAGAATGCCCCTAGTAAATCTAAGATGAATCTACTTGATAAGAAGGGATCTTTTAAAAGTCCATTTAAACAAGGAAGAACTCTTAATGAACGTCTTCAAGAAGCCGGCATGACAAAAGAAGAGGCAATGGTCCTATCCCGCAATCCTTCAGTAAAGAGTCAAAAAACGACTGATACCGTACAAAGTTCTACGAGTTCCTCAAGTAACAGGCCTACTCATCAATTTGTAAAACAAGAAAAGGATTCATTCAAGTTTGATCAAAAATATTGGGACAGCATAACTCCTGAGCATAGACAGGGCATTAAGAAAAAATATGGTCTTGGAGGAGAGAAGATGCCTTCTGATCGCATACATTTCTCCGTTAATTCAGGAAGAGCTAGTGTCGCTGCACCGATGAGGGAAAATCTCCGAAAAGAAAGTAAGCGAACACCTTTAAAGCAGCAGTTAAATAGACCTAGGAAGAAGGAGAAATCTCGTGAATTACGATAATTTTGAAGCGAGTTTTACTAAAGAAAATAAAAAGCTAAAAGTTGCTTTAGCACTAGCGATACTGATCTCGTTGACTGCTCTTGTTCTTCAGTTTTTTGACAGGAGATATTTTCTTTATAAAGGTGGTGCCATTTTTGAAGAAAGACCTCTGGCCGAAGAGGTTTGTCGTGTGGCCTTTGCTGGACTTGCTGGAGGGACGCCTAATCCTCATGTTGTACATGAGGAAGTGATTAAGTTAGCTGAGAAAGATAATTTCTCATTAGCGATTGATAAGATATTTCAGGTTAAATCATTGGAAGAAGGTTCTTGTAAGATTGTTCTTAAGTCTGAAGGCGCGCTTACGGCGTTCAAAATCAAACTCCAGGCAAGTGATAAATATCCCTTCTACTATAAACTTATCCAGCTAGATGAAATATCGGCCAAGGAGGAAATATGATCTTTCATATCTTAATGAACCAGATGACTACAATCTTCTTGGGACTAAATCTTCTAACGACATTGAGTTTTGATTCTGAAATTCAAAGCTATCTTTATGGTGGTAGTCAGGAAGAAATGTTTTTTCAGGTAACGAATAACCATAAAACCTTGGCAATTAAACCGAAGATGGATGGCATTTACTCAAACTTACTCGTGATAACTAAAAGGAATAAGTATTACTTTGACCTAAAGCATGCCCAGTCAAACCCGCACCAATTTGTCGAAGTTAAAGATGGTGTCATGAACCATGCCTTAACAAAGAAAATCAAAACCCGAGATTATGAAATTCTAGAGGGTGATAACTCGATGCTGTTTATCAATAACAGGCCATCAGAAGTCTCAGTTAATGGGATGAAAATTAAGCATCGGGAATACTTATCCAAGGGTGTACCGATTCTCTATGAGGGTCATCGCATCTTGAACTAAAGCCCAAAGGACAGATCAGATGAAAATTATAGCGATTTTAGTAATCGCTTTGGGGAGCTTTGCCCTCAAAGCACAAACAGCACGGATAAGCAGAATAAATAAGGCAGCAGTAGTGGAACAACATAAAACCGTACATCGGAGGGATAATCATGGCGAGATTCTCAACAAAATTCTTGAAAACAACAAGCGGCTCAATTCACTTCTTCAAAGTCGGAGTGGGGTTCCTGTTATATGGGAGCAAAGGGCCAAAATCCTCACGGGCAAAGTCTTCCGTGGTACTCTTTTAAATTCGATCGTTTCAACGAATTTATCCAGTCCAGTGATTGTCATGGCCCATCCTAATCAGGGTCTTCCTTATAAAACAAAATTCTCGTGTCAGGGGACGACTCAAAATAAGCGTGTTCTCACACTTTGTAACAGGATGGTGACAACTGAGAAGGAGATACCAATTCAGGCGCAGTTACTTAATGTGGACGGAAGTAGTGGGCTTGAAGGTGTTTATGACGATGCCAAGGATCAGTTAATTGCTGGTGTGGTTATTAGCGATTTTGCTCAAGGAATGCTCTCTGGAGCCCAGTCTCGTATTGGGACTGCATTTGGTTCGGTAAGAGATGATTCTACAAAGAACCAGGTACTTCAAAGTTTTATTGAATCTGGTCGCACTACATCGGACATCCTCGTAGATGAAATGAAAACCGCTGAACCTGTCGTCACCATTGAAGCTGGAGAAGAAGTCTTGATCTATTTTATGGAGGCAGTAAATGAAATGTAGTCTTTTAATTTTTCTCGTTTTCCTTTGCTCCTGTTCTTCGCTTAAGAAAAGCGTTGGAGCTGGGGCGATTATTGGTGGGATTGTGGGAGGAACTGGTGGAGCCGTCTTTTCTCCTGATCAATATTCAAGAGATAAGAATGCTTATATGGGAGGAGTCATAGGGGCGTTAGCAGGCGCAGGCCTTGCTTATCTTTTCCATGACGAGCCTCAAAAGAAAACGGCAGATCCAATGCTCTTAGATGCTCCAACTCAAACTCATCAAGATGTTCCTTTGTTTGATTTCTCGCCTGAACTTAAAAATATCAAGCCGGAGGTTAATTTTAAGCCAATGAAGAAGTATGAAGTTCCGCTTGAAAAGCTACCTCCTGAGTTAGAGGGGAAGGTGAAAAAGCAATACATCATTGAGTATGAATCAGAGGCTAGAACTCTTGAGATAAACAACAGGACGATTCAAATCAGTCCTTTTAAAGCTTGGGAGCATGTTTATGAAAACTAAAAAAGAACAACCGCAGCTGGATTTGTTTACGCCTATCTATGAAATCTTTCATGAACTTTGTCTTGTGATGGTTGATCTTGGGAAAGAATTTTTAAAGTGGTTATGGATAAAAGTCTTTAATAAAAACTCACCAATAGAACAAATCAATAGAAAAGCACTATCTGTGAAGACGACCACTGACATTCAAGATGCTCTTGGTATTGATACGAAGAACAGGAGAGAATTTCTACTGAAAGACATTGATTTTCGCAGACACAGCTTCATTGTTGGTGCATCAGGCTTCGGTAAGACAAATCTAATTAGCATTCTCCAGGAACATTCACTAAGGGGGGATAAACCAATTATTTTCCTGGACCCTAAAGGTGATATGGAGGCCCTTACGACGTTTCAGAAAATCTGCGAACAGTATAAGAAGCCTTGCTACATCTTCTCCGAGCATTATCATAAATCTATTTCCCTTAATCCTTTAATGGAAGGAACCGTCAACCAAGTGGTTGATAGGATCATGCGATCGTTTGACTGGTCGGAGCCCTATTATCGAGATGCTTCAAGGAGAAGTTTAACAAAGGCCCTCCAGAAGCTGGAAAAAGATGGCGAGGCATTTACTCTTAAGAAGGTCTTTGATGAATTAGTGAGACTTGAGAGTAAAGAGAACATAGGACTCATTGCTAAAATTGAAGCAATTCTAGTTTCGGATTTCGGAAAGATTCTTAATTCAGACGGGCCTGATGCTTTAACCTTATCAAAGGTGAGAGAAGAAAGGGCCTGTCTGTATATCGGCTTATCTACCCAAGGCTATGGAGAAACGGCAACAGCAGTAGGCAAGCTCTTTTTAGGAGAGCTACTATACAACTCATACAAGACATTATCCAAAGAAGATTCTAAGGGACTAGAAAATCCTATTAGTATTTACTTCGATGAGTTTGGCTCACTGGTTACGCCAGAGTTCATCGAATTACAGAATAAGTGTCGTGGTGCGGGTATGGAACTTACGTTGGCCGTTCAAACTGCATCGGATATTGACCGAATAAATCCAGACCTCACAAAACAAGTTATAGAGAACGCCGGAAATCTATTCATCCTTAAGCAACGCATACAGGAAGGAGCCGCAATTTTCTCAGAGGCAATCGGAACTATTATTGCAAAGAAGCAAACATATAGAGTTGAAAATGGTGAACAACAAAAATCAGGAAGTGAGAGGGAAGTTCATGAGCTTATAGTTCACCCAGACATTATTAAAAATCTTGGAATTGGTCAGTGTGTACTTTTAAGGCAGGGACCTACTCGAGTGAATATGATTAATGTCAGAAATAGGAAGTGGGATGGAATTAGAAAACAGACAACTTCAAAGCCATCAATTCCATCAATCGTCTGAAATAAATAAGGAGAAGCATGAGACCAAAAATGAATTTGAGTAGCTTGCATTTGAATTACCTGACTCCACTTTTAAAGTGGAGGGTTATGGATTTAGAGTCACTAAGAAAGGAGTGTTTCCGTGCAACAAAATATAAAAACTTTCACCGAATCATCAGAAGTCTTGAAAAGGAAAAAATCCTTGATGGATATAGAGACCCACATAGCCGCAAGAAATTTGTCTTTCTCAGCCCACTCGGAGAGAGCGTGGCGAATAAAGGCCTAACTCGACACGAAAAATAAAGTTGCTTCGACGGGTCAAAAGATTGCTTTTTACAATGTAAGATTCACCTCATTGAAGAGGTGATTATGACAAGGAAGAAGCTATCCATGA
>JBFWTE010000042.1:0-27992 GCA_050247975.1 Bacteriovoracaceae bacterium
AGAAAAAGCCAGGGTAAAAAGAAAGTAGACCAAGAAGAGAATTGATGTAAGAATTTTAAAAAGAAGCATTTTTTTGGCCGTCGAGTTATCTTTAATTGATCTGTCGAGTTACACCTTTATTCATCACAATCGCCATCATTTCCTCATCCATAATAAAAGTAAATTGCAATGATTCATCCATAGGTTTTTGTTTTTGGTCCTGCTCTAATTTTTCCGAGGTCCAAAAAAAGCGCAAAAGATCTTTGAAAAGAACTTCTGCTCGATAAGCATCTTTTGGAAAGGCCTTATTAAAGCGCGACACTACCGCAGGATTTTCATATTCTAAGATGGAGTTAAGTGAGCAAATCATAATAACCTCTTAATTAGTAGCGTTTCCACAGGCAGCATTTTGGTCTGCAGCCGTTTAGTCTGCGTTTTTCAATAATTTTGTTCAATAGTATTTCTTTCATTTATTCCTCCTTTGAAAGAAAGTTATATTCACAGTATGGATTAACTTCAGGGCAAGAGTGTTCAGATTCTTCACAGCAAAAAATGGCATCAGTATAAACTAGATGAATAGATCTGATAGTTCTAAATGGTGACATTTGAATTAACACACCTTGAGAGCATTGCAAGAGTGCATCTTTCCGAGAAGACCGCTCTGAGCGTTTAATGTCCAAATCCGGCATATAGGTTGTAAAGGTTTTTCCGATGCCTGTAACCGGCCTTCCTCGGCAGTGATTAGTGGCATTTGCAGTCATTGTTAAGATTGTTCCTACTATAATAATTAATATTTTCATTGGGGACCTCCAGTTAAATTCCTTGGACTTAAATTAATCAGGAAATGATTATAAATATAATGATTAATTCTTTTGATTGTGATAAATAATATTTATGGCTATCAATCTTGACGATATCAAGTACTTCCTAAAAGTTTCAGACTCTCTTAATGTAACAAGGGCTTCAGAGCAGTTGGGTATCACTCAACCGGCCTTAAGTTATTCTTTAAAGCGTTTGGAGCAGGAGCTAGGTGGCGAACTCTTAATCCGTTTAAAGAACGGGATTCAGCTCACCAAATTAGGAGAAGAGTTCAAAGAGCGTTGTCATAAAATTATTTTTGAATGGGAAAGTGCTCAGAAAATTTTTCATAATGATGGTGAAGGGGTTAAGGGCGAATACAAGATTGCCATACATCCTTCAGTTGCTTTGTTTAGTCTTGATCAATTCTTACCTCAAGTTGCAGCGAAGTTTCCTTTGCTCAATTTTAAACTTATTCATGGTCTTTCTCGTGAAATGACAGAGAAGGTAATTAGTTGGGAAGCTGATTTTGGTATTGTGGTAAATCCCATTGAACATCCGGATCTCACCATTCGTGAACTTTATAAAGATGAAGTGACCATTTTTGGCACTAAAAATTGTGCTAAAAAATTAATTATGGACCCCGAGCTTGCTCAAACGAAATTCATTTTGAAGGGCCTCAAGAAGAATTCACCTAAGGATTATATTACGACTGGAAGTCTGGAAGTTGTTTTTAATCTGGCCTCTGCAGGTCTAGGGCTTGGCCTTCTTCCTAGCTCGATTGCGAGGGCAAATTCATCTCTTAAGCCCCTT
The DNA here is from genome assembly GCA_050247975.1 of Bacteriovoracaceae bacterium. GTDB lineage: Bacteria > Bdellovibrionota > Bacteriovoracia > Bacteriovoracales > Bacteriovoracaceae > Peredibacter. Next base: position 1,591 of record JBFWTE010000042.1, read on the forward strand.
AAAGATGCTCCTAAATTCTATGACCGTATTTGCCTTATTTATCGAAGAGAAAAACACAAAAACGAAGTCAGCAAATTTATTTTTGACACGATTGTAAAAAACCTAAGTCATTAGCCATTTGACGCTCATGTCATTTTTGCAAAGACTGAAATTCTTTGTTACCTTTATTGGGCAAAACAAGGAGTCTCAATGAGCACTATTAAGCATATTCATGCCCGTCAAATTTTAGATTCACGTGGAAATCCAACAATCGAAGTGGATGTTGTTACAAACGATGGTCATTTAGGCCGCGCTTCAGTTCCATCTGGGGCCTCAACGGGAAGTCGCGAAGCTTTGGAGCTGCGTGATGGAGACAAATCAAGATACATGGGAAAAGGTGTTCTTAAAGCTGTTGATAACGTTAATAAAATCATCGCTCCAAATCTTATTGGTAAATCTGTGTTTGATCAAAAAGCGATTGATTACTTGATGATTGAAATGGATGGAACAGAAAATAAAGAAAAACTCGGAGCGAATGCTATCCTTGGTGTTTCTATGGCCGTTTGTCGTGCTGGGGCCCTAGCAAAAAATAAGCCGCTTTATAAATATCTATTTGAAGATTTAAAAGTTCCAAATCCTGTAGGCAAAATGCGCTTACCAGCTCCACTCATGAATATCATTAATGGTGGTGCTCATGCCTCTAATAATTTAGATATTCAAGAGTTCATGATTGTTCCGCACATGAAAAAATCTTTTTCTGAAAATTTTAGAGCAGGTGTTGAAGTATTCCACAATCTTAAAAAAGTTCTTCATGACAAAGGTTATTCGACTAACGTGGGTGATGAAGGTGGATTTGCTCCAGATCTTAAAAGTCATGATGAAGCGATCGAATGTATTTTAACAGCAATAGAGAAGGCCGGTTATAAAGCTGGTGTGGATATTTCTATTTCGCTTGATTGTGCAGCTTCTGAATTCTACGATGAAAAAACTAAAACCTATAGCATGCAAGGAAAGAATTATACTGCTGCTGAAATGATCACCTATTACGAGCATATGATGAAAATTGCTCCGATCTATTCTATTGAAGATGGTTTTGATGAAAGCGATCGTGAGGGATTTATTAATTTTCAAGCAAAGCTTGGTAGTAAGCTAACTAATGTTGGCGATGATCTTTTTGTAACGAATGCTAAAATTTTAAAGCGTGGTATTGATAATAAAGAGGCCAATGCAATTCTTGTGAAAGTAAATCAAATTGGCTCTTTGACTGAAACATTTGAAACTCTCAAACTTGCTTTTGATAATGGTTTTAAGGCCATTATCTCTCACCGCTCTGGTGAAACAGCAGATTCTTTTATTGCTGATTTAGCAGTGGCGAGCGGCTCTGGACATATCAAAACAGGCTCTGCTTCTCGCTCTGATCGAATGGAGAAATACAATCAACTTCTTCGAATTGAGGAAGAATTGGGAGCTAATGCTCAATTTGATCCTGTAAAGTAATGATATCTCTCGAGGGGGGAAGAAATTTTCCCCTCGAATTTCATTGTATTGAAAAGTAATGGGCCTTAGAATGGTACACAGTACTGGACCCTTTCAAAGGTGGCCCTCATGTTGACAAAATTCTTTCTTGGCCTAACTTTTTATCCTGAAAATTCTTTTGCAAAAAATATTGAAAGTTTTAGATCAAGGTTCGACACAAAGTATTTAACAAATCCTTATTTGCATCTGCCTATTGTCCCTCCATTTGAAATCGAAGCCTCTGAGGCCAAAAAGTTACAGCAGGAGTTAGTAGAGGAGCTGGAGTCATTCTTTTTTGAAAATACGGCCAATCATAGACTTCAATTCAGTGGAATGGATGTTCATGAGTACAAGAAGAAAAAAATCCTATACCTCAATCCTTTGATAGAAGAAGAGCTTTCTTATTGCCAGGAGTCTTTGTTTTCAATTTGTCAGTCCTATATAACTGATCGTGAGAAAAAACTAAAAGATTCTAAGACATTTTTAACTATTGGCCGTTTTCAAGACGTTCTGGAATTGCATTCTGCGATTGATTTGGCCAAACGAGAATTTCAAGAGTTTACTTCTTTGCCATATGAATCGTTCTGCTTGTTTTCTAAGAACAATGGCAACTGGTATCGTGAGGCCGATCTTCAAAGTTTTGAAAAACCTTCCTCATTTTTACAATCGAGCAATCTTTCCATATAATATTTGAATGAAATATTTCATTCATTTTTTTATTTGGCTTTTGCCTTCTTTTGTTTGGTCTCAAACCAGTTATGTTGCTCCAACTCGCTTACTGCAAAAGAAAGGGCATCAGCTCCAGATTTCTGGTGATTACTTTAAAACTTCAAAAACTCTAGATAAAAATGGAAAAGGTACTACTCTTCCTTCCGGAGAATCTTTTTCTCGTTCTCAATTAGAGCTTGGAGGATTTTATGGGGCAACAGAGCAACTTCAATTTGGTGTCGGTGTTCGCTATCGACAAAATCAGTCTACTTATTTCAATAATAGCAATCAAAGTATTGATGCTACTAGCTCTGGGGTTCAATCAACCTTTCTCTCAATCATGTATGGTTTTAGACCCCAGGGCCAATGGAATTTTACTTTAGAGGGATTGTATCGTTATGTGCCTTACACTAATAAGGTGGCCCCTTATGATGAGACAGAGCTTATCCTAGGTGATGAAGGCAATGAATATTCATTTGGCCTAGGTGGAACATATTCTTTCAAAAATAATAGCTATCTCACTGCAAAAGGTGGTTACAGAAAGCCTGGGTCTGATTTATCCAGTGAGATTTATTGGCAGCTTGAAGGTGCCGTGGTTTGGAGATATGTAGCACTTATTGCAGGAGTTGATGGGGTTAGTACACTAAGTAATGATCCTTACAATAATCAAACAAGCACTAGGCCAAATTATAATGTTGGAAATACCTATTTATATAATTCTCAAAATCGAGAGTGGATCGCCCCTTATGCAGGAGTGAATTTTGCTTTAGGAAAATCCTGGCGTCTAGAATTAAGAGGTTCTCAAGTACTGAGTGGTAAATCCACAGATTTAGGGACTAGTTTTGGCCTCATGCTCGCAAGAAGAGTTGAAGAGAAAGATATTTTAAAATCTGATAAAAAATTTAAAACATATGATATTGAAGCAACTATAACCAAAGTTTCACCAAAAAAAGAGTTTGTTGTCATTGATAAGGGTCTTGCTGATGATGTGGAGAAGGGCCTTAAGTTAGATTTTTTTGAATTTGATTATGTTGGTGGAAATATCCTGGTGGCACAAGGTGTAGTCATTCAAGTGAAGGCCTCTTCAGCAATTGTCAAAATTACTCAGAGATTTAACGACACCAAAGAAATTAAAGAAGGGCTCATTGCTAGGGGAACAGTAAAGTAGAGCGTTTCGCTCCTGTTTCTGGGCAATTTTGTACTTGTTTGTAAGTAATTGAGATAAGGTTAAAATAAAACACATCTGACTTACTCTAAGGATTGTTCATGAAGTTTTTCTCTCTAACTATCATGTTTGTGCTCTTTATCTCAAGTGCATCAGCGAAAAGATTTTCCAGCAAATATTGTGAGTTTGAATTGCCAGCAGGATGGGAGTGCGCCCTTGAGGGTTCTGAGTATGTTTGTCAGAGTGAAAATGCCGATCGTAAAAAAGAATCGATTATTATTTTGGCGGCCAAGATTCGTGGCGAGCAAGATAACTTAGATGAATACATGGCCTATTTAAAGAAGGCCAAAGAATATAATCTTCCTGGTGGTAAGAAGCAGATTTCGGAACCAAAAAATACCAAGCTTACAAGAATTAATGAACACCAATGGGTAGATGCTCTTCACTTGGCCTCTGAGGTTCCTGGATTTTACACTCGTTACCTTGCCACAGTGAAGGAAGATTTAGGTGTCGCGGTAACATTTTCTGTGAGTAAAGATCTCTACACAAGCTACCAACCTATCATGGACAAATTAGTTTCTACATTAAGAGTTTTCCGTCAAAAGAAAGCAGAAATTGCTGATCTAAGATCTGGAAAGGCAGAAGATCCAAACTTTGCAGATACAACATTTAATCCAAATACCGCTATGGATCTTCAGGCCAATCGTACCCAAAAGCGTGCTGACGATGGTGGACAAGACGACATGATGCTAATTATCGCCGTCGTTGCTGTTGCCGCGATCGTAATGTTGATTCTCAAAGGTAAAAAGAAAAAAGGTAAGAAAAAGCAATAATTGTTGGCACTCTTAAGAGCTCATTTTGATTGTTAAATTCATAACTTAAAAATTAATCCCCGCCCTTTTAAAAACTTAGGCGGGGATTTTTTTAATTAAGGTAAAATAGAATTATGAAAAAATTAATCACTCTTATTCTTTGCTTAAACTTAACCACTCTTCCAGTTGTCCATGCAACCAATACATCTAGTATGGTTTATAAGAATCAAATCCTCACATTAGTCGATAGCTCACTAGGTGCCAATATCATGCTCACGTGTACCACTGCGAATCTTCAGCCTTCAATGTGGGCCTTTATGGCCGGATCAATTGCGCATCTGATGGCCGAAGTTACGGCCGGAAAGAAAATTAAAGATGTACATGAAAGAAATGAAAAAGAGATTGAAGATTTTAAAAAGAGAATGAAGCCCGGTGGGGATCTTCAAAGAGAAACCATTGAGCAGATGTTAAATGATGAGAAGGAAAAATTAAGTTTTGTAGAGAAAAGATTAAGATGGATGAATGCAGTTAAGGCCATGTATGGTGTGGCCTCTGCACTGGCGATAGTAGAAATCATCCGAGAGACTGGAACTTTCGGAGTTTATAATAGTTTTGCTGGTTGTTCTGGAAATATACTACCCGCTAAAGCTTCACTGCTTGGAATTGTTGGAGCTTATACTCTGGCCAATGTTAAGACCGGTGGACTGTTAGAAACCATGCTCTTTTTATTCTTACCTATTCATGGAAGTATGGTTCCGGCGATGTATAATTTTGCCACTCAAAGAACCATTTCTTTTGGTGCAAGCGCAGTGCTCGTTTCAAGTATTGTGAGTGATCTGAATAACATTCAATCTGTACTCAACGGAAATATTTCAAAACTTCAGACGCTGTTAACTCAATTTCAAATTGATACAGAGGCGAATGGAGGAGTTAATCAGGGGACTCTTGCCGCCAAGGGTGAATCTGAAGCTCTTAAAAAAGGTGAAATTAGTAGATTAGCAAAAGTAGCTGTGAAGCAGAACAAAGATTGCTTCTCGATGAATAATGGAAAAATTGTTACTGGGGCCTCTGCTTGTGCGACTTCGATGAAACTTTCTTCTCCTAAATTTGATCCTAATTTTAAATTACCCACTCTTCAGGCAATTTCTAATATGGCAAAAGAAGCTATTGAGGCAAGGGCAAGTGGAGATAGTGAAAAGGCCGATATGCTGGCCGGAAGTATTGCTTCAAACGCTGCTCGAATCGATGCAATAAATAAAGATCTGATGAAAAAGGCCAATGAAGTTTTAAAGAGTAACAAAAAAGAACCAATCGATATTGAAAAACAAACCAGCAATCAATTGGCCGGAATGAATTCTCAATTTGATAAAGCGATGTCGGCAAATAAAACACCTCTTCCTGCTTTTTCTGCAACACCTTCTGAATCAGCATCTCAAAAAGGGGAAAATAAATCAGCGTCCTCTCTACCTGAAGTGGAAAAGAAATCAGAGCTTCCAGCAGCTTCTACTCCAATTTCACTGACTGAAGATCTTGGGGAATCCAATGAGAATAAAGAAGAGAAAGTCGCTTCCTTGAGTGATTCTTTAGAGGAATATGAGACTGCAGAAAATGATATTTCTAAACAACCGGATGTTTCTATTTTTAAACAGCTCTCAAATCGTTACTTGCTTAATTACACGAAAATTTTTGATCGCAAAAATCTCACTGAAAATGCCCCTTAAAAATTGCCACATATAATGGTCATAATCAGCACCCCGAAATGGTGCTTATTATGCATAAGTACCTAAAACCATTAATTTGACTCTGCTTATCTCTCAATAATGAATGGTCGCCATTTACAATTAAATCAAGATTTTAAGCCGATAGCCGATAAGTAAACTAAGGTATAAGAGAGCCCAATATGAAAATGAAAAAAAGCAGTTCCATTTTATTTCTCACATTTTTTTATGCATTAGCTTCTGTTTCGGCAGAAGAGAAAAAAGCTGATGAGAAGGTTAAGAGCACTGCTTATGTCATGAGTGCATGTAATGTTCAAATGCCAGTTACGGGCCAATTACCGGTCACAGGGAATGATCCTCAGTCAACCTGTAATTCTCTTTTTCTTGTATCTAAAAATTTAAATGCACAGGCCCCAACAGTTTCTGATAGCTACAAAAGTGTGGATGATAAAGTTAAATGTAATCAAGCGGCCGGATACACGCTCGATTATAAGCATTGTAAGAAAGTCGTTCAGCTTTACAATTACGTTGTTGCAGCTGAGCAGGCCCTTAATGTTCAGCAAACAATTTCAACTCAAAACTTAAATCAGAAATTGCAAGGTGAGACAACTGTTCGGGCGGCCCAAGGTGATTTGCAAGGTGGGGCCATCGATGCCACGATTAAAAGCAATCAAGATCTCAAAGAGAAAAAGCAACAATTAGCAGCTGCTTATTCAACTGCTGTGGCAGCATTTAGTGGTGCTTTAATGAGTTGGCCTACTGATAAGTCAGTCAAGAAAAACTGTCCAGATGAAGTTTGTAGAACGGCGATAGATAAATCACTTGCAGTGGCCAAACCAGAAGTGTTTGCTAATGATCAGGCCAAAGCTTTTTTTCTTAAAACTGCTGGCGACTATGGTGTAAAGGCATTGAAGGCAACCAGAGATGCAAGAAAGTTAGGAGATATTGCCGGAAAAATGGAACAGGCAAAACAGACTGATTTAAGTGATGGCCAAGATGTTCAATTTAATCGATGTCTATTGAACGCCCAAGATCCAACTTGTAAAGGTCCCGGTAATAGAGTTGAAGGTCAGGTTTATCAAGCAGGAGATTTTTCTGTTGGTGATGGCGGAGTAAGTAATGCCTTTAATTCAGGATCAACTAATGACTCAAGTTTTGGAGATCCGGGAGCTACTGGATCAAGTGATGAAGGTCAAAAAATTGCAGATATCAATAGCCCATTTGTCGACCAAGCTAAAGAGGCCAGTGGGATTTTAAATCCAGCACCAGGTGCTAATTCTCAAGCAGGTGGAGGAGGAGCAGGCGCAGGTGGAGGAGGCGGTGGAATGAGCGGAGGCCTCGGTGGTGGTGGGGGAGTCTCTCTGGGGGATGATCTAGAGGGGGCCCAGAATGATGATAAAAAAGATCCTTCAATTAAGGCCAATTCTATATCCAGTGCAACGACCGGTGGTGGTAAAGGCTTTAGTGGAATTGCAAAATCTAAAGATGAGGCCAATCCATTTGCTAATTTATTTGATGCTAAATCAGAAGGTGGTGGTGGTGTCGAGGAAGATCGCTCTATTGCTTCCGATGATAAAGCAGAAGGCTCTGGCCTATTTCAAAAAATTTCGAGACGATATGGCCAGGTTCAGGCCGACAAAAGAATTGAAGCTAACAACTTAGAGTAAAAATGAACGACAATACAATTTTTGAATACGAGGTGATGATTAAAGAGTGTCACCTCGATAGTTTTGGACATGTGAATAACGCTGTCTATGTCCAACTTTATGAAGAGGCCCGCTGGGATTTCATCACCAAAAATGGATTTGGCCTAGACTACATTTTAAAACATCAAAAAGGGCCTGTCATATTAGATTTGAGTGTAAGGTTCAAACGAGAATTAGTGAACCGAGAGAAAATTAAAATTCTTTCTAAGGCCATTGATATCATCGGACCCAAAGTCATGGTGCTCGAGCAGCAAATGGTTAAGGGCGATGGGAAAATTGCATCTGAAGCGAAATTTACCGTTGGTTTTTTTGATATGAAAAATAGAAAATTGATTAATGCAGAACCTGAGTGGCTTAGGGCCTGTGGTGTAAAATAAATAAGGCCTCACAATGATCTGAGGCCCCTTTTTAAGTTGATTAGTAGTTGTCGCAGTAATTGTCTCGATTTGAATCTTCGCAATCTTTTCCATCATCATAGTTATTTTTGTCATAAGATGGAGTCACATCTTTATCTAACTTTGATCTAATGGTTTCTGCACAGAAGAATTTAAATTCTCCTATAAAATCGTTTCTTTGATCTCTATCCAAAGAACATAAATCATAACCATCAGAACAAGCTGAGTTCCAGTAAGATTTTATTACTCGATGATTGTAACTATCGACTAGCTGATAATTACATTTATCTTCACTGCTGTAGCGATATTGGAAACCATTATAAACGTAAAAAGGATAGTTGTTTAAATTATAGTATCCATTACTAAGTCCTCTTGATGGGACAAAAATCCAATTGTTATAGATACTTTGAGAAGCATGCATACTGATGTAGCTGTACCATTCTCTAGAAGTTTCAAAATGAGCAGCGTGAGTATCTGGAGTCATTGGAGAATGACTATATTGAAAATAGCTTAATGCTTCATACCCGATTGGACGATGATATCGATTCGTTCCAAAATCAAGCCCTTTACGACGAACCTTAAATGATCGAGGTTTTGTTTTCGGACCTTGTGGTCCTGTATATTTAGGAATAGGTGGAAGTGGTCTTGCTGGAGCTCCTCTTACGGGCCCTGGATTACGAAGAGGGGGAGATGGAATAAATGGAGCAAAAGGATATCCACCTCTCGCAGCGCTTGGCTGAATGTGGACTTGTTCTTGATTTGAATTTTTTGATCCTCGAACATGCCCGACACCTGCAATAGATGAAGAGGTGGCCTCAGCTAAAGCAAGGTCACTTACCATAAGAGCAAGTATTGATACTGCCAATACGTTCATAGTTTTCTCCCGCATAAAATATGTGGAAAAACGATACCGGATTCTAAAATTTAGGAAATATATTTTTTGAAACTATGAAAAAATGTTCTGATGGAATTATTAAAATGGCCCTCAATAATGTATTGAGGGCCTGGTAAGAGTTATTCTTCTAAATTATTCTGATCGCAATAGCCGTCCTGATCACGATCTTCACAGTAATTAGGGTCGCTGTTATTAGAATCATCGTACCCAGTGTTATAGTTACTATCATCGTAAGTTGGTGTTCTGTAATCATCATTTTCGTTTCTATAAGTTTCAGCACAGAAGTAGCGATATTCCCCTGATTGAGAATTCATTTGATCTCGCTCAAAAGCACATTGATCATAGCCAGTTGTACATAAAGAACCCCAGTAAGAGTTTACTGTTCTGTGATCATAGCTATCTACTAGCTGATAATTACATGAATCTTCATAACTATAGCGGTAACGGTATCCATTATAAACGTAGTAAGGATAGCCATCGATAACGTTATAACCATTTACATATCCATTGGCCGGAAAGAATAACCAGTTTGCGTAAACGTAATTTGGGAAATTACGATTAATGTAAAGATACCAATCACGAGAAGTGTAGTAACGAATTGAATGATAATAGGGAGATCTATAAGGAGCGTGATTATAAGGTGAGTACCTCATTGGAGTATATCCAAATGGGCGGTGATAATAACGAGTCCCGTAGTTAATACGAATTGGACGATAAGTTGTTACCGGACGAGGGTAATAACGAGGATCGTAGCTACGTCCATAACGTGGTCCAACTGGCCTATTTGGATAGGGGTAACGATTAACTGGTGGAACTGGGCGAGGCACTGGATGGTAGCCACCAGGAACGGGACGTCTTACTACTGGGCCCGGACGACCAGGACTTGGATATGGGTAAGGATTAGGAACTGGACGTCTCACGACTGGGCCAGGTCCTGGAGTTGGGTAAGGATTAGGAACTGGACGTCTCACGACTGGGCCAGGTCCTGGAGTTGGGTAAGGATTAGGAACAGGACGTCTCACGACTGGGCCAGGGCCAGGAGTTGGGTATGGATTAGGAACAGGACGTCTTACGACTGGGCCAGGGCCTGGAGTTGGGTATGGATTAGGAACAGGACGTCTTACCACTGGGCCCGGGGCCGGAGATGGATAAGAAGGAACATCTGGTCGACTTGGACGACTATATCCTGGTGTTGGCGAAGGTGAAGATGGGACTGGTGGCCGATAACTCGGTCCTCGGTTCGCTGGAGGAGGAGCGTGCACACCACCTGGGTTTGGATTATAGTGAGGGCCACGTGCCTGAGCATGTGTTTCACTTACAGTAAAAAAGCAAAGCGCTAAAAGAGGAATAAGAAATTTCATTGGCATTCTCCATCATGTGAGAGTGTTCTATATTTAATTAGATACCTATTAAAATTGATAAGCGATACCAGTTTTTACTTACAGTTGAAGTTGTTGATTTTCCATTTTGTCACCGCTCTAACTTCTTAAAAATATTTAGAACAGAAATAAGAGCAGTGATGACTAGAATGAGTCTTTGTAAGATAGAAAAAGAGATTTCAGATTTTAGGGCCATATTGACCCTAAAAATCTTAAGGAATATCAAAGTTTAGAATGAAGCGATGATAAATTTCTTCGGCATTAGTGAGTATGATCTCTTTAAGTTCAATCGGATTTTCTTCTAGATTTTTTTTAAATAATGAAAAACTAAAATCTTGAATCATTCTTCGAGAAACGGGGTAGTAGCTAATATGCCATCTCTCAGGACTTACTCCACCGCGATCTGTTCCATAGGGACGATAAAAACCAAAGGCGCTGTTTTCAAGAATTCTTTGATCTAACCAATCATGCATTCTGGCCGAAGGTCCAGAATTAATACACTCACTTGTCACTAATTTTACTTCAGTAGCAAGTTGGGTATTTCCATCATAAATATCAATATCGCTTCCCCAATGATGTCGAGAGCAACCAGGAATGGCCGACCACCTTAAAATGGAGTAGACAATTTCTGTAGGGGAGAGTTGAGTGTAATCAAGAGGTTTTTCTTCTGCATCAAGAATGACTCTTTCCCCTTTGGCCTTAGCGTTCCAGATTTTTAATTGCCGATCAAAATCTCTAAAGGCAGAGGCAATTTGCAAATCAAATCCGGCCTCTTTAGCAGCTTTTTGTAAGCGAAGAAAATCAAGTATGGCCAGTTTGTGAATGGCCCAATGAGATCCTTCGATAGTTTCGAGATGTTCAGTTGTTTTGCCTGTTAATATTTCTATATTCATTATTTGTTAATATCCGTTTCGGCCGGTTTATCTCCTTGGGCCTTTCCTGTTTCATCAAAAAGCCTTCTCATTCCACTTCGCTGATAGCGGTTACTGAGAACTTCAAAAAGATTTGTACTAGAACTATTGTTAATGTCATTTTGTCCATAATCAAGATTTTCTTTCATGACTTCTGCAACTTCATTTTCTTGCTTGGCCAAATCTTCTTGAGTGAGTCCGAATTCAAGTTGCTCTTCAGGTTTATTATCAGGAGTTGTGACTGTCTCACCACTTGAAGCAGTCGTGACTTCGGCACCTTCACTTTTTTTAAGTTCTTTCTCTAATTCCGCTATTGCCTGTTTAGGTGAGAGATTTTGAAGTGAAGAAGAATTACTTAAAGTATTTGGAGCAGACATCCCTTGAGTTGCCCCCATCATTTCGTTTTGGAGTTTCTTCTCAAGTTTATCTTTCTCTAATTTTAGCCCAGGATTTTTTTGTTCAACTAGTTTTTGAGTTGATGCCATAACTCTGGCCGCATTGCTGGCCAGAGCAGCACTGTCTACTTTAGCGGCATCGAAGCTTCCTGAAGCGATTTGATTATTTGGAGCGAGCATGCTTGAAAGCATAGAAAAAGTTCCAGTGCTTACGCCAGAAAGACCATTGAGAGAAACTTTCATACAAGAGTTGTTTTTCTTACACTGACAGAGATTATCTATTGATCCTGATGAAGCGATACATGAGGTGATTTTACCTTCACCATTTGCAAAATAAGATTGAGAAGAGCCTTTGGCACTAGCGAATAAATTGAGACAAATTTGAGAATTGGATCGATTAGGATTGTGGTGGCCATCAGCTGTGTAGCAGTAGCATTCAGGTTTGGTTGAATCGTTCCGATCCTCCGGCTTACACATATTGATGCCATCTGAAGCATTTTGAAAATCGCTTTTCATTTTTCTTAAATAGCTCGCACGATCTTTTGAAATACTGGCCTGATTGGAAGCGTGTTTGTACATGATTCCACTCCATAGCGCTAGTGTTCCAGAGAGGACGGCCCTACGCATAGGAGTTGTGATGTATGAAGCGATCTGAACTGCGATAACCCCAAAGACAGCTGTCTTTGCTACTGTTTTTACAATTTCTTTCCCATCTGCATAAGCAGAAGGAATAGGATTCGCCTCATTGATAAATTTCATCGAGATAGCTTTTACAATGGCAAGGACTTCAGGAAGTTGATCAACTCCGCTATTTTTGAAATATCTTACGTATTTGTCATATTCTTCAATAGAAGGAGAAGAGTTTTGGTAATCAAGATTTTGGAAATGATTATTTAAAACAATAAAGGAAGCAAAATCTTTGGCCTGTATCACATTATCGAAGTGCTTTTTTTTCATTTCAAAATTATATGTATTTAATGGCTGATTAAAATTGATTCCCTTAATAGGAACTTTACCGCCTCCACCTGAAGGAACTTTCTTTATGCTCGGAAGCTTCTTCACAGGAAGTTTCTTTGCTGGAATTTTTTTTACAGTCGGTTTCTTCAATTTTGATATATCAGTTGATTTGACCTGACCTTCAAAAGGGTCCACTGGTTGAGTATTGTTTGGAGCTGGCGCCGAAGGCTCTGTTACTGCTTGAGTTGGTTGTGGGGACTGAGTTGCTTCAGGTAATTGTTGGACCTCTCCTGGTTTTATACGAGTATCTTCGTAGGCCTGAGTTTTCGCCGCCTCAGGTTCTTTCGTCTGAACATTGGGCTTTTTTTCCGCAGAAGTTGCATCACTTACTTCTGGAGTAGGCTTATCCTCTTTTGCCGGCTTACTTGCACAGATATTTCTAGCAGCTGAAGCAGGATTGGTTGAAGACTCGATTGATTCCATTGTCGCGATAATTCCAGATGTCGCAAAGGCTGCCATGGCAATGGCATTGAAAGTTGCTTTCATTTTAGCAGCACTGGCCATCGAATCTTCACTCTTGGCCAACATTTCAAAAGCTTCGCTTTGAGCATAAGTTGCATTAACTTTCTTTTGATCGGCATTAGTCTCTGAATCACTACCTGGTTTAATAATGTCGTTCCATTGTTTTTTTATTTTTTTGAGACGAGACTTATGTTGAAGTGTGGAGACTAAGTCTCCTACAAACAATGAAGCTGCACCAGCGATCATGGCATAGGCCGAATAAGCTTGGCACTTGGTTGGTGTACCTTTAAGTGCTTGTACAGAAAGAATTAGCGGAAGTGATACGGCCATCGCATCCATCGCTTCTTTACCTAGACCACCACCATTAAAAAGCTTATCGCCAGTTTTTAAGGTCCCATCATTTTCCGCTTTCCCTAAAACATTTTCTGCATTCGATCGATAGCAATTCACATCACTGGCATCACATTGAGAAGTTGCTTGCATGATTTGAGCAGTTTGTTCTGAGGTTAGGCAGCGACCTAAACTTGAATTATATTCAAAGCCGGCCTGACAACTTTCCGCCCAACTTTCTTGAATGCCAAAAAATTTCAAATGGGGAGTGATGGGGGCCAGAAAGAGTTCCAAGCAAATGAGTGTGGCCAAAATTCTTTTCATGCATTCCTCTCAGGGACTTAAAGTATTTAAATTATTATACTCTTGCTCAATAAAATTCCCGATAGCGCAGAGTTTTCCGCTTCTTCATAGAAGTGACATAAAACGTGTGATTTCAATGACTTGAAAGATAATTTAGCAGTTCAAGAAGAGAGCTCAAATTGGTAGGATGTTGACTTTAAAAGTTGGCAATATGATCTATGCATTTTTAGTCTTAGCTTCGTTCATTCAGTTAAGTTTTGCGGAAGTAAAACTTAAAAATGGAGATATTCTTCTTCAGCCTCTTAATTGTTCTGCTTGTGATTTAATTGAAGCTGAGGAATCGACCATATTTTCTCATGTGGGAGTGGTTATTCAAACCAGACCAGATGTTTTAGTCGCTGAAGCTTATGGAAATGTCAGGGCCACTCGATTAGAAGATTTTCTAAAAAAATCACAAAAAGGTCAGAGGGTATTGATTGCTCGACTAAAAAATTTAAAGGCCGTTGATTCAATTCAAAATGATTCATTTACCAATTTCTTTTTTAAAAATTTTAATAATTTGAAATATGATGATGAATTCCTTTGGAATAATGTTGATGATCAAGGAAGAGAAAAACTTTATTGTTCGGAATTAGTTTCCAAACTCTATTTTGAATCCCTGAGAATTGAGATCCCAGTAAAAAGAATGCATTTTTTTAAAAATAGGCAGATGTGGTTTAAGTATTTTAATGGCAAAATTCCAGATGGAGAGTGGGGAAATTCCCCTGGCGATATTGAACGCTCCAGTCTCTTTTATCATCTGGGAGAATTATGAAAATTTGGTTAGAGCAAATTCATCTTGATTTAAAAGTGAATTGGAAACTTTCACGCAACCAAACGACTTTCAAAAAAAATTATCTGGTTCATTTGGAAACTCACTTAGGCAAGTTTCGTTCTGAAATTGCTCCCAATATTCGCTACGGTGAAACTGTCGATAACATTGCGGAACAATTTAATCATTGGTTGGCCCAAGTAGAAATCTCATCAATCTCCCTTGAGAATTTAGATGAAAAACTTGCATCTCTTCAATTTCACTCCCTACGCTTTGGGGTCGAGTCAGCACTTCTTTCTTATTTCGCAAAAAAAGAAAATAAATCTCTTACTCAATTTTTAAATCTTGCGCAACCTGTGGCCGCTCCCACATCATTCACTATGCCCATTGTTCCTATTAATGAAATAAAGGATTATCTTCAACCTATTTCAAGATTTTCTTCTCTGAAAATTAAAGTCGATGCTCAGAGTGCTAAGGAGATGCTTTTAGAAATTAAAAAGCACACTCAAGTAAAATTAAGAGTTGATGGCAATGAGGCCTGGCGAGATTTAGATGAGTTTATGCGCTTTCAGGAATCAATTCAGGGAATGAATATTGAACTGATAGAGCAGCCTTTTCCTGCAACTATGCAAGCAGAGTATCGAGAGTTAAAGAAGCTAACTCCTTATGTTTTACTTGCAGATGAATCGATTGAAGATGTAGGGGATTTCTCAGAACTTTCAAAGCAGTTTCATGCTGTGAATATTAAGCTTATGAAGACGGGCTCATTAATTAAAGCATATAAGTTACTTCAAGAGGCCAAACAGTATCAGATGAAAGCGATGATGGGATGTATGATTGAAACAACGATCGGCATCTCTTATGGAATGCTTTTTTCTGGAATGGTAGATTATGTGGACTTAGATGGATTTTTGCTGATTAAAGACGAGCCCTTCCATCTCGTAAGTGAGACAGAAGGGATCTTGAAACTTAATTAGTGATCGTGACCGTGTCCCTGAGCACCATGAGCATGTCCATGAGACATCTCTTCTTGAGTTGCTGGACGCATACCGATGATTTCAACATCGAAAAATAAATCTTTACCGGCCATTGGGTGGTTACCATCAACAGTAACTTCATCTTTATCAACCATCATGATTGTGAAAACAGGTGAATGTTGATCATTGTTCACTTGAAATTGATCTCCAACTTGTAGGTCAGCATCTGGTGGGAATTGAGTTTTCTTAACTTTTACAACTAACTCAGGATTTACATCACCATATGCATCTGCGGCCTTAACTTCAATTTTTCTTTTATCCCCAACATTCATAAGCGAGATCACTTTCTCAAGCCCTGGAATGATTTGATGGCTATTTTCTAAAAAGTAAAGCGGCTCATCACCGATTGATGAATCCAACACTGTTCCAGTTTTATCTGTCAAAGTGTAGTGGAATCCGATTACGCGTTTCATAATATCTCCAATTTAATGTCAGCCTATTTTCCTGACTATTGATAAACAAAGCTCTTTATTTCCTGCCATACGTTCTATCTCGTTGGTGGTCAGTTTGGCAAACACTCCTGCCACCGATTCAAAATCTTTTGGTTCCGTACTAAAGCGTTTTTCTAAGGGGAGGGGGATGTGGAAGATTTCGATTAAGTCGGTCCAAAATTTATCCTCAACCGCGGCCAGGGCCACATACTCACCATCTTTAGTTCGATAGAGAGAATAGCAAGGATAGGCCCCATTGTGTAGGAACTTGGTCTTTTTTTGATTTCTTAGTTCTTTTGACCAGAAGGGATGGAAAATCAATTCAGTCGTGTCATGGAGGTAGGCCACAGACTTAACGAAATGCTTTTGATCTCGGGCCGAAATAATATTGGCCAGCATTTGGGTGGCCACTTGTTGGCCAAAAGCAATTCCTGCAATTGGCATAAATGGCGGAGCAATAATATTTTTAGTTTCCTGAGCAACATGAAGAGAGAGGTACCCACTGATGGCGAGGGCATTTAAATCATGCATCGCCTTTTGATGAGTTGATGAGGCCTCAAGTTCAACCACGGCCAGTTTTGTTTCTTTTAGACTTTCATCATCAACGCCTAGCGTGGATTTGAGTTTAGGAGAAAGCGAAAGAAGAACTCCATCAGCATCCTTTAGAATGGCCTTTATTTGTTGCTTGATTTCAGTGCTTTTAAAATCTAGGCGAATAATTTTTTTATTTTTATTTAATTCTTCGTACCAGTTCTCAAAACTCTTATCAAATTCAGAAAACATTCCGGTTAAAAAAGGATCTTTGTGCTTCTCATCCTCAATTTTAATAACCTCGGCCCCTAAGTCGGACAGTATTTTACCGGCCAAAGGTCCTGGAAGTCGGTGAGTGAGGTCAATTATTTTAATCCCCTTAAGCATCCTGCTGATCCTTTTGAGTAAATAATTTTTTAAATTCTGCGAAACCTTTTCCTTGATGCTCACACTCTTTCTTATTACAAATTTGGAAGGTTTCATTGTCGCGAGAATGATAATCCATCACAAAACGAGAGAAGAAATGACTTCTTAATTCTCTAAACTCAAGGTTTTCAATCCAAGATCTTGGTACTTCAATTCTTCTAAAGATATGACTTGGATAAGTCAGGGCCCTTAGACCCTCACCATGACCTAAAGGATTGATCAGAGTGAATTGAGCAAATTCTTGATATTTTTCTCCAAAAATATTCTCGGCCGATAATTCAGGTCTAAAAACACTCATTCTTTCTAACAAATGAATCAAGGTCATTGATGAAGACCGGTATGACTGATCAAATAATGGGGAAGGAAGATTTTGAACTCCAAGAGTAGAAGATCCCAAAGCTGTCGAGTAGATAATCCCATCTTTAATAAAACCTTGGATGATGAAATCAATTGTTTCATTGGCATTTTTTTTGAAAACTTCATTTCCAGTTATTTCAAATAACCTTAACTGAGCATCAGTAAAATTTACGTAATCCTCTAGGTAAAGGGCCTGCCCTTCTAATGTATTCGTGTGCTTCAGAATATGCTTTTGAGTTTTTTGCTCTAGAGTGATGAATTGTGCAAGACACCCTTCCACAGTTTGTTGAATAAGTTGAAGCGCCTCATTTTGAATCACGTCAACAGGACAGTATTGTATGACGTCCGTCAGTGCTGATAAAAGCATATAGTTCCAGGCCGCAATACCTTTTCTATCTGTCGCTGGTGGCATTCTTAGCTTTCTTTGTTCAAGAAGTCTTCGTCTGATATCTCGAACTTCTTGCCAACCATCTTGCGAGTAGTACTCATTTTTTAATTCAGGATTGAGGGAGATGACATTAAGGCCATGCTCAAAATTTCCTTTCTCTGTAATGTTGAAAACTTTTAAAAATTGTTCAGCACGAATTTTTTGTTCTGGAGGAGCATCTTCAAAGCTTTGCTCAAATTCTTCTTTGGAAAAAGTAAAATATAGGCCTTCTGTCCCTTCTGAGTCAGCATCTTGGGCACTAAAGAAGAATCCTTCATCGGCCACCATTTCAGTTTTTAAATAATCTATTGTTTGAAGAATCCCATCGAAAACGAGAGGAGAAGGATAAAATTGAGAAAGTTTTGAAAGAACTTTTAAAAGACCTGCTTGATCATAAAGCATTTTTTCAAAATGAGGGACCATGAATTTTTCATCTGTCGAGTAGCGATGAATTCCACCTTTGACATGATCGTAAAGCCCTCCCATCATCATTCGTTCTATGGAGTTTACGATGTGTTGACCCTGTTCTTTAGGAATCATTCCTTCAAGAATTTGCTCACAGGCCCACTCATAAAAAGCAAAGTGTGGAAATTTGGGTGCTTGTCCATAACCTCCATTTTTTTCGTCAGCATAATTTTTGAGGGCATTCATGATGGCAGATGGAGGAGGGAAGTGACCGTTAAATTCAATTTTCTTCTCAATCTGATGTGGCCTTTGTATTTCTTCCAATAATTGATCTGCATTCTGATCAATTTGAGTTTTATTTTCTTTGTATAAATTGTGGAGGTGATTCAATATTTCTTTAAAACTTGGAAGACCTTGCTTGGCCTCCTTAGGAAAGTATGTTCCAGCAAAGAATGGTTTTCCTTCAGGAGTGAGAAAAATAGAAAGTGGCCAGCCACTCTTGCCGGTCATAATTGAAGCTGCAGTTTGATAGTAATGATCTAAATCAGGATATTCTTCGCGGTCGATTTTTATGCAGACGAAATAATCGTTCAATATTTTAGCAGTAGTCTCATCTTCGAACGATTCATGGGCCATAACATGGCACCAGTGGCAAGAAGAGTAGCCAATCGACAAGAAAATCAGTTTATTTTGCTCTCTTGCAATTTTAAAGGGTTGCTCTCCATAGGCCCACCAGTTGATTGGATTTTCAGCATGTTGCTTAAGATAAAGGGACTTTTCAGTGTGTAATTTATTCTGACTCATAAAACCTCGGAATTTGGCTTAGGCCCATTGCGTGCTAAATTATTGGTATTAATCTTCAATGGTTTATCTTAGCTTGTCCAAGGGAATTTGCTTTTTGTGGGTGGGCGAGATATAAGCGAGGTAGTATGGAACAAACGACCGGAGAAACGAGTGCTTTAACTGCACTTGAAGTATCGGCGGAGGAAAGGCCGAAAAAAAATATTTTCAGCAGTTTCTTCTCCACCTACAAAATACCTTTATTATCTGTCATTCTGTTTGGCTCATTCACTCTACGCGCCCTTTATCCTGAGAAGTTTAGCTTTGCTTTCAAGCGTCAAAAGACCTACCGCTTTAAGAGCGATAGCCTAGGCTTTTTTATTGGAGATATTAGTTTCTTTAACAACAACTCCTACGATGAGGCGGAAGCTCAAATCGTGGCCTTATTCCCTGAAAAAATTCAGAAGAAAGTGAAAAAGGTGATTAGGCCAGTTCTTATTTTATGTGAAAAGCATCAAGTTGATCCTTTTTGGGTTTTATCGGTGATGTGGACAGAGAGTCATTTTAAGCATGAAGTAAAATCGAAAAAAGGTGCCAGTGGTTTGATGCAGCTTATGCCTCAAACTTATATGGAGATTCTTGCAGAGATGAAGGAAAACGACATCTTTTTAGAGTCTGATAGAGGAGCAGATCATCTTCGTTACAACTATGCCCAGGCCTACCAAGAAATGGGGTACACAAAATTAGTTGGAAAATTACGTAATTTAGAGGTGGGGATTTTTTATTTGAAAGGTCTACTTGAAGCCTTCAATAATAATCATCACTATGCCACTGTTGCTTACAATATGGGCCCTTATTGGACCAAGAGTCAGTTAAGAAATAACATGCCCGTTGGTAAGAACAATCATTACCTTAATAAGGTGTTGAAGGCCTATTACCACATCACAAAAACTCTAAGTCAAAATTCAAATGTCACGTTCGTCCCAAGAATCTAAGTTAAGCGAGCTTCGTGAGAAGCTTGCTCAATTAAATTCAGAACTATTTCTTACAATTAAAGAAAGAAGATCTTTAGTTTCAAAAATTTTTCAATTGAAAGAAGATGGTGGCCAATATCCACATTACGACCCAGAGCGAGAGCGGCAGGTCGTACTCATTTTAGAAAATGAATTAAAGGCCTTATCGATAAAAGAGCTTTTGGCCTTTTCGTTAATTATGGAAGATCAGGCCCAAACCCTTGCACCTGGTTCATATCCAAGTTGGTCAATGGGAATACATTTGGTTAAAACTGAGAGAGAAATTTACCAAATGATCAATCCACTTCTTTTAAAATATACTCATCCGGTATTTTTTGAAAAATTAAATCTTTCGCCTGATTTTTCTTTTTTAAAACAGTTCTAATTGCCTTAATCCCCAAGAATCTTTATCATTTGGGCTATGAAAAAAGCCCAAGTGATAGCACTGGATGGCCCCTCTGGTAGTGGAAAATCAACTGTTGCTAAGAAAATTGCTGCCCAACTAAGTTTAATATATATCGACACCGGTGCGATGTTTCGTGCTGTGGCCTATGCTCTTCAACATATGGGAATAGATTTTTCTAAAAAAAATCTATTATTAGAGGAAGAAGAGTTAATTAATAAATTTTTTCATGAGCATCGATTTCAATATTCTCCCGCTCCTGGTGTTCTGATTATGTTAGATAATTTAAATCTAACTGATGTTATTCGAGATCATCATGTTTCAAGACTTGCTTCGCAAGTTTCTAAATTCAAAGTGATTCGAGATTTTCTGGCCAGTTGGCAAAGAAGTATTGTGGAAGATCGACCGGCCATATTGGATGGTCGTGATATTGGTACTGTTATTTTTCCTAATGCTGCCTTAAAAATATATTTGACGGCTTCATCTGAAGAGAGGGCCAAGCGGCGTTTAGATGAATTAGTTGAGCGCGGTCAAACAGAACTTGATTATGAAACTATTCTTAAAGATATTAAAGAAAGAGATTATGAGGATATGAATCGTGAAATTGCTCCACTTAAAAAAGCACATGATGCAATAGAGCTCGATTCGACTGGCAAAAATATTCCTCAAATTGTGAGTGAAGTCATTGAGCTTTGGAATCAAAAGAAAGGTAATTAAATGATTCTTACATCTGAAAAATTTCAAGAAATCGTAAATCAATTTTCCAAGATTAATCCAATCTTAGTGGTGGGAGATCTAGGAATTGATAAGTATACTTACGGTGAAGTCAAAAGAATTTCACCTGAGGCCCCTGTGCCTGTTTTGGAAGTTACCAAAGAATGGGATAAGTTGGGACTTGCAGCAAACGTGAGTGACAATTTAAAAGCTCTCGAAGTTGCTTCAACTTTATGTGGAGTGATTGGAAATGATTCTCGAGCGAACTTAGTTGAGCATTTACTCGAAGAGAGAGGTCTTAAAACTTGGGGTTTAGTTCGTGATCCAGCAAGACATACGACTTATAAAGAAAGAATTACGACTGATATTCAGCAAATTTGTCGTGTGGATTACGAGACGAAAGATGCATTGAATGAAGAAACCAATAGAAGAGTTTTTTCTCGAATTCAGGAATTCTCGCAAAATCATTCGGGTGTAATTATTGAAGATTATGGAAAAGGTCTTTTCTCAGAAGCTCTATGCCAAAAAATTATTCAAACCTATAAAGAAAAAAATCTTATTGTTGCAGTCGATCCATCCCGCTCAACTCCTCCGACCTGGTATAAAGGAGCAAGTCTTCTTAAACCAAATAAAATGGAATCTCATATGATGGTGGAAGCCCTAGGTTATTTTAAAGAAAGAAATTTAGAAACTATCGCATCCATTCTTATTGAAAAACTTCAATTAGAGAAAGTTATTATTACTCTGGGGGCAGAGGGGATGGCGATGCTTGATACAAAAGTTGGGGGCAAACTTAAAATCATTCCTACTGCGGCCAATGAAGTATTTGATGTATCAGGAGCTGGTGATACGGCCATTGCGGCCATAACGGCTTCTTTACTTGCTGGAGCGACACTTGAAGAAGCAGCGTGGGTAGGAAACTGTGCCGCTGGGGTAGTGGTGAAAAAGCGTGGAACAGCTCTTTGTACCATGGAAGAATTGAAAGAATACTTTCAAAATCTTCGTAAACTCATGAAGTAATGCTAGAAAAAATTCCAACCAGTTCAGGACTTTTGTTTGCAAGTTTTCTTTATCGATCAGATCTTCATTCTGAAGAAGAATTACGAGCGTTTTGGGAAGCTCAATTTGGAGAAAGTTTTTTTTATTCTCCCGAATTTAATCCACTCACTAAGTATTATAATAAAGAAATGGGAGAGAATCTTTCTCGTTTTTTTATTGTTCCCAAAAAACCATTTAAAAGAGATCAACTCCTTTTAACTAAACTTGAATCTTTAAATTGGGAAAAAAATTGGGCCATAGATTCAAAGAGAATGGTCAATATCGATATTGGTTTTATTTCTCCAGAGAACTTTATCCTGGCCACAACCAAAAACTATTCTCATCGGATTTATCTAGGGGAAGATATTTTTGCTGATCTGACTTATTATTTTCACGAGGGAAAGTTTCAAACCCTGCCTTGGACCTATCCAGATTATGTTGATGAAAAAAAAATTGAACTTTTCACTTGGCTGAGAAGTTTTCTTTTAGCCCAGCGTTAACAATGTAAATCTTTTCAATTGATGCACCCACTGATAACCTTCTGGGGAACTTTTTTTCAAAGGAAATCCATGCAGGTGCTTGATTCTGTCCTGAGTGAATTCACGAAGGAACTACCTAATATTACAAAAGTTGCTGATCTTCTCAATCTGAAGGCGAAATACCTTGGTAAACAGGGGCCAATTTCTGATGTGATGAAAAATTTAAAGGACGCGACTCCAGATGAGAAGCGCTCAATTGGTTCAAAGGCCAATGAGGTTAAGAATGCTATTGAGGAGTTGGTTGCTAAAAAAATGCAAGAACTTGAGCTTCAAGAAATTAATGAAAGCTTGGCCAAAGATAAAGTTGATATCTCTCTGACTGATTCTGTATTAGAAAAAGGCCTTCAAGCGGCCGGTCTTCATCCTGTGACTATAATTCAACAGGAGATTGAAGATATTTTTATTTCAATGGGATTTGAAGTTTTAGATGGCCCACACATTGAAGATGAATTTCATAATTTTGAGGCCCTTAATATTCCGGCCACCCACCCTGCGCGTGATATGCAGGATACTTTTTGGTTCGCGGATAAGAAGCACTTACTGAGAACTCATACTTCCACTATTCAAGTCCGTGGGATGAAAGAGAGAAAACCTCCTTTTAGGTTCGTAGGCCCTGGTAAGGTGTTTCGCTGTGAAAGAACCGATGCTTCTCATGAGATGGTTTTCCATCAATTAGAAGGGATGATGGTGGGTGAGGATGTTTCAGTTGGAAATCTTATTTATTTCATGAAAACACTTCTAACTGAAATCTTTAAAAAAGAAGTCGAAGTTCGTCTTCGTCCGGGATTTTTCCCTTTCGTTGAACCTGGGTTCGAGCTTGATATCAAGTGTCTGATCTGTGGTGGAAAAGGATGCTCCGTTTGTAAGCAAGTTGGTTGGGTTGAACTTCTTCCGTGTGGAATGGTTCATCCAAATGTGCTTAAGGCCGGTGGCATTGATCCAGAAAAGAACAATGGTTTTGCTTTTGGATTAGGTCTAGATCGACTAGTGATGATGAGATACGGTATCGATGATATTCGTCATCTTCATTCAGGGGATCTTCGTTTCAACTCTCAATTTAAAACATTCTAGGACTAATATGCTTATTTCACTTAATTGGATTAAAGATTTCGTTGATATCCCAGAGATGCCGGCCAAAGAGCTGGGCTCGCTATTTACCTTAGCAACTGCTGAAGTTGAAGATGTGATTGTAAAAGGGGAATTTCTTAAAAAAGTAAAAGTGGTGGAAGTAAAATCTATGAAACCACATCCAGAGTCAGATAAGCTGAATCTGGTGACTTTTGATTTTGGAGGATCTGAATTAAAAGAAGTGGTTTGTGGCGCTCAAAATGTAAAAGTCGGGCTTAAAGTTCCTTTTGCTCCAACAGGCACAACTCTTCCTAATGGCATGACTCTTGAGCCGAAAAAAATTCGCGGAATTTTATCTGATGGTATGCTTTGCTCAGAAACTGAACTTGGCATTGCTACTGAATCAGCGGGGCTAATGATTTTAGATCCATCTGCAAAACCTGGAACAACCATGGCCGAATATTTAAAGGCCGATTCAGACATCGTTCTTGATGTGGATAATAAATCTCTTACTCACCGACCTGACCTGTGGGGTTATCTGGGGCTTGCTCGTGAGTTCGCAGCAGCTCATAAAAGACCGCTTAAAAACCCTTTCTCTCCTGAATGGAGTAAGAAAATTGAATCATCATTTAATTCAGATGCCGCTCCAGTAAAATTAGAAGTTTCAGAAGATTCTTCATGTCTAGCTTATTATGGCCTCTCTATTGATAACGTATCTCTAACTGAAACACCGGCCTTCATCAAAACACGTCTTGAGACTGTTGGACTTCGTTCAATTAATTCAATTGTTGATATTTCAAATTACGTGATGATTGAGCTTGGTATTCCTAATCACATTTTTGATCGAGAAAAAATCAAAGGTGGAAAAGTTATCATCAAGCGGGCGGGAGAAAATTTAAAGTTTAAAACGCTGGATGAAGTTGATCGAGATCTCATTGCATCAGATACTGTTATTGGTGATACAGAAAGACCTCTTGTTCTTGCTGGACTCATGGGAGGACTTGAAAGTGGTGTGACTGAAAATACCAAGAAAATTTTCATTGAAGTCGCTAACTGGGAAGCTCCTGAAGTTCGTAAGACCTCAGTTCGTCTTGGTCTTCGTACAGACTCATCTCAGCGCTATGAAAAAACACTGGATAGCAACCAATGCTATAGAACTCTTTTACGTTTAGTGGAGCTGATTCAACAGCTTTCTCCGAACGCCAAAATAGTGGGAAGCCCTGTTAAGTATGTTCGTGAAGATAAGCTTTCTAAACCACTAACTCTTGAAATCTCTCATACTCAAATTGTTAAAAATCTTGGAATGGAAATTTCTAGAGAAACTGTTCGTGATATTTTCCAACGTTTAGATTTTAAAGTTGAAGAGAAGAATAATACTTTTGCAGTAACAGTTCCTTCTTACCGAACGACCAAGGATATTTATTGTAAAGCTGACCTGGTGGAAGAAATTGGCCGTATGATTGGTTACGATAATATCGCTCCTGTTTCTCCAATGCTTCCAGTTAAACCAGTTCGTCTTTCTCAGGCCAAGCAGTTTCATCGAAAAATTCAAGACCTGATGGTGATGAATGGAAAAGCTCTACAAGTGATGACTTATCCTTTAACAGGGAAAGATCTACTTGAGCGCTCAATGTGGCCTTCAACGAATGATCATCTGGTATTAGTGAATGCTCTTTCTGTTGATCATGATCGCATGAGACCTTCGCTTATTCCTTCTGCTTTAGAGATGGCCTCTCAAAACCAAAAGCATTTCGATGCTTTTGCCTTCTTTGAGATTGGAAGAAGCTACCTTGAGTTTGAAAAGGAGCGCAGCCAATTACTTATTGGTTTTTATTCAAAAGATAAAACTCGTTTTGTAGAGCTAGAAAATACTGTTGAAAAACTTCTTTCCGCTCTTAATATTAGTTTTAACTTTGCTCCTAAAAATGAAAAATTCCAGAATACAATTATTCCTTCAGGATGGGCCGGACTTCATCCGCATGAGTATTTAAATATTCAAATCATGGGTAAATTCCTTGGGGCGATGACTACTGTTCATCCTCTTGTCCTTAAGAATTTTAAGATGAAAGGGTATCTTTCATTAGCAGTGATCGATATTACTGATCTTGAGTCTCGTGAGATGAAAGATAAAACGAAGTATCACCCGATTGCTAAATTCCCATCATCATCTTGTGATTTCACAGTGGTCATGGATAGAAATCTTCCTGCAGGTTCAGCAGTCTCTGCTCTTTCTTCATTAAAGGATAAAGAGATTAAATCCAAGGCCATCGTTGATATTTTTGAAATGAATGAATCTCAAAAAGCTGTTTCGATTCGTACAATTTTTGAAGATTCTGAGAAAACTCTTTCTCCTGAAGTGATCAAAGACTTAGAGCGCAAGATCGTTCAAGTACTTGAAAAAGCTGGTTTTCCTCTAAGGAGTTAATATTACTTATTTAGGGAGGGATTTTAGAAAAAAAATTTTTTAAAAAAAGATTTAAAATCCCTTGACGATCCGACCGAGAATAAATATTATCCCAAAACACTTCCGGACGAATCTAAGTAGTTTAAAAGCACTGAGGCAACTCAGGCAGGGAAGTTCGCTCTTTGAAAATTGAATATGAATTAAAATTTTTGAAACCTTCGGGTTTCAAGATGAGATGAGAAAGTATCCCGTTCAATTGCCGAGTTTGCCGTAAGATTAAGAGTCTTCGGATTTTGGCAAACGAGCATCGCAAGATGTTTTAATCGAA
>JBFWTE010000043.1:0-27288 GCA_050247975.1 Bacteriovoracaceae bacterium
GACCAGCAAGTTCAACAGCTTCTTGCTTGTATTCCTGAGTGTAATTCTTCTTTCCCATAAAGTGTTCTCCTTTCTAAGGGTTACACCGCTCAGTGAAAAGTGTCCACTAAAGTTGGGGAAGCTCAGTTGCTCGCCAAGTTTCAAAGAAAACATTTGAGTTAAAAGGGTCAAATTTGCTGATTACTCAAGTGACAAGAATGAAAGGAATAAAGCTTCCGACTAAAAAAGAAGCTTGCCTAAGAAAATAGCTCTTGCTGGCGTCGAGTCATTGACATCACTGCAAGGTTAAGTAAGTCCAAAAGTAATGGACAGGCCACTCTCGAATAGGGGATGATGAGTCATCATTAAAATTTACCTGAGTAAAACAGAAGCAAGATGCGGAAGTGATACTTAGTTTGATGACACACAAACACTATTCGAGAGGAAGGCACATGAGGCTTAATAGGCTCATCATTCAAGGTTTTAAATCCTTTAAAGATAAAACAGTCATTCATTTTGACCAAGGGATTACAGGGATCGTTGGCCCGAATGGTTGTGGTAAATCAAATATCGTAGATGCCCTTTTTTGGGTAATGGGTGAGCAGTCAGCAAAGCACCTTCGTGGTACCAACATGAAGGATTTGATTTTTGCTGGATCTTCAAAATATTCTCCAGCTACATTCGCAGAAGTGACTCTTGTTCTTGATAACGTGAATGGTAAGCATATTCATATTAATGGAACAGTCGCTAAGCCAACTGAGATTCAATTAACTCGTAAGCTTTATCGTAACGGTGAAACAGAATATAGAATTAATGGTGAGCCAGCTCGTTTAAAAGATATTCATGAAGTATTCATGGATACTGGTGCTGGTGCAAAATCATATTCAATTATCGCTCAAGGTGAAATTAATAAGCTGGTTCAGCAAAAACCTGAAGAGCGCCGAGTGATGATTGAAGAAGTAGCCGGGATTACAAAATTTAAGCTGAGAAAGCGTGAATCTCTTAAAAAAATTGAGCAAACTCAATCGAATCTTCTTCGACTTGAAGATTTACAGAATGAAATTTATAAAAATTTAAAGAATCTTGAAAGACAAGCTGAGAAGGCCGAGAAGGCAAAAACTCTTCGTGAGAGAATCACGAAGTATGAATTAATCGTTGAATCTCATCGTGAGCATGATTTCTTACAGGATTATGTCAATGCTCACACCATGCTTGAGTCAAGATCACAAGAATTAGAAACTTTAACCATTAGAAAATCGCAAATCGATCTGTTACTTGAAGATGAAAAAATTCAAAAAACAGACATGATGGAAAAGATTGATATCGCTCAAGATGATTTCAATGAACATTCAAGAGAGCTTGCGGCTTCTGAAGAAAAAGTAAAGCACCTTAAAAAATCATTAATTGAAAAAGATAAGCAAATTGACCGCGCTAATCGCGAAAATGAAGAGCTCAATATAGATATTGAGAAGCGTACTGAGCGTCTTGAGGCCCTAAGTGCTCAACTCTCTGATTTAGAGAGTAATAACTATGAGCAAATGGACTTTTCTTCTCTTGAAGAAAAGGTTGAGCTACTTAAAACTCAGATGTTTGATTTGGAAGAAGAGCTAAATGAAAAACGCAGAGATCTGAATACTTCGAAAGAAAAGTTTCAGGCACTTGATAACGAAGCTTTTAAAAACTCATCTAAACTTGAAGAGTATTCAAGACTACTTCAAGATTTAACAGCTGAAATTGAAACTCTTGAAAAGAGCACTTCTAATTTTACTGACGATCTTATGAAAGATCGCGCGAAGGTTAAGGCATCTCAAGCTCGAGTTGAAGAACTTCTAGCATTAATTCCATCTATTAAGAATGAAATTGAAGCTTTAAGTTCAGAATTGAAGACTCGTGACATGGAGTTTAGAGAACTTTCTCGTGATGTCATTCAACTTGAATCAAAAAGAAACTCTCTCATTGAAATTAACAACTCTGCTGAAGGTCGCCGTGCCGGAGCGATGAAACTTGTTCAGAAAATTTCTGATGGAACAATTGAAGTCCTTGGTAAATTAATTGAGTGTGATCCTGAATATGCTATTGCTGTAGAACAATTGATTGGAGAGTCGCTTGATGCGGTTCTTGCAACTTCTGGACGAGAAGCTTTTGCAACTTTAATGAGTGATTTTGATGCCACTGTCGATATGCTTTGGCCAACTGAAGCGATCATATCAAATGAATCGATTACTCGCTTAGAAACTCAGGGTTGTTCAAATATGAAGGCCCTTTCAGAAATTATTAGAATTAATAATCCTGAATATGCTGACAAACTGACTAAGATTTTTAATGGTTTCTTTATCGTTGAAAATTTAAATCCTGAATTGGCATCAAAGATTAACCCTGAAATTCAATTTAAGGGTCTTGTTTCAAAAGATGGGAAAACACTCATTAAGAAAATTGGTAACTCTGTTGCCTATGGAATGAGAAACGATTCTGCCTCTGAGGCCCAAGGTATAGTTCAAAGAAATAATCAAATTCAAGAAATGACTAGCGAGCTTGAAATTAAGCAAGCAAGTTTAATTAACCTTGAAAGTACGATTAAAGAACTTGAAACAAAACTTGCAGAAAGAAAAATGACCTTTGAAGAAATTAATAAAGATTTCAACGAAGTGAATACAACATACGTTGCTACGAAAGCGGCTCTTGAATCAAAAGAGGCCAATCAGTCTTCTAATTCTTCAAGATTACAAATTCTTCAAAATCGTAAAACTGAGACTTCAGGTTTACGATTGGCCTTGCTTGAAGCTGATGAAGCTCTTATTAAAAATAAAGAAGATATTGAAGCTAAGGTTAAAGAACTGGCCAGTGAAGTGGCAGATCTTGAATCTCGCTACCAAGAGTTGAAAATTTCATTTGAAAATGAGCGCGATGAGATGATGGAGCTTAAGGTTAAGGCCCAATCCTATCAGCAGCAGCTTAAGTCAATTAAGTCTCAGATTGAAGATGTGAATTCACAAATTGAAAGATACCGTGAAAAACAACAAAGCAATATTGAGTTACTAGAAAATTATCAGAATGAAATCGAAGCCGCTCAAATCGAAGTGGAAAATGTAGAAGCTTCTAACCAAAATATGGCAGAAAATCTCTCTGAAAAAGAGACTTACCTTAATTTACTTAAAGATCAGATTGCTCAAATCCTTCTTTCAATGCAGGAAAAGGAATCTGAACTTAAAGAGATCAACTCTCGAATTAATAAGATTGAAAAAGAGAATGTTGAGCTTGAGTTAAAAGCATCTCAAATTATTCAAGAAGAAGAGCTTCTGGTAAAAGATATTTTTGAGCGCTATAAAATTGATCTACGTAGTACTTTAATGAGGCATTTAGAAATTACTTCTGCCAACATTGAAGGACTTAAAGATCTTTCTAGCATGTTCATGATGGAATCTGAGGATGGCCCGATTACTATCGAGTCACGTGACTACGAGTTCGAGAAGAGGTTCCCTGGTCAAATTAAAGAGGCCAGAGAGAAATTCAAAGAATACAAAACAGAATTTAACCGCCTAGGTGAAATTAACTGGCAGGCGATTGAAGATTACGATCGTCAAAAGCTTCGTTACGACTTCTTGAAAGCTCAAGAAGAAGAGCTTAAAAAATCTCTTACAGATCTTCAGCTTGCTATCCAGCATATTGATGAAAAATCTAAAGAGAGATTTAAAGAAGCCTTTAATGAGGTCAATGAGCGTTTCTCAAAAGTTTTCCCGATCATCTTTGGTGGTGGTGAAGCGAGATTAGAGGTTACAGGTGATCTTGATTCTGTTGACTGCGGTTTAGATATTATTGCAAAACCTCCTGGTAAAAAGATGACCTCTATTACTTTAATGTCGGGTGGTGAAAAAGCGATGACGGCCGTTTCGCTTATTTTTTCAATCTTCCTAGTGAAGCCATCTCCATTCTGTTTACTGGATGAGGTTGATGCTCCTCTAGATGATGCTAACGTTGGCCGTTTTAATGAACTCCTTCGTGAAATGAGTTCAGAGTCACAATTTATTTTAATTACTCACAATAAGAAAACCATGGAACTTAATGACACGCTTTACGGTGTGACTATGCAAGAGCCCGGCGTATCTAAAGCTGTCTCTGTGCAACTCCATTAGCGGTTTGTGGATGGGGGAGAAGTGACTCAAGGAAGAAGAAGCTTTTCCCTTTTTTAGAAGCAAATCATTTTGGCCGAAGCAGGAGCAAGAGTTCTGATTGTTCCGTTCTCACCAGCAGTATTGGCCTCTATCGCATCTAAAACTCTATTTTCTTCTTCAATTGTTTTAGTTTGAGAAAGTGCTCTACCATAATTCCAGGCCTGGGCCCTTGTTCTGTTCATGACGATATTAATCGTTTGATTGATGATCTTTCTATCAGCAAAGTTAATATCGCAGTACTGATAATCTAGAACAATATTGATAAGCTCTGGCATTTTTCTTTTAAAAATGAGTGAGATTCTTGTGAAGTCATAATAGTAATCTGAGCTATCAAAATCTGTATCAGATGCTGCAAGTGCAATGGGGAGATCACGATTAACATGAGCACTGATGGAATAAAGTAATTGAATTCCTGGCATGATGCTATTTTTCTCATTTATTTTAAAGGCGTTCTCCCATGCTGGCGAAATTGAGCAGGAATTAGTTAAAGAGCAGTCAAGGGCATTACGGTAAAGACTCACGTATTTAAGCATCAATTTATTAACCCATACTGGATTTTTAAATTGTTTCTCATTGAACATATTTTCCATCTCTAAAGTTACGGCCTCATAAACTCGAGAAAAAATAATTCTCATATCATTATGATGGATGGTTTTTTCATTACTTTGAAACCATGCTAGATCTTCTTGAAGATTATTAAAGTAATTGGCATGACTTTGAATGGTCGGCACTCTGGCCATGGCCAAGGTCGGTAATAATAAAGTAAAAAAAATGATGGTTTTCATGGGCCGGATAATAGGGTGGAGTGTGGCCTATGCAAAGGAAATGTTTTGTCTTTGCCCTTTTTTATAGAGTGGTTCATGGTATAATTAAAAAAAATTTTTGAGGGTTTATGAAACTAATAATGCTGCTTTTGATAACTAGTACCAGTCTCTTTGCAAAAACCTTTGTTCCTGCTTCATTTTCAGCTAATTTCGAAGAGAGTTTTAAATCATTGGCCACAGGCAAAGAGAAAAAAAGTTTTGGAAAAATAGACTATAAATATCCAGGACATATACGGTTTGAAACAACTTCTCCAAATCCATCATTGTTTGTCAGCAACCCTCAGACGAGTTGGTATTATCAACCTCCTTTTGTGAGTGGTGAAGAGGGACAAGTGACAATTCAAAAATCAAGCAAACTCCCGCTGACTAAGTTTTTGGACTCTGTGAAAAATGGAATTGAAGGTTCAAAACTTTTTACTCATAAATATGTTGGCAAAGACTTGATCTTAACTTTTGTTAAGACCATTCAGAAAGAGATGACGTTAAAAGAAGTCACCCTCCATGCTGACAAAGAGGCCAAATTAGTTCAAAAAATGAATGAATTTGAACAAATCACTTTGATTTATACGGATGGAAGAAAAGTTAATCTTAAGTTTATCGATCTAAAAGAAGATGTTTCATTTTCTTCAAGTCACTTCGTATTTAGTGTTCCGCCAAAAACTAAAGTGACTAAAGATTAAGGAACAAATTTAAAGGTTTGCTCAACACCTGCAGCATCAATAGCAGTTACAATCATATAGTAGGTAATCCAGTTTAATGTGATAGTGATTCTTCCTGCTACATAGATATTTTTAAGCTGAAGGTATTGGCCATTGATTTCAGCATAAGCTTTGGCCTCACAGCCTTCCATGCGGATTTGAATATTTTTATTTGGAAAATCTTTACCAATAACTTCTAAAGCTCCAATACTGAATAAGGCTTCATACTCACTTTCTAGAGAAATTTTAGGAGCAAAATATCTTACTTCCTTGGGAGAAAGGACTTCTCTGTGGCCATCTGTTTCACCCATAATCCAATAGCTATCAACTGACGGAGTCCTAAGAGCGCATTTTTCAATATTAGCTTTATAGTGCAGCACGTTGTTTGGATTATAGCTTTTTTGGACTGTAAATAGTTCACTGGCAAAAGATGAAAAAGTGGTCAGAACTATGAAAATAGAGACAAGTTTAAGCATATGTAAGTTACTCCTGTAAAAATTCTAGGATGTTCGAAATGAAATGGCGAATATTTAAAACTAAAAGGCCCTAACAAGAAGGCCATCTTGTTAGGGCCACTGGTAGGTTATCTCGATCTTTGACCTAAATCCCATAGGCCTTAATAAGGACGGCCAAACCAAAGACATTAAGAACAAGGGTTAATTTATAAAATAAAAAGTTCATATAATTTCCTTTGTTTAGGCTACCATTTCCACGTAAATGTCCGTCGTATGCGTATCCTTGGTAAAGAAAACATCATTACCGTTTCCAAGTGTCAGTTCGTTTAGGGCCATATCTAAATCACAGTCTTCGTAAATAGAATTTGTTGCAGAAGAAGCCGACCAGCTGCAGTTTATAAAGCTGCAATTGATAAATTTGCATTTTCGAAAGTGTGAAAAGACAAACTTGCAGTTTTCAAAAACACAGTTTTGAAAGATAACCCCTTGAAATTCACAGCCATAGAACTCACTTTCAGAAAAAACAACTTTCTCATAGGTACAAAGTGCAATCTTCGAACCTGCAAGAATTTGCTCACTTACAACTGTTGTCTCAAGGCTTTCTCCAGCAATTAACTGGTAACGTTCAGTGTTGTAAAGTCCTGATTTTTCTAAGTTTTGGTTACTCATAACTCCCTCCAGTGGAAGTTCTTTTCATACTGCAATAGTAGCGTGTTTGACTATTTGCGTCAAGAAATAAAATTGCATAAAGAAATTTTTTTGCAAACCGATAAGGATTTCAAGGGGGTGGACCATGATCCGCTTTAATCCAGATTTTTTAGAGAACTTCCTGGCCGTTGTGCGTAAGTATATGCAACTTCGAGGAGGGCTGACTCAAAAAGACCTTTCAGAAATGATGAATGTGGGAATTTCGACCATGAGTCGATTCCTGAATTTAAAGACCAGTAACGTGGATGAGCAACTGGTTGCAAACATTATTGCGACTTTAAATATCCCTTTGCACGAAGTGATTGATGGAGTGGAAGAGGATTCAACTGAAACTTTTAAGAGGTTGGTTCAATTTTATAAAGATCAGAAAAAGACCGATGAGAGGCCAGTGGAAGAAGAGCTTACGGGCACTCGACCAACTGACGCTCGGTTAAAAACCACTGCATCAATTAATGTTGCAGGTAAAAAGCAAAACATGCCATTTGGAGAAAATCCTCTTGGGCAAGGCAAGACTGAAGTGAGTATCAGGGAAAAGCTTGAGACCCTGTCTCCTCGTCAGCGCGCCTATTTGAATGACTTTTTAAACTTGGATGTGAATGATCGAGATTTGATTGTGGATTTAGGCGATACAATTTTTAGATATTTTAGACAAAGGAATATCCAATTTTGATTTTAAGATTTTTAATCCTTCTATTGGCCTCAACTCAAGTTTGGTCTGCTCCCAAATCTTTGGAGGTTTGGTTTCTTTCAAGTGGCAAAGTCGCCGAACTTCAAAAACTTTTAGATCGACCAGTCTATATTTATCGCAAACCTACTGCGGAGTTAGAATGTCACGAAATGGGGGAGTATTGTTTTGATCCCCAATTTGGTCTGTATAAAAAAGATCATGAAGATGAGGAAGTCAGTACCGAGAAGGCCGCTAAAGATAAAAGAGATGCATCAATCGCTATCGCAAAATCGGTAGATAGAGAATTGATTAATTGTGATAAAAATAATTTCTTTGATATTTTTTGTGGAAAGGCAAAACCAGTTCAGGCCAATAAAAAACCCAAATTAGATTTATGGATCGATACCAGCTCCTCTATGAAAGAATTTGATTTCTCGGACAAAGCTGGTGGCTGCTACCGTAAGAGTCTAGTTCAGCGCTTAGATGAAAGCTGTCCATTTAATCAAAAAATGAATGTCATGATGTTTGATACTTCTATTAAGCAGGCCGGTAGCATGGATATGTTATGTAATAACCAGGGACTTAATGACTATAAGAGAATGATTGATTGGATAGAGAGATCAGATGCAGAGCACCTGGTTGTAATCACAGATATTTATGAATTTTTTAAAGAAGTTTCAGATTTTGTAGAGAGTAAGCATGGCAAACTAAGAGGAGATAAGGATCCTCTAACTGCTGCAGAACTTTTAAATCTTGTGGATGATCTTGCCAAAACCTGCAAGTAATTTCACAATCCCTTCATGACAGTAAAAGCTCTTATTGAATGGTCTCGAAGCGAGCACCAAAACCTTCCATGGAGAATGAATCGTTCTCTTTATCGCACTCTAGTTTCTGAGATTATGCTTCAGCAAACCACTGTAAGCACTGTGAGAAATCACTTTGAAAGATTTTTGAATATATTTCCAGATTTAAAATCACTGGCCGAAGCTTCAGAGGAAGATCTCTTGGTTGCTTGGAAAGGACTTGGATATTATCGTCGCGCTAAAAATTTAAAAAAAATTGCTGAAGCGATAGTAAATGAACATCAAGGGAAAATACCTCATCACATTGATATTCTTCAAGCTATCTCAGGGATTGGACCTTATACCGCAAATGCTCTACTGGCCATTGGTATGGATAAACCGGCACTGGCCCTAGACGCTAACTTAGAGAGAGTGATTGCACGTTTATTTGCACTTAATGAACCTAAAGGCCCTAAACTGCATAAAAAAATTCAGGAACTATTTTTGGCAGGGAAAATATTTAATCAGAAGGTTTCCTTTCGTGAATTAAATGAAGCATTGATGGATTTAGGTAGAACTTTTTGTCAGGCGAGAAAGGCTTCTTGTGACTTGTGCCCTTTGAAGAAAGATTGCATGGCCTTTAAGCAAGGCAAATCACTAAAGTTACCAATAGACCTTAATGCAAAAAAGAAATCTGTAGATCATGAACTAAAGCTATTAAGAGTCTACGTCATAAAATCAGGTAAACTTCTTGTTTATCAGAAGTCAAATGAAGAGTGGCTCTCGGGCCAATATGAAGTGCCTACATTTGTTTTAGAAACTACGGATTCAAATTTAAAGCAGTACCCTTCAATTGATAAATATGAAGGTGAAATTGTAAAAACGTATAAAACCGGCATTACTAAGTACAAAATTCAAAATTCAGTAACTAAAATGGATTTAAAGACTTTTCAAAAGTTAAAATTCAAAAAAGATTACGTCTGGTTGGATTTAAAAGATAAAAAATCGAATTTCTCCACTGCAACTCTAAAAGGGCTGCAGTTCTTGCAGCTTAATTGAGATTTTTTCACTTTCTCATAAAATAAATTATGAGAATCTGCTTAATCCTGACTCTTTTACTTCTATCCTGTAGTCGTTCATTTAAAAATGAACTCTCAAAGCTTCAAAGTCTTGAGAACAAAATGCAAAAGATATTAGGCGAGGCCAAATCTTGTAGTTCAACCAAAGAGACACTTTGTTCAGGAGAGAAGTTAGAGAAGCTGCAATTTGAAAGTTGTTTGGCAGAGATAAATAAGTTGGACTGCCTTCATAAATTGATCTCTCTTTCAATTTCTAAGGAAGATAATGAAAAATCTCTGCTCTTTAAACAATACCTTCAGGAACTAGAGAGACTGGCCTTAATTATTGAAGATTTAGAAAAGTCCAAGAAGATTTCAGAAGCCGAACAGAATGCCAAATTACTTAGGCCTTTCATTTCATTTGCTCAAGATTGGCAAGAGATGGAAAGCTGGTACTCTAAGAAGAGTATAAATCTATATTTGTTAAAAAACTGTGAATCATTCAAGTGCACAGAAGAAGATAAAGAATCTATTCTGATCAGCTTATTTAGTGTGAAGGGTTATTTGACCAAGGATGATCAGAAAAATATAGAGCGAGAAATTGTAAAGCTCCAAGCACAAAAAGAGTTAAGAATAGCTTCCGGATTAAAGCCAAAATGGAAAAAAATTTTAAATCCAAAGGTGTTGATAACTCAATTATTTAATTTATCCTGGGAGCAACTTTTTAATCTTTTAAATAAAGATAAAATCAAGGTCTATAAGATTAAATCATCCTATACGATTAAAGAACTTGAGAGCTACCTGATTCCAAAAGAGAAATTTGAAAAAATTGCAGATTTAAAAGATGGCCTAGTTCCTGGAGATAGTAAAATCCTAAACGATTCTGCACTGGCAAAATTTGTGACTTCTCCAAAACAGAATTCGATTATTGTTACTTCCTTAACAACAAAAATGAGTCTGATTCACGAATATTTACATTCATTACAGGTCAATTCCAATCCAGATTATAAACAGGCCTTAATTCAAACTGCTTTTTTGAAAGAAGATTTTAATGAGGGAAGACTCAGCAAGAAAGAGTTTGAGGCAGCTGCTTTAAAGGCCAATGTCCTGATAGCCATCGCTGAATTAGAAATTTATAAATTACTTTTAAATTCATCCGCTAATGTTTCTCAAATTGAGAATTTAAATAATAAAGAACTGTTTGAAAAATATAAGTTAAAAATAGGAGATTTATGATCGTTTTTTTACTGGCCCTAAGTCTTACATCATTTGCAGCAGATAACAATAAGATTTTAAATGAGACGGTTGATTTTTTTGATTGGTTAGTGGCCCATCAAAAAGACTTTGGAAATTGTTCTCCTAAAAAAGTAGGTAATGATATTGAACTTTGTGATAAGACACTTGTTCCTTTGGATAATTTGAAAAAGATGTTTTCTTCAACCCCAGAAGAAGTCTTGGCCATGCTTCAAAAAATGAACATTAAAACAGAAATTCTTTGTGATCAAAAAAACTCGGGTGTGCAGACTTTCGCGAAGTCATGCTTGGCCACTTCAAACAATCCTATTTTTAATAAAGTTACTGCACTCCATGGACAGTATCTTCCTGAGGAAAAGAAAATTTTACTTAGAAGCTCTGCCAGTAAAGGGAGTCTAATTCATGAGTACATTCATTCTTTGCAATCAGAAAATAAGAATATGATTTTTGGCAAAGTGTATAAGAGCGAAAGAAATAGATTTAAAAAAGAGCTTACTCGAATTATGGATGAGAATATTGTCATTATCCAAAATTTAACGGCAAAGAATCAGAAGAATAAAATTTCACCATACTTGCAAGAGTTTAGTTCTGCTTCGCAATTGCTTCAATACTTTGGCAATTGGCAGGATCTTATTGATGAGAGAGGTATTTTCCTTCTTTATCTTAACTTTGCTAAAGATTTGAATATCGCCAAAGAAGACTTAGAATTAGCTCAGTTAAATATGAAGCATATCTGTAAGAATGAAAAATTAAAGGTGGTCATTCCGGCAGCTCAATGTCCAAAGTGATAAAAAACCGAGATCAGGAATAAGCCGGATTTTGTATTAAACTATCATTCCTCTAGGCCCTGAGTTACCTCAGGGCTCAAGCACTCTACCCGTAAGCTCCTCGAGCAGAATCAGCGCTTACCTATGTGAGCTTGCACCTCGTAGAGTTTACCTGGTTTCACTACAGCATTACCTGTACATACTTTCTGTTGCACTTGTCCTCGCCTCACGACGGACGGGCGTTACCCGCTACGATGCTCTATGGTGTCCAGACTTTCCTCCCCCTTGCGGCGGCGATAGTCCCCTGATCTCGGTTTTGTTTATATAGCGATTTAAGATCCGTATGGCAAAAAAATTCTTCCACACTGAGGGCAGGTTTTCATACCTTTTTGCATATCAATTTCAGATTCTTCTAGCCTTGAAATTTTATAACGACAAAAATAGCAGCTACCGGCCTCAATACGTGTGAATGGGCCATGAGCAAGGTTCTTCTTTTGGACTTTATGAAGTATCTGTTTAAAGTCATCTGGTAACTCATTTTCAAGTAATTTGACTCTTAAATCTATATTTTCAATTTCTTTAAGTTCTTTTGCAATTTCACTTTCAGCTTCGCTTTTTATTTCACTGATGGTTTTCTCAATACCATCTAAAAAAAGTTTTTTATCTTTGATTTCAATTTGATTTGATTCACTTTGTTCTAAGAGACTAAAGCCTAGATCTTCAAGTTGAGAAGCTTCTTCAGCAAATTTTTTAATTTTGCCCTCGTCACCCCCAATGTCCAAGAGTCTTTGCTTTTGTTCTTCTGCTCGTTTTAACTTCATTTCTAGATCAAGAATATTGCTTTGAATGGTGGAGTTTAACTTTTTGAAGTTTTCAAGTTCATCTAAGGCTTCTTGCCTTTTTGATAAAAGCTTAGAAATTCGTTCTTCTTGTTCCTTTTTAGCCTTAAGATGGCCTTCTCGAGATTTATTTAAGGAGTCAATTTCTTTCAATTTTATGAACCACTCTACACTCACATTGAATTCCTTGGTTTTTCTGAGATAATGATCGTATGAAATCTGAAATAACTTACCTCAGAAAGACCGAACTATTCAAGGAATTGGAAGAACTCCAGAGTAATCAATTTTTTGCCATGGTGGATTCCAAGGTGAAAAATCAATTACCTGAATGGATTCAAAAGTCCTCGACTGTTTTTTGGATCAATGCCCCAGAATCCGAAAAAAAAATTGAAACATTTACTAGAGCATTAGAATTTTTTCTAGAGAGTGGAATTCAAAGATCGAGTCAGATAATTGCTATTGGCGGTGGAGCGACAACAGACTTAGCGGGGTTTGTTGCCTCTGCACTTTTAAGAGGTATTGAATGGGTGGCCATCCCTACAACTTTGCTGGCCATGATCGATGGATCAATTGGCGGAAAAACAGCGATTAATATGCCTCAAGGAAAAAATTTGGTAGGGTCCTTTCATCTACCGAAAAAGGTTCTTATTTGTGGAGAGTTTTTGTCGACTCTACCTGAAGATGAATGGTTTTCTGGTAAAGGAGAGCTTTTAAAGTATGCTTTCCTATCAAAAAAAATTAATGATTTGATTTTGAATCATGCCTCCATGGATGAGATTGCTTATGCATGCGCTCAATTTAAAGAAGAGATAGTTGAAAGAGATTTGACTGAACAAGGTGATAGAATCCTTCTTAATCTAGGCCATTCTTTAGGACATGCTTTTGAATCAACTCTCAAAATTCCACACGGTAAAGCAGTGGCGCTGGGCCTTTATTATCTTTTTGAGATAATGAATCTCCCACAATTGGTTCACGAGCTTCAGATATTAATGGAAGCCTTAGGGATGAATCCTGTTGATTATAAAATCAGCAAATATCCACAGTTTAATTTAGAGAGTTTTTTGTCTTATCTTAAGTATGATAAAAAAAGTATTGATTCCAAAATAAAGTTAATACTAGTGAAAGAAGTTGGAAATTGTTTTATTCAAGAATATCCCTTAGCTGATTTGAAAGAGAAAATAAAAGATCATGTCGACTTTAAAAATTAATCATGGAACTTTGAAACCTAAAATTAATTTACCTAGTTCAAAGTCCTATGCCAATAGAGTGTTGATATTGGCCGCTCTTAAACAAGAGGTTGCAACGATCAGGAATATTTCTGACTCTTCAGACGTTATTCATCTACTCGATTCTCTTGAATCTATAGACCTTAAGATTGAAAAAATAGAAGATACGATCAAGATTCATAATTCTTTCCCTGCCTGTGAAAATGGTGCAAAGACTATCAAAGTCGGGGAAGGTGGAACAACAGCTCGCTTTCTTGCTTGTATGCTTCTTCGAGGTAAAGAGCCTTATACCCTTATTCTAGGGGATCGCCTCAAAGAGAGGCCATGGAAAGAGTTTATTCAATTCGTAAATGATCATCATGGGAAGGCAAGCTTAGTCGATAATCAACTTTTAATTCAGGGCCCCATAAAACTTCCAAGAAAGGTGGAGTTTGATTGCTCAAAAACAACTCAATTTGCGACAGGATTGAGTCTCGCTTTTCCTGAAGCTACTATTGTTCCTATCAACTTGGCCTCTTCTCAGAGTTACTGGAAGATGACTGAAAAAATAAAAAAGGATTTTGCCTTTTCATCGTCCTATTCAATTCCACTTGATTGGAGTAGTGCCAGTTACCCAATGGCATTTGCAGCTTTAAATCAAAAAATAAAATTTCCTGAACTTAAGTATGATGAGTTTCAAGCAGATTCAAAATTATATAATCTTCTTAAGCAAATGGATGCTCTTGAGGAGCATGAAGATGGAATAATAGTGAATCCCATTAAAAGAGATCTCATTGTGAAAATGAACGTCTCTGATTGCTTGGATCTCGTTCCAACTTTGGCCTACCTTTTGTCCCATATTGATGGGGAGCATTTATTGGAAGGAATTACAAATCTTGTCCATAAAGAAAGTGATCGATTAAGTGAAGTTGTAAAATTAGTTCGAAATTTTGGGAGAGATGCATTAGTGCAGGATGAAAAATTATTCATTAAAGGCTCTCAGAAAAAAATACTAGATCCAATTGATTTATTCATGCCAGATGATCACAGGATGGTGATGGTGGGAGCTTTATTTTTATTGCACCATTCAGGTGGAAGCATTCGGCCAATGGAATCAGTTAAAAAATCTTACCCCGATTTCTTTTCAATTTTTAATGTCACTAATTGAATTTGGCATATCGAGCAGAGTATTATAGCTTTAGAATGTGCAAAAATTTTTTTTTCTACTAACTATAATTTTAGTTTTAGGTAGTGTCTTCGACACCCGGTTTTCATTATTGGCCAATATAACTGAAGCAGCTGAGGCATCTCAGGAATTTGAATCAGTTGAAGATCCTCTATTGAACGAGTTGTCCATTCAGAAAATAACTCACCCCCAGATTGTATTGTCTCAAACTTTACTGGTTTTTCCAGAAAGTGTTTTAATTCATCCTCAGATTTTAGCTTCTAAAATATTTAAGCCTCCAAGTGTTTAGTCTAATTTAAGATTTTTTTTAAATTGTTCTTGAAAAGGATTAGTATGTCTTCGTTTTGGAAAGAAGATTTTAAGTCTTCTATAGTTGTATTTTTAGTGGCCTTGCCACTTTGTTTAGGGATTGCATTAGCTTCAAATGCTCCATTAAGTTCTGGTTTGTTTGCAGGAGTTATAGGTGGGATTGTCGTAGGTTTTTTTAGTAATTCGCAGATTAGCGTTTCAGGTCCTGCTGCAGGATTAACTGTTATTGTGGCCTCTTCAATCACTGCTCTAGGTTCTTTTGAAGCCTTTTGTTTTGCAGTTATGTTGGCCGGAATTTTACAAATCTTATTTGGAGTTTTTCGTGGAGGAGTCATTGGTGATTTCTTTCCAACTTCTGTTATTAAAGGAATGTTGGCAGCCATTGGTATTATTTTAATCTTAAAGCAGTTTCCTCATGCTGTGGGCCTTGATTTAGAATATATGGGCAGTGTGAGTTATTCTGGACCTGGTGGCAGTAATACTTTCGATCTTCTTATACAAGGTTTACGAGGTGTTCATCCTGGTGCATTGCTAATCTCTTCACTTTCAATTGTTCTGATGATCTTTTGGGAAAAAAAGGCTGGGCAAGGGCGGAAGATTTTTAATCTTATTCCCGGAGCTTTGATTGCAGTTTTAATTTCTGTTTTATTAAACTATCTTTTTAGTATTTATTTTCCTGATTTATCTTTGAAAGAAGAGCACTTGGTTAATATTCCGTTTTCTAGTGGATTGGATAATTTTCTTAAAAATATTAAATTGGTTAGCTTCAGTTATTGGGATAATTGGAGTGTGTATTCTGTGGCCTTTACAATTGCTCTCGTTGCATCTATTGAAAGTCTTTTATCAGTTGATGCCGCTGATAAATTGGATAAGCATTCAAGAATAACTAGTAAAAATAAGGAATTGATTGCTCAGGGAATAGGAAATAGTCTAAGTGGGCTTATTGGAGCCTTACCTGTAACTGCAGTTATTGTGAGAACTTCAGCTAATATAGCAGGAGGAGCACGCACAAAGTTATCTTGTATTCTTCATGGCGTTTGGCTCGCTCTATGTTTAATTCTAGTGCCAGAGATGTTAAGTAAGATCCCTCTCGCAGCCTTGGCCGCTGTTTTGATTTTAGTTGGGTATAAGCTTACAAAGCCTCAACTCATAAAATCAATGTATCAAGCTGGCATTGATCAATTCTTTCCATTTGTATTTACTATCGTAGCAATTCTTTTCACTGATTTGTTGGTTGGAATATTTATTGGGATGTTAGTAGGATTTTTTTTCGTGATTAAATCAAATCTCCATAATTCAATTGTAGTTGTCGAAGAAGATAGCACCTTTCTTATAAAGTTTTACAAAGATTCCTCATTCCTGCAAAAGCCAAAGCTACAGAAAATTTTTAGTAAAATCCCTGATGGATCAACAGTGATTTTAGATGGAACAAATAGTGTCTTTATAGATAATGACATTGTCGACTCCATTAATACTTTCATGAGGCGGGCAAGAGAAAAAAAGATAAATGTTGAGTTGAAGAAATCTTCTTTGGCCCTATGTTCTTTGTTTTTGGAGGAAAAAAATGGAAAAGATTAAACATTTAATTTTAGAAAACAAGGCCTGGTCAAAAAGTAAGTTAGATGTAAATCCTGAATATTTTAAGACAATGTCTAAAGATCAAAAACCTGAATATTTATGGATTGGTTGCTCTGATTCTAGAGTTCCTGAGTCAGAGATAACGAACAGCACTCCTGGACAAATATTTGTACATAGGAATATTGCCAATTTAGTAGTTCATACTGATATGAATTTTTTGAGTGTTGTTAGTTATGCAGTTAATACGCTTAAAGTTCCACATGTGATCATCTGTGGACATTATAATTGTGGGGGAGTGAGGGCCGCTTTATCTCAAACAAGTCTCGGACTAATTGATAACTGGGTAAGAAATATTAAAGATACATATTTTACTCATCGATTCGAAATTGATTCACATTCAAATGAAATCGATAAAGTGAATCGCTTAGTTGAGCTTAATGTGCTAGAGCAGGTGAGAAATTTATCACATACTTCGATTATTCAGAATGCTTGGAAGCAAAACAATTCTCCACATATTCATGGTTGGATCTATGACCTTAATACTGGCCTAATTAAAGAGTTGATAACCATTTCACCGAATTCAGTTATCGATCATGCTTACAAATACGATTTCTAATGATTTTAGGGGGCCATGCCCCCTTGTATTTTTTACATAATGGAAATCTTACTTGCATTCCCTCATTAATTTTCATAACAGCTAGAATGACTGAAATTTTTACGAGGAGATTGTATGAAGTTTAGAATTGCCATTCTTTGCATTGCTATTTCAATGGTGAACAGCCTTTATGCTCAAGAAATTGATCTAACTGATTCAACTGAACTCACAGATGAAATGGCCCTTGAAGCAGGTATGACTCCTATTGAAGATCATATTATGAACCAAATGAAAGGTGTCCTGACTCCAAAAGTTGAAGTCGCAGATGTAGAAAGGGCCATTAAAAGCTATCGCTTAGTGATCGCTGTCAATAAATCTGCATCTGGTTCGGATGCTCAAAAAGTAAATGTCTACGAAAATGGCCAATTAGTTTTTACTGATAAGGTGTCAACTGGTCGCGAGCAAGTTGAAAACAAAACGAAATCAGGCAGAGTCTACTTTTCTACCACTCCAATTGGTTTTTATCGTCCAGTAACTGTTTATAAGGATTACTACTCAAACACCTGGCAAGCACCTATGCCTAATGCCGTTTTTTTTCGTGGTGGTATTGCTATACATGCAACCACAGAGTCTCATTATAAAGAACTTGGCAAAAGAGCTTCGGGTGGTTGTGTTCGTTTAACTCTTGAGAGTTCAAAACTGATGAGAGAAAAGATTATGTTAACTGGTATGGGAAATCAACCAGGACAATATGGAATTGTGAATGAAGGTTATAAGCGAAATCGCATAACTAAAAACTCGATCAAAGTTGATAAATTGGCAAGATATACTGGTGATCTTTTAAAGGAACAAGTTGATTCTTGGGATACTGTGATTGTCGTTTACGAATAGAGAATATATGAGGCACCCAGAGGGTGCCTCTTTTTTTATAATGAGAGTGATTTTAATTTCGGTTCAAACTTCTTCTGTACATAGCTTTTATTGTTGCTAGAAAAAATTAATCCCTGGTTTTCTTTTATTATCTCTGGCACAAATGTGTTGATTAAAGGTGAGCTTGCCTCTACTTCTCCTTTATAGACATTTAGTTCAATATCACTCTTAGAGATAACAGAAACTTCAAATTCAGATTTCTCTGTTTTGAAAGAAACA
Source organism: Bacteriovoracaceae bacterium (assembly GCA_050247975.1). Classification (GTDB taxonomy): domain Bacteria; phylum Bdellovibrionota; class Bacteriovoracia; order Bacteriovoracales; family Bacteriovoracaceae; genus Peredibacter. The sequence continues at coordinate 18,223 of JBFWTE010000043.1, forward strand.
TTTTTTGTCACAATACGATATTTATGATCAGATTTAAGACGAAGCTTTCCTTTGATTAATTCAATTGTTGAATCATCAACAATATTAATCTTAGAATTTTTGCCCAATCCAATTTTGGCCCCGGCCCCTAAATCCATAACGATAGATTTTTTGTGAGTTTTAATTTCTTTAGCAGAAACGACTTGCATCAAAATAAAGATTAGAATTAAAAAGCGCATAACCTCTCCTTGCTTATATCTAATAGGGTATTGAAAGACTTTTGAGATGGCCACTATTAAGCAAGGTTAGGGGGCCATGAAGCCCCCTAGGAGTTATTCTTCATCAATCTCTTGACTTTGAATTAAACTAGAATCTTTGAAGTGTAGATTGTCGATGTAGTTTGATTTGCCCATATAGTCTGTGTAGTAACTGTATCTCTTGCGGGCCTCAAATGGTCCAATGCGATTGTTGACAATGTCGTTGGCCAAATTAAGGGATAAAAAGTTTAGCTCTTCATGATTGCTGGCCGAAGAGATTTCGTTTTGTCCTTGGTTGACCATGATTGATTTATTGAAAAGAGCAAGGTCACTAATTTTTTGTGTAGGGACATCAAGGTTTGCCGTTTGAACTAGCATTTGGTTATTGCCTTGATTTGTAAGTTCTGTTCTTGTCCAAGGGCCATTGTTATTCCAAATAAGTGAATCCGAAGTGGATTCGTTAGGAAGACCATACTTACTGATAAGTTTATTCATAACTTCTTTGTTTTGTTCTGGCCAAGAAGCTGTCACCGCACGGGCCTTTTCTTCAGATATTCTTCCCATCCCTGTTGTGGATACTTCTTCTTTTTTTTCTTTGTGATGCTTTTTTGAAGAGCATGAAGTTGAAATCAGTGAAAGTGAAATTAAGAAAAGTGAAAGAGCTTTCATAGTGACTCCTTTGGTAGTCTGGAGCTAGTTTTTATCTTAATTAACTAAACTACAATGCAAAAAGCGTTAAATCAGACTATGCAAGTTCATCAATTATCATTGCAGCCAGTAGTCTTGAATTATTACAAAGGATGTCTATGGTGGTTTTAAGTAATATTTTTCAAGGAGGAAATTATGGCCAGCAAAAATTTACCAGTAAGAAATCAAGATCGAAGTTTGTCTTTTTCGCCTTGGTCCTCACTTCGTGATGAGATGATGGATTTTTTTGACAGATTCTCAAGAGACTTATCACCCTTTTCGAGTATGAATTTGACTGAAGGGACTAATTTTTTTACGCCTAGAATTGAAGTTAAAGATAAAGGTAATTCATTTTTGGTGAGAGCGGAAATTCCAGGTATGAGTGATAAAGATATTAATATTAGCGTTAGTGGGAATGAGCTTATTTTAGAGGGTGAGAAAAAGCAGGAAAGTTCAGGTGAAGAGAAGGGTGTGTATCATTCAGAGTTTAGTTATGGAAGCTTTTATCGAGCTATTCCTTTGACTGATGATGCAGATTTAGAAAAAGTTAATGCGACTTATGAAAATGGAATTCTAAAAGTGACGGTCGCAAAACGTCCAGAAGCTGAAAGAAAATCTAAAAAAATACCAATCTCAACTTCAAGCACTAAGCATTAAAGACGAATGGCCGACTAAGTAGCTCTCTTTCAAATTTATGCTAGAATAGATTTAAAAATTTGATTGGAGCTACTTATATGCGTCGCCTTTTTTGGATCATTTCTATTTCTGTACTATCTATTCAACTAGTTCTGAGTTTTTATCACCCTACGATCTATCTAACTTTTGTAGTCACGATTCCACTTTTTCTTCTTGGAATTGTAGATATGTTACAGACTAAGCATACCATCAGAAGAAATTTTCCTGTTATTGGACACATGCGATACTTGCTTGAAATGATACGCCCAGAAATTAATCAATATTTTATTGAATCAAATACTGATGGGACGCCTTTTTCAAGAGAAGAGAGATCAGTTGTTTATCAAAGAGCAAAGAAAGTGACAGATACATTACCATTTGGAACACAAAGAAATGTTTATGAAGAGGGCTACGAGTATGTTCCTCATTCTATCTCGCCAAAGCATGTGAATGCGAATGATCTAAGAATCACGATTGGAGGGAAAGATTGTATAAAAAAATATTCTGCATCAATTTTTAATGTTTCCGCCATGAGCTACGGCTCTCTTAGTCCTAATGCTATTCGGGCATTAAACGGGGGAGCGAAGGACGGAAAATTTGCTCATAATACTGGAGAAGGTGGAATATCTCCTTACCATTTAGAGAATGGAGGAGATCTTATTTGGCAAATTGGAACAGGATATTTTGGATGTCGAGATGAAGCAGGGAATTTTAGCGATGAATTGTTCAAAGAAAAATCAAATCATGAAAATGTAAAGATGATAGAAATAAAACTTTCCCAAGGAGCGAAGCCTGGTCATGGTGGTATTTTACCAAAAGAAAAACTAACACTTGAAATCGCTAAAATAAGAAACGTTCAATTGGGCCAAGATGTTATTTCTCCTCCGTGGCATTCCGCTTTTAATTCTCCGATAGGCCTCTGTCATTTTATCAAGAAGTTAAGAGATCTTTCAGGCGGAAAACCTATAGGTGTTAAACTTTGCATTGGCAGAGAATCGGAATTTTTTAGTTTTTGTAAGGCCATGGTAGAAACTAAAATATACCCTGATTACATTTCTGTTGATGGGGGTGAAGGTGGAACAGGAGCTGCTCCACTAGAATTTTCTAATTCAGTTGGAATGCCTGGGCAAGATGCGATTGTGTTTGTGGTGGATACGCTAAGAGGTTTTAACTTAAAAAATGACATTCGTGTTTTTGCTTCAGGAAAATTAACTTCTGCATTTGGAATTATTCGCCATTTGTGTTTAGGGGTTGACGCTTGTTATGCCGCAAGACCATTTTTATTATCTTTAGGCTGTATCCAAGCATTAAGATGTAACACCAATGATTGCCCTACAGGTGTAGCGACTCAAAACCCAGATCTGGTTCAAGGACTTGTGGTTACAGATAAAAGAACACGGGTTAAGAACTTTCATGAACAAACCCTCAAGGGAGTCGCAGAGATGTTGGGAGCGATGGGAGTTGATGATCATCGCAGATTAACTCGAGATCACTTAAGACGAAGAGTTGGGCAGTTTGATGTAAAACACCTAACCGAAATTATCCCAGAGGTTTCTGAGGGCGCTTACTTGCAAGGAGAAGTGCCTCTAAGATACAAGAAGGACTTTGAGATATCGCAGCCGAGTCAGTTTTAGTTAAATAAAAAGATCTTTTTTATGCTGTTTACATAGCTCATCAGCAAAAAAATAATTAGATTCATCGTAGTAATCCCAGATTGCTCCATGATCAATGACGAAGTCTTCTAAGATGTGTTTATTTCTTCGCTTGAATACTCTGTCAGTCGCTGAACAGGTTTCAAACCATGGGTCAATAAATGTGAATGTAGGACATTTGCAAACGACTGGTCTTTGGTTTTCCATGGGAATTCCACCCACTTCAAAGCATCGTGGTACAAATTCATCTTTAATAGTGAGAGTGAGTTGTTTTATATTGCTTAGATCTTTGCAAAGACCCGGTGTAATCTGAATCTTTTCTCGATGTGAATTTTTCTTCCAGACGGATACTTTTTCAATTCTGCAGTCTTCTGATAGAAAAACAATCTTTTCGAAAAGAGGATAGTGGAAGTGATAGGCCAGCATTTTTTGATCACTGTAGTAGGCTTCGGCCACAGACTCATAAGAGACAATCTTGTTATAATATTTCTTGTTTAAAATAAATTTGTATTTAACATCATTCATTCCATATTCTTGATTTAAGTTTTGAAGTTCACTAGTCGACTGATCAGTTTGTTCGCCTGATTCAACTTCTTCTTTTTTTCGAAGATACTCTTTTAAATCTTGAAATTTTTCTGTTTTTGATAATTTAGACTTGTTTATTTTTTTTAGCTCAAAAGACAAAACATCTTCACACCTATCGGCAAAGCTTTGAGAGGATACAAACAAGAATGAAATTAATAAAAAAGTCTTCATATTAGTTCTAAGATCGGCAGATCGCTAATAGAGTTTAAAAGCGATTTGATCGGGTAATGTTAGCTATTAGTGTATTTACTGATATTTATAAGCGGATTATATTTTCTTAATGATAATTCTTTTGGTTATATTAAGCTGCCTTCTAGGTTTTGCCAGTGATGATGACATCACTTACGAGGACTATCAAAATATTTCATATATACCTGAGCCAATGATTTTTGATCTTGTTAGGCCCTTAGGATCAAAGAAGGGTCAGTGGGAAGCGAACACTCTTTTGATCCAAGAACATTATCCAGAGTTATCCCATTCACATGAATCGCCAGAATTAGAGTATGTTGTCATGGACAATCTCGCACTTGAGCTAGAAATTCCAGGAGTAGGAGGAGAACCTGATGCCCTTAAAGGTGTACTTCAGTGGACAATGGGACATCTTGGAAACAGTAATAAGACGATACATGGAGTGCAGTTAATAAATCAGAGGTTTATTCAGAAGGATCCTTATAATGAAGTAACCCCTATTTATATTTTAGGTCACAGATTTAATCGCGAATATACTTTATTGCTCATGCTTGGCGATCAATATAGATATTCAAGTACCAAGCACGATCATTTTCTAGTCTTTAATGCCACTATCTTTGATGTTTATAGCCATGTGAAAGAGATTGAATTTGGTCTAGAAAATAATATTCTAGGATTTGGAAATAATTTTCAGTTCTGGAGAATTACCCCTCAGATAGAAGTGGTATTAGAAGATCAATGGAAAATTCAGACTGGCTTTGGAACTCTTTATAGCTATCAATATGGTTGGGAATCTTCTTCAAGTCTTAGAGTAATAAAAGAATTTTATTAACTTTTGCCTATAAGTTTTACATAGAAATTAAGCTTTTTCGCCCAATTGAGTCCTCTCCGGTCACAATTAAAGAAAACTTAAATTCAATGGATACTTAATGAACATTCTCTTAATTTTTAGTTTGCTCTTATGGTCCTTTATAAGCTTCGGTCGAACTCAGCATATATGTGGGGTGAGTGGAACTCTGGCAGAAAGGATTATTGATTGTTCTTCAGAAATACAGACGAGTAGTAATATAATTTTAGTAACAAGAATTAGTGATAAAGGAAGAGCTATTGAGGTCTACGTTGATAGTGATTCCGGGCTCATTTGGAGCGATGTTTTAGCTCAGAAGATGAGTTTTCTTGAAGCAAGTACGATGTGCAAAAAGCACCTTGTAGAGCAGGGAGGACTTACTGATTTAAAATGGAGATTACCTACTAAAGATGAATTTGAAGCTGCGAATGTGAGTGGGGTTTTATATGTTCTCCCTCGCGGAATGTTGACTTACTGGTCTTCTTCAACTCTGAGGTCTGGCCTTTCTCAAGAAAATCCTGATACTTTTAAGTATGTTCGTTGTGTAAGTAACCCACGCGAAGATATTAACTTTTAGTAAATTGCTTGGAATAAGATGGATTTTATCATTGTTGGATTAGGTGGCTTTCTAGGATCAATATGTCGGTATTTAATTTATATCTATTTCGATAGGTTTCAATCTGACTTCCCTTGGGGGACTTTGATCGTAAATGTCTTTGGATGTTTTGTTTCTGGCCTCTTCATTAGTTGGGCCTCAAAAACCTTTCCTATTCATCGTCAGTTTCTATTATTTGCTTCTGTTGGATTTCTAGGGGCCTTTACAACCTTTTCAGCTTTGAGTGCTCAAACTTTTCAATTAATCAAAACAAATCAAATATTCCTGGCCGGAACAAATGTGGCATTAAATTTTATTCTCGGCCTTATCAGTGTTTGGTTGGGTTCATCTTTTAAATTTATGTGAATTATCACAGACCATGCATCTTCATGCATGGTCTTATTCATTTATTTAAAACGCAAAGAAACTATCAGATTTAATTGAAACAGTACATTTCGTTTTATCTTCGTCGAACCATCCTCCAGACTCTTCGCCCACCACATATCTTACAACGTTTCTATTTCCAAAATTGCAGTTTATTGTATAGAAAATGTAAGGATTAGAAACCCCATAAAAATTTTTTTTACTACAATATTGAGCAGAACCTTGGCCAAGATCAGCTTCAATCATTTTAACTATTTTTTCATTTGAAACGTATGTTTCTTCACACACAGCTGCTCCACTTGAAGCAGCAATAAACATCGATGAAATGGTCAAACCTAGATACAAAGATAGTTTCATACCCTTATCTCCTAAAGTTAAGTTCTTGCTGCTTTGATTCTTACATATTTTTAAAGATTAAATAGGCTTTTGTTGAAACTTACATATTGCTGTATAGAAGTTGGACGATTTTTAAAAATAGAAAGGCCATGGCTTTGATCCATGGCCTAAAATATTTAGAAAACAGTTTGGTGACCAGAGTTTTTAATTTTAACTTTCATTTTAAAATGAATTGAACTTCATAACAGGCAGTTAGTTCGTTAAGTCTAAATTATTGAAAATTTCAGCAACTTTTTTCGTTCTTGATTTCCAAGCTGAATTTTCGCAATAAGCAGCAAGATCATCAAACAATTTCCAAGCTTCAGCTTCACGAAGCATGTGCTTGATCACTCCCACATTCATGCACACTTCTCCTTTGGGAGGAAAAGCGAAATTTAAGTCCTGGGAAATGCTAACTGTTAAAGACTGTATGTAAATCAAGTCCATGCGAGAAACTTTTTCCTTTAAATATGTTTGATAATCAACACCGCCTGCAAATACACTCGTTTGAGAAATTAATAATGCCAATACAATAAAATTTTTCATGATTTTCCTTTTCTTTAAGCAATGGGTTGTTTTTGTTTACCTTGATGTTACAGAGATTCTTGTAAAAGGGATTAGGGCCGGAAAATCTCCAACCACTGCCCAATTTTTAGACGGCCTTAAATGAGAATATAACTTTTTCATACCCTTACCGAAAAAATCAAAAGCTATGTCATCATGGGCGAAGAATTAATCAACAATAAATAAATTGATGGAGCTTTTATGAAGAATTTAGTTATAGGAATCATTGGACTTATTTCTATGAATACATTTGCTTGCAGTCACCTTTTAGGAAACTTTGAATGCACAGTTACTTATAGTGAAACCTCCCGTGCAGAAGTAGGCGACACTTTTGGCCTTGATGTGAAGACTAATGGGGAGAATATTATTGTCAAATCTGGATTTTCAAGATTCTCAGTGAAATCTCCTAAGGCCCCATTTGCTTGTAAGGATAATCAATTAATTGCTAAGGCCGAAGTGAGAAGATGGGGATGGAATTATGATCAAACCACTGAGTTTTCTCAAATTGAAGATGGAAGAATCTTTTTATCTCAAGACTTTGATGACCATAATAACGGATTGAGTACAGGATACTTTGCTAAATGTGAGATTAAAAAATAACCATCGCCTAGGGACTCGTCACAAATCTAGTATCAAAATATTTTATTAGACAATTTGTAGCCTCAAGGCAAACAGAAACGACCCATTTTATGGGTTAAAAACATACAGGGAGCTATGATGAAATCAATTCTCTTTCTCATAATTACATTCTTTTGCAGCTTAAGTTGGGCCGATTGGAAGTATGGAATTGATCAAAACAATAATGAATGTGGACTACAGGTTCTAGGACCTGCAAAAAACGTTCGAAGTCAGAGAGGACTACCATTGTATGACATTGATATGTCTCTTGGAGGAAAAAAATACTTGGGAGTATTGGCCGAGATTGAAGATAATATGCCATTGCCTTTTGATACTCTCTTAAAGGAATCAGACAAAAATGTTTATACAAGAGTTATTGGAGCTCCTATTACAATTGCTGGAATTGGACTGAGAACAGTTAAGGGTGAACTTTTAATTAATAAATATAATGAAATAATTGGTGTCGAAGCTATAATCACTGGAAGTATATTTGGGAAAAAACAATTTAAATGTCTTTTATAATTCCTTAGTCACGAATCTGGTATCTGAATATTTGAATAAAGAATTTATAACAGTAAGGCTGTGGATCAACTATGGCCTTTTTTTATTAATATCTTTTTGTTAATTGGTTTTTGAAGCTGTCTCAAATTCTTGAAAAACTTCATTAATAAAATCTTTCATTTGATTAATGTTTATGAGTCGACCTTGTTCGTGACAAGAGGAACTATTATGAGGACCACTAATGATTCCGGCCTGATAAAATTGCCCATTTATTTCTACAAAAGCTGGACCACCAGAATCTCCTTTGCAAGCACCTTTGCCCTGACTTTGATCTGTTACAATAATTTTATCTTGAAGAATCCCTTTGACCGCTACTTTTCTTGTCACATCGGATATTGTGTAAGTCATCTCGTTGAGAATACCAGTTCCTAAGAGTGTAAAAGTGTGAGGAATGTCATTCGGAAGTTCATGAGTTAAGAGGGTCACTGGCAGACCTTCTGGTATATCTTCTTCTAAGATCAAAACTCCTATGTCATACAGCTTTGCATTTTCACTATAAAATAATGGGTGAACTTTTATTGCCTTAACTTTTGCTGTTAAGAAATTATTCTGGAGATAATCTGAATCTGTTATCTCATTATTTTTATCGTAGTTAAGCTGAAGAGAAGAAAAGTTTATAATAAAGTCTTTTGGTTTCTCGTCGGCAATACAGTGAGCAGCTGTAAGAATAATTCTTTTGGTCAAGATACTACCTGAGCAATTCGTAAACCACCATTTACCGAGATAATGCTGAAAGATCCCAACAGAAGACTTAGCTAGCACATCACTGACCTGTACTGCTTCACCCCCGATAATAGCAGATGAATTCATTGGGGCCAATGAAGCTAAAAGAGTTAGAAAAAGAACTGTGATTCTATTCATTTTAAATTAATGGTTAAAACCCATTTGTTGTTGATTAATTCTTCGCTCATGATGACATACCCATGCATTTTTAGGGTAAGCCCCTGAAGAAGTTATATATCGCTTAATGGCGTAACTGCTCAATAAATTGTTGGAGTTCTTTTCTAAAATTTCTCTACGGCCCTATGTCATTTATTTTATTTGGCCAATCGTTCTTTTTCTGACAAAATTTCTTCATGGCATTTGATGAACTCATTT
>JBFWTE010000044.1:0-24825 GCA_050247975.1 Bacteriovoracaceae bacterium
TAGCATCCCGTACATTTTCCCTGTACAAGCCGATTTTTGAATTTTTGATTGGATTTTCGAGGTCTAAGTTATTGATTTTAATGGTGGGCGTTGAGGGGATCGAACCCCCGACATCTACCTTGTAAGGGTAGCGCTCTCCCAGCTGAGCTAAACGCCCATTAAAAAAAAATGTCTTTTGACTGTTCCGTACTTTTTCACGAACAAAGAAAATCCAGTCAGAAATTTCCTTTGTTTTCCGCCATGTCCGCAAGGGGGATTCACCTTGTAAGGGTAGCGCTCTCCCAGCTGAGCTAAACGCCCATATCGTTAGTTTGGAGCGTCCATATTATTGAGTGAGGTGATTCTTGTCAAATAAAAAAAAGGCCTAAAATACAAAGTTTTTAGGCCTTTTAAATGAGTTTTATCTAGGTCTAACTGTGACATCCATGGTCTTCACTACTTTTTCACCATTTTTTACAGTAAAGCGAAGGGTCACTGTACTTCCACGAGCACTTTTATAAAGACGATAAGCAAGTTGTACATTTTGAGCAACACCTTGTTCTGTGGCCGGCACACTGACCTCTTTAGTGAAAATTTCAGTGAACTGAGTTCCAACTTCTTCCATCGATACAGTGTAGTTACCATCAACACCTTTAAATTTTGGAACGATTGAAAGATCAATTTGATGGCGAAGAATTGAACCAAAGAATGTGGCCACTTTTGGATCAGTTTCATACTTCACATCAATATCAGCTGCAGGGTTAATCTTGACGACAGATTCAAGACTAAAATCTTCCACTCTAGTGGCGCTGTAATCATTTCCAGGGTGAACAATCTGGCCTTTAATTAAAATTTTCGATCCAGGAACTGCTTTCTCACTCACCTTCACTTTAAGAACAGCAACCTCTGCCTGTTTTTTACCTTCAATAGAACCCAATGAAGTTTCTCTTTGATCGATAATAATATTTGGTGAGATATCACTTACTCGAACAATTGAGTCTCCACTTGAAACAAGCTGGCCAGCATTCTTCACCACCATTCTTAGAATGGCCTCAGTTCCTGGTGCAAGTCCGATATCTTCACTTGAAGCTAAAAATTCATCGCTTACACTAAGGGCAGAATTTTTACTCAAATAACTTGTCACCATATCACTGGCCTCAAGACGAACTCTCGCCTCTTCACGTGGGGCCACTTCTGCATAAGTATTTGCCTCAGCGCGAGTGAAACTTTGCTGATAAATTTCTTTCTTTCCAGCGCTCACACCAACTTCATTGGCCACTTTTGTAGCTTCTTGCAAATAACTTGGATACAACCTTACCAGTTCGGATCCATAGACGTTATTGATTTGAGTAGTAAATGCTGAGTAATAACTTTTCTTGAAAGCATCCTCATGAGAAGCCTTATAGAGACGTTTATAGTTATCAGCATAAGCGACTCTGCAGGCCTCAACAAAATCCTTAACGTTCTTATAAACGCCATCACATTTTGCATTTTGAGAGGCAGCTGCGACATCTGGAGAAATATAAATATTTTGCGGCTGAGAAATTTTGGCCCTTAACTTTAAGACCTCATTTACTTCTAAATCAGATCTTTCAATCAAAGGATCAAGCGAGCTGATAATTGCTGCTGCTTGATTAATTTCGTCTATTGATAAATCAGGAATGCTGCTTGGATCAGTGGCCTGTGAAATAAATAAACTTGCCTCAGAAACTTTTGAAGAATTCTTCTTCACAAAACTTACTTCAGCTTCTCTAATCCTTGTTACAAGTTCATCAAGATAGAATTTTGGCTTAAGCACTAAATTCGCATTATCTTTGGCACGTCTTAAACCGGCACTTGTTCCATCGGCTTCACCCTGCTGAGAATCCGGCAACGAAGCAATTCCGATTGAATATCCTGAATTGTATCCAGCAATTTCTCCTCTGATATATCCGCGCTTGAGGGCCACCCATTTAGCTTCTGCTCCAGCACTCTCTGCGGCCAGGGCTGCGGCCTTTGTTTTTGCATCAACAAGACCTGCACTCGATCCATCTTGTGAGCCAACACTTGCTCTCTCAAAACCAAGTGATGAAGCATCGGCCAGATATTTTTGATAAAGAGAAAGTCTTACTGAATAGTCTTTTTGAGCACCATCTGCATTTCTTTGAGCTTCATTTTTTGCTGCTTCGGCAGCAGAAACTTTGCTTGAAAGCATAACCAGCTCTTGTCTTCTGACTGGAAGTTCAGCATTAATAGCCGCCAAGTTTTGATTATTTAAATCTATTTCTTTATTAGCAGTGCTGATATCTTGCAGATCTTTACTCAACTGAGATTTAAGTGAGTCGTACTTTTTTAGAGAATCCTGATTATAGCGGGTAAGGGCCACACGCTTCTGACTTTGATCATCAAGATTACTTCTAATGACTGCAACCACATTTTGCTGCTGAGTCATTTGCTGATTTAAGCGATCTAGCTCCGCTGCTGCAGCTGCATAATTGTTTTGGGCAGCAACTCGATCTTGCTGAATTCTTGCTAATAATTTCTCTTCACGACTTATTTCAAAACTCTTTTGGGCGAGATAATCATCAAGTTGTTTAATTTGAATTTCAAAGCGTCTGATATTTTCTGGAAAATCGTTTACATATTTTTCCATCTCGGCCACTTGACGAATAAGGGCCGCATTCTCATTTTCACCTCTCGCAATTTCATCTGAGAGAGTTTTTATTTGAGAGTTAAGAGCAATTTGCTGATTTTTAATATTAATCACATTTTTTGCAAGTTGATCTCGCTCGACTTGCTGAACATTTACTAAACTTTCTAGATCACTAATATCCTTAATAAGGCCCGCAGTTGAGGCTGAACGCTGTGAAATACTCACATTATTGCTATCAATTTTAGCTTGGGCAGCGGTGTTCTCTTTATTTAGGGTGGCCAATGTTGCTTCATTCTTGGAAATGGTAGTATTCACATCATTCAGGGCCATATTTTTTGGGGCCATTAATAATGCAATTCTATCGACCTCTTTATTTAATCTAATGATCTCATCTCTTTTTGGAGCAAGTATTTTTTCAAAAGCATCCCTTTCGGCCTTAAGTCTGTCGGCTTCCACCTGATTTCTTGCGATTTGAGCTTCTTTAATTTTTTGAGAATATTCATTCAGCTTAACTACATCTGGCTTAATATTTTCTTGAGCAGCAGTTAAGGCGACTTTCGTGTTGGCCAGCTGGGCATTGAGATCTTCAATTTCCTTTATTAATGCATTTCTTTTAGCAATGAGTGCAGAATTATCTATCGATGCCATCTTCGCATTATTTGCCTTAATCTTCTCAGAGAGAGCACCATTCTCTTGCTGCATTCTTGTAATTTCTGGCTGAACCTTGGCCAATTCTGCCCTTAATGAGGCGAGTTTCGTTTTACGATCATTTAATATCAGATCAGTATCATTTAACTTCTTTTGCTCACTATCAAGTTGAGCATTGATGGGGTCAAGTTTTGACCTGACCTCAGCAAGTTGAGGTCTTTTAGCATCTAATTTTTGAGAGTTTGTAGCGATCGTTGATTTTAATCCCGGCAATTGTCTTTGGTAATTTTGAACATCAGTAACCATTTGACGACGTTGATTTTGAAGATCGGCCTTCTTGGCCGAAGTCATATTGAATTCTTGACCAAGTCTTCTTAGAGTTGCTGCCGATTGATTTTCTTCACTAATCTGACTTTGCAATTCCGTATTTAATCGAGAAGCATTATTTGCGGCCTGAAGACGACGAGACTTAATATTTTCAAGAAGAGCATTTTCAGCAGAATAGTCTTTTTGTAATTGAGCGATGACGGCATCAAGTTTTTTAAGATCTTCTACCACTTGACCAAGAATAGTTTCTAGTGCTTGTATGTCCGCATTTAATTTTTGTACTTCTATCTTTAAAGAATCAATTCTCGATTGAAGAGCACTGTTTTGTTCAGGCAGAGCTCTCTGCGCCTTCTCCATCTGAAGAATTTTATCTTGAAGATTATCTTTTTGATCACTTAAACGGTCATAATCTGCAGATTTTGAAATAAGAATTTTCTGGAGATTTTCATAAACTTTTAAATACTGAGTGTAGTTAATTTCATCCGGTAAAGTCTGGGCCAGTGTTGCACCTGATGCCAACAAAACAGTTAAGATAGATGCTCTAAGCACGTGATTAGTATTTTTCATTTTTGCTCTCCAAGTGGATTTAAAATTCGAGAGAGCATAACAAAACTCAGAAGTTACTGAAATTTTATGTAATTTTTTTAGATATTTTTCAGAAAAATAGTTATTTAAAGAGTCTTAAGTGTGAATTTTTTACAAAAAAAAGGCCGGCACAAGGCCGGCCTTGCGAGATTTAATTAGTTTGCAACTTCTAGATTAGCATCACCATCAAGCACTTTGAGAGCACGAGCTTTCATAAACTCTTCTGGCTTTGTTAAATTAAGAGCGACACGAAGTACTTCTTCGGCTTCCGTTACAGGACGGATTTCAATTCCTTCCTTGATCTCATCAGGAATCTTAACGATATCCTTCTTATTCTTTTCAGGAATGATGACAGTTGTAATTCCGGCCTGTTTAGCAGCAAGAATTTTCTCTTTCAATCCGCCGATTGGAAGAACTCGGCCACGAAGCGAAATCTCACCAGTCATTGCTACATCCTGACGTACAGGAATATTGGCAATGGCAGAAGTTAATGCTGTTGCCATGGTAATACCAGCTGATGGGCCATCTTTTGGAGTAGCACCATCTGGTACGTGAATATGGATATCATTCTTCGAGTACCAGTCATGATCAATACCAAGACGATTTGAAATCGAGCGAACATAAGACAATGCGGCCGAAGCAGATTCTCTCATCACTTCTTTCAAATTCCCTGTCACTTGAATTTTTCCGTTACCAGGAACCGTCACCACTTCAATATGAAGAAGTTCACCGCCCACAGAAGTCCAAGCAAGACCGTTCACAAGACCAACCTGAGGTTGTTCTTCAATATTTGAGCGATCAAACTTAATTGGCCCTAGGTACTTCTCAAGGTTCTTATCAGTTACCGAAAATTTACGACCTTCTTTAACATCTTCTGTCACTACTTCAGTCGCAATTTTACGAGTAATCGTATTCATTAAACGCTCAAGCTCACGTACACCAGCTTCTTTGGTATAACCACGAACCACCATAGAGAAAACTTTATCTGTTAAAGTCACTGGATAGTTTTTAAGTCCGTGAGACTCGATTGCTTTTGGAAGAAGATACTTCTTCGCAATCTGCATTTTTTCATCAGGTGTATAACCAGCAATATGGATGATTTCCATACGGTCACGAAGTGGGCCCGGAATTGCACCAAGATCGTTCGCTGTCATAATGAACATAACTTTTGAAAGATCATATTCACACTCAATATAATGGTCACCAAACGTTTTATTTTGACCAGGATCAAGCACTTCAAGCATTGCTGCTCCTGGATCACCTCTAAAGTCAGATGACATTTTATCAATCTCATCTAAAAGGATCACAGGGTTTGATGTTCCAGCTTTTTTAAGTGCGTGAATAATTTTACCAGGCATAGCACCGACATAAGTACGACGATGACCTCTGATTTCAGCTTCATCACGAACTCCACCAAGCGAGATTCGGACAAACTTACGTCCTAGTGATTCAGCAAGAGATTTTGCAATCGATGTTTTACCTACTCCTGGAGGACCAGCTAAACAAAGAAGTGTTCCCTTCGCATCGTCTTTCACTAGAGCACGAACAGCAAGGTATTCAACAATACGCTCTTTAACATCGTTAAGTCCGTAATGATCAGTATCTAGAATTTCTTTAGCGCGAGCTACAGAGTTATCGTCCTGAGTGTACTCATCCCAAGGAAGAGAAATCATCCAGTCAATATAGTTACGTACCACTGCTGCTTCAGCAGACATTGGCGACATAGACTTAAGTTTTCTAAGCTCTTTATTTGCTTTTTCACGAGCTTCTTCAGGCATTTTCTTAGCACGAAGCTTTTCTTCCATCTCAGCAACATCAGATTTTTCATCTTTATTTCCAAGCTCTTTCTGAATCGCATTCATCTGCTCATTCAGATAGTACTCTTTTTGAGATTTTTCCATCTGTGTTTTTACACGAGAACGGATGCGTTTTTCCACGTTGATGATTTCGATTTCACCTTGCATTTTCTCAAGAAGAAGTTGAAGACGTGTATCTACGTTCACTGCATTTAGAATGTCCTGCTTCTCAGGAATTTTCATTGTTAAATGAGCGACAATAATATCAGCTAAGCGCGACGGGTCTGTGATAGAAGAGATGCTCATTAAAAGTTCTGGAGGTATTCTTTTATTGAGTTTTACATACTG
Source organism: Bacteriovoracaceae bacterium (assembly GCA_050247975.1). Classification (GTDB taxonomy): domain Bacteria; phylum Bdellovibrionota; class Bacteriovoracia; order Bacteriovoracales; family Bacteriovoracaceae; genus Peredibacter. The sequence continues at coordinate 6,316 of JBFWTE010000044.1, forward strand.
CTCGAAAATGTTTTTCACTGAACGCATTGAAGCTTCTACTTCAACATCACTTTCAATGATGTCAGCGCATTTATCTACATCTGCGTAGTAGCCATCATTTTCGCAACGAAAGTTTTTAATTTTCGCTCTGTACTTTCCTTCAATCAACACTTTTACAGTATTGTCAGGAAGACGAAGCATCTGAATGATACTTACGACAGTACCAATATCATAGACATCTTCTCTTTCTGGATTGAGAACTGATGCATCTTTTTGTGTTACTAGGAATAACTCGTTACCATTCTTTGCTGCTTTTTCCAGAGCGGAAATTGACTTTTCACGGCCAACGAACAAAGGCACTACCATGTGAGGAAAAATAATCACATCCCGTAGTGGAAGGAGTGGGAAGTTATTAACAGCTTCGGACTTCTTGTCGGACATAGCACCTCCTGCGCTCTTCTGTCTCACAAACCTCAGCTTGAGGTTCTGAAAAATATTATCCCATGAAATTTGGATATGAGAACATAAAAAAAAGGCTTAGGAGTTTTTTTCCTAAGCCTTTTATATTGAGTATTTTAATAGAGCAGATTCTTCCTATTGCTTGTAAGCAAATCTAAGATTTATGAAGCGTTCTCAATTTTTTTGGCGCCTTTTGCACCGGCCTTACTTTCTAGACGCTTTTTACGATCGCCTTCCTCAAGTATAGGCTTTCCTGCACCTGTTATCGCTTCCTTAGTAATGATACACTTAGCTATTTTTTCATTTCCTGGAAGGTCATACATCACATCAAGCATAACTTGTTCGAGGATGGCACGAAGTCCCCTCGCCCCGGTTTTCCTGATGAGAGCTGTCTTGGCAACTTCTTGGATGGCCTCAGGACTAAATTCCAACTCGATGCCATCAAACTCAAATAATTTTTGATACTGCTTAATCACAGCATTTTTTGGCTCAGTCAAAATTGAAACCAGAGCAGCTTCATCCAATTCTTCCAACATCGCTGTCACAGGTAGACGGCCAATAAATTCTGGAATTAATCCAAATTTTACTAAATCCTCAGGCTCGATAGCTCCAAGATTTTCAAGATGAGATTTTTCTTTCTTTTCATTTGAATTATGAGAAGTCAGCCCCACTGATTTTGACTTAGTCATTCTCTTTTCAATAATTTTATCCAGACCTACAAATGCACCGGCACAGATAAAAAGAATATTGCGAGTATCAACTTGAATATATTCTTGCTGAGGATGCTTACGTCCACCTTTTGGTGGAACGTTAGCAACAGATCCTTCAACTAGTTTTAAAAGTGCTTGTTGAACACCTTCGCCTGAAACATCTCGAGTGATAGATGGATTTTCAGACTTACGGGCAATTTTATCAATCTCATCCACGTAGACAATACCACGCTGAGCTCGCTCAACATCAAAATCACAATTCTGAAGGAGAGAAAGAATAACGTTTTCTACATCCTCACCTACGTAACCAGCTTCAGTTAGAGTTGTCGCATCAGCAATGGCAAAAGGAACATTCAAGAATTTTGCTAATGATTGTGCAATCAAAGTTTTCCCTGAACCAGTTGGACCAGCAAGAAGAATATTTGATTTTGCGAGCTCAACTTCATCATCTCTTGAAGCTGCTTTATAGCTAATTCTCTTATAGTGATTATGTACAGCAACTGAAATTATTTTTTTTGCTCTTTCTTGCCCGATTACGTACTGATCAAGATGAGTTTTAATTTCGTGGGGTTTTGGCACATTATCTGTTGCCGTTTTTGCCACAGTTTTGACTGAATCTTCGTAAATAATATCGTTACAAAGCTCAATACACTCATCACAGATATAAACACCAGGACCAGCAATTAGCTTTTTTACTTCCTTCTGAGATTTTCCACAGAAGTTACAGTTTAAACTGCCATAGCCACTTTTCTCTTTCGTCATATTTACCTTTTAAGCTTTAATTGCTTTTCCTTTCGGAACGATAATATTGTCAATAAGTCCAAATTCTTTTGCTCTAGTTGGATCTAGATAATTATCTCGATCACAGGCCTTCTCAACTTCATCATATTTACGGCCAGTATGTTTCACGTAGATGTTATTGAGCTGTTTTTTCAGATCTAAAATTTCTTTCGCCTGAATTTCAATATCAGTGGCCTGTCCTCTTGCTCCACCAAGTGGTTGGTGAATCATAATTCTCGAGTGAGGCATAGAATAACGATGCCCAGCTGCTCCGGCCTGAAGAAGTAACGAGCCCATTGAGGCCGCCAATCCTACACAGTAAGTATAAACAGGGCAAGTCACATGCTGCATAATATCGTAGATACCTAGGCCAGCGTAGACTGATCCCCCTGGAGAATTGATATAAAAATGTATAGGAGCTTCTGGGTCAGATTGCTCTAGAAAAAGCATTTGAGCAACTAAAAGATTGGCCACGGTATCGTTAACTTCAGTTCCTAAAAAGATGATTCGATCGAGTAACAGTCTTGAGTAAATATCATACTGTCTTTCACCTCTAGCTGTTTGTTCAATTACTATGGGATTAGGGATATAACCCATCTTAGGCGTCGTCATGTTCATCCTTTTTACCAACAATGGTTGATCTGTTTGTTCGGGCTTATCGGTAAATCCAAGAGTTTCTTGAGTTTAATTTTACAAAATGGCCCCATATTTTAAAGATAGGCACATAACGCCAAAAAACAAGAGAAAGAAACACCTTGTCTTGAAAAATTCGACGCTTAAGACTAAATTTTCTTGTTCTTAAAAATAAACTTAAAAGGAGTCCATTTATGGCACGTTTAGTTGGTAATCCAGCTCCGTACTTTAAAGCTGATGCTTTAGTTAACGGTCAAAACAAATCTATTTCACTTGATGATTATAAAGGTAAATGGAAAGTATTATTTTTCTATCCTTTAGACTTCACATTTGTATGCCCGACTGAAATTATCGCGTATTCAGATGCAGCTGACAAATTTAAGGCCATGAACTGTGAACTTATCGCTTGTTCGGTAGATTCATTTTTCTCTCACCTTGCTTGGACAAAACAACCAAGAAATGAAGGTGGTCTTGGTGAAGTAAAATTCCCAATTATTGCAGATCTAGACAAGAAAGTTGCTCGTGATTATGAAGTTCTTGTGAATGAAGGTGTTGCTCTTCGTGGCCTATTCATCATTGATGACAACAATATCATTCAACACTCTACTATCAACAATCTTTCAGTTGGCCGCAGTGTTGAAGAAACTCTACGTCTAGTTGAAGCTTACCAATTTACAGCTAAGTCTGGAGAAGTTTGTCCAGCTAACTGGAAAAAAGGTGCTGATACAATGAAGCCAGATCCAACTGGTTCAAAAGCATGGTTTAAAAAGAACGCATAAGCTCAATTATGAGAAGGGGGTCTTCCCCTTCTCTTCTCTATCGCACCACTTTTTACCGCAAAGCACCACCTAGATGATGTCATTTTGTCACCGCAACATGCAGTAAGTTCCGGTAAGAACGGTAAGAAATTAGCCAGTTTTGGCTTCGCAATATCAGTAATCTTTACATTTCAGCAAGATAGCTACCCCTTAAACTTGTCGATGATTGCAAGAAATCCCTATATAGTCTGACATAGATCAAAAATTTGAGACTAAGAATTTGGCCTCAAGTTTGCGATTCAGGGGAGCAGTTAAGTCATGATGACTTAATTAAAACGGGGGAATATGGCAAAGCTGAACGTAGTCGATTTTGAAAGCTTTAAAGAATTAAAGGAATTAAGAAAAAATGAAATGGGATATAGAAGTTATTTGGAAACACTTTCGAATTCCCAACTCGAAATTGAGGTAAACACACTATTAGACGAATTTGCTGAGAATAAATATGACAAAGATTTTTTTACGAGAGGAAAATTGATCTTGAAAGAAGTCACCTCTCGAGCAAATACGGCTACGAAAGCAAAAATCGAACAATTCACTAAAGAAACGTTAAAACTTCTCTAAGGCCCGAATTTCGGGCCTTTTTTATTTTCTAATCTGATCTTTCCTCTCTTTTGGATTCTTGGAAATTCTTTGTTTATCTAAGTTGACTTCATCTTTATCTGAGCGAGAAGGATTTACTTCTAAGTTCTGATTACTTTGATTTTGTTTTTTATTTTTTTTCATCTGGCCTCCTTGGTCTTCAAATATAAAAGCAGAGTTCATGCCAGGAAATTAAAGGGAAATAGTCCCCATAAAAATCAACCAAACTAGTTAAACATCTTAAATTATATTCATTTTTTTTGGCATCGTAGTTGCTGAATTTCTCCTGTCATAATGAGTTAGGAAAAATCATGACTATAAGGCCATTTATTCTAATGTTTTTTCTCTTAAGCTGTGCTCAACCCAAACCCAAAAAGGAAGTGGTCAAAGCAGAAGATAGCGCGGCAAAAGCGATCGGTGCAACCAATTATGTGAGTCTCGAATTTAAAAAAGGAAGTGCGAGGTTAACAAATAAAGATAAAATTCAGATTAAGCATTTCTTAAATCAAATAAATAAACAGCATAAAGAAATTCAAGATATCAAAATACTAACCTGGGCCGATCAAGAGTATCCTCTTCGATCTCAAAAATCTCTTCCATCTAGTGAAATTATTTTGGCCAAAGAAAGAGCAGAGAGAATTAAAAATTATTTGAAACAAGATTTAAAATCTGAAGTAGATGTTGATGAGTATAACATGGCGAGAAGACCAAACTTAGTCAGTAAATTATTTAATAGCGAAGAGTACATTTTAAAAGAAGCCTTTGAAAAAAATGAAGTTTCCCATCGCTCCTCTGACTTACATGCAAATTCAAAGGCCCGCAAGGCCTTGGTGATCATAGATTTTCAAAAGAGTAAATTAAAAACCTATAAGTAAGGAGATCATTATGCCAACTAAGATTCAAGCGGATTTTTCAACTCAAGAGATCAATATTGGTATAAGTGAAAAAGATAGAAAAAGTGTGTGCAAAGGTCTTTCAAAATTATTGGCCGATTCTTATTTGCTCTATCTTAAAACTCAGAATTATCATTGGAATGTCACTGGTAAAATGTTTCAACCGCTGCATATTTTGTTTGAAGAACAATATAAAGAACTATCCGATGCTGTTGATAAGATTGCTGAGAGGATTAGGGCCCTTGGAGAATTTGCCCCAGGCTCATTTGCTAGTTTTTCAAAGGTAACATCCATCAAAGAAGAAGGTGGTATCCCCACTGCTGAAGAGATGATTCAAAATTTAGTCCAAGGTAATGAAGCAGTTGTCACAACTTCCCGAGAGATTTTTGCTTTAACCGATGAATGTGAGGACGACGTAACCGCAGATCTTCTGATTGAAAGAATGAAAATTCACGAAAAGAATGCTTGGATGTTAAGAAGTATGGTGACCAAAATAGCGGCTCACTAGAATAATGACTGGCCTTCTGATTAAGAAGGCCTAATCATTTTTATTAATTAATATTTGCAAATTAAGAGCATCTTTTAGGAAGAGAAATTTTTCATTCCTTTCATTCAAGTCTCTTTCAAACAATCCATTTCCAAAAAAATAGTGAAGAGAATCTTTTGATAAACGTTTTTGAGACTTATGGGCCTGAATTTTTCTTTTTCTTCTTTTCTGAATAGATGCCATAGTACCTCTAAAATTGTGTTTGCTTAATAATAGATTCCATCTTCATAAGAAGAATTTTTACTCGATCCTTATCCCTTCGTTTGGCCGCATTTTCTATTTCATGTCCAATATAGGCAATGTGTGGCATCTCAAATGTTACTGCATTTCCTTTGACCTGATGACCTAAGCGAATTGCGGAAGCAAAATCCTCTTCTTCAATTAAGATCATCAAATTTTTGATATCTCTTAATTTTCTAGTTAGATAATTTCTTTTTAATTCGATTGGGACTCTCATAAGTTGGCCGGATCATATAGATTACACATAACTCTCGCAATAAATCTGGGCTTAATTTTTCTTCAGAGAATCTTTATTTTGACAAAAGTTTTGACAGGTAAATTCTATAGATTTTTATCTTTCTTTTTTTTCATTTTTTAAAACACCTTCATAATATGACGATGTTTAAACTCCCTCTTCTTTTAGTCATATTATTCTCAAGCATGGCCTCCATGGCCATGGGAGAAGAGTTTCTCCCATCACAAAGTACACTTGAAAGACTTGGGCTTCACTATGATCCCAGGTATCTTGGTGATGAGAGGCTTCGACCAGGAGAATTTGATCAAGGGACTCCTTACTTTATTCCCTTTGATCCCTCTCGTGAGGATCTGAGTACAGTTAAGCTCGCAGGAAGTGCGGCCATTCTACTTTTTTTAAATGATCAAGAAGTCCAAAACTTCATTAGAGATAATTCAAATAGCATTTCAGATAGGGTGACTTATTTTGGAGATAACTTTGGTGAATTTAGTGGCCCTGCCCTAGTCACTGGAACCTATATTTGGGGAGTCATCACACAAAATGAAAATCTTCGCCGTTACGTAAGACTCGAAGTGACTTCACTTTTGGCCGCAGGACTCACCACCCTAGCACTGAAAAATATTTTTGGGAGAGCAAGACCCAATCATGCCGAAAGTCCTTATGACTTTAACATTTTTGAAAGAAGTGCTAGTCATCAGAGCTTTCCATCAGGACATACTACTGAAGCCTTTGTGGTTGCCACATTAATTGCCGAGGCCAATAAAGATAAGGGTGTCCTCGTTCCTATTCTTTCCTACAGTACAGCGGCCTTAACGGCCTATGCCAGAATTCATGGCCAAAATCACTGGGCAAGCGATACTGTCATTGGGGCCCTGATTGGCCATATAGTGACTAAGGCCGTCCTAGGAGCCTCTTCTGCGAAAAGAGGCTTTCTGATTACCCCAATAGTCGATTCTGAAGGGCATTACCAATTACAAATTACTTATTCAGCTAAACCTAAAAAGACCTTTAAGAATTGTTCTCAAACTCTAAAAGGTAATGAGGATATAAGATCTTGCTTCACTGAGATTTTTAATTCTTCCTTTGAAAATTGATATCTTCGATATGCACATTCTTTTTACACCACCTGAAATTTATTTCAAAATCATCTCTATTTCCTTAAAAATCCTGCATACTGGCCAAAAAATAATTTAAGGAATTCTGTGAAATACTTTAATCTTATTCTTTTATTTTTATTAATCACGGCCTGTGATCCATGGAATTTTGGCTTTAAGAAGAATCCTGCTTTCATCCTCAAGAAGGCCTTTAATGCCATCAACAATTTAGACGAGGACAGCTTTTTATCAATTTCGGGTAGAGAGGCCTTATGCCTTTATGGAAATCTTGAAGGTCTATCTTTTCTAAGATCACATTTAACTTTGGGCAGAGCAATTCAAGTTAAGCATGAAATTAAAAATTCTAGTTACTATACGATTCCATCATTTGTTGGTTTTTGGTCATACTATCAAGAAATCTATCAAGTGAGTATTCTCGATGAAAAAATCAATAACTCTATTGTTGATTCATTAGTTGAGTGCAATTACGGCACAGACGAACAAAAATCGAAAAAATTAATTAATCTCCCCAAGTCCAAATACCCCAAAAAAGAATGTCGGTTGATTAAAATAATTCCTAAGAAGTTTGAATCAATCAAATTTGATTCAAAGTGCGCAAATTTTAGAGTCAGTTTATAGCCACTGCAAACTTTTAAAATCGTGAGAGACACTCTCCTTAAGAGTTAACATATTGCCATTTTGATCATGGCCTAAAATTGTCGCTAAAATGTGAGTTTTAATTTTTGTTTCATTATCCCTGCATGAATCAATTAGCGTTTGGAGAAAAATGAGATTAGCAGAATATGTTGTTACGTATTCTTCAATATACTGTTTAGTTAATGGATCAATAACAGGAAATTCTAACCCATAACGAGAATCAACTTTTCGAGATATTTTTCCACTGATCCTTATTATTCTTTTTTTAAGCAAATCTCGTGAAATTGGTTGGATTTTTGATAAATCTAGACTTTTGAATAATGGGATAATAGGCAGTGCGAACATTATGTGAATATCATCATTTTGAGGGAGGCGAGGAATTTGTGTGAGTAACATTCCCCCTTCAGAAATATTCAATGCCGGTGCCTTAAAAACATCAATACCATCAGTAAGAAGCACAGGGCCCTTAAAAGGGGCCCTGAGGTGCCGACGCTGATAGCTTTTATTCATCATAACAATTTACTAGCAATCTCTGAAAGTGGTGAACGCTCACCCACCTGAAGTTTAACATGAGCAACGATCTCTTCACCTTTAAGTTTATCTATAGTGTAAACCAGACCGTTATTAAGTGAATCAAGATAAGGGTTATCAATCTGCTCAGAGTCACCTGTTAATACAATTTTTGTTCCCTCACCCGCCCGAGTAATAATTGTTTTAATTTCATGAGGAGTAAGGTTCTGAGACTCATCCACAATCATGTACTGCTGTGGAAGAGAGCGACCTCTAATGTAGGTTAATGGCTCTACATGAAGAAGTCCTTGATTGATGAGTTCATCCCAAGTTGTCATTTCATTTCTGGCCCGCTGATTTCCAAACAAGAAATCAATATTATCGAAAATTGGCTGCATCCATGGGCCTAGCTTTTCGTTAATATCCCCGGGTAAAAATCCAAGATCACGTCCCATGGGAACGATTGGACGAGAAACTAAAACTCGGGAATAGTTTTGCTTCGTAATAGCACATTCAAGGCCAGCAGCAATGGCAAGTAAGGTTTTACCAGTCCCTGCCTTACCCACTAATGAAACAAGATTGATCTCATTATTAAGAAGGGCATCTAAGGCAAACTGTTGCTCAATATTTTTCGGATGAATTCCCCAGACACCTTCTTTAGGTCTGATTAAAGGAACAATCCCCGCCTTTTTAGCATGAAAGCGACCGAGAGTTTTTTTGAAAGGATTATTCTTATCTACCAAAACAAGATACTCATTTGGATATATTCCAGGAATATCTCCTGGAGAAAGTTTTAAAAATCTTTCTCTTTCAAACTCTTCAATCTTTTCTAATTCAAATGGAACAACTCTTTGGCCCGAATAAAGTTCATCGACGGTAACATCAGTTGTTTCATAATCTTCAGCATGAATATTAACAGCATCAGATTTAAGACGTAGATTAATATCCTTGGTGATAAGAGTGACTTGCTCACCTGCATCCTTTAAATTTAAGGCAGAAGCAAGAATTAAATTATCATTTAAATCTAACTTCAACCCTGCAACAGATGATCCGTTATACTCCTTAGTTACACTTACTTGAAGGGTCCCACCATTTTCAAGATGAATACCTTTAAATAATGAACCTTGACCTCTAAAACCATCAATTAATCTGGAGAAATAACGAGCATTTCGTCCATTTTCATTTTGATCTTTTTTAAAACGATCAAGTTCTTCAATAACTGTAAGAGGAATAAAAACTTTGTTGTTAGCACCGAATTTATTAATGGCGAGGGGATCAAGTAACAGGACATTTGTGTCCAGAATGAACGTTTTATTCAAAAACTCCTCCTATCCGTGGGGAATGAATGTCTTTCTTACGTTAAGGATAGAAAATTAAGCATCGAATGAAAAGTCAAATAAACTGAGATAAATGATGAACTGCTTACTTCTTATTTGTTTATATTTTGATCCAATTTCCACATCATAAAGTCCACCGGTAAGCTTCATTAATCCAAGATTAAGCGAAGCCCCATAACTATAGTAACCACTATTAATACCACCCATGAAGGTCAACAATGGGATCCCCACTTGGGCCCCTAACCTTACCCGTTTTCCAAAATCCATTTGTTCATTCAGTCCTCTAAAATCAGTGGATAAAATATAATGAAAGAGACCAAAATCCTGTCCACCGGCCAAACCTAAATTTACCTGTCCTTTAGTATCAGCAACTTTTAAATCATTAGGATTATCGGCCACTTTAAATTTTGTCCCACCAATATCAAGGGCAGAAAGCCCTATAACGAATTGGTTTGGGCCAGATTTCATCATGTGCTCTAGTCCAAAATCAAATCCCCAGGCCTTACCACTTGCTTGTCCTAAAGAATTTACGATTTGAGAAACATCTTCCTTACTTAAAGAGTCAACTACTGTGGGGCCAGTTAGTGCCAAAGAATCCCTTAATCCAGTTCGGCTGATTCTTTTGACAGAAAGTCCCATTGAAGTTTTTGAGCCAGATTGTGTTTTCTTTGAAAGATTACCACCTAAAGGAATACCTACCCCAAACATCACTCCTCTATCTGAACGTAAATCAAGATCCAGCATAGGATGTGCCTTATTTCTGAGTAAAATGTCGTAACTTTCATTGGCAATAAAAGTGACGCCAAAGTTAAAGAATTTAAATCCCGGAGAAATACCAGCACTAGCGTGGACAGGATAATCCATTAAGACTTCAGAAGCTCCAACTGCATCGCTTGGAAAATCTTTAAATTTATCTAAATCATTTAAGACATTAGTTCCTGAGCCTTGGGGATTTAATGGCGTTAGGGTCAAATCATTTTTATGTCTTGCTAAAGATGCTGGATTATAAAATAAAGTGTACTCATCATCATTCACGGCCGTAAAAGCATCCCCCATGAGAAGTGCTGTAGGTGATCGCATATAATATGGATTATCAAAGGCCATAGCAGAATATGAAAATAGAGAGAACAATATAAAAAACCACTTCATTGCAGACCCACTTCAAAAATGAGTGCAAATAAAATCTCCATATTATTGAATTGAGTGGCATTACTCATGAGAGTTTCACAGGTGCTTTGAGAGGTTGTGTCTAATAAGGTTGCCAGAGATGGGTAAGTGGTTACCACCGAAGTTTTGATGGTGTTAATAGTTGTTGAAACAGATTCCAGTGAACTTAAGTTTGAATTTGAGGAAAGATCAAGGCCATTAAGAATATCGATAATATTAGTCACAAGAATTAAGGCCTCACACATTCTACGTTTGGCCTTTGTTAAATTTGCTCCATAGGCCAAATCAGTATGTCCGTTTGTTGTTCCAGTACAGGCCCCGGTAGTGCCAAGTTGGACAAGTGATTGAGCGGTAGCATCAGTGTAACTTAGAAAGCACGTATTCCCAGCACTTCCTCCACCTTTTACACCTGAGGAATTGACGTTTCCATAGTAATGAAGAAATTTTCCTAGTTGAGCAATACTCAGAAGTAAAATCTGAACATCCATGTCTTGGGCTTTACGCTTTCCAAATAAATTAACTCTTGCCGAATGTGAAGGTTGAGTCGAAGAACTATTTGTATCAAGAAGCAAATTAAGAGCGGTTAAAATATCTGTATACTCATCAGAATCAGCGGCCGTCTCTTGGGCCATGGTCATCTTTGTCAGTGATTTCAAAAAACCTGGATTAGAAGATGAGATTGTAGTGACATCACTAACAATAAAACTGATTTCTTCATAATCAGCTCGACAGGCATAGGCCGAGGCCAAAACCTGTAAATAAATAGGATCATCTGTTTGTCTGCCAACTTCTTCTAAAAGATCAATGGCCTTTTGACATTCATTTGAAGATAAATAAGTTTGAGCAACATCTATTGCTTCATTAACTTTTTCTTCTGGAGTTTTTGCACATCCAAGCAGAATTAAACTAAGTAGGACTATCCAAATAGGCAAAGGAAACCTCTCTCATATCATTATAGATCAGAGAGGAAATTCACTTAATGGAGGTTAAACTTTCCCTAAACTTTGTTTAAGTACTTGACTATTTTAGTTATGGCCTCTGCAAATGGGATCTCTTCAATCACTAATGAAATTCGAGCAGTATTTGGAATACCAAAATCATGCCCAGGGACAACGGTAATGCCCTCGTTGTTGAGTAACTCATCAGCAATAACAAAAGAATGATCTTCCTCTGCAGAAAATCGTGAAAACATTGGAGTTCTTGAAAAATCGATTAAATAGTAAAAGGCCGAAGTTGATTGATACCAACAATGCCCTAAATTCCCCTGACGAAATTTCTCTCTTAAAGTAGCGGCATTCTGTCTTAGGTGATTTTTTATAGGGATTAAAAAAGCATCTACTTGTTTAAAATCAAAATCAATCAAAGCACGTTGGATTAAACTATTAGGCCCAGATGTCGTTTGCCCTTGAATTCTCCCCATGGCCGCAACAACACCGCCCGGAGCAATAACATAACCCAGTCGAAGTCCAGTCGATGCCAAGGTTTTTGAAATCGCATGAACGATAATGGTTCTATTCAGTAATTCTTTATTAATTTGATAAAAATAACTCGGTTTAGGATCAAAATAACTAAGATCAGAATAAACTTCATCGCTAATCACAATAAGATCAGGATTCTCGACTAAAAATTCTGCAAATTCTTTCATCCAAGCTTCTGAATAATGAACACCTGAAGGATTATTTGGACTGTTTACGATAATTACTTTTGTTCTTGGAGTCATGGCCTTTCGGATATCTTCAATCGCTGGAACAAAAGCATCAAACACATTCGATTTAACAACAGTAGGAATTCCACCCCAAAATTTCACCATCTCTGGATAAGAAACCCAATAAGGGGCGAGCAAAATAACTTCATCACCTGGATCTATTAAGGCACCAAGAGTGTTGTAAATAGAATGTTTTGAACCATTACTTACGATTGAATCCCAATTTTCAAATAATTCAATTGGCAATCCTCGCTGTTCTGAAAAATGTTTTATTAATTTTTTCCTCAAGGCAGGAAAGCCAGCAGAGGGAGAATATTGGTAACTCTTTAAAAAGTTAAGCTGATGATGAATTTTTTCAACAAACTCTCCAGGAGGTTTTATTGGTAACTGACCACCAGATAAATTATAGATCACCTTACCTTCTTCAGTTAACTGAATGGCCTTCTCGTTAAGCTTCATGGTGATACTATCTGAAATACCTTTGACTCTAGAACTAAGTAACATAATGACTTCTTTATTTTTTTATTTTCTTTAATTCTTCATGAACAAGTGGCGGAACAAAAGAAGTGATATCCCCATCATGAGTGTAAACTTCTTTAACTAAAGAACTTGAAATGTAATATAACTTCTCGCTTGTCATGAGAAAAACTGTATCACAATCAGGATTAATTTTTCGATTCATAGAGGCCATTTGAAATTCAATTTCAAAATCACCCGTTGGGCGAAGTCCTCGAACAATTGAGCCAATTTTATTTTGACGAGCATATTCCACAATTAGTCCCGTCCAACTATCAACCTTCACCTTTGGCTCATGAGCAAATAATTTCTTTAAAACATTCACTCTTTGTTCAGTCGACATAAAAGGATGCTTGTTCGGAGAAACTGCGACCAAGACGATGACTTCGTCAAAAATTTTTATCGCTCTTTGAACAATATCTAAATGCCCATTAGTAAATGGATCAAAAGTTCCAGCATAAAGCGCCCTATTCTTTTCCAAGCTCAATCCTTTTGGAAGAAACGATAATAGGATTATCTTATACTAGTTTTCCAACGAGGACAAAATGATCGCCCTGCTCCACAGTTTTTATAATTGTAGGAAATAGTTGAGTGAGTAATTCTGACTTCGGACCCTTGAGACGATCCGCTTCAACCCAAACCTCACCTTCAAAACCCTGCTCTTTAAGCAAATTGAGTCCATCAAAATAAAGATTATGATTCTCATAAGGGGGATCAAAAAAAAGAATAGAATGGGAAGTATCGCTTAATCGGTAAGAAAGCTCTTTTTGTATCCAAGCTCTTGATTCTAAATTAGTAACAATAATGGCCTCTTGAGAAAAACTAAAGGCCTTAACTAATTTTTCTTTGTTCTCCTTCAGAGTGATGAAGGAACTTTTTCCATTATCATTGAGGATGACCTGATCTGCCCCTCTTGATAAGGCCTCAAATCCCATGGCCCCGGAGCCTGCAAATAAATCGATAAAGACAAATCCCTCAAGGTTTTGTCTCCAATCAAACAATTTTCTCTTAATTAATACGGAAGTTGGCCTAGTGGCCTCAGTTTTGGGTATTGAGAGAGGAAACCCCCTCGCAATACCACCCAGAATTTTTACAGACATTATGCAGCTTTCTTTTTTTCAAGTGGTACGTTGAATGTTACACCACCCTCCATCATAATGTTAAGTCCAGTCTCAGAAACATTTAATGAAACACACTTACCATTTACTTCAAACTGCATTTCTAAACATAGGTCACCTTGAACTTTAAAACTCATTGAGGCCGGTGAACTCGATTGTGCCTTAACTTCATTTGAGCTTAGATGATAAACCTCTGCTTCAGGCCTAACCTCATGATGATCTTCAGGTTCATGATGAAGCTCTTCAGCAGCATGAAAATCTGGTTCTGACTTTTTTTCATGTGTTTGAGAGAATTCTTCCATTGCTGCGACGGGTTCAACTTTTTCCCCTTCATCAGCTTTAAAGTCTTCTTCTAATGCTTCAATCTCTTTCATGATGTCTGAAAGTTCTTGATCGTTGAAGCTTTTGTCCATAACTGGCCCCCAGGCAAAGTTAATTTGTTTAGCAAATACCCTTAAAACATTAAGAATATCTGCTGAAGTTACACTCTTATCGGAGCGTCGCGCCCAAACTTTAGAAAAATAGTCAAACAAGATCTAACTCTTTAATTTTTTTCATGACAAAAATAATGAGATACGCAACAATTCTGTCTCCAAATTTTAATTAATTTTAAGTGTTTAAATGAATAAAAAGACTTTTCTTGCTCAAGAATGGCTAAGCCCTGTGGGATCAACTTCTGATCCTTCGACTGCTATTTCTAAAGGCCAAACTTGCAAGCAAAGTCATCGCTTCCCACAGTTTGTTCAATCAAATCGTTCACCTGCTGTTAGAAGCTTTGATGTTAATGATCGTTTTTCTCCACTCCACTGTTTTGTTCCTGGTTGGACTGGTGATTCTCTCTCTTCAAAAAGTGTTTTGAAGTTTGAAAAAATTCTTTCTCTTGTTCAGCAAGATATTAAGAATGAACTTTTTAAAACAAAAGATTTCCCAAGAACTATCAAGCTAGGCCTTTACAACGAGTTTCTATCATATGCTGAAAGTTTAGGCCTACATTTCGAAGGCCTTGAGGATCTCACAAGTTTCTGGCAGTTAATTAATCCAGAGAAGCTCTCAGAGAATGGAAAGCTTGCTCAATTTATTGATATCTACGCTAACCGTGTAGCCACTGTAACCTTTTTAAAACTTCGTTTTATCGCTTCATTACTTGATAGATGTGGTATCGAGCTTACAGATAAAGCACTCCTCTACCCAACAGCTTTTCTTCTGCAAATTTTTAAAAAAGGAAGCTTAACAGAGCTCAATTCAAGAGCGCTCGAGAGCAACCTTTACAGCTGGTATAGTCCGAACGAAAGCATGAAATCAACGATGAAGGATCTTCTCATCCTCTCTCGAGAACTTGCTATCACAGAAATCATCAAGAATGTTTCTGGCAAGACACAAGTTACCCAAGACCAGCAAAAAATTTATTCTCATGCTATTTCTCATATTAGCTTTGGTTTATTTCTAAATTCATTACAAATTAATTTCCCCCTTTGGTTAGATACAATTGAAGGCAAATTAAATCTTAATTCTGATGAAGAAGAGATTATTAGCAGTAAGTACTTTGGAGATTATCTTGAATCTCTTTCTCTCTCTCATTGGCTTGCTCAGGAAAACAATAAGCACTTCCGATGGAATGAAGTTCTTTGTCCAGATTTTAAAGGTCTTGAATTTACATCAGGAATTTTTACTAAAATCTGTAATGAGCTTCAATTTTTAACCTTTCTTTCCCATAAATCAGAATCTCAGGGAGAGAGAGCGATTGATTACATTTGTCGAATCATGGGAGAGCATTTCAAAAATAGAAAGAATGCTGGCCTTAAGCAAAGTCTACTTTTGGAAGATAATCCTTTCTATACTTCGACTTACGATCGAGTCATTCTTAACCTTTGTCACTTTCCAAAGAATAATCCTCAGCACTATCTAATGACCCAGATCTTAGACCAGGTCAAATATTTAAAGCCTGAAGGTTACTTGTTTGTTATTTCATCAAAAAAACTTTTTGTTCCTTCTTTAAGAGAAAGACTAGAGCCTGTTTTAAAAGAACTTAAAACAGAAGCCATTTTTGATCTTGAAAACGTCAAAGGACGCGGAGAACTTGGATCTTATATTTATGTTTTTAGAAAAAAACACCAGCATGATACTGATAGACAATTGTGTTCTTATTTCAGGATCTCTGCTGACCTTCAAACCTTCTCAGAATTTGCTCCAATCACAGAGCATTTAAGATCTTTCTACCTTTCTCATTTAAATGAAGTACCTGCCATGGCAGTACTCGATTTTTCAGATACTTTTAGAATTGAATACTTTCATGAAGCGATTGTTAATGGAATGTTGATTCATTCGGCCAATGAGGATTCTAGTCGAATCACTCACCCAAATTTCTTTAAAGGTCTACTTGATAGCTGTATCCCTTTAGATACACTTTTTGAAATTCGTCCATTAACTCAGGAAAAATTTAATGTTCGTGATAATGGACTTAATCTTGGTTTAAAACGAGATATTTCATACTTTTTAGTGGTTGATTTTAGAAGTCCTGATATCAATCTTGAACTTCATCCAATGGATACATTTAGATCTATCCATTCTGATTATGGTCAAACTCAGTGTCAGTATTTTCAACTTATTCCAAAGATAGCAGGACTAAATCCAAACATCTTAAGAAACTACTTCCATACACCTATTGGTAAGCAAGTTACGAACCTTACTTTTACAGGTGGATTAAGTCTCGTTAAAGGTAACTTAAGTAAATTTCTTGTTCCTAAATTTTTAATGGAAACAGAATCTCTACCGACTTATCTTCAGAACGGCTTTCATATCTTTGATATGAATGAAGAGCAATTCCTGGAAGTTTCACCTCAGACTCTCATTAAAACTTTTAATCATATCGATCAGATTACAAAAGATCTTTTTCCTCGTTATGCATGTGACATCCTTTCGCGCTTTTCAACTTTTGAAAGCACATTGAAGTCCCTCATTTGGAAAATGGATGATTCAAGATATGGCCAAAGTATTAGTTTTAATAACCCATTAATTCAGGCCCAATTAGTTCAAAGGCCAACTAAAGCACTTTATCCTGAAAATGAGGATGCTTTTTTAGAATTTGTTGAGGGTTCAGGTCCAAGTGATATTCATTTACCACTTACCCAAACTCAAGTTCGAATTTCTCACGAAGGTGAATTGAAATTATATTCATTAGAATTACTATCTGGGCAGAAAGTTATTGTTCGTATTCATGCTGAAGAAGTGATGATTCTATTCATTAACTTTTTACTTTCCCAGGCCCTCAATATACCAATATCGAAACTTCTCCGTGCAATCCATGTACCAAGCATTCATGATTTAAAACAAATTATTGAAGTGGCCCATGGTTTCAAGAATGTTTATCAAGATCTCCTCAATCGAGTTCAAAACTCAATTATGAATGCCTTCAGACTACAGGTTACACCTAAGAGAAACTTGTGAGAATTGTCGTTCAAAGAGTTCAAGAGGCCAGTGTTGCAGTTGAGAACGAGGTCGTTGGCTCCATTAAGCATGGATTACTTTTACTAGTCTGCTTTGAACAAGGCGATGATGATAGTTTGATTACTAAGGCCGTAGAAAAGATTTCGAAGCTTCGAATCTTTGATGATCAAGATGGAAAAATGAATTTAGACATTCAATCTGTGAATGGAGAAATTCTCTCTGTAAGTCAGTTCACTTTGAGTTGGGATGGAAGTGGCGGACATAGGCCAAGCTTTGAAAAATCTATGGCGCCTGCGGAAGCAAGATTAAAGTATGCTTTGTTCAATAGACATTTAAGGGGCAAGGGACTTACTGTTAAAGAAGGGAAATTCGGAACCTTCATGAAAGTTTCACTTATCAACGATGGTCCTGTTACTTTTGTTCTTTCCTTTTAATTGTTCGCACCGAACTGAGGATAATTTCTTCTAAATTTTTGCAAATAAGTTTTTAAATTATTTTACGCACAGTAGTTAAACTTCTTTAATTACTCAAAGTTACCTAAAACAAACTTGGCAAGAATTTTTCATAGCAAATTCTCATGCAAGTTTCAGATGATCAATTAGAATTGATCCCCACTTTTTGTCCTAATTTTCAATGCAAGTTTCATTTTGGAACTGAATCCAATTTTTATGTTAAAAACGGTTGCACTAAAACCCATAAACCTCCTTTCAAGAATCAGCGCTTTAAATGTAAGGGCTGTGGAGGTCAATTTTCATCTAATACTTTTAGTCTGGATTTTAGAAAGAGACTGACTGATCTTTCTGAAAATATCCTGCATTTTTCAATGAATGGGATGAGCAATAATTCGATAGCAAGATTGCTTAAAATTAACGAGGGCACGGTTCGTGATCGGCTGACTCATCTTTCAAGGCAATCACTCCTTTTTGAAAAAAGTCATCAACCAAAAACTTTGATTGAGGATGTCGCTTATGATGGTTTTGAGACTTTTACTCACTCACAATTCTCACCTTGCTACATCAATACCGCAGTTGGAAGTCGATCGTTGTTTATTTATCACAACACCATCTCACCTCTTAATCGCAAGGGGCG
>JBFWTE010000045.1:0-24759 GCA_050247975.1 Bacteriovoracaceae bacterium
AAAAGTATATGACATACTATAACTATGAACGTCCTCAATGGAGTTTAAAAAGAAAAACCCCCGCCGAAGCAGGGGTAGAATTTGGTCTTGTTTTTTAAACTGTCCTGAATTTAGGGCTCAGATCATAAGCTCCCTTTTTTTATTTATTATGAACGAGTGTTTTAATTTCGTGACGGAAGATAACTTCGATTTTGTCATCTACAACTTTCTCTACAATACCTGGCCCAAATTTTACGTGATCAATAATATCACCTTGAGAAAATTTTTGATCAATACCATACGGAGTAGATTTCTTTTTAGTATTTGACATTTTTTCCATCCAAAGATCAGAGACTGAAACAATTTTTGAAGGAGTTTCTGATGTTTTGCGGGTCCTTGTTTTATTCTGCTTAGATTGTGAAGGATCTTTGTAGGCATGAATAGTTCCACAAGTATTGCATTTAACTTTAGCAATATGTTTTGAATCTTTCATTGCAACGATGGTATGGCCAAGATTGAGCTTGCACTTCGTGCAATATGAAAGCACATCCTTGCCAACCGTTAACTGAGACATAGTTTTCCTTTTAGTTTATTATTTAATGAATGCACCCGGACGCCGGACGTAGGGCGAAAACAACCTATCTATTATACCAAGAGTGTGATGGGGTGGTCAAAGTAAAGTACCAATGAAGAAGATAGAAGAATTACTAGAAAAAGCAAAATCCTTACCCATGACGCCTGGTTGTTATCTAATGAAGGATAAAAACGGTCGGGTTATCTACGTGGGAAAGGCCAAGCAGCTTCGCTCACGCGTTACATCTTACTTTAATCAATCCGCTAAGGGCCTTAAAACAGAATATATGGTTGGCCATGTTGTTGATTTTGACTTCATGACCACTCGTTCTGACCCAGAATCCTTTGTCCTTGAGAATAACTTAATTAAGCAGCATTCACCTAAATACAATATCCGTTTAAGGGATGATAAATCATATCCCTATGTGGAAGTTAATTGGAATGAACCCTTTCCTAAATTGGAAATAGTTCGCCGGCCTAAAAAGGCCAAGGGAAGAGAATTATTTGGCCCCTATCCACCTGGCTCCAACATCACTCTCATAACCCGAGTCTTAACTAAGTCTTATGGTTTAAGAGATTGTAGTCTTTCGGAATTTAAATCTCGAAAAACTCCATGTCTTCTTTATCAAATGAAACAATGTACTGCTCCTTGTGTAGGACTTTATACGTCTGATGATTACGAAAAAGATTTAAATCTTGCCTTGGGTTTATTTCAAGGAAAGATTAAGGCCAATCGGGCCGTTCAGTGTTTAAGAGAAAAAATGCATGCTCTGGCCGAAGAAGAAAAATTTGAGCAAGCCGCCATGATTCGCGATTATGTTTCTTTGCTAGAAGATTTTCTCACTAAATCTTTTGATCAAAATGTTGAGTTCATTCACAGTGATAAAGATATCGATGTTTGGTCTTACTGGAATGGAGATGAAGAGGTCGACATGTCTGTTTACATGTTTAGAAAAGGACTTCTTCTTGGACAAAAGAATTTTAACTTCATTAAAGGCGAAATGATTGAAGAGCTAGAAGAAGAGCTCTTGCAAAAAATTGTTCAGTATTATGCTGATGCAGAAGAGGTTCTTCCAGAAATGTTGGTTTTAGATTTTGAAGAAGAGAAATTATCTGATGTCACGAGTGCTCTTAATACGTATGGCGAGGTGAAGGTTAAAGGGTTAACTAAAAAATATAATCCGCTAATTCAAATGGTCCGTCAGTATGCTGAAGAAACTCAGAAAACAAGAATCAAAAATGCTGAAAGTGTTTTTATTGGCCTTAATAAGCTGAAAGAACTTTTAGGAATGAAAGAGAGACCACGAATTCTTGAATGTTATGACGTCGCTATTTGGCAAGGTCAATCTCCTGCGGCTTCGCAAGTGGTGTTTGAAGAAGGAAAACCAAACAAGAAAAAGTATCGATACTATCATCTTGAAACAAGACCTGAGGGGAATAACGATTTTGCTATGATGAGAGAGGTGATTTCTCGAAGAGCAAACAATGGTGATTTGCCTGATGTATTTGTGATTGATGGGGGAGTTGCTCAAGTCAATACTGTGGTTGCTGTAGTTAAAGAGCTCGATCTTCAAATATTTGTGGTGGGAATCGCAAAATCAAAAGATTTAACTAGTGGTGATCTTAAAGCGACTCAAGTTGATCGTTCTGAAGAGCGACTCATTATTCCTAATCGAGCGAATCCTTATATTTTAAGTAAGTGTCCTTCGTTATTTAAATTGATTGTTTCTATGAGAGATGAGGCCCATCGATTTTCTAGAAAACTTCATCATAAAGCTGAGTCAAAGAGAGTTCTCTCGACTTGGTTAGATGATGTAAAGGGACTTGGAGAAGAAGGTAAGAAAAAAGTTTTATCACAATTATCAATGTCACAAGAAGAACTTAAAGAATATTCGGTGAATGATCTGATGAACTATTTTGGACTCAAGTCACCTCAAGCAAAAGCGCTTTGGGCACATCTGCATGAGGCGAAAGATTAATTAAGAATGTGAATAACTCTACGATTGCCACAACCACAATCCATGCAGCGGGCAGTTTCTTGAACTAAAAGATTTTTATAATCTGGCATATGGGAAAGAAGAAGTTTTGATCCACAGACTTTGCATTCATCCATGGTCTTTTTCACCTGTTCTGGTCCACCGTAGTACTCTTCGAAGCTTTCAAATTTAAAATCCATATCTGACATTGTTCACTCCCAGTTGAAAGACTCTTCGGCGCTGCCTGGCCGCAAATTTAAACTTTTTTACAGCTAGGAAAGTTCATCCTGTTTGTGCTAAAACGAAGGTATGGAAGAGATTTTTAAACAAAAATTAACTAGGATGAAAAATCCTCCTGTACCCAAGACTTTTTCAGAGGCCCTGTGCCCCGATTCTCCCTATATCGTTTCTAAAAGACCCACTGCTCCTCAAGTAAGTCAGGTCGGATTTTCAGAGAAAACTCAAGTGATAGAATCACTAGAGAGATTTGCTCAGGAAAAAGTCCAAGAGACTGGAAGTCCGATAATAAAAATTTCTGGCGGTGAGGTTATTGTTAAAGAGGCGGAATCTTGGAGTGGGATTGGTAAAGTTGATTCTATTAATGATTTGAAATCGCAACTGACTTTAGAAAATTCAACCTTAGATTTGGTACTGAATAAACGTCCTGGTGAAGTTGAGATTTTATTTGTAACGGAAAAATTTAGAGCATGGTCAGAATTTTCCCCTGAGTTAAAAGAGGGATTTATCAATGAACTATTGGCCGGATTTCCTCTTAAAACGGCGGAATTATTTGAAAGAATGATTCTTGCCATGAAGCTTAAACCTTCTGAAGTTTGCCTCTATCCTGTTGAAACTGATGATCGTGATTTATCGACTGAAGTCATGAAAATTGCTGCCTTTTTAAGGCCTCAGATTATTGTAACCTTAGGGGCCCGGGCCACTCAAAAAATACTTAAGGGACAAGATCGACTTACTGTCATTCATGGACAGTTCTTTAATCGAAAGATAGATGATGTTGGAAACTTTCAGATAGTGCCCCTTTTTCACCCAAGCATCATTGAAACTAATCAAAATATGAAGAAAACTGCCTGGTCCGATATGCAGAAAATTATGAAGCATTTAAAAAAGCTCTGATTTTCTCCAAATTTTAGGTATCATAGCATTGGGTCTTTTTTTAATTTCCATGGATAAGGGAATTAGGATTGAAAACAGGAAGTTTATTATTTCTTATGATACTTGCAACACCAGCTTTTGCCGGTGTTCCTTCTGTTAAAGTTCTTATCGCTAAATCTCTCAAAAAGGTTCAAGTCGAAGGTTTTGATCTTTTTAAGACTATCCATACTCAAAATAAATCTCAGCAGTATCAAGGGAAAAAAATTATTTCATTTGATTGTAGGCCTGCTAAAAATTATCTCAGCTCTTTTCCTCGTTCACCACTTTTGGTTGCTTCATTAAAATCTCCCACTGGACTTATCTCTTGGGGAAAAAATAAATATCAAGGTGAGCTTCAACTCTTAACCAACCCAGGTAAGGATAGTTGTGATTTAGTGAATTCAATTCCACTTGAATCCTACATCATGACTTTACTTTCAAAAGAAATGAACGGGACCTGGCCAGTTGAGGCCCTCAAGGCCCAGGCAGTCGCCGCCAGAACTTATGCCTACGATCGGGTTCTGAAAGAGGGTATGAGAATAGATGCCAATGATAAATTGTATCATTTGGAATCTTCTGAAAAAGACCAAGTGTCAGGAACATTTTTCGATATTACGGCCAAAACACTTAAAGCTTCTCGAGATACCGAAGGGGAGATTTTAGTTGGGCCTTCAGGGAAAGTGGCCCCGGCCTTTTTCCATTCTAAATGTGGGGGAAGAACATTAAGGCCGGATCAAGTTTGGGGTGGAGTGGAAGAAGGGTATCGATCAGTCGATTGTCCATTTTGTCATCGAACAGGGATGAAAGATTGGAATTATAGACTTAAAAATGAAAAGCTTGTTTCAATGGTCGATCAAGTTTTGAAGAAATATTATTCAGATCAGGCCCAAGGCGGAGAGTTACGTTTAATGTCTGATTCTTTGGCCAATTCTGAACTTCGTTTATATGTAGGGGATCGACTTCATATTGTGAAAAAATCTTATCTAAGAAATCTCGCAGGACGAGAAATTCTTCCTTCAAATAATTTTGTTTTAAGTATGAAAAATAACGAGATTCATGTTAAAGGTCACGGATATGGCCATGGTGTTGGTCTATGTCAGCTTGGCGCTCTTGAACTCGCTAAGCGTGGCTATGATTACAAGCAGATTCTTTCTTTCTATTTCCCTCGTCATCGAATGAAAAAAGTCTATTAAATGAAATTTTTAAGTTTTATCATTTTATTTATTTCATTGAATAGCTTTGCCAAAGTTGTATTGATTGATCCTGGTCACGGTGGAGAAGAGTCCGGTGCGGTAGGGTATTTAGACCCCAAAAAAACCAGAAGAATTTATGAGAAGGATCTTTCTTTAAGATTAGCAAAAAAAATAAAAGAAGAGCTTTCCAATTATACTTCTGCCTATTTAACCCGCAGCTTTGATCGAGTTGTAAGCCTTCAAGAAAGAGCTGATCTTGCAGATGTGCTTAAGGCTGATCTATTTTTATCAATTCATTTTAATTCATCGACTAATAATAGAAGCCAAGGTTTTGAATTATATTATTTAGATAATAATTCAAATGCCGCCACTAACAAGGTTGAACGAACTGAAAATTTAAACCTTAAAGGCGAGGAGTTAATTGTTAATCAAATTCTTATTGATTTGGTTATTCAACAAACTGTGAGCCATTCGAAAAATCTTGCTACCGCTGTTCAACAAAGTGTTTCACCTATTGTGAAAAAGCATGGGATTGAAAATAGGGGTGTGAAGCCTGGCCTATTTTATGTTCTGGCCCTCTCAAAGCGACCTGGACTTCTAGTTGAGGTTGGATTTGTTTCGAACCCTTCAGAGCTCAAAAAAATTAATGACGACAGATTTCTAACGGAAATGGCCCATGGAATTTCGATGGGCGTTTTGAATTTTATTAAGACTATGAAATAAAAAAAAAAAGGTGTCACGTACCTTCCAAAAGGTACGTGACACCTTTTGGTATTATTTTAAAGAGTACAGAAACTAAATCGCTGACGCATTGAAGAGCCACCATCTAACCAACGAAAGTTGGCCGTTGCTCCACCAGGGAAAACCATGGTTGCTGCAGTGATGGGTTTAAATAAACATTTTGTATAGGCCCCAATTGTAATTCCTGTTAATTGCCCTGATCCCGCTGGTGCGAATGATCTTGGACATAAGTAGGCCACGAAAACCGGTGGCTGGCCAACAGCAGTTCCAACAATCGCAGCAACATCTCCATAGGCCGTTACACCAACATAAATATCATTTGGTGCTATTGAGGTTGGGAAGTTTGTCAGAGGAACTGATTGTTGAATTCGTTGTTGGTTAGTATATCCAGACATTCCACTAATACATGGGTTTTGAGATAAAACTGTATTTAAACTTTGCCCACCATAACTATAGGGAGAGTTGAATACATTGGCAGGTACTCCATAAGGATTACTAAAATCCCAGGATGAGTTGCTTTTACCTGATTGGTTTTTCTTTCCGCAACCTGCTATCAGGGTTAAGGCCAGAAGCCAAAGGGCAAACGATTTCATGAAGAACTCCTTCGTCACAGACGATTTTGATCACCTATCGGAATTTAAAGTTAATAACTTTAGTACATTCTTATCAGCTACAAAAATGCCTACTATTAAGAGTTTAGTAAACTTGGCTTATGATGAAGGCATGATTCATAAGATTCTAGGTTTAAATGCAATTATTGAATTGAAGCGTGTTTTTAAAACCGAAGTTAGCCGGTTTATTCTGGCCGTTGGCCTTAAAGTTTCTGGCATTTCATTTATCATTACATTTTTTGTTCATTACTCTCTTTTTCAAATCATGAGATTAAACTATGCCTTTTTTAAGGCCCATGGATTTCCTGAATTTAGTGATGGAACACCTTTCTATGATCTTTTAATTGCAGAGGTTATTGAGAATATTCCCGTACTTTTTATTTTTCATATCATCCTATTTTTTGCAGGCTGCTACTTAGGGTGGCTTATGCTGAGACCATTCAGAAGTCTTAGTGATTATTGTGAAAAGGTCATCGAAAATCCCAATCTAGAATATAAAGTAGAAGATTTTAGTGCTTATAGATTATTGACTCGTTTCTCTGAGTTTTTCTTTGAGTACTTGCGTGAATCAAGGCGAAAGGGGGAGCTTTTATCTAATAGTATTCCTCCTCAATACTCAAAAATTCATCGCCCGGTTTTTGATAAAGTCTTTATGCTTCATTTTGGACTATTGCTAATTATCATTGCAATCTGTAGTGCTACTTTTATTGTTCAAAATTCAGGTTATGTGTTGCAAAATTTGGTAAGTTTGGCGGCCAACACTCTCTCTGATTACAAAACAATAAATAAATTTTTTGATAACCAAATTTTTATTTTCAATGAACTTGTAATCTTAACTATTGTTTTAGTGACTATTTCTTATATTATGTTGGCCTTTCATTTGTATTCAAAGGTCTCTGGTGCAGCCTTTGGTATTTTCTCCACCATGAGATCTTTTATGAAGGGCAATTATTTTAGTCGGGTACACCTGGTTGGCCATGGATATCTTCGTGACTACACACGAAAGTTAAATAAATACTTGGATTACATCAATAATAATTTCAATAAAGGTCATCCGAAAGGTTGAAATCATCTCGAGCTTTCATTACCATAGAATAGAATTGTCCTCATAAATTGTTTTAAAAGGAACAGAATGAAAAAGTTATTTTTTCTTGCGACGGCCCTCATCCTTGCCACAGCATGTACTTCGAAGGATGAATTAAAAAAAATGCTTAAAGAAAATCCAGAAATTATCACGGAGGCGATTGAGGCCAATCCAGATAAGTTCATTGATGCGCTAAATAATGCTGTTAAGTCCGCACAAGAAGGCCAGGCAAAGAAGCGTGAAGAAGAAGAGAAAAAGGCCCTTGAAGAAAGCTTCAATAATCCTCTTCAAGCAGAAATTCGTTCTGATGAAAATTTCCGTGGACCAAAGGATGCTCCTTTAACATTGATTGAATATTCGGATTTTGAATGTCCATTCTGTTCTCGTGGATTTGGTACAGTAATGGAGTTAATGAAAAAATATGAAGGTAAAATTCGTTTTGTTTATAAGCATCTTCCTCTAAGTTTTCACCCTCAAGCAATGCCTGCAGCTCAGTATTACGAAGCGATTCGTTTACAGAGTCCAGTGAAAGCTTGGGAATTTCACGATAGAGTTTATAAAGATCAGAGAAAACTTCAAAATGGTGAAGCCTTCCTAAAATCTATCGCTAAAGATTTAAAAGTTGATATGGGAAAACTTGAAAAAGATGTTAAATCTGAAGCTGTTAAAAAACGTATTGAAGCTGATATGGCAGAAGCTGCTAAGTTTGGCTTCCAAGGTACACCTGGTTTCTTATTAAATGGTGTTCCAGTGAGAGGGGCCTACCCTGCATCACACTTTGATTCATTAATCGAAGAGCTTAAGAAGCGTGGGAAAGTATCTCTTTAATTTATTTTCTTAGTTTAAAAATGAAGCCCCGGCCTAGTCCGGGGCTTTTTTGTTTAGAGGCAATTTTTTCCAAGTTAAGACTTTGACAGAAAGATGGGCCATTTCGGCAAAATGTGCCAGGTAAAATTCCACATCCTTGATTGAAATCTTAAGCAAAGTTATAATTTTGACAGATATCCCTTTTTAGGGAGAAAGCATTAAAAGGTAAACATGGCCGAAGAAAATAAACCTGCAGCAGCTCCAGCTCCGTCAGCAAGTGGAAGTAATCCCTTACTGTTAATCCTTATGGTGGTAAACATCATTGCAATGGGAACAGTGGCATTTTTCCAATATCGTTTTATGGATATGGAGGCCAAACGTCCAGATCTTACTCAATTACTAAAAGAGAAGGATGCTCCTCCAGCTAATCCTGAAGCAGAAGGTGAGAAAAAAACAACAGAAGTTGTGAAAAAAGAAAACCTTCTTCCGCTTGATAGCTTCACTGTGAATTTGGCCCAAGGTGAGGGTCCTCGTCGTTATGTTCGCTTAGATGCCGTTTTAAAAATGAGCGAAGATGCAAAAGCGGCCGAGTTTGAAGCGAGAAAACCGCAGATTCGAGATACTATCATTAGTATTTTGAACACCAAAAGAGCTGAAGATCTTCTTAAAAAAGAAGGTAAAAGTTTTTTAAAAGAAGAGATTAAGGCTTCTATCAATTCATTTTTGGTTGATGGAAGAGTTGAAGATATTTACTACATTAGCTTCCAGATCAACTAGTAAGCAGGACGCTCACTAGAGATTTTCCAGGAGGGAAAAAGCATGGCCCAAGTACTGAGCCAAGACGAAGTAGATGCATTATTAAACGCTGTAAACGATGACGGTGATTCATCGGGCTCAGCTGCTTCAGGATCCTCTGACGATGGCTCAGGTGAAGTTGAAGAGTCAGATGCTAATGTGCAACCCTATGATCTTACCAATCAAGACCGGGTTATTCGTGGACGAATGCCTATCTTGGAAATTATTTACGAAAGATTTATTCGTCAATTTCGTGTTTCTCTTTCTAATTCTTTAAGAAAAATTTCAACGATCTCTATGATTTCAACCGATCTTTTGAAGTTCGGTGAGTTCGTAAACACGTTACCAATCCCATCTTGCATGTGCATTATGCGATTTAATGAACTTCGTGGTCCGGCCTTGATTGTTTTTGAATCAAAACTTGCATATGCCATCATCGACTCTTACTTTGGTGGAACTGATAGACCCTTTACAAAGATTGAAGGAAAAGAATTTACTTCGATAGAGCTATCATTCATGAGAAGAGTGATGGATATGGCCATCAATGATTTAGAAGAGGCATGGGCACCTGTTCATAGAATTGATGCTCAATATGTTCGTACTGAAATCAACCCACAGTTCGTTGGTGTTGTTCCACCTTCCGATGTTATTATCACTACAACTTTTGAAGTTGAGTTTGAATCAGCATCCGGAACAATCATGGTCGTTATTCCTTATTCGACCATTGAGCCAATTAAGCAAAAATTATCTTCAAGTTTTCAATCTGATAGTGATGTTGTTGATACTCTTTGGACTCGCTCGATGCAAGAGTATGTTCAATTTGCTGAAACAACTGCCATTGTAAAACTTGGTGAAACAGAAATGACTATTGGAGATCTTGTGAGTCTTCAGGTTGGAGATGTGATCCCTTTATCTCAGGAAGTTTCAGCAGAACTTGATCTTGAAATTGAAGATGCAAAAAAACTGAAGTGCTTGATTGGAGTTTATAAAGGCAGTCGGGCAGTTCAAATTACGAGAAGAAATACATAAAAGGATAGAATATGGCCGAAATGACTGAGAACAATAGAGATGCTATTCGAGAACTCGCTGATCAAATTAAGGCGGGGGATGATGCTCTTAATAAACTAAAAATTCAAAACCTTGATTTTATCCTGGATATCCCACTTAAAGTAAGTGTGGAATTAGGACGAGCTAAAGTCGTTATTAAAGATCTTCTTCAGTTGGGGCAAGGTTCTGTTCTTGAACTCGATAAGCTTGCAGGTGAGCCTCTTGAGGTTTTAGTAAATGGCAAACTTGTTGCAAGAGGTGAAGTTGTAGTCGTGAACGAAAAGTTTGGTATTCGTCTCACTGATATTATTAGCCCAATTGAGCGTATTGAAACTTTAAAGTAAGTAGCAGAAACCAGGAAGGAATTTGTTATGTTAAAATTGATCCCTTTATTTTTCACTTTGTCCCTGAGTGCACTTGCCGGTGTCAAAGTGACTTCTCTTGACCTCACCACCAATGGTGCCAACGGATTTATCAATGTTGGAATCATGGGCCGGTCCAGTGAACTTCCTGATGTTAAAGTTAATGGCAAGATCATTGAAATCAATTTGGCCGAAGCCGATGCTTTTAATGCAATCTCTAAAAATATTAGAGGGGCCTTTCTTTCAGCAAATACTCTAAATGGTAAAGCTATTATTAAAGCGGTTCTTCCTTATGAAGTTCCTGCTGATCAAGTTAATCTTGGTTGGAATAATAAAAGTATAGAAATTATTTTCCCACGTCTGCATTCTAAGACTGTTATACCCCATAATTTAATTCCAACAGAAGTGACTAAGACTGAGGTTGCTCCAAAAAAAGAAGAACTAAAAGTTGAGACCAAGGTTACTAAAGCTGAGTTGAATGAAAGTTATTTAAATAATCTAATGGAAGAATCTACTGCCAAAGCGAAAACTGAAGTCATGGCAAAAGATGAAGTTAAATTACAGCAAGCGGCCCCAAAAAAAGAAGCTGTGGTAAAGAAAGAGACGACAGATAATTTTTCATTCGCTGGTTATGCAGCAAAATTTGGTCTTTTTTTAGCTCTTGTTCTTGGTCTATTCTATGGAGTGGTTCAATTGCTTAAAAAAGGTGTATTTAATCGTGGGAAACTTGGTTTTTTAAATAATACCAAAATGATTGAAGTTCTTAGCACTACCTATGTTGCTCCTAAGAGATCCTTAATGATTGTAAAAGCACATAAGCAAATTTTCTTGGTTGCGAACTCTGAAAGTGGTCTTCAATTTCTTTCTGAAATGACAGATACCTCTGGGCTAATTAAAGAGGGGGAGAAGTTTGTCACGGGAACAAACTTTGATACAAATTTAACTACCGCTGATATCGCGAGTTTAGAAGCCTCAATTAAAATTAAAGAAAATATCATGGAGTCTACTCCGGTTAATGAGGAATCTGTAACTTCAAAAATTGCTGTAGCAAAAGATATTGTGAAGTTTTCTGATGAGCTTAAGAAAAAAGCTAAAAAACTTAAACCGATAGAGTTTAATTAGGTTATCAGGTCCAGCATGAAAAGAATTTTTGCTCTTTTATTGTTGATTTCTTCGAGTGCTGCATTCTCACAATCAGCAAATCTTCCTGGCGTAAATGTTAATTTTGGTCAAGGGACTAATCTCGTTGACACTATGGAAGTGTTACTTCTTTTTACGATATTAACTTTGGCACCTGCCATTGTTATTCTCTGTACTTCATTTACTAGAATTGTTGTTGTTCTTTCTTTTATGAGACAAGCTCTTGGGACACAAAATATGCCTCCCAATCAACTTCTTATTGGGTTTGCGCTTTTTCTTTCTATCTTTGTCATGATGCCAACAGGACAATCAATTTATAAAAACTCGATCCAACCTTACCAGGCAAAGCAGATTGATGCTACTCAAGCGCTTAAAGGACTCGAGACAGATCTCAGAGCTTTTATGTCAAAGCATGTTCGTAAGGCCGATATCGGTTTATTTTATGATGTAACTAATGCTGCTGCTCCAAGTGATATAAATGAAGTGCCGACTCATTATTTGATTCCTGCATTTATTATTTCAGAACTAAAGACAGCATTTCAAATTGGTTTTTTGCTTTATATTCCATTTATTGTTTTAGATATGGTGGTGGCATCAGTGCTTATGGCCATGGGGATGATGATGCTTCCTCCAATGCTTGTATCAATGCCTTTTAAACTCTTGTTGTTCGTCCTTGTTGATGGATGGCAGTTGGTGACTGGAGCGATCCTTCGCTCATTTAACACCTAAAGAGGAGAGAAAATGGAAAATTCATTTGCGATCGAAGTTGTAAATCAGGCCATAAGAGTAACACTTATGTTGGCGGCCCCAATGTTAATTGGTGCTTTAGTTGTCGGTGTACTCGTTTCAATTTTTCAGGCCGTTACTCAAATTAACGAACAAACTCTTTCATTTATTCCAAAAATTTTAGTGATTATCGCGGCACTAGTAATTTTTAGTCCGTGGATGATGGAGACAATGGTGACTTACACTCAAGATCTCTTTACCAGTATTCCAGAACTGATTAGGCGATAATGAATGTTACAATTGCTGATCACGCATCTTTTCTTGCATTTTGGCTAAGCTTCTCTCGCTGGTCAGCGGTTCTTATACAGCTTCCACTTTTTGATAATTTTGCAGTTCCTAATTTAGTGAAAGTCCTAACCAGCTTTTTGATTAGCTTCGCTTTTTTTCCATCTCTGCAAGGCACACTACTTGCAGAAGTTAATTATGTCGGTATTGAGAACATCTGGTTATTGATGATGTTTCATACATGTACTGGTCTAATTATTGGATTTTTGGTGAAGTGTATTATGACTTTGTTTGTATCAACTGGTTACCTTTTGACTCAGCAGGTGGGATTTGCCTCTGTAAGTTATTTTGATCCTACTCAGGGCCAACAGATAGGTCCTTTCGAGCGTTTAATTGAATGGACATTGCTCATCCTTGTGCTTTCTTCTGGGGCCTTGGTGCCAATGTTTAAAGGAGTATTCCAGTCATTCTTTTCCGTTAATTTTTTAAATGCGGATAAAATGCTGAAAACGCCAGAATATTTCGTGTTATTCTTTAAATCAGCATTTAGTGCTTCGATACTTTTGGCCGGGCCACTTATTTTTGCAAACCTATTAATGAACTTAGTTTTTGGAATCGTGGCAAGAACAATTCCACAAATGAACGTGATGATGGTGAGCTTCGTGGTAACAATTGGTCTAGGGCTTCTTCTCTTTTTAGGAATATCAGAGGAGTTTTTCCAAGTGAGTTTCGAACTATATGTAGAAAAACTAGGGGAGTGGTACCAGTTTTTCTCAAATTAAGGGCATAGAAAGTGGCCGACGAAAAAGACGACGACGAAAAAACCGAAGAACCCTCCCAGCATCGCTTGGAGGAGTCACGCAAGAAAGGGGATGTAGCATCTTCAAAAGAGCTATCATCAGTTTTACTTCTCTCAGGATCATTACTGACTTTGATTTTTTGCGGAATGTTTATTTTTGAAAGTTTTTCAGAATATATCGATTGGCTTTATCGCCAAGATTTTCAAAACATCTATACTAAAGAAAAATTTGCAGATGTGATTTCGCAAACTGCATGGACATTAATTAAATGTGTTGCTCCCTCTTTCGGAGCTTCACTTTGTTTAGGTGTCTTATCCCAGTTTGTTCAAATTGGTTTTTTGTATTCTCCAGAAATTATCAATGCCAATTTTGAAAGAATTAATCCTATTTCAGGATTAAGTAGACTGCTTTCTAAGAAGGCAGTGGCAGAAGCAGTTAAAGGGACGTTTAAACTCATTATCGTAATCTGGATTACTTATTCAGTTATGAAAGATAACATTGGCTCCTTTCTTGGCTTTCTTCATTCCGATGCCGGACAGAGTTTAAATTTTGGCAAATACCTGATGGTTAAACTCGCTTTTTCGGTGCTGTTAGGTTTGGGAGTGATTGCTATTTTAGATTTCGCTTGGGAGAAGTGGACCTATCGCAAGAAGATGATGATGACCAAGCAAGAAGCGAAGGAAGAGGCCAAGGAAAAAGATGGTAACCCTGAGGTTAAAAACCGCATTCGACAAGTTCAAAGGCAGATGGCCCAAAAGCGAATGATGGATGATGTGAAAAAAGCTGATGTAATTGTTACCAATCCAACTCATATTAGTGTAGCATTAAAGTATGATGGGCAAACGATGGTGGCCCCTGCTGTTATGGCGAAGGGTGCAGATCATTTGGCCTTAAGAATACGGGAAATCGCTAAAGAAAACGATATTCCGATTGTTGAAAATATCATGTTAGCGCGGACTCTTTATAAAACAGTTAAAGTGGGACATGGAGTTCCTCGTTCGTTGTATAAAGCTGTCGCAGAAATTTTGAGCTTCGTTTATAAGCTCAAAAAGAAGCAAAAAGCGTTGAAATAAATTTGCTCAGGATGAGCACTCGATAGAGGTAAACCATGGACGGGTTTTTACAAAAGTTAAAAATCTTTTCTCAAAATTCAGACTTGGCAATTGCACTGGGACTTATCATTGTTCTTGGTGTGATGGTTGTTCCTGTTCCACCACTTGCACTCGATCTCTTCCTTGCTCTTTCTATCGCTCTTTCAGTAGGGATTTTATTAGTTTCAGTTTATGCAAAAAAGCCTTTGGATTTCTCAACTTTCCCATCAGTGCTTTTGATTACAACTTTACTTCGTCTCTCACTTAACGTTGCTTCAACTCGTAATATTCTTTTAAATGGTGCTTCAGATGGAACCCGTGCAGCTGGTGAAATTATCCGATCATTCGGTGAGTTCGTGGTTGGCGGTAACTATGCCGTCGGGATTATCATCTTCATCATCTTAGTTGTTATTAACTTTATCGTTATCACTAAAGGTGCTGGACGAGTCGCTGAAGTTTCAGCTCGATTTACATTAGATGCGATGCCTGGGAAACAAATGGCCATCGATGCAGACTTAAACGCAGGTCTCATTGATGATAAAGAAGCTAAACGTCGTCGTGCTGAAGTTGCTCAAGAAGCAGATTTTTACGGGTCAATGGATGGTGCTTCGAAGTTCGTTCGAGGAGATGCAATTGCAGGTATTTTGATTACGATCATTAATATTATTGGTGGTATTATTGTTGGTGTTGCTCAAAATGATATGAATTTTGCTGATGCGGCCAGAACATTTACGCTACTAACAGTGGGTGATGGTCTAGTGGCCCAAATTCCGGCCCTGATTATTTCTACTGCAGCAGGTATCATTGCGACTCGAAACTCTAATAATGCTGGCCTTGGTGCTCAGGTTGGACAAGAATTTACAACTCATCCAAAAGCTTTTTATATTACAGCTGGAGCTCTCGGACTTTTCGCTCTTATCCCAGGATTTCCTGGATTGCCGTTCATGATCATTGCGGCCTTGATAGGATTTGCTGGATTTAAAATTGAAAAGAATAAAGAGTTGGCAAAAGTCGCTGAAAAAACTCAAGCAGTTGCTGATACAAAAACGAAATCAGAAACTCTTGAATCTCTCTTACCAGTTGAGCTTGTTCAATTGGAAGTTGGCTACGGAATTGTAAGTATCGTCGATGCTGAACAAAATGGAGATCTTCTTGAGCGTATTTCACATATTAGAAAACAATTTGCTCTTGATTGGGGACTCATCCTTCCATCGGTAAGAATTAAAGATAATTTGGAGCTTCGTCCAGGTGGTTATTCAATAAAACTAAAAGGGATTGAAATAGCTAAAGGCGAACTTCTTCCTGACCATTTAATGGCAATGGACCCTGGCACAGTGATTGAACAAATGGATGGGATTGAAACCAAAGAGCCTGTATTTGGTTTACCAGCAATTTGGATTACAGATGATAGGAAGGATGAGGCCCAGTATAATGGATATACGGTTGTTGATCTTTCGACAATTGTGGCCACTCATCTAACAGAAGTACTAAAGACCAATTTAAGTGAGCTATTTGGTCGACAGGAACTAGTTAAGATTTTAGATAATTTCAAAGAAGATCATCCGAAAATTGTAACTGATTTGGTACCTGACATCATGCCTTTAGGTATTGTTCTTAAGGTTTTGCAAAATCTTTTAAGAGAAGGAATTTCAATTAGAGATTTAAGAACAATTTTGGAAACTCTGGCAGAGTTTGGGCCTAGTAGTAAAGATCCAGATGTTTTAACAGAGTATGTGAGACAGTCTCTTTATAGAACTGTAACCGAGAGAATAAAGAGTGCTCAAGGTGATGTCCCACTATTTACCCTTGATAGAAATTTAGAGGAAACGGTTGCCCGAAGTATTATTCAAACTGATCATGGGCCACAACTTAATCTCGATCCAAAAGTAACTCAAACTATTCTTGCAAGTTTGAATGAAAAAATTGAAGAGGCCACATCTCAAGGAGAGAAAATGGTTGTTCTTTGTTCTCCAGTAATACGCCGGCATTTTAAAAAGTTGACCGAAAAATTCATTCCCAACATGATTGTGGTAAGTCATAATGAACTTAGTCCGGAAATTAATATTAGATCCCTCGGAACGGTGAGGTTGTAAAGAATGTTCGTCAAGAAATTCGAAGCCGACACATTAGAGGAAGCACTGAAGGCCGTTAAAGTTGAGCTCGGTCCAGATGCGATCATTTTAAAAACGATAACCAATAATGGTCTCAAAGGTGCTTTCAAGAAAAAAAGAATTGAGATTACAGCTGCAATCTCTGAAAGAAGCTATGAGAAAAAGGCCAAGGTGGACAAAGTGTTAAACCCTGATCAAAAAGAAGCTTTCTATCAAAAGCCAGCTTCTGCAATTAAAGAATCTATTCAAAAATATAATGGTCCTGATAATCAGGGTGCGGGTTATGGCAATTTAGGGCTAAATAAAGTCGTAAATACATTAGCGAAAGGGACTGCAAGTATTGCAGACGTTACTAATAAAACTTCTTCAATGATTAAAAATAGTTTGGATGATTTTTTAACTACTGAGGATGAAGAAGCATTTTTTGATTCGGATATTGAAGATAGGCCAGCGCCTAGATCGATTCCTAGGCCAGCTTCTAATCGTGGCAAGTATGCTGAACCGCCGCTGGCCGATGCTTCACCAAAGCAAAGAATGGCGAAACCTTCATTTCCTCGAGTTGAAGAAGAAGTATCTCAACCAGCTCCTACAACTTCAAATAGTGGTGTCTCTCGAGAAGTTTATAACGAATTAAAACAAGAAATGAGAACTCAACAACATAAGATTGAACTACTAGAAAAGAAAATTTTAGAGCTCTCTCAGAATTATCAATTCAATCAAAAACATCTCAATGAGGCCCGAGGGATTTTTCAGTTAAGAACGACATTAAAAACTTTGGATGTCGATGAAGCTCATATTCTGGACCTGATTAAAAAGGCAAACTACGAATTGTCTAAAGAAGATCTTGAAAATCCTGATGTCATCTTTGAATTTGCCTTAAAAGAAATGGCCGGATCGATTCATACTGCTATCCCATTATTTGCTAAAGTTGAAACAGGAGAGCCTGTAATAACCATTCTCCTTTCAGAAGCGGCTTCTGGACAAAGCACTATGGGAATGAAAATAGCTGTTTTGAAGAAAGATGTGGTTTTAGTCCAATACTCACAAGATGCTCAGAATAATAATTCAACAGATTTTGCTGCCCAGGTTTTTGGAATTAGAGTTGAAAAGGCGCAGAACTTTTCAGAGGTTATAGGGCTATGCCGTAAGGCAACTGAAGCTGGTAAATCGGTATTGGTAGATGTTCGATTAAATTCGAAGGTTTCAGATGAAATTAAGAAGTTTGTTGATACATTGAAGCGCGGTTTTCAGCATGTGGAAATTTTATGCACACTTTCTGCTATTCATTCAGAACTTTATAACCGAAAAATAATTGCCCGATACAAGGATATCGTTGATGGTGTTATCATTTCTCATGTGGACCTTTGCATGAACTTTGGAGCACTTTACAATGTTCATAAGGCCCACAATAAGTTGCCATTAAAATTCTTTGGTACTGGCCCAGTGGTACCAGACGATATTGAAGGTGCAACAGCTGAAAGATTGATGGCAGGTCTCTTTCAGTTTTAATAGACACTGAAATTTAATGATCCCGACAGGAAGTTAGGATCTAGTGCGAGAACAGGAGGTTTATGCACAAGACCAGTGAGTGGCTACTCTCATTTTCTACCCGAAATGAACAATCAGTTAATAGCGAACAGGTAAATTTTTGTACTAAGATTTCAATCACAGGTGGAAAGGGTGGGGTAGGAAAGACCTCAATCGCTTTAAAAACCGCTCAGGAATTCGCGCGAGCTGGCTACCGAACACTTCTTATTGATTGTGATTCAAACCTTTCTAATACGGCCATTAAGCTTGGTCATCCTTTAGATAATAAATTTGAAAAGCTTCTTTCTGCAGAACTTCAATTTGAAGATTGTCTCTATCATGATGGAAATTTCCATCTGCTACCGGCCTGTAATGGCTCAATTTCTGTCTTTGAAAATAAACTAAATTTTGATGAAGTGATCATTGATATTATTTCAAGTCACGAGCATGAGTATGATTATATTCTCTTGGATTGTCCTGCTGGATTATCTAGAGAGGCACTTACGTTGAATGCCTATTGCGATCATCGTTGGGTGGTCGTGACGCCGGATAAATCATCCATCACAGATTCTTATTCATTAATTAAAATTCTTTCTTCGCGTTTTGGAATCAAAGAGAATCATCTTTTGGTTAATATGTATCAGCATGAAAAGCAATTTCAAAAAGTCGTCATGACTTTGAGTGAAACAATCGAGAATTTTCTAGGATGTCGTACTCATATTTTAGGTGGAATTCAAAAACAGGAAGTTTCTGCCGAGGGATTTGATACTTTTTTCCTCTCTGACGTAAAGAATGAATTTAATCGTAACTTCGTTAAACTTTTATATGGGTTCACCGAAAAAGTAGGTGGACCACTGAATGTTCCAAAACAAGGAACAAGGCAGTTGGGCCTCGAACAAGATGTTCACTAACAGGTAAAAGCTAAGGAGAGCTCTAATGTCATCACTAACGGCCAAACTCAAGAACCTAAAAGATTACCGCAGCACTGTTGAACCAAAAGTAAAAGATGAAATTATTCTTGAGTACGCGCCTCTAGTCCGATATATCGCTCAAAAAATTGCATCTCGTCTACCTCCGAATATTGAGTTAGATGATATGATCTCCTGTGGTGTTATTGGGCTAATGGATGCTATAGAAAAGTTCGATCCTACTCGTGATAATAAATTTAAAACCTATGCAGAGTTTCGAATTCGTGGTGCCATTTTAGATGAACTACGCTCTCAAGATTGGGTACCTCGTTCTGTTCGCGAAAAGGCGAAGATTGTAGAAAAGGCCTATGCACAACTAGAAAAAGATTTTGGTCGACCAGCGACTGATGAAGAAATGTGTGAGCATCTTCAATGTTCTATGGATGAGTTCCATGAATTAATAAATAAATCAAAATCAGTTTCGCTAATGAATATTGATGATGCAGCGGCGATGAGCAAGGGTGATAAAAAGTTAATGGTCTCGCTAATGGAGACTTCTCGTTCGGCTAACCCTCAGACAGCTGTAGGCTACAAAAGAGCTCAGGAAATTATTAAAGATGGAATTAAGTCTCTTCCTGAAAAGCAAAGACTGGTTCTATCGCTGTATTATTTTGAAGATCTCAACCTAAAAGAAATAGGCCAGGTTCTAGATGTGACTGAATCAAGAGTCTCTCAGCTACATACTCAGGCCATTTTAAAATTAAAGGCCAAACTTAGAAATCAATTCGAATCCCACGAAGATTTGGCAAGCTAAGATAAACTTCCAATCTTTAATTAATAAGCCCGAGATTAAAACTCGGGCTTTTTATTTCTTTTCAATCCATCTCTTTTTGTCAGAAGATTAAATATTGAAATTTCAAGAAGAAAGGGATGGATTCTATGGATTGGAAAAAAACCTTTAATCACGGCCAGTGGATGATTCACAGTATTTTCTTTGTGGCCATAATTGCAGCAGTTGGAACAACTGTCTTTGCACTAAGATTAAATCATTTGCAACAGACAGAAGAGAAAAGAATTGTTCAAGTGACATCTCTTATAAATCATTTAAAGAAAGATCAAGATTTTGAAAAAATTGGAAAATATCTTGCTTGGGCACAATCTGATAAGGCCAATGATAAAATGCGAGAATTGGCCGGAAGATTAGCTGAAACAGAAGAAATCCTAGAAGTCAGAGCGGGCCAAGATTTAAGCCTTGCTATGCGTACCTTCAACAGACTCATTAATAGTACTTCTGGAATGTCGAGTCCTGCTGATGCTCTCAAAGTTTTTAATCAGAAAGTTGAAAACTTATTGAGCATGGCAAGATCTCAAAACTACAAAACAATTACCGGTATTGCTGAGAAAATGAAAGAACGTCTTCAGCAACTAACACCTAAGAATGCTGGGAATTCGATTCAAATAAATTATCTGAAGAGCGATATCAATAAATTAAACCAAATTGTAGATGGATCAACACTTAATGAAGTTGAAAAAAATAATTTAAAGACCAGATTTCAATCCATGGATGAAGAATTAGGACTACTCACTAATTTAAATTCTCATTCTCGAGATTTAAAGGCCCATATTAATCAAGCGACTCTGGCCTTACATCAGTGGTTAATAGATGTTGAAAAGAAAGCAAATGATCTACAAGGTATAAGAATTCAAAAGCATAACCAGTTAATTTTGATGATGGCCGGCATAGTTGGCTTTTTGGTACTTAGCTGGATTGGACTTGCTTATTTATTTAGATGGCAGAAAGCTAAAATTAGCGACAATTTAGAAGCAGAAGTTAAGAATGTTATTCAAAAAGGAATAATGAGTGATCAGCGATTTATGTTGGATCACTATTCTGATAAAACACGAGAAGATATTGTTCGCCTCTTGGATGAATTAAAAATCAAGTTAAACTTAGGATCCATGTTGCATGAAGGATTACCTTTTGCTGGTTGTCTAGTCGATAGTAGTTTTAAGCTGACATGGTTTAATCATCTTTTCTTAGAGCAATTCTATTTGAGTGAAGAAGAAGTAAGAAGTGATGCTTTCAACTGGGATTTTTTAAGAGATTTTTTAAATCTTGAGCAAGATCCTGTTTATCAAGCACTTGTTAATAAAATTGCCGGAATCTATCCTGTCAAAGTCAAGCAAGATGAATTAACACCATCGCAACCTTATGAAATGTATGTCACTCCAATTACTGTTAATCGCGAAGATCGAGTGATGATTTTCTTTTATCCTTTAGTTTCGGTGAAGGAAGCAATTAATGATCAAGTGAATTTGGTTAAAGATTCATTAAGCCGTTTTGTTACACTTTGGTATGAAGAAAAATTAAACAATGATGAAATCAAATTGTTAGAAAAAGATTTTAAAAACAATGACATTATTGATTTGTTTGAGAATCTTGTTTCAGTTTATGAAAGACTAAATGATGATAAAAAAGAGTGCCTTCTTCTGATTAATTCTTTAGAAAAAGAGAGTGCTGAAAGATTAAGTCAAATTCAAGATCTTCAGCAAATTGAAGAACAAAGAAGAGAAATTATTAAAAATGAAGTGAGACTTGCTAACGATTTAAAAGATTCATTTTTAGTTACTCTAGAAAAGAGTGAATCATTAATTGGTATTAATAAGTCTATTATGCAGCAAAATGATGATCTTCGAACAGAGGCGATGAAAATGCAGACTGTTTCGAATGAGATGAATAAAAAGCATCGTGAGACTGTGGAGATTATTGGGCAACTAGATGCCATTAAGGGTGATTATAAGAAGTTAAAATTAGAGTTATTGGAGGTAAAAGCAAAACTTATCTCTATTAATAATTCACTTTTTGGCCAATTGCCTCCTTTGGATGAAGCTCAACAAAAGCTGGCCATGAGATATAAAGATGAACTCGCTAGACTCGATTTTAAT
Organism: Bacteriovoracaceae bacterium; assembly: GCA_050247975.1. Taxonomy (GTDB): domain Bacteria; phylum Bdellovibrionota; class Bacteriovoracia; order Bacteriovoracales; family Bacteriovoracaceae; genus Peredibacter. The sequence continues at coordinate 21,855 of JBFWTE010000045.1, forward strand.
GTAACCACTTTGGATAAGAAGTTGTCACAACTGGATGTTTATCTTGGAAAGTTAAACATGATGAACGAGAAGGGTAGTCTTGAGCAAATTCATTTTAGTTTTCAAACTTCTCAAAAGGATCATGAGCTAAAAACTGCTCTGGCAGATATTCAAAAAATAGTGGTTCAAGAAGAGGATAAAATTATTACTAATTTCAAATCACTTCATCATTTAATTAGAAAAGATCTCTCATGTACTCATGTGATGGATTCATCTTCTCAGTCGACACCACTTCTTTCATAATGAAGACTTTCAAGTGCAAAGTTTCAAAGTTCTTTCCTCAAGGGGCAACCCTTGGGGAAGTTTTGATAAAAGTCTCTAGCTTAGATCCAAAAATAATTAGAGACGCTGCCTTAAAAGGGGCCGTGTGGCACCAGAAAAAGTCTCAAGGAAAGGTTCTCAGAATGAGGGCCCTAGAGTCTAAGCTTCATGCAGAGGATTCTGTTACATTTTATTATGATCCCAAAGTTCTATCTCTAAGAGCACCAGAAGGGATCGAGTGCATTTCTCAAAACAATAATTACAGTATTTGGTTTAAGCCTGCGGGAGTTGTGACTCAAGGGACGCAAACTGGGGATCATGCCTCTCTATTAAGATATGTGGAACTTAAAGTAAAAAAAGAGGCGTACCTCGTTCATCGATTAGATAGAGAAACCGCAGGGTTAAGTATTGTTGCCCATAATTTAAAGGCCGCTGCTCGCCTAAGTGATTTATTTCAGAAGAATTTAATTAAAAAGACTTATGAAGCGGTTATTTTAGGGCATTTCCCTGTGGGTTATAAGCAAACTATAAAACAGTCCCTGGATGATAAAGAGGCCATTACTCATTTTGAAGTTAAGGCCTCAAATCAAGAAAAATCTTTGGTTGAAATCCAGATTGACACTGGGCGGCTTCATCAAATAAGACGGCACTTTGAAATGATTTCGCATCCAGTTATCGGTGATCCGAAATACGGCAAGGGTAATAAGAATAAAGAGGGGTTACAACTTTTGGCCAAAGCCTTGTATTTTCAGGATCCATGGGATCATCAACCAAGAAACTTTTCCACACTTTCAACTTTAACTATTTAAAACTATTAATTTTTAATCATTTGTAATAATTTCACACATCTTAATTATTCCAAGAAATCTTAGGCCAATGAAAGTAGAATTGGCCTACCTACTCTTAAGGAGATTCTTATGTTGAAAGCTGGGTCAATGACTTTAGCAGTGCTAATGACTCTTTCAAGTTTTACTTATGCAAACGTTGATCAGCAAAGAGATCAAGTTGAAACTTTAAAAGAGCTATCAAGAAAAATTCCAGGTATCGACATTAAAGGATTTGAGCGAGAAATAGATTATGAGGCGAAAGGTCTTTCTCATGAAGAGCGTGCTTCTCAAGAGACTAATCTTGTTGCAGAAAAAATTAGAGTTCAAATTTTAAAATCATATGAAGTTGCCCTTAAAGAAAGTGGAGATGCTGAAGCTGCTGCTCAGGTAGTAAGGCAAGCTTACCAAAAAGATTTAAAATTAGTTGATCCAAGTCTAAGAGCAGAAATACAAATGTTATCAGAAGAGGCCCTTGAAGCTGCTCAGCATGGAGCTTCTTCATCGGCAGTTTCGCTTCATAATTTAGAGCGTGCCATGTTGGACACAGTGAAGGCGAGAAACGAAGTTTTGAGTGTTGATACTCCTAAACCTCAATCAGACATCGAAAGGCAAAATAGTATTTTTAATGACAAGCATAGAGACTATGCTGATCGAGAAGAGTTCGTTCAAGCACTCGTAGATGGAAAAGAGCTTAGTGCTCGTTGGGTTTCAACCTCGAATACAACTTTTGATAGTAAAATTATTCGCAAGCGTGAAACAGAAGTCGTAGTTCAGATGGGTATTGATTTTATGGGTGCCAAATTTTCTGCCGGGCCAAAAATCAAATTTAGAAGAGAATACACTTCAAGAGCGCGGATTATGGCCGAAGGAATGCATACTGTAATTCATCCTGATGGAAATTTGGATTTCTATAAGAGGGATGAAAATGGAAGTGTTATAGTTAAAAATGGTGTGAAACAGAAGCGTTTCATTGCCTATAGCTGTGAAGTAGAGCTTCGCTATGAAACTGAAGCCATTGCCGAAGGCGGTTTTCAAATTGGTGGAGTTGGTGTCTCTCAAGAAGAAACAAGGATTTTCAATGAACAGAGTGAGAAAGTTTCTCGACGTATTTTAGTTCCTGAAGCTATTGGTGATAAAACTGTAACGGTGGAATTATTAAGAGAGATTTGTCATAAGGATTATCTTAAGGCCAAGATTGATAACAAGCACACAGTAGATGATGTTCTCAATGAAGACGTTAAGAACTTAGTTGCGACTGTTCATCTTTCTCATCCGAAATTTAAATGTGTTGAAGACTCTCATTGCCAGAAATGGTTTAGAAATGAAATTGCACCAATCTTTAGAACAAGAACTTATCCTCGTTGTGATCAAGACAGAGGCATTTGCTTACTTAAAGGCTTAGAGAAGCAAAGATGTAGTATCTACAATAAACAGGGCAAGCGCATTACAAATGGCTTTGAGTTTAAATGCGATGATGGCCTTAAATGTGTTCAAGTTAAGAAGGGTGGTTGGTTTACTGATGGAAGTATCTATCAGGCCCCTGTTGGCCGATGTATGCCTGCTTCAGCAAGTTACGTGAGTCCAATCCCTGCACTTAGACGTTAAATTGTTCGCACTGAACTGAGGATTCATAATTGAAAAAAAGTCCTGCTTTTGGCAGGACTTTTTCTTTTAAGCGACAATCTTTTGCCTCGAAAATGGATAATTCCTATTCATAAAGTCTTCTTCCTTTTGATCCAGTCTCGCGTGCGCTTTGAACTTTCTTTTTTCAAAAACTT
>JBFWTE010000046.1:0-23139 GCA_050247975.1 Bacteriovoracaceae bacterium
TCCACCGTGAGTCAGACGAGTTGAGGATATAAATGAGAAGGTTTGCTGCTTAGACATGAGCTATCTTTAGCTATTTGTCTGTTGTTTTTAAATCAAAAGGGCATTGCCCCGAAAAGAAAGTTCAATATTCAATAAGAATACTGATGTATACGCAATTTCAAGAGGTTCAACAAATGTGTTTACCATCCTTGTATAATAAAAAGACACCTCCGAAAAACTTACAAGTCTCAATTAAAAAATTCAAAAGCAGCTACTATTGGTCTTATGAAAATAAGAACACTTATTATTGCTCTGGTCCTTATTAGTGCTTGTCAAAAGCAAAGCACATCTTCCTTATCTCATCATCAGTCCATTATTAACGGTATTAAAACCCAAGACTCTCTTTCCCCAAATGTAATGTACTCTACCGTTGCCCTTAGGTACAAAGATAACAAAGAAAAAAATTTTCATTGCACAGGTGTTCTCATCACTGAAAATATTGTTCTGACCGCTGGCCATTGTGTCGATAAGAAAAATCTAGATATTATTTTTGGTCAAGAAATCTTAAATGATACTTCTAAGATGCCTATCGAAAATGTATATTCTGCCCTCAAAGTTATTAGACATCCCAACTATAACCTCTATGATCTAAAAAATGACCTCGCTCTTATTTTATTAAATAAGAAAATCAAAGGGCCTTTCAGGCCCATACCTATTTATTCCAACTCACTACCAGAACTCGCTGGCCAAGTGATTACTGCTTCAGGCTTTAGCCGTTATTCAAGTCCCATTTTTAACGATATTTACACCTCGTCCATTACCTATGTGCTTCCGGAAAATACACCAAGCAATTTCTATCAAAAAAATGATCTCGGTCCAGCACGACAACTTCTTAGTAAAAGATTGATATTGGATCCAATTAAAGAAGAAGATAAAAAATATGTTCCAGAGTATGTGCAAAGAATTTATTTTTCTCAGTTTACTGGTGGTCTTTGTGAAGGAGACTCTGGAGGGCCAATCACCATTCAAATTAATGGTGCTGATTATTTAATTGGGATTAATAGTGGTATTGGAGGACGCTATGATGTTGAGGGAGTTGATTGCGAATACAGCTCCTATGCTGTTTCTCCTTTCTATTTTATAACTTGGATCAAAAAGCAAGTTAAACTTCTTTCACCTAAATCAGAAATTAAGCTGAGTAACGATACCCTTCCTACAACTTCAGAAGCACTCATTAATTGTGGTAAGAAAAATATTGAGATAGGAAATCTCTATTTTGAAAGACAATATTCTATTTTCGATGATGAGAAACTTCTTAACTGCGAGAATGATCTAAAAATTCTCTCGACCGCGAGAACTTTGGTCGAGGAATGTCTGCAACTCTGCTCAGATGTTCCAGATCTTTTAGAAGATTGTCATTACGGCGAAAGAGGAAATAATAAGTTTGAAGAGGCCTTAAAATTACGAGGTTGCTTTTAATTTACTTTTTCAATTCTTTAAAACGTTTTTCCTGATTAATAAGATTTTTCTCCAAAGTTGCTCTCATCTCAAGCAGATCCTCATCCCTATATCCCTTCAAGTTTTGATTCACTTCAAGATTCATAGCATCGTCCGGGGCGTATTGAAATCTTGGAGTAAAATATTGGATACTTACTTTTTGTGGATCTTTAGGAGTGATTCGATCGTACCATTCTTTCACTGGAACGGGCCTATCAAAAAGTGAAGGATCAAGAGCAAAAACTTCTTCTTTACCATCTTTGATACTAACAACCACTGGTGCGACATGGTCTGACCACTCCACATAACCACGAGGAGAATTTTCTGTTTTCGCTACTAACTCTCCGGCGGCAAACACCTTTCCCGCAATCACACCTTCCTTCTCAAGGGCAAGCACCATTGCGTGGGCCCTGGCATAACAACCATTATCTGGATAACCGAAAGGGATATCTGGGCGCGAGGCCAATTGCTTGAAGAGCTCTAAGAGATAATCATAGCTAATAACGCTCAATTTAAATTTCTTTGAGTAATTGGTTTTTAAGTAGGTGTAATGAATCTTTTTATTAATCTGTGGACAGGCAACTTGTGAAGGTGGATTCTGAAGAGCAGTGATAAGCTGTCGTGTCGGTTCTAACAGTGTTCTCTCTGCTGCCATCACCTCTAGTCCAATCATTAGTACATACATCACAAAGCTCAATTTCATATGTGCCTTATCGGAGATTTCAACATATTAATTAAGACTACTTCTCTCGGATATAGGGGTGCCTGAATAGGTTCTGGGCCAAAAATCAGTTTAAATACATATAAAAAAGATAGACCTCCATTAAAATTCCCAAAATATTTGATACGGATCAAAAAAATCTTCCTCAGGAGCTCTTATGAAATTTCTCCTTTTTTTCTTATCGATCCTTTTCTCAACTCAACTACTCGCTGACACTATCATCATCATTAACGATAGAAATTCAATCAAAGGTGAAGTCATTGGGCTTGAAAAAGTAGTCGTTCCTGGAGAGCAAAATATTGAAAGATCATCAGTTAGAAGTCTGTTGATGACTCAAGAATTGTATAATCTAAATCTTTCTGCCAAAAAATATATACAAATCATCACTGAACGAATTGTCATTCAATCATCACCTGTTGTCGTGACAACTTGTTCGAAAGAACCTGGTGAAGGAAAAGGTGATTGGAAGAATTTTTACAATGTTGGTGGTATCGATGCCAAGGCAAAAGCACTGGAAGATGCTATTTTAGGAGTTGGACCAAAATCATCATATCCTCTAGTTAAATATTTTGATGGGATTAAGAAACCTAGAAGCTGGGAAGAATTTAGCGCTCGAATTAATGCTGCCGATATTGAAATCGGTCATGGACTTGCTGCCAATGTTCTTTCAAAATATGGTAAAGAAAATGCTATTAATCTTGGCTACTATGATCCAACTTATTGTAATCAAAGTGTCGTCTATGTTGATATGCCAGTTCTTTTACACGAAACCTATCGTATTCTTGATGAAATCATAAATAAACAAATCATTCTCTCAATCAATCCTCAGGAAGCAACTGATCCTAGAAACTCGATTATCCTTCCAAATGAAATTGAGAGCTTGAAAGCAAGTTTTGACGGATCAGAAATACAGATCTCAACCGACAAGTCATTGATCGATTATCAAATATTATCTGATAAAAGTGGGAAAATAGAAGAAATTAAACTTGTACCAATTTCAAGAAAAACTTCGATGGCAAATACACCAAATGAAGTTCAGATCACTTTTGAGAAGGACAGTGAGAAAAATATTATTCTTGTGATCACAAATAACCTTTATGACTATGACAAAATCCTAAAACCAGAGATACAAATTGATTTAACTTTCAAAAGAGAAGCTTTTGGATTTGATAAAGAGATTGCTCAAAGGGCGTATCGATTAAAGAACTCAGTCAAAACTCAAAGGATTAAAACTGATGTTAAATTTGATCGAGTAAAAAGAGTTTATGCAAAATACCGCATGTCTCGGTATGGCCAGAATACCCATCATTATAGAAACGAAAAGTCAGATTCAATTGAAACTGCCCACTATCGTTAAACAAGAGGAATTATGAAAGTTTTATTTCTAGGTTTATTATTGACAACAACTTCTTTTGCTAAAGAGACCATCATAAAAAGCTGTTTTAGTGAAGGTGGCACTTTAGAATCAGTAGAAGTTATCCAAAACGACAGCAAAACATTAATCCGCATTACCGAAGTTGATGGATCACATAAAGATTATTTCATGACAAAGGATTATAAAGATTTTACGGGACAAGATACTATTATTGCTTCTTCTTTGAAATCAATTGATTTAGGTGCAACACTCACTGACTCAATAGTTTTTTATTCAAATCCAAACAGTACTAAATCAACTCTCGCTAAATCTGGTGTTGTTTACTTAATTAACTGTCAATAGTTGGTTTTCTATCTATGGGATGTGCCTTAATGGGCATGTCCCTTATAAATTCTTCCGTATCCCCTCTTTTTTTAGAAAATAAATTTAATTAGATGCTAATCATTTTCTAAGCAAATCAATCCCAGGTAGCTTTATGAAATTATTTGTCCTTCTCCCAATTTTATATTCTCTCAATTGCTCTGCCAAATCTTCCCCCGTAGTCATTCCTCAAGTTAATGATTTTTATTCTGATGGTTGCTCAATGTATCCTGATGACGAAAAAATTGGTGGTAAAACAAGCTGGATTCACTGCTGTTTTGTCCACGATATTGCTTACTGGATGGGTGGTACAAGTGAGCAGAGAATGGATGCAGATTTAGAGCTCAAACAATGTGTTTCCCAAGTCACTTCCAAGGCCCATGGAGAAATAGTTTTTCTGGGTGTTCGAATGGGTGGGGGGCCAAATACAAAACTTCCATGGCGCTGGGGATATGGCCTTACAAATTATACTGGCTACCGTGAACTTACAGATCAAGATAAAGAGGCGATTGAGAAAAAATATGAGAGTGTTCTTGATGCCTTCAAATTCTATCGTCCAAGCCTAAATGAATCCCAACAGGACTATATTCTTAGTGGAATAGAATTTCATAAGAAGAATCTATAGGCTGAGTCAGCACTTTTAACAAATTTGAAAATAATCGTTATTGATACAAATGACCTACCAGGATAGGAAAAGGAATGAAGATTCTTTTTAATGGAGGTCCTATGAAAAAATTTGTTTTTATTCTAGCTTTAATGAGCTCTATACTTGTCCACGCAAAATGTAATCCAGAACTCCTAAGCAAGCTTCCTGAAGATGCAAATTTCTCTGTTTCAACACCTATGGGAAACATCGACACCAGTGTTGAGCTTTGGTTATGGGATTTAAGAGATATTGCTGATTTCACATGTACAAAGACAGCTGATGGAATTGAGATCTCTCGCAAAGGATATAGCGCTGGAAGAATCACGATGAGCGCCACTTTATCAGAAAATGAATATCGTCTGACTAGCATTGTATATGATGCCAAAAGAAATTATATAAGACTTAATTCAGTAGAATCATACTATATCGGAATAGATTTAGATCATGAAGTTCTTGTGGATAGAACTGGGGCAAAACATCCTGGTAAAATTAGACTCTATAAGTAAAAGAGAACTTCATCATTTTCAGTGAAGGTTTTAGGCCTTCACTGAAACATTAATTTACTAATCAACAATTTTTACTAAGCATTTTCTCAATTCAAACACCCCATCCAGAACTAAACCCTCAGAGTTCGATTGCCCATAACCACCGTGCCCCTCTTCAAATTGATAGAACTTATACTGGCCAACAACTTGATCAGCGCCAAATTTTAGATTGATATCAAGATTAAAGTTCGCATTTCCACCAGGAATATAATCATTATTTTCGTTAAAGACGATAACATCATCACCGACCATTCTTCCAGAATGATAAAAATCTTGGTTTCCAATTTTAAATTCATTAACTCTTACAAGAGCATTTTCAATTGATTTCAAAGTGAGAAAGACATCTCTATTTTCACCATTTGATAACACCAATGTTCCTTTATAGCAATTTGGTGTGAGATCAATACTATTTGCAGAAGTAAAATTTGAGAAAGCTAAAATGAAAATCGATAGCATTAAAAATTTCATCAATGTCTCCTTGATTAAAAACTCGAAAAGTAATTATCAAAAGAAAGTAGTATTGAAAGTTAAGAGATTGTGAGGATGGGCCCAGGATTTTGTCTGGGCGAAGATTTTGTTAAGAGAAGTTCTAACCCATAGATCTCCTATTAGAATTTTTATTTGGAGGAGACGGGCGGATTTGAACCGCCGGCTTTACAGTTTTGCAAACTGCTCCCTTGGGCCACTCGGGCACGTCTCCATAAAGATTCAAATAGAGATGGGCTCAGTTTCGATTAAAGCATGCTTTCTGTCAATAATTAGAAAGAGTTAGTTTTGAATTTACGCTTCGCGCGCATAGAAAAAAAATTGACTCCCCAATAGAGTTTAATATATCAAACTAGGGATGTTAAAAACCCTTGATAAAAACTTCGTAAAATTTTTAAAGATGTTTATTCTCAGCTGTCTGTGTGGGATTCCACTGCTAATGATAGCAGCTTCATTGTCAGTATCAATGAATTAAAAGGATGGGAATAATCCCACCCTTTCATATGAATTAAGCTTCACGAATAACGTATTTATCTTTACCTTCATCCACCATTTCTTTGAGTTCTTTCCCAACTTTAAAAAATGGAACTTTCTTTGGACTTACCTTAACTACTTTTCCAGTCTTAGGATTTCTTCCCTCATAGGCCTTGTAGTTACGATTAGCAAATGATCCAAAGCCACGAATCTCAATTCGTTCATCATCGAAAAGTGCTTGAATCATACTGTCGAAACAGATGTTCACAATCTTTTCTGCTTGATGATGAGGTAAATTACCTTGCTTTTCAATCACAGCAATCAAATCAGCTTTAGTCATTGGTCAACTCCTTCGTGGCGCCACTGGATTATGATTTTGAGAGCTTATCGGTTTTATTATACTAAAATTTAATAGCTGCCCAAAGTTCTAGGCAAATACCGCCTGTCTAACTTTATCTTATTTTAAACTAAGATTCTGAAATCTCAAAGAATCTGACTTCTTTAATCAATATTTCTTTCCAAATGGCCTTAGAATTCCCATTAAGAAAAAGATTTATCCATCGATAAGTCGTTGAGGAATATGGATATGCTCTCGCGATTTAAACTTTTATTGAAGATTACAGGGATGTGCGCACTAACTGTGCTGCTGGTGTCCTGTCAGGACACTGTTCCTCAAAGAGATACTATTACTCCAGACAATTCAACGACCACTGGTGATGGAACAGACACTGGCACTGATGCGACTAAAACTTCAAGGCCCACTGGGGCGATCTCGTTTAAGTCTGATTATTGTGGCTGTAAAGATGGCAAACCCGTTACCTATGGGGATTGTACTAGCTTCTGCTCCACTAAAAATACTTCAGGAGAAGAAGTTCTCTATATCAACTTTACGGTAACTGAGGCGATTTCCCTTGGTGGCCTGGGCAACGTTTATAACTGGTGTACTAAGCCCATGACAGGAGATACATCAAATCCAAAGTGTCTTTTAGAAGTTAAAGATGAAGAGGGAAATACTACTAATCTTGATGTGACTAACATTGCGAGCTCTAACTCCATAACGTCAAAAATCCTCTCGCTTGAGTACGATAAAACTTATGTCATGAGCTTAGTAGAATCTGTTTCAGGCTCAAGATCAGATACGGTTCAATTTATCAAATTCTCTAGTCCAACAGTCATCTCTACTTTGGGCCCATTAAAAAATGCTCCTATTTCTCAATACACTTGCTTAATTCGAGATTTCTCAACGGATGAAAACACTGGTGACATTTATTACAATAAGGCCTATCGAGTTCACTTTTATTATCACCCTCGAATTCCTCCAACACCAGTTCCGGCCGGAACGGCCAATCTTATTTGTCATGATATCTTTAATCCACTGTATGGAAGTGTGGATGATGAGCTTTATCCTCGCTTAGAAAATTCTCCAGGCATCTTTAATCTTTGGGATACAACTGATCCGAGATTTTATGACAATAACGGAAATAGCATCCTCGATGTAAATGATCAGATCTTTCAAAAGACAAAAAACTTTGGTGGAAGTATTCCGTCCGGAACAAATTTCTTTTCTAAATTTACCTGGCCAGGATCTCCACAAATGAATGAAGATGCAGGAAATAGCAACTCTCCAGATCCTATTGGCTACTTTATGTCCCCTTGGATTGATCAAACGACCTTTAAGTCTTACTGCCTTAACTCAACCTATTACAATAGCAATAACGCCCTTTTTAAGGCCTTTAGAGACATTCTGCAGGTGGATACAGAAGGCCTTTATATTGGTGAAAAGGCCGCTGAGACAGTGACGAATAGCTCGGGTCAAACGACCACAGGGGCCAAGGACTATATCCTGATTAGAGAAACTGATTTAAAACAAGTCTGGTTCTATCTTAAAAATGGTGTTCCAACGGTGCCAACAGATGACATAGTGGCCAACGTCCAAGTTTATTTTTACTACCCGTTAAACAAAACTTCTCCCTACATTCAGACTTCGACTCAAAGAATTTACAGAGTTAAGGGCGCCAGTGAGCTTAATGTTTCTAGCACTCCCGCAACCTCTACAGGAACCACCACTTCCTACCCTCCTCATGATCGAAAGATCGGATGTGTTCCGAAGTTTTAGGTGCACTATTTTTGAATAAAATCTCTAACAAATAAGTTGGCCCAATTTATCCAGATCGAAGATCATACCTAATAATGCCAGAAGCCTCGTGCATGTTCTTTTGAATATATTGCACTAAGATTTGGTACTGCTTACCCCAATCAGAAACTCTTGAGAAGGCGAGATATTCCCAGAGCTTTCCAGCTCCCATCAGACGAGCAATAAGTCCGGTAATTGATCTTAGAAAGTGCTGAAAGTGCATACGTCTTTTGACAACAATCAAAAGATGCAAATGATTTGAATTAACTGAGACCCGATAGATTTTGATATTAAATCTCTCGGCATATTTTTTAAGCAGGTTTTGAATTTTTCTCTCTTTGGTTTTAAGTGTGGATCTCTTCGCTCTCAGAACAACATGAAGTGGTTTATTCATCTTGAGAGGACGCTCGGACTTTCTTTTACCGCGGGCAAGTTCTCCACCGTGAGTCAGACGAGTTGAGGATATAAATGAGAAGGTTTGCTGCTTAGACATGAGCTCTCTTTAGCGATTTGTTCGTGACTGTTAAATCAAAAGGGCATTGCCCCGAAAAGAAAGTTCAATAATGAAATCTTGGCGTTTTAGGATTCATTGCAATTGGGGCAATGTCGAAACTTCAATAAGAATACTGATGTATACGCAATTTAAAGGGTTCAACAAATGTGTTAGACCCCCTTTGACACGCCAAAAACTTAAACACCCATGAATTATTTCCAAGTACCCTAGTTAGGGCCTCTTGATTAGGAGATAATCGGCCATAAACATAGGAAATTCTCATGAAAACCATTTTATTTGGACTTTTATCCCTTCTCTTCATCCAAACGGCGTTTGCCACATCATCTCAAGAACTAAAATCTCAATTAGCAACTCTCAGCTTTGATGAAGACTTTATGCCCTATTATGAGGACTTCGGATTCAATCGAGAAAACTTCCATCATGACCCGGCCATCTATATTCAAATCATCCATCATGATGTTTCACAAACCAAAATGATGTACCAAAATTTAATCCATAAACTCGATGTTCGAGAGACAAAACGTGCAGAAGTTGTTGAAAAGAAAACGCGTCAATATTTCGATTTATTGGATGAATACCAATCAACAATTGAAAACCTAAATATTGTGAATGGACCTTTCTTTGATGAAACATTTGCGATGGCCGAAAAATTGGCCTCTAACGATTCCGGAAAATTTAAATCCTTTATTAAGCATCTGCCAAAGGCCCTTGCTCTTGTGCCTACGACATTCTTAGGAAATGCAGTGATGCTACCAAAAGCTGGACTTGCGAATATCTTACTTAAGAAAGATATAATCAAAGCAAGAAAAGCACTCAATGCTACTCTTAAAAATAAGATCTCAAAATTATAAGAGTTGGATCAAGCTGTTTTTGAAACATCTGATAAAAGATGTAGAGACTCAAAGAAGTTAAAATTAAACTCACACAGAGTCTGACACAAAATTTTGGAAAAAAACCCCAGCGCCTATTAGTAAGTAGTTTTCTTAAAATAATTCCTAAAGCAAAAAGCGTGACCCAAATAAGAGTAAAATTCCAAAGAGAATCCCTATCCTCTAAAATCTCTATTAGTCCAATCAGGGCCTTTTTATCTCTTAAAATATCGATGGAGATATCTAAGATTTTTGGAAAGGTTTCAAATACTTTTTGAATAGGATGATCTTTCATCTGAGAAAGAATCAGCGACTTCACCTCATGAGGTGTGAGTTGATCAAAACGACTCTCCGCGACTGTCTTTTTTAAATGTTTTAAACTTTCTTCAAAGGATGGTGGGGCCTTATTAATTTTGCGAGGTACTTTCTCAAGAAGTTTGAGCTGCTTAACCTGCTTTTCAACGAGATCACTGACAACTTTTTCATCATCTTCCAGGCCAAAACCAGGAAGATGAGAAAAAATTAAAAATAGTATTAAAAGAATTTTCAAGCAGATTTTTTATTGATGAACTTTTCGAAAAAGACAGTCATTGGAACAGCAATAAAGATAGTTGAGTAAACACCTAAAACTACCCCAATGGTCATAGCAAAGAAGAAATCATGAATCACAGATCCACCCAAAAATAGCATTATAAGTGAAACGCCAAGAACAGTTAATGAAGTGATGATGGTACGAGACATAGTTTCATTAAGAGCACGATTAATCACTTGAGTCATTGAGGCCCCTGTATTGAGGTTTTCAATTTCACGAACACGGTCATAAATAACAACAGTATCGTTTACTGAATAACCAATAATCGCAAGAAGAGCTGCCACAATTTGAAGAGAAAATTCTTTTTGCGTTAAAATGAAGGCCCCAATAATGATAGTGACATCATGGATAAGAGCTGCAATTGCACCTGGAGCAAACTTATAATCGAATCTTAAGGCCAGATAAATCATAATCGCGAGGATCGCCCATAAAAGCGCCTTGAAAGCCGAAGTACGAAGTTCAGCTCCGGCCTTAGGGCCAACGATATCGTTCTTTAAAATTTCAAAGCTACCTGCTCCGTATTTTTCAGTCAAAACACTTCCGACAAGGTTTGAAACAGCATTAAGATCACCCTTATCTGATTCAAGCTTTAAAAGAAATTCGTTCTGGCCTTCGTCCCCAATTGATTGCAATTGAGAAAGAGGAACTTGCTTATCATTAAGTGAACTTCTTAAATCACCAAGAGTAACAGACTTACTAAACTTTACTTGAACTTCAACACCACCACGGAAATCAACTCCGTAGTTTAGACCCTTCGTAAAAAATAAAACGCAAGTTCCGATAATTAAAATAAGTGAAGCGAAACCTGCAACTTTAAACATTCCTACATAATCAATATTTCTCGTAGTCGTCATAACTTAATCCTTTAAATTAAATGCTTAAAGTCTTCTTCGCACCTTTGCCAACATAAAGCTCAAAAAGAACCTTACTCACAAAGTAAGAAGTATAAACAGTTGTTGCGATACCAATTAAAAGTGTTACTGCGAAACCTCTTACCGGCCCAGTACCGAAATTTAATAAGCATAAACCAGCTAGCGCAGTTGTAATGTTAGCATCTGCAATCGCCCAGAAGGCCTTTTCAAAACCAGTTCGAACAGCTTCAAATGGAGTCATGCCCGCTCTAAGCTCTTCCCGTATACGCTCGTAAATAAGAATGTTTCCATCCACGGCCATACCAACAGTAAGAGCAATACCAGCAATACCTGGAAGTGAAAGTGTTGCACCCAGGGCCACTAGACACGCAAGAGTGAAAAGTACGTTTAAAACAATAGTCACTGTCGCAATCATACCTGAAAGTTTGTAGTAGAAGCACATGAAAGCAAGGACGAGAAATGATCCGATAATAGCGGCCATTTGAGCTTTCTCAATTGCATCTGCACCAAGAGAAGGACCAACGACTCTTTGCTCTTCAAAAATTAACTCAACAGGAAGAGCACCTGCTCTGAGTACAAGAGCAAGGTCACGAGCTTCCGCCATAACTTTATTGTAATCACCGGCACCAAGAGTAATTTGCGCCGATCCACCTGCAATACGTGATTGAACCACCGGAGCGGAATAAACGTTTCCATCAAGAATAATCGCTAAACGTTTACCAATATTAGCACCAGTAATTTCTTCAAAAATTTTCGCACCCGATGCTTTAAATTCAAGAGCAACATAAGGACGGTTTTCTTGTTGATCAATACGAACAAAAGCTTCTTGAAGTTCCTCACCCGTTAAGCTTGCTGTTGATTCAACTAGGTATGGATCCATGGCAGTGATGACATTTGTATTTTTATTTGTCGTTTTAGTAAAAGCGATCTCATACCCAGAAGGCAAATCCGCCTTTAAAGCTTCATTGACAGCATGAACATATTCAGAAAAACGCTGACCTTTTTTGAACTCAATTCCTTGGGCCTTCACTTTATTAAGCAAATCACCTAATTGAGTAGCAGGAATTTCATCATTTACGAAACGAAATTCTAGCTTTGCTGTTTTTCCAATAAGATCTTTGGCGCGATCAATATCTTTCACGCCTGGTAATTGAACAACAATTCTATCTGTACCTTGAGAAACGATCTCTGGTTCTGTTACACCAAACTCATCGATACGGTTTCTGATGACTTCAATTGATTTTGAAAGTGCAGTGTCTTCAATTTCACGAATATACTCACGGCCAAGACCATAAACAAGTGTGGCCCCTTCTTCTTTTGTTAAGCGAAGAGGATAAGCATAAAATTCTTTAAGCTTTTCTCTAGCGGCATCAACATCAGTTTGTTTTGCAAGAGTAAGAGAAGTTTTTGGATCTCTTCTGTCAGAAAGATCTAAATCTCCAACAGTAGACTCGATCCCCATTTCCTTGAGAGTTTGCTGGGCCTTTTTAGAGTAACCAACTACCTCATCTCGATAAACCTTGTTAAAATCAATCCCCAAGACCATATAAAGGCCACCTTGAAGATCCAATCCAAGATTAATTTTACTCTTAACTGGGAAAGAACTTTTTTCAGTTAAATTCAAGAATGTTGGAATAGTCCCCATCAATGAAGCAACTATCAACACAACTAAAATACTAAATCGTAACCACCATCCCCGGGCCATGTACACTCCGTGTCTTAAAGGGTTTTTTGTAACTAGTTCAAAATTTTAAACAATTTAGATAAGTTGGGCAATGAATACTCGGGAATTTCCTCCCGAGTATTTATTAAGAATGCTTTTCTTCTTTGGTCTCTTCAGTTTTTTGAGATGCGTCAGCGATCTGAGCAGGTGGAGTCTGCTCTGATTTCTCAGTTTCTTGCATCTGGTCAGATAGACCTTTTGCAGCTTTCTGAAATTCTTTAATCCCCTGTCCAAGGCCTTTGGCCAGTTCAGGCAACTTTTTTGGCCCTATAAAAATAAGAGCTATCAGAAAAATAAGAACTAATTCGCCAAATCCAAGTCCAAACATAAATTACTTCTTTTCAGGAGCAAAAAGAGGAGCTGAAGGTCCACCAATATGAGATTTTAAAACCTTCATTTTAGATCCACCTTCAAGTTCTAGTGTCACGATTTTTTCTGTGATACCAGTGACTTTTCCAAGAATTCCTGACTTCGTGTAAACTTCATCGCCATGAGAAAGTTTAGAAAGAAAGCTTTGTTCCTCTTGCATACGTTTTTTCTGAGGACGAATCATCAAAAAATACATCACTAAAAATATCAAAACAAATGGGATGAATGAAACAAATGGAGACTGAGCTGGTGCCGCAGCAGCTTGAGCATGAGCAGATGAAATGAAAAAATCGAACATAAATAATTCCTTTTTATTCCCAACGATTGGAAGAGTAATTGTTATAAAATTTCTGGTAATAATCGTCAAATTCTCCTCTAAAAATAGCATCCCGAGCATCTTTAACCATTTTTAGATAGAAATGAATATTGTGATAACTTATCAGCTGGCCGGCAAGATACTCACCGACATTGAATAGATGACGAATATAACTCCGTGAATAACGCGAGCAAACTTGGCAACTACATTCAGGATCAGGAGGAAGCTGGTCTTCTAAAAAACGGGCCTTTTTAATATTAAGTGGCCCATGAGTCGTGAGAAACTGTCCATTGCGTGCATTTCTAGTTGGAAGCACACAGTCAAACATATCCAGTCCAGACTTTATTCCATTGAGAACATCGAGTGGCTTGCCCACACCCATTAAGTAGCGAGGTTTATCTTCAGGCATGGTAGGAACAAAGTTCTTACAAAACTCCACCATCTCTTCGTTTTTTTCACCCACAGAAAGACCACCAAGGGCGTAGCCATCAAAACCAAGCTCCATGAGACCTTGCATACTTTCCGTACGAAGATCTTGATGAAGGCCACCTTGAATAATGCCAAAAAGTTTTTGATGAGGTTTAAGTTCAACTTCTTTGCAGCGCTTGGCCCAACGATGAGTCAGCTGCATACTTTTTTTGAGAGTTTCTCTATCGGCCGGAAGCTTGGGGCATTCATCGAAGGCCATCACAATATCAGAGCCAAGTCCTCTCTGAATTTGCATTGATTTTTCAGGAGTAATGAGATGTTTGGCCCCATCAATATGAGACTGAAAAGTCACACCCTCTTCCGTGAGTTTATTAATATCTGACAGAGAGAAAACTTGATAGCCACCAGAGTCGGTAAGAATTGGACGAGGCCAGCTCATAAATTTATGAAGCCCTCCCATCCTCTCAATCAACTCATGGCCAGGTCTCAAAAATAAATGATAAGTGTTTCCCAAAATAATTTGGGCATTCAAGCGCTCAAGATCTTCCTGCCAAAGTGTTTTCACTGAAGCACGAGTCCCAACCGGCATAAAAATGGGCGTCTCAATCACACCATGAGCGGTATAAATTCTGCCAGCGCGGGCCTGTCCTGATTTAGCTTCTAATTGGAAAAATGACATGGCGAGTTTCTAACACACTTTAGGTTTTCTGAGAATCAACATTCCATCACCATATGAAAAAAAACGGTAGCGGTTTTTAATGGCGATGTCATAAAGCTCTAAGGTCTTCTCCCTTCCAATCAGAGCACTGACCAGCATCAGCAGAGATGATTGGGGAAGATGAAAATTGGTAACGAGGGCATCTATGGAATAGACTGGTTTAGCAGGATGTAAAAAAATACTGGTACTTTTAAGACCTTCTCCATCAAAATAAATTCCATCATTTTTCCATGAAGACTCCAAGGTTCTTAAAGTCGTAGTACCTACCGCCACTCTAAACTGGGCCTTTTGAATGACTTTCAAATTTTCCTGATCAATGGAATAAAATTCTTCGTGCATTTTATGTTCAAGAATATTTTCACTTTTTACTGGAGAAAAAGTTCCGGCCCCCACGTGAAGGGTCACAGTGGCAAGCTCATGGCCATTTAACTTTAAATTTTTAAGTAGCTCTTCGGAAAAATGAAGACCGGCGGTTGGAGCGGCCACTGAGCCTTGCTCCTTGGCATAAACAGTTTGATAAGTCTTTTGATCGAGCTCATCTGACTCCCCTTTTCTAATATAGGGAGGGATGGGAATCTTTCCGATTTGTTCTAACATTGAAAGTAGTTCTTCTTCAGTTTTATTAAAAGAAACAAGAAAAGTTCCATCACCCACAACTTTCTCAAGCTTGGCGGAAAGTGACCCTTTAAAATGAAAGACATCCCCTTCTTTTCTTTTACCCGAGGCCCGTATCATCGCTGGATACAAGTGATTTGAATGTAAAAGAGAGAGAATAAAAACCTCCGCTTCTCCACCTGAGGGTTTAGATCCAATCAGGCGACAGGGAAAAACTTTTGATCGATTAAAAACTAAAGTCGAATGAGGAGGAAGAAACTGATTAATCTCTTTAAAGGTACTATGAGTAATTTGCTGAGTCTCTTCATTAAAGACTAAAAGCTTAGAAGAGTGCCGGTCCATCACAGGACGATCTGCAATCAACTCCGCAGGAAGATCAAAATCATAACTTGATAACTGTAGGTCTCTCATTTATGCTGATTATAGGAGATTCATCACAATGAGAAAAATCCTTATTGTAACATTTCTAACATTAAGTCTTCCCGTCATTGCCCAGGACGGTCTAGAAGAGGCCATTATTCTTAATGAAGAGATGCAATTCCTCCAAGATTCGGCCAAAAATGTAAAAACTGAAACATTAAGCGTTAATTCGATTACACCAAGCTCGACACGAGAAAGAAGCAATGAGAGTTCACTGGAAAATGTTTATTTTTCAGATGATAAGGATCAAATCAAGCTTAGAACTGCTGCCCCAAAAAGAAGGGCCGCACCCGAAGATTAAGCAAATTTCGTCTTCAATGCCACGAGTGTTGCTAAGAGCTCGTCCATTTTAGATTTTACAACCAAAAATGTTGGATAGTTTTGAATCTGCTCAAGTAACAGCTTCATTAGATTCGATAAAAACAAAACAAGTGGTTCTAAATTAAATTTTTTAATTAATAAATCTAAAACACCCTTGGCCTCTAACACTTCTTTACCTTTGACGACATATAATGGATTTTTATTTTTCATTGGCCCAGCTCCTTGAGTGCAGTTTCCGCCATTGACACAAACTGACCTTGCAGATCTTTATATTCTCCAGACTTATAATGAAACACAGATTTTCTTTGCGCAAGTGATTTACCAAACTGAACTTTGTTAGTGAATGGGCCAAAAATAGTCGCCTCACCTAGAGTGTTTTTAATATTTTCTAAATCCGAGTTGGCCTGTTTGCGTCGAGTATCAAATAAATTAGGTATGTAACCTAAATTTTTTGGAGTTGATGTAATCTCCATATCAGCAATGTCGGCCACCACTTGCTGAATATTTTTTAGACCCTGCTCAGAAAAACGATCAGGTACAAATGGATAAAGAACTCCATCCACAGCACAAAGAATATTTACCACGAGAAGGCCTAGTGTTGGTGGCCCATCAATAACAATAATATCGTACTGCTCTTTTAATTGAGACTTTTCAATGAATTTTTTAAGAATAAGCTGCCTAGGAGCATTAATGCCCGCAACAGTTAGTTCAAAGCCCGAAAGTTCCTGGCCAGAAGGAATAAGATCGATATTGTCCTCTGTTTTAACCAAAACATCGTGAATCATCACTGGTGAATGAAGCGGTCTTAATTCTTTTATTGAATTAATCAGAAGATGATGAATATGGGAAGAAGCTTCTTCAATTCCAAAAAGAGAAGAAAAATTCGCCTGAGGATCCATATCAATACAAAGGACTTTTTTACCTTGACTCGCAAATGCATGGGCCAAATTAAAGGCCATGGTTGTCTTCCCTACACCACCTTTCTGGTTCATAAGGGCAATTGCTTTGCCTTGATTTACTGAAGTATTCGAATCGGACTTAAAAAAAGAAAACATGCTGTCCCCTCCAGAATTGCCAACGAAAATAGTCAAAATTTTTCGCCTCCCTAAATTCTGCTCGCTCCGTAAGAGTTTGTAAATGCAGGATTCAGTTAAGTTTCATTTTCTTATTCCGACTGAATTTGTTCAGAAAATGAGAGAATAAATATATCCAATTTTTGATCAAGTGTCTTTAAGTCTAAGGAATTTAAGCAACTTCCCGATAAAGCGAAAGACGGATCATAAAGGAAGAGACTATGGTAGGTTTCAACAAGATTTGGTTTACACTTTTCGTGCTCACTTTTTTTGCAGCATGTGTTCCTAAAGTAAAGGAAACAACCTGCGGATCAGGAGAGACATTTAACTCCAATCTCAGAGCGTGTGTAGCTGTTAGTAATGATTCTAATCATGCCCCATCTGGCGTCGATCAAACAGTCGTCGTCACTGAAGATACCGCCGTCAATTTCACTGTTACTCAGGGCTCGGATCAAGATGGTGACACCATAGCCTATTCTGTTGTGGCCAATCCCAACTACGGAACACTCTCTTCATGTATGAATAAATCTGGCTCAAGTGGAACTTCAGATTTAACTTGTACCTATACTCCTAATTCAAATTACTACGGCACTGATTCATTCATGTACAAACTTAATGATGGAACAGTGGATGGATCGCAATATGTAACTGTCACATTTTCAGTGACTGCAGTTAATGATGCTCCAACCGTTTATGCTCAATACCCAACCATCGTTGAAGATACAGCAACAGTTTATACTTTTTACTACACAGATGTTGAGAATGATTTAGCTACAGCTTGCTCTGTCAGTGGACTAGTAAATCTTTCAGCAGGAGCATGTAGTTGTGATGTTCTTGGTGTTTGTCGTGTGACTCTCACGCCAACTGCAAATTATAATTCTACTCAGGCCGCAAGAACTTTTTCTTTAAACTATACGGTAACAGCAGGTGCAGTTTCTTCAGTTGGAATTGAATATCCAACTGTCACAGCAGTTAACGATACCCCATCTATTTCTGCTTCTTCATCTTGTACCAGTCCACTGGCCCAAGATACCGCTCTCGTCTGTAGTACTCCAACTGCGACAGATCCAGATATTGTGGCAGGTGAATCTCAAACGCTCACTTGGGCACTTGCTTCAACTAATACTTGTAGTTGGATTAGTATGGATTCAAGCACAGGGGCCATCTCTGGTACACCAACTGATGATAATGTTGGTTCATGTAATTTGATTTATAAAGTAACAGATTCCGCCAGCGCTAGCGTGACTGATACAACGATCGCTCTTAGCGTAACCAACGTTGCCCCATCACTCGCTACAAGTGTTGCTTTAACTGTCCCTGTGGAAGATTCATCTTCTCAGACAATTGGAACGATTTCTTCAGTCACTGGATGTGCAGGAGCAGCTTTCTGCTTAACTGGTGGGGACCGCTTATCAAACGGAACTTTAACACTTCTGACTTCAGGAACACCTTGTAGCGATTACGGAACAATTAGTATCTCTGGAACTTCGGACCCAAGAAATATTGTTTTCCAACCTACAGCAAATGTCGCAAGACAAGCGACTTCTTGTGATGTGACTGTTCAATATGATGATGGAAATGGTAGCACCACTTCAGCTACAGCAACGATGACTATCCAAGAAGTCAACGATGCCCCTACTTTATCTCCATCAACGATTTCTGCGCAAACCACCAATGAAGCAACTCTTTTTGTTGTCGATAGTGACACTTCTACAACGGCCATTGATGGCTTCACCCTTGATGAAGGTGGTGGATCGGATGAAGATACTCAGAACGTGACTGTCACAGTGTCGTCAAGTAATACAGTGATGATTCCTCACACGACAACCAACATAAAACTCTATAGCGATAGCTCTCTTTCAAGTATCTATGCTGGTGCCGTCGCCTCTTCTAGTGGTGTAACTTATAATGCACCTACAGGAAATGGAGACAGTCTTTACATTGCTCTTCAGCCCGCGGCCGGACAATCAGGCACGGCCACTATTACAGTGACATTAACTGATAATGGAACCACAAATGGAGCTGCTGCTGCACAAACTCTGACTAAGACTTTTACTCTTACTGTAACCAGCACCTCGGCCGTTCATAATGACTGGTATGATATCTATGCAGTTGGATCAAAAGTTTTATTCGATGGAACAGTTTCCTCTGGCCCTTCAGTTCGCCTCGATTGGAATGCATTCACTGTTTATAATGGGACAATCACTGGCTATAATGTTTATCGCTCAACTAGCTCTACTGGCCCATTTTTAAATCCAATCAATGCGACAGAAATCACTCCTGCATCAGTGATGACATATACTGATACTTCACTTGCTTCAACGGATGCTCCAGAAACAAGTGTTTCAAATTTTTATTATTATAAAGTGATGGCCGTTGCAAATGGCAAGGCCCTTGATACAAGTAATACTTATGCCACGATTCGCGTCGCTATCCCGCGAGCAAACATGGCACTCATTCATCGTCGGATCGCCAATAAAGAAGCGTGTACAACGATGGGACTCACCTCGGATAAATTAAATTACAATCGATGTGCCTATACAGGTCCAGGGGATGGCTATTCAGGTTATTTTGATCTAGGAAAAGATTATTTTGTAGATCGCTATGAAGCTTCTTGTAACTACACTATCAACACCAGTGACTGTACAGAAACAGGTGGAGTTGGTTGTATCGGCAATGGCACTCCGACTGCTCTTGCTGTGACAGGATCTACTGATAACGTTTACTATGACCGCTCTGGTGGACAGTGTTACTACTACACAAGTGGTAGCTGGAAAGCAATTTCAACTCTTACTGTAGCTGAGATTGCCGCTTTTGCTGAGGCCAACCAAACGACCCAGGAAACTGTCACTCAAGTGATGAAGGCCCCATTTCCAAAACGTCCACCTATTACCTATATTAAGCAGCAACAGGCATCTCAGTACTGCTCTGGTGGTGCAAGTTTTAACCCGGCCTACAATACAAAAAATAAATCACTTATCTCACGCCAAGTGCATATTGCAGCAGCGGCCTGGCATAAAACAACTGGGGCCTCTAGCTTTGCAACTTCAGAGCAAGGAAATAGTACCAGTCTTACGACATCTCAGTGTAACTCAGATACAACTGCTCCACTCTATAGTCAGTTTCAAGATGGATTACTGAGTACTTTATTTGATCTTTGGTCTTCGACTGAAACAGACAAGGCAGACCATAGCTATGTCATGGCCGGCTCTGATGTAACGGCCAGCTGTTCATCTCGTTATGGTATCCAGGATCTTGTGGGTAACCTTGAAGAATGGAACCTTGATCGCTTCCATAACTACAATGATGAAACCATTATTCCTGTGGGTGCTCACTTAGGTGCGGCCCCAGATGAATCTTATGCTAGCTACATGCTTGATTCTAACTACAACCCTTACTCGTATGGCTCAAGTGTTGCTGGTTCAGAATCAGTCGCAAGTATGCTCGCCTCAGGTGTTAACATTGATTCCTCGTCAAGCTTTCAATTTGTGAGTGGCTACGATGATTTAACAAAATTTTGGTCAACTTTTGGTCTTCCAACAGCAACTAACACGGCCTATACCCTAACCCTGGCGACTCAAGGTTATTTAAATTCAGACTACTTTTATTTTGATTCAACTCTTTTAAATGATGGTGACTATACGGTTGATACTGATGAGTTACTAGGTATGACTTCAGGGGGTAGTTTCACTAATGCTGCTGGCTCTGGACGTTGGACCGCTCGCTTACGCACAGTAAATCATGACAGCAATAATGATGGTGACTACATTGATGCAGGTGATGTGACATTGACCACACCTACTTCGGAAGAAAACAAGTACACCGGCTTTCGTTGTATGATTGAGGCCCCTTAAACCTTAGTAAAACGGTTTAATAAGTTAAGATTTGAAATTTTACTCTCCATGGTATGATGAAGTATGCGACTTCATCATACCATTTTTCTTTTTATCCTCATGCTTGCCTCTTCTGTGCATGCTTATGAGCTCATCATGATTCAGGCCGTTTCAGAGACCAAAAGAACTTTCCTCACTCGTAATGGGAAAAGACAGGGCATCATTCAAGGAATGACAGGTACTTTCACTGCTGAAGATGTCTCTATCCTAGCTAAGGCCATTACTGTTTCTGGCGAATACACTCAATGGGAAATAATCAATGCTGATGCCAAGCTCCCTTTTGAAAAAGGGGCCATGGTGACTTATTATCCGGCCAATGAATATATCTGGGCCCTTAATCCAGAAAAAGATCGCCAAAAATATATTAAGGCCCTCATTCCTCAAGTCAGACAATCTGTCGTTTTTAAAGGTGGTCTTAGTCGAGGAATCTCAGAATCCACCACTGACTCCCCTGCTACTAATTATGAGCGCGGTGGATATATTGGAGAAATTTATTACGAAAGAGATCTAGGTTATAACTTTGCTTTTGATATTGGCCTTCGCTACGACAAAGAAGTGGTCAATTATGATGTTTCATCGGCGATTACAACTCGAGCACTGGCCGTGGCCGATATTCTTTATTACCACAGTTTAAAACAATATATTAATGCTCGACTCTATGGTGGTGCCGGACTTGGTTATGGCCAGTCCTACACTGAATCTATGGGGGTTAAGCAATCTGGCGTGGTAGGACTTCTACCTACCGTGAAACTAGGTGCGGCCTTCCCTTTTAATTATGATTGGGAACTTTTAACTGATTTTGCTTTTGATAGTTTGCAAACAAGAGAAGAACAGCAAGGTGGCAGACAATTAACAACAACTCAAACCAATTTTAAAACCAGTCTTGGACTAAGGCACTTTTTCTAAATGAAACTGACCTGAAATTTAAAATCTCAGGTCAGTAGAAAAATTTAAACTATTTCACCAAACCAATTTCTTTAAGTCTGATCATTAACCATTCATGAGAATTGATGGCCTCATACTTCGCCCCAGTACCAACACATGAAGGAATACAAGAGAGAACTGTATCTGGATTTGGGTGAACAAAAAATGGCATCGAATAACGATTTGATGTCGCATCATCAGGATTTACTACTCTGTGGGTAGTGGCCGGAATCACATCATTTGTTAGACGAGAAAGCATATCTCCCGAATCTACAACGAGTTGCCTATCATTTGTTTTAACCGGTAGCCACTTTCCATCTCGATCAAGAAGCTCAAGACCTGAAGCAGTCGCTCCGACCATCACTGTGATAAGATTAATATCTTCATGGGCCGCAGAGCGAACAGCGTTCTTTGGAGCAGCAGGGCCAAGAGGTGGATAATGAATTGGGCGGAGAATTGAATTCCCATCTTGAAGCATATTTCTGAAATAAGATTGTGGGACATCAAGGGCCATTCCAAGCGCATCCATAATAACAATCGATGTTGTATCAAGGGCATTATAAAGCTTTAAAAAAGTATCTTTAAATTCTGCCACTTCAGTTGGCCAGAAATTATCTGGGAGAAATTGTTTAAATTTTGGATTAATAACTGTCTCACGACCTACATGCCAAAATTCTTTTAGATCTGGATATTGAGAATTCTTAGCATGCTCTACACCAAAAGCAGTGTAACCACGCTGGCCTCCCCCCTCTTTACAAACATATTGTCTCTTTGTGGCCTCAGGAAGTTGAAAAAATTCATGAATAAGATTATAGGCCTTGTCGGTAATTTTATGGTCAACGGGATGATCAACTAAAACAATGAATCCATAATCTTTAAGTCCTGAAAAAAGATTATCAACAAAACGCTGCTTATCCGTATTTGATCCATTAAGAAAACTCATCAAACTAAGTTCAGGCACTTTACGAATAGTATCCATTTGATCCCCCTAGGGTTGGTTGAATTTGCTATCTAAATAATGTTAATGACCGAGCTTGTCTAAGCAAAAAATTAGATAGTTTTTAGCTTAATTTTAAATCTACTCTAACATATTAAATTTCCAAGGTTTATTTCAATAGGGAAGATTTTCACTGAGGGAGAGAGGTTTTCTTACTATTAGTCACATCTTTTACAAGGTTCATTTGACAGCTTCCTGTAAGACTTTGTTGGGCCAAGTAAGGCCTTGTTAGTTGGCCAAGTTATTTTTTTCTGTTCTCATATTCTGGTGTCAGAAT
>JBFWTE010000047.1:0-1221 GCA_050247975.1 Bacteriovoracaceae bacterium
CGGGCCTTATGATTTATATTCAGACTTGATATACACTTTTTTGTAGGAGACGTGCTGAAAAAGTAGGCTCACTACCATCATTGACATCATTCCTCCTAAAATAACCATCATTTCCATACGACCTCCTCCTGTTTGGTCAGCTTCCTGCTTTTCTTCTAGAGCTACCTTCCTAGTAACTCTTTCTTTTTATAAAGCACAATTCGTGCCAAGCTTTCATTTTATAACTTCAAGCACTTGGCGATCTTGAAGTCAAATTGGCCCTAGGCCTAACTTACCCCAGAGTCTTTATGACATGAGAGATAAGTTTTGAATCAAATTTGGCCTTCTGAACATTTTTAGCATCCTCCTGTGCCCATGATGATAGTGAGGCCAAAAAAAAGCAACCAAACATCAACTTTCTCATCTCTACCCTTTTTTTAAAAAAGTGGTTCCTCCGTGAACCGGATGTTGCCCTTACCTTGGACTCCATCGCTCTTACTTTCCTTGAGTCTTTTATCTAATCTGTTTCTTCTTGAAACGTCGGTGGTCCTACCATCCTGGCGGGATTTCCTTCTTGAATAATGACAGAGCATTATTGATGCCAATCTTTTGAATTTAAATTTTGAAGACTTAGCAATATCTCGCGATAGAAAGGGGCCAGAGTGATCCTAAGAAGTGTCACTTGAGTGGTGCCAATGAGAAGTTGATCGCTCTAGACGATTTTTTTAAAAAATAAAAATTTTAAAAGAGATCTTGTATACTCAAAAAAAGCATGAAACGATTTCAATATGAAGAACCTTAGGAGTTAGGTTCTCACAATTCCCAGGAGGGGCCATTAATGAATCCACACTACTATCTGATGAAAAGTAAAAAAATTCTACGTCTTGAAGAAGAGATGAGTTTTAGTTCACTTCCTCATTCTGTTAAGCAGATGGTATTGGATCCCGAAGACATTATTGAACTAGATCAAGAACAGGCCAACTGGCGAGTGGTTATATTTCGTGATGAAATCATGGAGTTCGATGAATTTACCAATTGGCTTGAATCTGATGAAGCAAAATCAGAACGTGAATATTTCTAAAATTTATTGATCATGGCCATTAGGCCCAAACCTAAGGCCATTAAACTTCCTAATTTAATAGTTAACCTAGATTCCATCTCTCGCATATCAAAACGGATAGATTTCAATTCAGAGTAAATCTTATTTTCCATCTCTTTCATATCTGAACGAATAGAACTTTC
>JBFWTE010000047.1:1321-21956 GCA_050247975.1 Bacteriovoracaceae bacterium
AGGCCATTAAACTTCCTAATTTAATAGTTAACCTAGATTCCATCTCTCGCATATCAAAACGGATAGATTTCAATTCAGAGTAAATCTTATTTTCCATCTCTTTCATATCTGAACGAATAGAACTTTCTATCTCTTTCATATCTGAGCGGATTGAGTTTTCTATTTCTTTCATATCGGAGCGGATTGAGTTTTCTATTTCTTTCATATCGGAGCGGATTGAGTTTTCCATTTCTTTCATATCAGAACGGATTGAGGATTCCATTTCTTTCATATCAGAGCGGATTGAGTTTTCCATTTCTTTCATATCGGAGCGGATTGAGGATTCCGAAGACTTCATTTCTAAACGTAAAGAATTAAATCCTTCTCGAGTAGAGAACTCTAATTCTTTTAAATCGCTTTTCGAAGCTAGTGATGTATCCATTAGTTCAACCCATAGTTTAACGGCGACTTTCGCCTGATCGGCACTGAAACCTACTTCTTCAAGACTCTCAGTATACTTTATAGCATTAATCATTTCTAAACTCCTATTGATTTAAAAACAGGTATGCAAAATCAGGAGTAAGAATAAAAAGATTAAGTCTTTAAAATGACTACGTTTAAATGCAAAGTATTAAAATTATTGCTGTATCAAACAGATGATAATTTCAACATATTCTAAATGCCAATAAAGCATGGCAATCGCCCAACATAAATTACATTGGCCTTAAAATCAATCTCGTAACTTCCAAGACTTAGATCTTTAGTCAGTAAATAACTCGTATCCATGTGACAATATCGGCACAACTTGGAGAAATCCTATGGAAGCTAAAAAGTCACAAGATACTTCTCGGCAGGAAATCATAAAAAATTTTATGCCTATTATTCGATATTGGGCCAAGCACTATCATTACCAATATCACCAGGTTCTCGATCTAGAAGATCTTGTGATGGTGGGAGTGATCGGTCTTATCGATGCCATGAATAAGTATAAAAAAGATAAGAAAAATCTTTTTAAAACCTATGCAGAATTTCGGATAAGAGGAGAAATTATCGATGAACTTAGAAAGCAAGACTGGATGACAAGGACTGAAAGAAGTAAACAGAAAAAATATCAAAAAGCTAAAACTGAACTAACTGAAGAACTTGGACGTACTCCGACCAGTGAAGAGATGTCTAATGTTCTCCCTTTTAAATCTCGGGATATGATCCGAATGGAGCAATATGATCAAGGTGAAACAATTAAGCAGTATGTGGAAGGAGAAACTTTACCTCAGAATAGTTATTCCAATTCTGAATTTGAAAACTATTCACTCAAAAAAACACTCGCTGTCGTTATGGATGAACTTCCGCGAACCATGAGATTAATTGTTACTTTAAAGTATTTTGAGGATCTCAACTTTCATGAAATTTCCTCAATTGTTAACTTATCAGAGGGACGAGTTTGTCAGCTTCACGCTGAGGCACTGACTGCTTTGAAAGAGCATCTTGAAAAAGAGAAGATTGATATTCTGGCCGCTTAATCTACAAGAAAACTTTTATTCTGGGTTCGTCCGTACATTGTCATCTTAACCCAATGGCGAAAGAAATTAAGTAGCTTATCTTTCACATCAGTTGATTCTAAAATTCCAAGTGCATGGGCCACAGCTTCATAAGTTGAGACCCACTCAGGACAAGGTGCCCTTCTGAGCATGTATTCGCCATGAATGCCTGGAGGTAATTTAACTGCAGGAATATCTTTAAGACCCTCTTCCCTTCTTCTAACTCTTCTTGCCTGATGCCAGTTACCATCAGGAATAATGAGATGATAAGGGCCAGGATACTTAGTCTTAAAATCTTCATTTAATTCTATAGCGTCTTCATGGGGATAAAGAAACAAAGGTCGCCCCGCTGTATTTAAAATTTCTGATGGCTCAAAAGTATCAAACACTTTTCCCCGAATATAGATTTGTGACTGATGAGGAATCATTTTCTGAATAAATTGCGCTGTATTTGAAGTTAATTTGAGTTCGCGAACGTGAACAATGAGTGAAACTCTCCCCTCTATCGTCAAGGGTAAAATCATTTTACAAACACAAAAATTTTGATTCACCCTGCATTCTGGGCATCGGTTAATGTTACTAGCGCGTCGCTGACTCATTTTCTTTCCAAAAAAGATAGTTTTAACTAATATACTTTCAAGGAGTTTATATGGCCCAAAATATTTATGAGTTCAAAGTTAAAGATATTAATGGTGAAGAAGTTTCTCTCGAAAAATACAAAGGTAAGCTACTTTTAATTGTCAATGTGGCCAGCCAATGTGGATTCACTCCACAATACAAAGGTCTTGAATCTCTTTATCAAGAATTAAAAGATAAGGTAGAGGTTTTAGGATTTCCCTGTAATCAGTTTGGTGCCCAAGAGCCAGGGGATGCTGAAGAAATTAAAAAATTTTGTAGCCTAACCTACGATGTCCATTTCCCTATGTTTGCTAAGATTGATGTTAATGGCGCAAATACTGCACCACTCTATCAGTTTTTAAAATCTGAGAAACCGGGAATATTAAATTCTGAGGCCATCAAATGGAACTTCACCAAATTTTTGGTCAATCAGAAGGGAGAAGTTGTCAAAAGATATGCTCCAACTGACTCTCCCGAAAAAATTAAAGAAGATTTAAAAAAGCTTCTTTAAAAAACTATTTCACTCAACCTCTATTAGTTAGAACTTTCACTCCTTAAACGGTACAATTTTTCTACTTATGTTTAAGGAGTGAAATATGCTTTATTCAGGCCAAGCTTTTCGTTTGGAAAGTATCCCCAATAACTATCTTAAGGTTACTTTTGATTTAAAAGATCAAAGTGCCAATGTCTTTAATGCCATTGCTCTTAAAGAGCTTGGTGAAATGTTAGAAGTAATTAAACAGCAGAAGGCCAGTGGTCTACTTTTTACTTCTGGAAAGCCTAGTGGATTTGTCTTTGGT
Organism: Bacteriovoracaceae bacterium; assembly: GCA_050247975.1. GTDB lineage: Bacteria > Bdellovibrionota > Bacteriovoracia > Bacteriovoracales > Bacteriovoracaceae > Peredibacter. The sequence continues at coordinate 4,257 of JBFWTE010000047.1, forward strand.
GCCGATGTTACTGAATTCCTCGATCATTTCAAAAAATCTGAAGAGGAAATGAAAACTTGGATCGCAAGTATTAATAAAGTTTTTAATGGCTATGAAGATCTTCCTTATCCTAAAGTCGCTCTTGTAAATGGCTTCGCTCTTGGTGGAGGTTGTGAAATTGCACTTACGATGGACTATCGCCTAGCTACTCCGAAGGCGGCGATGGGTCTTCCTGAAACTAAACTTGGAATTATTCCTGGTTGGGGAGGAACTGTTCGTCTTCCTAGATTGATTGGCGCAGATCATGCCATTGAATGGATTACAGGAGCAAAACATTATAAAGCTGAAGAAGCATTAAAGTTTGGCGCCATTGATGGAATCGTCGAAGATGCTCAACTTGAAGCTGCAGGACTTAAACTCCTTGAGCGTGCGAACAAAGGTGAACTTAACTGGAAGGCACGAGTTGAACAAAAAAAATCACCAATCAAGCTAGATAAAATTGAATCTATGATGAGCTTTGATGGCTCTAAGGCCTTCGTGGCAGCAATGGCAGGTCCTCATTATCCTGCTCCAGTTAAAGCTGTTGAGAGTATGCAAAAAGGGTCGCGTTTAAATCGAGATGAGGCCCTGGTCTTTGAAGGTGAAAACTTCGCTTGGTGTGCAAAAACCAAAACAGCTGAATGCCTCGTTCAAGTTTTTCTTGGTGATCAATATCTAAAAAAAGTTTCTAAAAAAATAACTAAGGATGCTCACCAAATTAAAATGGGTGCCGTGCTTGGTGCTGGAATTATGGGTGGAGGTATTGCCTATCAGTCTGCATCAACAGGAACACCAGTTCTTATGAAAGATATTAAGCATGAGCAATTAGAACTTGGGATGAATGAAGCTTCTAAACTTCTAAACAAAGAAGTTGAAAGAAAAAAAATCACTCCAGAAAAAATGGCAAAAGTTATTGCCAATATCACCCCAACCCTTTCTTATGCTGATTTCACTCAAACTCAATTTGTAGTTGAAGCTGTTGTAGAGAGTGAAAAGATTAAAAAAGCTGTCCTTTCCGAAGTAGAGGGACTTGTTTCACCTGAAACTATTCTGTCTTCTAATACATCAACCATCTCTATTACCAAACTATCAGAAGGACTAAAGCGCCCAGAGAAATTCTGTGGTATGCACTTTTTTAATCCTGTTCACAGAATGCCTCTGGTGGAAATTATTCGTGGAGCAAAAACATCTGAGGCGACAATTGCTGAAGCGGTCAATTACGCCAATGCTATGGGAAAAACTCCTATTGTCGTTAATGATTGTGCTGGTTTTCTAGTCAATAGAATTCTTTTTCCATACTTCAATGCTTTAATGCTTCTTCTCGAAGACGGCGTTGATTTTCAAAAGATTGATAAGGTGATGGAAAAATTTGGCTGGCCAATGGGCCCTGCTTACCTCATGGATGTAGTCGGGCTAGACACTGGTGTTCACGCCACAAAAATTATGGCCGAGGCCTTTCCTGATCGTATGAATTTAGGAAGGAAGACCGCTCTTGATGTGATGTACGAAAATAAGAGATTTGGTCAAAAAAATAGCCTAGGTTTTTATGAGTATGAGATGGATAAAAAAGGCAGACCTGTAAAAAAAGTAAATCCTGCCGTTTATGAATTATTAAAACCTATCGTCAAAAAGCAAATTGAAATTTCAGATGAAGAAATCGTTATGCGAATGATGCTTCCAATGATTATTGAATCATCAAGATGTCTGGAAGATAAAATTGTCTCTACTCCAATTGAAGTTGATATGGGTCTCCTATTAGGACTCGGCTTTCCTCCTTTTAGGGCCGGAGCATTAAAGTATGCAGACACGCTTGGACTTAAAAGACTTGAGGAGGAATCAAAAAAATATTCTTCCATTGGTAAACTTTATGAGCTGACTTCTTATATGAAAGGTATGGCAGCTGATAACAAAACTTATTATTAATTGAGGTAAATATGAAAAATGCAGTCATTGTTGATGCAGTAAGAACTCCAATGGGTAGATCAAAAGCAGGAGCATTCAGAAATGTTCGTGCAGAAGAACTCTCTGCTCACTTAATGAGAGAAATTTTAAAAAGAAATGCAGCGATTAACCCTGCTGAAATCGAAGATATCATCTGGGGATGTGTCCAGCAAACACTTGAGCAATGCTATAACATTGGAAGAAATGCTCAACTTCTCACTGATATCCCTAAGACTGTTTCGGCCCAAACAGTAAACCGTTTGTGTGGTTCATCAATGACGGCCATCCATATGGCCGCTCAGGGTATTTGGTCAAACCAGGGGGAGATTTATCTTTGTGGTGGTGTTGAGCACATGGGACATGTGCCAATGACTCACGGAGTGGATTTTAATCCATCATTGGCCAAAACAACTTCGAAAGGTGCAGGCTCGATGGGCCTTACAGCAGAACTACTTGGTAGAATGCATGGAGTGACTCGTCTTCAACAAGATGAATTTGCCATGAGATCCCATCAAAAAGCGGCCGAAGCAGGAGCAAAAGGTCGATTTAAAGATGAACTTGTTCCTACACTTGGCCATGACGACATGGGTGTTCCATCACTTATTAATTTTGATGAAGTTGTTCGACCTGAAACAACTGTAGAGACTCTCTCAAAACTTCCGGCCGTCTTTGATCCAAAAAATGGAACTGTGACTGCAGGAAATTCTTCAGCTCTCTCAGATGGAGCTTCTTGTGTTATTATCATGAGTGAAGAAAAAGCGAAGGCCTTAGGTCTTAAACCGCTTGCTCGAATACTTTCTATCGCCTCTACTGGATGCGAGCCAAGTATCATGGGTTATGGCCCCGTGGCCTCTTCAAGACGTGCTCTTCAGAAGGCGGGTCTTTCAATGGAGCAAATGGATATCATCGAATTAAATGAGGCCTTCGCTGCTCAATCAATCCCTGTACTCAAAGACCTTGGCCTTCTTGATCAAGTTGAAAAGAAAGTAAATCTTAACGGTGGAGCGATTGCACTTGGACATCCACTTGGCTGCTCGGGTGCTCGTATCACTGGTACTCTCGCTCATCAATTGAAACAAAATAATAAACGTTATGGTCTTGCCACAATGTGTATTGGATTAGGTCAAGGTGTTGCGACTGTTATCGAAAATTTAAATTAATTTCACAGTCAGGTACCAAAAGGTACCTGACACCTTTTTTTTATAATTCACAATGTGTTTTCAAAATGGCCCTATTCTCAGCAATGATAATTAATTGCTTTATGACATGTGTTCCATTATCGATATTCCCACTCCAAACCCAGTTTCCATTTACTCCAGTGCCACTACTCCGAGTAAAAGTTAACTGGCCCGAATTCGTTTGAACTCCAAGTTGATCACCATCCAAATTATACTGGTAAATATCCCCAGCTTTGGCCTCAGCTTTACAACTAATTCTTCTACCAGTTGCGGAGTCGAATTTCGTATCAAGGAAAGTAATCTGAGAGTTAGCGATTTTTATCGGGACCTCGACTTGAACATCAAGTAAATCGATCCCAAGTCCATCAGTTGTTTCATTCATCGTTTCACATGGAACTAATTGCTCATTTAACTGACATTGCCTGCCCACAATTGAATTTGGTTTTGACCGAGATGGATTTCCACAAGATATGGCAAGCACAGCGATCATAAGGACAAATAAAGGACGCATACTTTCTCCTTGATAGAAAAACTCGAAAGTAAAACTATCAAGAAAGAACAAAAATACACGAAGCAAAGCATATCTTTGGCCAAGAGAAATGGGTCTTTAGTTTTGCTTAATCCTCATAGTTAATCTCGCTATCTTCAAAGTCATCATCAACATCGTGATACTCTTCGTTATCTGTATTTGACTCATCAAATGCATAGGCCTGATCAGGAACCGAGGCCTCTTCATTATCACGAACCTCTTGAATTTCTTTGGGCAGATTTATTGACTCTTGTTCTTTTTTGTTATGTTTTTGAGAGGGAGTATTTTGTCCCATAAATTTCCTCCTGACACATAAGCCTTTGCACTCATTGTGCCAGAAGAAAAATAACTTAAATTATTCGTATTGTTTCCCAAGATTAACTATTAAATAACCAAGAGCATAAGGAACGGATGAATCGCGACTAATTGAATAATAAAAGGCATGCTCAAAACCTAATTTATGCGTCCATTCATGAAATATATTTCCTGCCACTTCCGCGGGAGTATACCGATTAAAAAATTTCTTATTCATAAAGATCTTTAATTGATTGGGATAAGTATAGCCGACAGTACTTCTCCATGAATAATAAAGCTGAAGATCCAAATCCATTTCATAATCCACTACAGGCCTAAGCGTTTCCTTTCCTTCTAGGATGGCCAGGTAGACTTGTTCATTTGATAATTTAGTATCTACAAATTGTTTTTTGCCATTGTAGCTAAAATTAATAACCCTATCTCTAAACTCTGGTGATGCTATCACTTTCTTAATAATCTCAATCGCCTTCTCAACTTTATCTTCATCACTGACTTGAAAATTTGTATAGCCTATTTTGGCCTGAAAATAATGGGCCTCATTAGGAACATCAAGAATTGATTTCACCCCGGCGATTTCTGGAACGTTTTGGTCTTGCTGCTCTTGAGGGAGATATTTCTTAACTAAACTTTGAGATGGGTGCTTTTGCTGACAACTAATGAAAAATCCCAATAAGAAAAATATGGGTAAATTCTTCGTCATTCTTACCTTCCTTGGTTCGACAAATTAAAATCCTTCCTGGATTTCCTTTGCATAGTTTTAAAGAATGCATTTCTTACTAACAGTATGCCCCTTCAAAGAGACTTGCATCAAGCCGGCAATAATTAATACCTTAAAGATATCGGACCACCATTTTACGCAACAAGTCTCTTACATCTAAAAAATAAAACTGGTGTCAATTCAAACTCTTACGAGGCTTAATCAGAATATTTCCGACAAAAACACCTACGACTAAGGCCATGGCCAAAGCGATCATCGTAAAAGCTGTTTGCATGCCTTGAGTGACGTCGTTTTCAAATAAGAAGCTTAAACTTTTATAACCAACTGATCCTGGAACAAGTAAAATAATTCCCGGAAATTGAAAAATGCTAGATGGCCTGTTTTGAAGTCGAGCAAAAATATTACTTACGGCCCCAACACAGGCCCCACCAAAAAATATTCCAAGCTCTGTTCCCAGATATTCCGATCCAACTTTGGCACAAGAGTAGCCAAATATACCTGCGATGGTCACCCACTTCCAATCAGATTTTTCGGCCTTAAAATTCACTGTAGACATTAAAGCAGTTGCTGGAAGCATGACATAGCTAAACCAAGAAGGGATCGTATTAAAATCAAGATCGATGGATGGAAAATGAAACCAACTGGCCAATTTACTGCCAATAAAAACCCCAAAAGTGAGTTTCAATAAAATCATCACTCCGCCTACTAAGCGTGATGTTCCTGAAGTTAAATTTTGAGTAGCAATTTCAGCAATAGCAATAGTGATAAAAAGGCCTGGCATAAAAATAATCAAACTAGATAAAATGATGACACCCACATTTAGGCCAGGAAACAATTTTACCAAGAGGTAAGTTGCGAGTGCCGAAACAAGGGCCACCATCGCCTCAAATAACTGCGCTACTAAACCAATTGGCCGAAGTAGCGAAATCAATCCCATTAAAAATCCAATTAGGATTGAAGCAAAAAAATCTCCCCAGGTTCCTCCAAAAAGGGCCATAAACCCAGCGGCCGAAAAAAGAAAACAGATAACACGAACTCTTTTTCCATAAGGAGTTTCTTCATTTAAAATATTATCAAGATGAGAACTTCCCTCTTCAAACGAGAGCTCACCTTGAATAACTTCTTTTGCAATTTTATCAACCTTTGATAATTTGCCGAGATCAACCCCAACTGGTTCAACTCTTTCAATCTTAGTAATCTCTTCGTCTTCATAACTAAATGAAGAAAAGATGGCCGTGGGCAAAGAAACAATTGTTCCTTTTAATCCTAGCAATTGACACATATCCTGCATGGTTCCCTCAAGGGTGTGAGCAGGAGACCCTACCGCATGTAGTGCCTTTCCAAACTTAAGAATAAATTTAACTCTTCTTAAAAATTGGCTTCTCTCCATACTAGAAAGTTTTCCTTAAATCCTGAGTCAGACTGAAAATGGTCATTTGCGCGAGATCTTTGTAAACCTTTTGCATTGGTAACAATATTTCTTTTTCAATTGTATTAAAGTTTTGCTCATTTTCTGTAACCGAAATTTTAATTGGAAACTTCATCTCAGATTCATAATTTCCAAAACAAATATTCACTGCCCGCTCATCATTCATTTTCAATTGATTCAATCGACTAAGATACTGCTTAATAGGAATCAAAGTTGAAGCATGAATCTTTAATACCATTTGTTCTGGTATAAACTCACCACTATGCTTATCAACGTGCTCTGCAGTCCAATTAATTTCACTGAGAACAACTATCACAGCGTCCAGTTTGAGTTCTTTTGATACATCATTAACAAAGTGCTTTTGATGCTCAGACCATTTTGGCCCCATCATGAGTTCCGCCGCCGGTACTAACATCAAGGAAACATCTTGCATGCCACGTGGACTTAAGGTGGTGTACTCGGTAGTTAACTTTCCCTTCGGACGGTAAAAAATATCGTCAGGATCTATTTGTGTATGCAGACTTTGAATATGGTCCTGGACCTCTGAGCCATATGAATGAAGGGCCTTGCTGTTTTTAATCTTCTTGGTGCTAATATATTTAATGTCTGGCCCAATCATTGGAAAACTTTGCTCCCAAATTGAAAGCATCTTTTCAGTTAAAAGTTGTTTCCCCGCGGCACTTAAATAAATCAAATTATTCTCGGCCAGTCCGCCACGAGTTGGTTGAATAACAGTTTCAAAGACAATGATACCCACTCGTTTTAAAGCACCTAGCTTGGGATCGAATAACTGATCAAATTGTCCTACAGGAGGATTCCGTTTAGAGACACGCACAACTTGAGGAGCAAGCTTAGCAAGATCTTCAAAACTATAATCTTTATGAGCATCATAAACATAGGTCCGATCTCCACCATTAGAGATTGTTCCTAGTGAGCAAGAGGTAAGAAATAGAAGTCCGAAGATGATTCGTAACATAAATGATTTCCCCAATGAATGGATTTAATACTGCTCCATTCTACCTTTTTGCCTATAGAAAGATCTAGACTAAAGGTAGGGGAAACATAAATTTTGCGGATGCTGCCTAGAAGTTTTTCTTCTTCGGTTAGGATTTCAAGAAATTCATACCTTCTAAGCATTATCAAAAACATCTCCAATGAATTTAAATTCTCTTTACATTTGATTTCTTTAACTTCTGCCCAATTAATGGTACGAGGGGGAAATTTCAATTGAAAATACTGCTCTTGCAGCCACTCTAGGCCAAAACTCTCTCCCAGCCAAATTCCCTGCGTATCTTCAATGAATAGATAGTTTTGAAGAAAACTTAATTGAAAGGGTCCTGAACTCAATTTTAGTGGCCCTAAAGATTCATAAATAACGGCATTAGGATAGTGCCTCTGAGACTCTAATTTTATCTCCCCTACTTTTTTTAACCAAAGCTCTCTGTCGATTCTATTAATTAAATCCCCATGTGACTCAATAACGATCAGTCGAAAATGATTTCTTTTTGAGAGTTCAAATAAAATGCGATCTAAAACAGGCCCTGTCGGAAAATATAGAAAATAAATATCACCATAAGGGATTTCGCAGGAGAGCAAATCTGCTGAAATCATCTCAGCATTCATTAAATTTAGTTGGTCTCTAAACTTCATCCCTGCAGAAGAACGAGCTTCAGAAAATTCCACCCCAATAGAATGTCTCTCTGGAAAAAGTAGAGCATAAAGAAGCACACTTTTTCCTACCCCAGCACCAAGATCCACCCATGTGCCATGAATAAGAGGGTGACTTTGAATGACAAATAAATCATCTAAAGAAGTGTAAAGTGCTCTCTCATCAAGCCCAAAGTAATGTCCTTCTTTATCAATAACTCCTCTTTCAATCTCTTCTAGATCAAAAGAGAGCAGTTTTTTAAAATTGGCCGGCAATTGAGGATAAAAACAACTCATAGCTCTGTTTATTTCCTAATCCATTTAGAACATAATTTCCTCTCACTCCCCAAGAGATTGGAAAAAACAATCTTAAGAAATGAGTTTCAAAGATGACTTCCCACCCAGTGGATGCCGCTTTATAGTTAAACGAATGATCTCGCCCATTTAATTCATCATAAAATAAATTTCCATAAACTCGCTTTAAATAAATGTACCGACTCCAACTCCAATCAGGATAGAAAAAAGGCATTGTGTAATTTGCAGAATACTTCGTAAACTCAGGTAGAAAAACATTATTTGTACCGCGAGGATAAAAAATTCTACTAGAATATTGATAGAACTTATTATTTTGTCTTTCGTAAGCAAATTGATGAAAGAAAGAATGATGGTACCAAACTCCAGGAAGATAATATCTGGTATCAATACTTTGTATTGCTCCCCTCTGATTAGGTCCCTGAATATTTTTTCCTTCCTCTACATGGCCAAAAAAAGCAAAACCTAAATTTGGATAGATGTCTCTACGGGCAGTTCTTGAAAATAATGTATAATCCAAATTTGCACCAGGAGAATGCATGGCCCCATAAGTTAATTCCGAGCGATCATTACTCACTTTATCAGTAACTTTAATGATTTTAGAAAATCCTCTGAATTTTAAATTATGAACAAAACGACCACTAATTTTTTTCCATGGTATGCTGGCCCCTAAATTTGCACTCGTCTCTTCCCAGCGATTGGTTTGAGTTTTCCCACCTTTAATAATATTTTGTCTTCGATTTCCATAGGCCGCAGCGAGATCAAATACGGGATACCAATGAGACCAAATTGCTGAGGTGAAAGCGGTGGTGCTTTTTTCATTGAGATTATATTCCGCACCGGCCGTCAGAGTGAATTTATTTAAAATATCTCGAGAAAACCCCTGAACCGTGACAGTATTTGAGAGAGGAGGGGCCAATAAAATCCAGCTATGTAAATTAAACGCATGTTTAAATTGTGAATATCGCTCTATCTGATAAACATCCTGCTTTTTATAATCTTCTTCTAAGGATTTAAAATTTTCATGAGTGGCGAATTTTTCAAAATAAGGAAAAAAGCTATTATCGGATTTCTGCTCCGATTTCCAATGTAAATCTTTCTTGGCAAGATCCATCCCATCGACAGTGTATTCATTGTAATAAAGCTGATCGTCTTTAAGAGTGGGAGCATAGGCCCCAAGCCGAGAACTTGTTAATTGATTTAATTTTCCATTCTCAAAAAGAAAGATATTATCGATACCAGACTGCGGACTTTCAATTAAAATATGCCCCTCTTCTGCTGTAACAAATCCAAGATTATTCAAAGTATCGTTAACAAGGACTTTCTTCTGATGATTAATTAAAGAATATTCAACTAAACTTTTTAAATCGTTTCTATTTTTAGTAACTAAAACTGCAGTTTCTGCATTTAACCAATCTAGAGATGTGATCACTTCTTCTTTTGGATAAGAAATACGGTTAAAAACAGAACCATTTATATCCATAACAACAATGTACTGTTCTTGATTTTCATCCCATTCAGTAGCAAGAATCTTATCTCCACTAGGATTTAAAACTGCTAATCTTAGTTTGGTTTTTCTTTTATCAAGAACAAATTCATCGCGTTTAATATCGTAAACTTTGAGTCGAGCATAATCTCTTACTCCCCACCGAGGATCAAATTCATATTCAACAAAAGCAAAGCGATCATTTCTCACTTTGTATGGGTATTCGTTCATAAGCGGCCCTGGATAGAATAGGCGCTTTTCCTCTTTTCCATCAATTAAAACAAATTGATTAATGAAAGAAAGACCATTTTTGAGGGCAAACATTTTTTTATCATTCGTAACCTGAGGATACAGATAATTGGACCAACCATACCTCGTTTTAAGATTTTGAACGATATATGGAGTAGGTTTTAATTCTTCTTGTTTCTTTTTCCACTCTTGCACGAGCTCATGCATCAGGTTGGAAAAATTATCTTCAAATGTCTTTTGGGATAACTTGTCGATAGCGTTATAAAAAGAGATGGGATTATAAGAGGTCTCGGCCGATTGATTAAATATTTTTGAAAGAAATAAATCTCCATAAGTATTTCTTAAATAACTCGTATGAAAATAACCATAAACATAATGGTTTGGCAGATAATCTTTATATGAACCCATATGCGTTTTATCATAGGGATCCATTCGTCCAGATAACAAAATTGCCCTTAAATCTCTTTCAAATAGAGGTAATCTCCCACGGCCTCCTCTTGTTAGGGCCGTTTCCACTCCAACTGCATCACCTTCTAAATACCAAGGAGGAACAGTTAATCCAATCCCTACCGCCTGTCCAACTTCGCCTAGAATGATTTGCAAAAATTTATTAAATCCTCTTCTACTTTTTTGAAATTGAACAACATGCCGAAACTCATGGATTGAAAGAGTCTTAAGCCATTCAGTATTTGTTAATTCAGGATCAATTGAAGGAGTAATAAAAAATTCTGATCTTCGAGGGGCCAAGGTAACAAAAGCATTTGAAATGGTTGTTTGATTTTGAAGGACTAAAGAAATTTTTGGAGGCATCACCTCTTGCGAGCGGCTAACATAGGGATAAGCCTTTTCCAATAAATGGGCCACTCTTTGAGCATCATCTGAAATATCTTTTGGGAAAATAAGTTGAAAATGCTCTGTTTGAATTTGTTGCCACTCAATTGATGAAGGATTTTGTTGAAAATCAATTAAATTGATCGGTAAATCTATTGCCCAAGCGAATTGCATTGAAAGTAAAACAAGCAAAAAATACTTCATGAAACACCTTCAGAAAAATTTCTAAAAGTCTATCAAGTTTGTCCCAGGGATGCCAATTCATTCCACAAAGTTTTAGCGACGATTCCTAATTGTTGTTTTTTTAGTCGAATTAAATGAATTTTAAGTTCTCGAGGATGCACATCCTCAAAATTAATAACGACTAATTTTTTATCTTTTAACTCTTGCATTATAGAATGCTCTGGCAAGTGTCCCCAACCAAGTCCAGCAAGAATGATGTCTCGCTTGAAGTTCGAATCACTTAATCTCCATTTTTTCCCACCATCTAATAGCCCAAAACTCATTCCTCGATTCGGATTTTTATCTCCTATAACAATTTGATCAATCTCTAAAAGATCCTCTTGCCTAGAAACCTTTCGCTCATGATAAAAATCACTATTTATAACTGGTAACATTCTCACTGAAGTTATGGGAACTATTTCTAAAAGACCTGTCTCTGATACAAAATGAGTAATACCAATCTGGGCCTCTTTGGTAAGAACTCTTCTTTCAGCTTCTGAGAGTATATCAAATCCTAAATTTAATTTAGTATAAGGATATCGATCACTGAATTTTTTAAATATTTGCAAAAGATTAGGTAAGGGAGAAATTCCATCAACTGCCAAACTTATCTCAGGCTCTTCTTGGTTTCGAAAACTCTGGGCCACACTTTCTAGTTCATGCATGCCATTTAAAATTTTTTCTGAGTGTACAAAAAAGGCCCTACCATGATCTGTCAGTATAGGCCGATAGGATGATCGATCAAAAAGATCCACTGTGAGTTCTTCTTCCAATTTCTTAATCGATTGGCTTATGGCCGGCTGTGTCCTATGCAGAGCGCCAGAGGCTGCCTTAAAGCTTCCTACTCTAACAATCGTATGAAAAACAAGTACTTGATCAAATGTCATCTTTATAACTTTTTATTATATTGTTTATCAAAAAAACTGTCTTTTTTTTTATCAAAAACTAAATGATGATGGAAGCACCAAAAAAATCATCTCATTTTCTTTAACATTGGAGTTTATATGAAAATGCTACTTACGCTCGTTCTCTCGCTTACAACTCTAGGTGCTTTTGCCAAAGCAAAACCTACTGCTCAAGTTTTTAAAATTGATCCAAAAGTTACAACTATTGATTGGCTTGGAAAAAAAGTAACTGGCCAACACAATGGTAAAATTTCAATTAAAAGTGGATCATTAACAGTTAATGGTGACTTGATTACTGCAGGTGAAATTGTTGTAGATATGAACTCAATTGTCTGCGAAGACATCACTGATAAGGAGTATAACACGAAGTTTATTGGCCACATGAAATCAAACGATTTCTTTGATACTGAAAAATTTCCTGAAGCAAAATTGGTCATTAAAAATTCTAAGAAAACAGACAAAGGTTTAGAAGTTCAAGGGGATCTTACAATGAGAGGTAAAACTGCTCCTGTAACTTTCCTTGCTACCGTAAAAGCTGGATCAGATTATAAAGCTTCGACAACTTTGGTACTTGATAGAACTCAATGGGACCTTAAGTATGGCTCTGGAAAATTCTTTCAAGGCCTTGGTGATAAAATGATTCATGATGAATTCACTCTTAATATTGATTTAACTGCTAAAAAATAATTTTCCTCCCACGAAGGGCCCGAAAGGGCCCTTTTTTCTCGCCCCTTTGTCACTTTCCCGTTAAAATTTCCCTATGCATTTTCTCGTTAGTTTTTTTTGTTTATTTATTGGATACTCGGTACATGCTGCGACCATAGCTATTATTGATACTGGCTTTGATCTAGATCATGAGTTCCTAAAACCTAGAATTATATCTCAAGAATCTGGCCCCGAGTCTGAGCTTTCAGACTGGAACTTTAATGATAACTCACATCTAAAACATGCCGTCATCGAGAGTAAATCTGAGATTAGTGAGGTCCTCCTCTTTAGAAATTTAAGAGCAAAGTCCCACCGAGATCAACTCACCGCTAATGAGAGTGAATGGTTTAAAAGAAAAAATTCAGATAAAAGCTTTATGGAAAAAGTGAGGAAGTTTAAAAAACATTCCCACGGAACTTTTGTCGCAAGTATCGCTTTAAGAGAAGGTGAAAATATTCGACTCCTTCCTGTGAGAGGACTCAACATTCCGATCCCCATTCAAAAAACTTCCAAGGCCACATCAGCAGAAGAAAAGTTCAAAGAAGAAATTAACTATTCAATTGAGAGAGTGACTCACAAGTTTTCAAAAATTTGTCAGCATTTGGCAAAAAACAACGTCAATATTGTCAATGCGTCCTATGGTATCACCTATAAAAGTATTAGTAATAAATTTCGAGACAAATATAAAGAACTCACCAAACAAGACATTCAAGAAGGTCCTTTACAAATTTTAGTCGAATATTATTTTCAAGAACTCTTTCGAAAAACACGTTTAATTATCAAAAATTATCCAAAAATGCTTTTTGTTTTTTCTGCAGGAAATTCTACTTTGGATAATGACCTTAACCATCACTACCCTTCAAAAATTAAGTTACCAAATACCATATCTGTGGCTGCGATGAATGGAGATTATTTAGCGAGCTTTTCAAACTTTGGATTGCATACTGTTGATATAGGAGCTCCTGGAGTTGCCATCTTATCTTTAGTTCCCAAAGTTTATTCAGATGATGGGGTTGAGCTCTACTCTCCGGCCAGTGGAACATCAATGGCCGCTCCTTATATCTCAAATCTTGCGGCACAAATTTTAAACACTAATTCCCTATTAACTTCCGATAAAATAAAAAAAATTATTCTTGAAACAGGAGATAAGAAAGATCATTTAAAACAAAAACTTCTCTCCTCAGCACTGGCCAATAATCAACGGGCACTTAAAGCGGCCATTCTCTCAAGGGAGATGAGTTTAGATGAGGCGATTAATTTATCCAAATCTGACTTGATTCCTCTAGAAGATACAATTAGTTTCGGTATCGCACCAGCAGTTGCGGCCGAAAGTATTCAAAAGAAAGTGATGGAGTCTATCCCACAAATCATTTCGTCTGAAGATTTAGATGAGGAACCAAGTTTAAACACTGAAACTACCAAACCATTGTTTTTACCACAGAAGAATCTAGGGAAAGTGCAACCGGACAAGAAAGTGCGGCCTGTTTCAATTGCTCCAGATGATCAGCAGAAATCCTCTGATCCAAACCCTTCCAGTCAAAAGTTAGAACAATCTCAGAAACCTTCCGAGGATTTGCCTGCATCTTCTTCTGAAGTTGAACCGAAACCCCTTCAAACTCAACCCCTAGAGTCCGCGCCTTCATCGCCGCAATAGTTAGCATGCAACTGGCCAGAGATGTACAAAGAAGATCAGTTGGTGAAAATGCTTCTCCTTGACCTTGATTATCTTTTGGAGCATCAGTTTTTATTTGATTATTTGAATCCAAATGAACAGCTTCAGTTCTTAAATTTCCAACGTAGGCCACAGACATTAGCGACATAAAATTTCCTTAAAATAAAAAAGGGGCCCGCCATAGGCCCCCCTGGGAGAAAATTAGGCTTCTATTAGTTCTTCAGAGTAGACGCAGATTCATTCTTTGTCTGGCCTCCGATGGCGATTTTCTTACTTTGAGCTTTTTCTGCCTTTGGAAGAAAAATATCAAGGACACCATTCTCAAACTTAGCTTCAATAAGCTCGGTATTTACATTCTGAGGGAGAACAAAGACCCGGGTAAACTTCCCATAACGACGCTCTGACCTTAAAACACTTTCATTTTCTTCTGAAAGTTTTCTTTCACCAGTGACGTACAGGTGCTTTTCCTTAACTTCAATATCAATCGCCTCTTGGGCAACTCCTGGGATATCCAGACTAATCACGTAAGCTTTTTCAGTTTCTACTGTTTCACAAACCGGAGCAAATGCTTCGCTCTTCGTAAAATCTTCAAAAAGTTTCTCTACTTCCTTACCAAATGGCCCAACCCATTTTTGACTCTGAGCTGGCCTTAATTCGAAATGATACATACGATCCTCCTAGCTAATCAGCTTTTCCTGATTTCAAGATGGGGATCAGTTTTTAAACGTCAAGGTTTGCTCTTATTTTTCTTCAAAAAGCCCTCAGAAATAGACTAGAATAAAGTCATATTTTAAGGAGATTCTATGACTAAAAAAGTCGCCAAAAGGCCAACTAAAAAAGTGGTCAAAGCTAAAACTGTTGCTAAAAAAGTAACAAAAAAAGTTATTAAAAAATTAGATCCAAAATCTCAAACAATTGAATCCCTAGTTGAACTTATCCGCATCACTTCAACTGTGATTCCTGATGATGTGGCCAAGACATTAATGAAGGCAAGAAGCACTGAAGAGGCCAATACAACGGCTTCATATGCTATGAACATCATCAAAGACAATATGGATCTAGCAAAATTTAAATCTCAGCCACTTTGCCAAGATACCGGAACAGTTATTTTCTTTATTTATCATCCTCCAGGTTTTCATCAAAATGCCTTTAAGGAATTAATAAAAAAATCTGTGGTGAAAGCAACTCAACTTGGATTTCTTCGCCAAAACTCAGTGAACTCCCTAACAGGAGAAAATGCAGGAACAAATTTAGGTGAAGGACATCCGTCAGTTCACTTCTATGAACATAATAAAAAAGAAGTTGAAGTGAAACTGGTCCTTAAAGGTGGTGGATGCGAAAACGTTTCGGCCCAATACTCTCTTCCAGATACAACTTTAGGAGCAGGACGTGACCTTGAAGGTGTTCGTAAGGTCGTGATCGATGCAGTTTACAAAGCTCAAGGTAAAGGCTGTGGGCCTGGTGCACTTGGTGTTTGTATCGGTGGAGATCGTGCTGATTCAGCTTACCTAGCTAAGAAGCAGCTTCTTCGTAAACTCGATGATAAAAATTCCATTCCAGAATTATCAAAACTTGAAAATGAAATTGTAGAAACCTGTAATAAGCTTGGAATTGGGCCAATGGGCTTTGGTGGAAAAACGACTCTACTCTCTTGCAAAATGACTCACGCTAATCGTGTGCCTGCTTCATTTTTTGTCTCAATCTCTTATATGTGTTGGGCCTTTAGAAGACAGGGTGTGGTTCTGGATAAAACAAATAAAATCAAAAAATGGTTGTACTAGGAGTTTTCAATGAAGCGTTTAACATATCCTTTCAGTCCTGAGGCCGTTCGTGAATTAAAAGTGGGAGACATGGTTCTTATCACGGGGAAACTTTTTACAGGACGAGATGCCGTTCATAAATTTTTACATGAAGGCGGAAAGTCTCCAGTTAATTTAAAAAACCAAATTATCTATCATTGTGGCCCGGTGACAATGAAAGATAAAAAAACTGGAAAATGGACTGTTACAGCAGCTGGGCCCACCACTTCAATTCGAGAAGAGCCTTATCAATGGGAAGTGATTCGTGATCATGGAATTGTGGGAGTCATTGGAAAAGGTGGAATGGGACAAAAAACACTGGATGCATGTAAAGAGCATGGTTGTGTTTATCTTCACGCTGTTGGTGGAGCGGCCCAAGTTCTGGCAGAAAAAATCAAATCTGTCGATGGACTCTACCTAGAAGAATTCGGGCTTCCAGAAGCGATTTGGGAATTAAGTGTAGAAGATTTTCCTGTTGTTGTGACAATGGATGCTCACGGAAATTCTCTTCACAAAGAAGTGGATTCGCACTCAAAAGAAATGCTACAAAAAGTTCTCTAATAAAAAAGGCCCTGCTAAAGGGCCTTTGACCTACTCATGATATTTTAAAAGAAAATTTTTCCCCACTTTTTCCATCCGAAATTTCGGATTTAAATCGACACTGACTGAACCAAAAGCATCTTGAGTTTTATCTACTTGAAGCTCTCCGTGAGCAAAACCGACGACGACATTTGATCCTGAAGACATCTGACAGCTCATTTCAACACCAGATTTTTTAGGTACAAAATTTAAAGATCGCTGACAGCGCATATCCTCAATTTTTGTGTCACTTCCACAAAAAACAATATTGTATGGCATTCCGATGCATGGGAAATAGTACTGCTTTTCAGTAGGGTCTAATGAAACTCCTAGAACTACCACCCCTTGAGCACGCACTAATTGAGATGAAATTAAGGCCAGAAATAGAAAAAAGATTTTCATGATACCCTCCAGACTAAGCGTATAGAGGGTATTGATGCTATTTGAATATATTTGCTGTAAAAATTACCAACGGTACACTGAGCTGGCCCAAGTAAAACCAGAACCAAAAGCAGCGGAAGCAACGAGCATGCCCTTTTTTAACTTTCCAGCGCGAACGGCTTCGGCCATTCCAATAGGAAGAGTCGCGGCCGTTGTATTGCCATATTTTTGGATAGTATTAAAAACTTTTTCTTCAGGAATTTTTAATTCTTGAGCAATCATTTGATTAATTCGAAGATTTGCTTGGTGAAATAAAAAAAGATCAATATCTTCAAGTTTTAGATTATTGGTTTTTAAGGCCATCCCTAAACATTCACACATTCTTCTTACTGCATTAGCAAAAACTTTTTTTCCATTCATCTGCGGATAATGAAGTCCTTGCTCTAAATGCTCGTGTGAAATCCTCTCAGCACCATTGGCCATACCAGGGCCAGCAACCCAGAGTTCTTTGGCATATGTACCTTCAGCAAAAAGATGAGTTGAGAAAATATAAGAATCCTTGGCCTTATCTTTAACTTCTTTTCTTTTGATAACCACGGCCCCTGCACCATCACCAAACAGAACAGCGACATCGCGACCACGAGTGGTTTTATCAAGACTGAGCTTCCCCAACTTTAGTGGACACTTTTCACTGAGCGGTGTAACCCTTAGAAAGGAGAACACTTTATGGGAAAGAAGAATTACACTCAGGAATACAAGCAAGAAGCTGTTGAACTTGCTGGTC
>JBFWTE010000048.1:0-20652 GCA_050247975.1 Bacteriovoracaceae bacterium
ATTCTGACACCAGAATATGAGAACAGAAAAAAATAACTTGGCCAACTAACAAGGCCTTACTTGGCCCAACAAAGTCTTACAGGAAGCTGTCAAATGAACCTTGTAAAAGATGTGACTAATAGTAAGGTTGGACTCAATCATCTATGAAAAAATGACATGGTGTGCAATTTTAAAATCTCTTGAATAGAGAATGTCTATCAGACACTATTCGTAAAATTTAAGATCTCTATTTGTTTAAAAGACCCTAGAAATCTTACTCCACTAAAGACCCAATACACCAAGGGAAGCTACTTATAGCACCTTATCTTGATATTCAGGCCTGCTACTGAAGACTAAATCATTAGATCAAGTTATTCTTGCTTAGCATTAAATGATTCAATGGCTCCGGCCATTAAGTATGAATGGGCCCGGATTTTTCTTAGAGCAACTACCATGTCTGAATAAGTAAGAGCTGTTACTGGTAAGTAGGCCCCTTTGTAAATTCGATCAAGATGCTTTTCACGCATACTATCGGCACATAATTGAAGTTCACTCGATTTAGATTCAATTCTCTGCATATCTAATCTTTCACCATCAATTAATGCTGCTCCAACTAACTCATAAAAAGACCAAACCTCTTCCATGAAACTGAAAAATTCATCACGGCTTTCTCCTGTCAGAGTTTCCTCACCTTTAAATCTTTCACGATAATTGGCCAGCCGTTCAATATAATCAGCGATACTCTCTAACTCGTCAGAAATTTTAATCATCGCTTGAACTTGCTCTGATTGGTGGTGAGACATGGGCTTTTCCATTACATAACAAAGAAAAACCGTAATCTCTTTGTGAATATTATCTGTGATACGCTCATAATCGATAATTTTAGCTAGCATCTTAGGATTGTAGTTCTCTGCCATCCAAAAATCTCGGTTGAGCTTATACATACGCTCAATAATTTCTTTCATTTTTTTGAGTTCAGATTCCGCTTGAGCAATTGATGCTGCCGGAAGCATATTGGCCGGATCTCCAAGGACAAGTAAGTGCGGAACTTCTTTTTCTAGTTTTTCCGGAGTAATTTTTGTCACTAATGTGGCCAACGTATTAATGAAAGGTAAGAAAAAAATCGTGGCACTCAAATTAAACATGGTATGAGCAAGAGCAATGTGCTGCCCAACAAAAGGAACTGAACCATCCTCTGCCACAAATCTTGGATCTTTTGGAATCAAATAATCGATAAACTCAAAGTAGTATGGAAGAATAGTAAGCATTACCAGTACGCCAAAAATATTAAAACAAGCATGGGCCCGGGCCGCTCTCTTCGCATTAACATTCGCGCCAATAGAGGCAAGAATGGCCGTAATCGTTGTCCCAATATTTTCACCTAGAACCAAAGAAACAGCTGTGTGATAAGGAATAACTCCACTACCGGCCAAGGCCATAGTAATTCCCAGCATGGCCGATGAAGATTGCACCACCATCGTGAGTAAACAGCCCATCATAATTGAAGCAATGTACGCCCCATAGTGCTCACCTGAAAAATAAGCAATTGAGTCTAAGAAAGCCTGATTTTCCCTTAGTGGAATAAATGCATGGGACATGGTTTGAAGACCAACAAAAACAAGACCTACACCTAAAACTGCTTTACCAATTTGTTGCCAGCGATCTGATTTTGAGAAAAGTGCTGGAATAAAGCCAAGACCAACTAAAAGAAGACCATACTTATCGACCTTAACTGAAATAATCCATCCAGTAATAGTCGTACCAATATTGGCCCCAAAAATAACACCGATCGCTTGCTTTAGAGTCATAAGCCCTGCGTTCACAAATCCAACCGTCATGACCGTGGTGACGGAAGAAGATTGGATAATACAAGTGACGAGAAGACCAACTCCTACCGCCATGATACGATTTGAAGTTAAGGAATTAATGATTTTTCGAATAACGTCACCTGCCACGGCCTGAAGACCATCTGACATGAATTTCATTCCAAAAAAGAAAATTCCTAAACCACCAAGTAACGTATATACGACTGTAAAAGTTTCCATGAAGCTCCTTAAACTATTCCATCCACGCGGCAAAAAAAATCGGGATAATAATGTATAGAACAGTATCCCTAATTAAATAAAAAATAAAAAAATAGATAAATGCCTTTGGCCCTTTTAAAAATAGATTCTCCAGCCCCAAGTATTGGGCCTTTTTTGACATGGCCACCATGAATTTCGTTTTTCCATAATGTTTAATGAAAAACGAAACGGCACCGTCAACTTTGCGATCAAAGGCAAAAAATTTATCTTTTAACCAAAATGTCATAATCAACCAGGCCAAGAAGTTACCAAAAAGGAAAGAAAGTGTATGTAAAGAAAGTGTCAAGAATCATGAAATTCCATGAAATTTGTTGAATCAACGCATCAGGAAATTCTTGCTTTATGACATTTCTGTGACACTTTTTTAATCCAGAATAGGTAGTCTTAGGACATGTTAAATGGTTTAAAGTTATGGAATTTTAGTTCCGGCACAACTCCGCCGGATGAGCTTATTGGGCGCGCTTTTGTTCTCAAAACATGCCAGCGCACTCTAGTGCTCGCTATTGATCATAACCCATTTAATCTTCAAGACCTTCCCTCTCATGAATTGCACTTAGGCGAAGGGGCCTACTTGTTTCTGCTTGAAACAATTTGCGGCCTTAAAAGTAAGCTCATCGGTGAGAATGAAATTGTGGGGCAATTTAAAGAGGCCTACCATGCTTTTACCCAGTCATCTTTAAAAGATACGCGCTTGCTTCTTATTTTAGAAAAGCTTTTTAAAGACGCTAAAGATATCAGAACTCAATACTTAATTGGCATTTCTCAGAAAACTTACGCTTCTCTCACTCGACGTCACCTGATTCAAAAGGCCAAGGCCGATCACGTGGTGATTGTGGGCTCAGGCCAGCTCGCTGAAGATTTAATTAACCAATTTAAGAAAAAAGCTTCCATCTCTATCTGTGCGCGAAACGAAGATAAAGTGGCAGAACTTTCTCGGATCCATCAATTAAGTGTGATCCCTTGGAGTGAGCGGGAAAAACTCGCAGGCCGCCCTTTTATTGCCAATACAGTTGGTGCGGATCTCATTTTATTTGATGAAAATTTCTTCAAAACTTGGAGTGAGAAGTTTGATCATAAACTTTTCGTAGATTTGGGTAGCCCTTCCATCATTAAAACCTCTATGGGGTTAGAAGATGGTGTTGTAAGACTAAACGATATCTTTGATGAAGGTGCTATTGTTGAAGGACAAAAGCAGCAACAAATCGCTCTTGCCCGTGCTGCTATGATTAATATTGTGCTTAAGCGCAAAGGCTTTTTTGAAGCAAAATTAAATCGATTAAATAACGTTCCTGCTCCTCAAACCGCACAGAACGTGAGATACCTCTGATACTATGACCACATACAAAATTGGCACTCGTGGGTCACTGCTTGCCGTGACTCAATCAACATTAGTAAAAAATCAACTTGAAGCTCTTTCCGGTGAAAAGTTTGAACTTGTCTTGATTAAAACTCAAGGGGATCAAATTACCAACAAACCTCTTTGGCAACTTGAAGGTAAAGACTTCTTCACTAAAGAATTAGATGAAGCTCTTCTCAAGGGTGAAGTGGATCTTGTTATTCACTCCTACAAAGATCTAGGCTCTTCTCGTCCAGAAGGAATAAAACTTGCAGCGGTGACTGAAAGAAAATTCGCTCACGATATTCTTTTGATCCCCAATGAGTTTACCAAGAAACTTAAAAGTTGGGATGGAGAATTTATTGTGGGAACTTCTTCTCCACGCCGAATCGCCAATATTCATTTTGCCTTAAAAAAATATTTACCGGCCAAGGAAGATCTTGAACTTCGTTGTGAAACTCTGCGAGGAAATGTTAATTCGCGAATTAAAAAGTTAAAAGATGGCCAATATCATGCCATCACTCTAGCACTGGCGGGCCTTGAGCGACTTGCCATGACTGAAAAATCAGCAGCAGAGCTGAAAGATCTTTTTGAAGGTCTTAATTATTTCATTCTTCCTCAAAGTATTTTTCCATCGGCCGCTTCTCAAGGGGCCCTTGGGATTGAAACTCTGGCCTATAGAACTGATGGTGGCAAATTAGAAAAAATTATTTCACAACTTGCTCACGAAAAAACCATTGAAGAAGTTGTTCGCGAAAGAAAGGCCTTTAAAGAATATGGCGGAGGCTGCCACCTTGCTGTCGGAATTCATGTTAGAAAGATTGGAGATAACTTCCTTCATGTTCACCATGGAGAAATCGATGGCAATCGTATTGATAAAAAATGGCTTGAAAATCAAACTCTGCCTAAGATTTCAGGAAAAAAATTCATCGGCCTACCAAGTGGTACTTTCCCAGCGGTTTATGATGAGTATCTAGAAAAAGTAGCAGAAGAGAAATCTCTCGATTTTTCAAACAAGCATATCTTTGTCACTTCTCGCTATTGTCTGCCTGCTTTAAAAAATTCAAACTTAAATTCTATCAAAGGTCTTTGGGCCGCAGGAACAAAAACGGCCGAAAAATTAGCAGCAGATGGTTTTTGGATTAATGGAACAAGCGATAGTCTGGGAACAGAAGATTTGATAATTTTTAAACAATCAAAGGCCCTGCAACTATTAGACCCTTCCATTCAAAATGATTGGAGTGTTCTAAGCCATGAAACGGCCACAAGCGAGCTTGGTGCCGTGACTGGATGCTATCAGCGCAAAACTAAAAATATCTCTAGCGAATATCAAGATCGATTAAAAGAAGTTGAGGCCTGCTACTGGACAAGCTTTCCAGAGTATCAGGCCTTCACGGAAAAATTTCCGTTTCTTAAAGAAGTAAAGCATTTTTGTGGGCTAGGCAAAACCTGGCAAGAATTTAATAAGGCCCAAGTTAGCGTTTACCCACTTGCAAGCATAAAGGATTTTTATGAACTCTAAAGAACTTTTTGAAAAATCACTCAAATATGTACCCGGCGGAGTTCACTCCCCTGTTCGAAGTTTTAAAGGACTTCACACCACTCCAAGATTTATTAATCGTGGAAAAGGTGCCTATATTTGGGATGAAGATGGCAAAAACTATATTGATTTTTGTATGAGCTTTGGGCCTCTTATTCATGGCCATCAAGATCCAGAAATTAAAGAAGCTATCATTAAAGCACTTGAAAATGGTTGGACCTTTGGTGCTTGCGAAAAATACTCGCTTGAGTTGGCAGAATTTATCGTTAACAAAATTAAATTCATTGAACAAATTCGTTTTATGAACTCTGGTACTGAAGCTGTTATGACGGCAGTTCGTCTTGCTCGAGGAGTTACCGGAAGATCAAAAATTATTAAATTTAATGGATGCTACCATGGGCATCTCGATGCCATGTTAATAAAAGCTGGATCAGGTCTAGCTGGTGAGGCAGAAGCTTCTTCAAAAGGAGTTACTGAAAAACAAGCTGGTGATACCCTCATTTGTGAGCTTGGTGATCTGAATGAAGTTAAAGAAGTTTTTGAGCGCTACCCAACAGATATTGCCGCTATCTTCATTGAGCCACTTCCGGCCAATAATGGTCTTCTTATTCAAGATGAGGCCTTCTTAAAAGGTCTGCGAGAACTTTGTACTAAGTTTGGTGCATTGTTAGTGTTTGATGAAGTTATCTCTGGCTTTAGAATTGGGTTTGGTGGAATGGCCGAAAAAACAGGAATCACTCCTGATATCGTGACCTATGGTAAAATCATTGGTGGTGGTATGCCAGTCGGTGCAGTGGCCGGACCAAAAAAAATAATGGAATTTCTTGCTCCACTTGGCCCAGTTTATCAGGCCGGAACTCTTTCAGGAAATCCAGTCGCCATGGCCGCAGGTCTTGTTAATCTTAAAAAATTAACTCCAGAGGCCTATCAACAATTAGATAAAAATACTGCAGGCGTTGTGGCCGTTATGGATGATTGGATGAAGAAAAATGGATTTGAAGATTATCAAACCATTCGTCATGGCTCTCTTTTCTGGCCAATATCAACTCACCAAAAATTAATTAATATTACTCAACTTCCAAAAAACATGAATGAGCGTTTCTATAAGCTTTTTGAAATCATGCTCAATAAAGGAATTTATCTTGCTCCAAATGCCTATGAAGTAGGATTTGGAAGTCTTGCTCATACCAGTGCCGTTCAAGAGGATTTAAAACAGCGCTTATGGAGTTAAAAACCCGCCAATGGTTTTATAGCTTAACCCTTTTATGGGTCATGATGCTTCTTGGTCTGGGAAGCTGGTGGCTTTATCTGGTTTTTAAATTACATGATATCGTTTCTAAAATTGATATTGAGTTAGTAGAAGGCCAGAGCAAATTTTTAAATATGCTAAAATGGGAAGGAAGCTTTTTTTTCATTTTCCTTGTCCTCCTCGGCGCCTCACTTTTTTATATGTACTTTAGAGATATGAAAAAATCTAAGGCCATGCAGGCCTTTTTTGCTTCACTCTCTCACGAGCTTAAAACTCCTCTGGCCAGTATGCGCTTGCAGGCCGAAGTTATTAAAGATCTTATAGATGATGAGACCCATTCTCATGAGCAACTCTCCCAACTCACACAAAGACTGGTTGAAGATACTTATAAACTTGAAGGTGAGCTTGAAAAAAGTCTTCAATTATCTCGAATTGAGCAAGGGGGATCTCTCACTCTTCATCAAGTGAGTCTTGAGCGTTTTTTGAAAAAGCATCAGCAAAAGTTCAATCTGCCTTTAGAATTACATCTTGCTCCCGATGCCAGTGAAGTTCTGGCCGATGAGCTCGCCCTCAATATCATTCTTCGAAATTTATTTGAAAACACTCTACGGCATAATAAGAAAGCTTCTCGTGTCTCCATTACTACTTTAAAAAATCATCAACAGGTAGAGCTCATCTATGATGATTTTGGTGATAAATTTAAAGGACAACATGGGCGTCTGGGAGAGCTTTTTTATAAATTTGAGTCTACCAAGGGAACTGGGGTAGGACTTTATTTAATAAAAAATCTTATGCTTAAAATGCAGGGATCTCTCGAGATCCAAAATGAAGAGCGTCTTCGCTTTAAACTCATCTTTAAAGCTGGAGAAAACGATGTCTAATCACACTCTTCTCTTAGTTGAAGATGAGCCTAATTTAGGTCAAACTCTTCGCGATTATCTTAAAGCAAAAAAATACGATGTTGATCTTGCGATCAATTGTGCCGAAGCAAGAATTAAATTTGAAAATAACCATCCCGTTATTGCCATCCTAGACATAGGTCTTCCTGATGGTTCAGGAATTGATCTTGCTCGAGAATTTCGGGCCAAAAGAAAAGACTGTGTTCTTTTATTTTGCACAGCTCTTAATGACCCAAGTTTAAGAGTCGAAGGACTGGAACTTGGGGCCGAAGATTATATTACCAAGCCCTTTGAGCTTAAAGAGTTAACTTTGAGGCTCGACCGTATTTTAAAAAATCGTCAAATGAGTTTTGCTAATCCTGATGAGTATCGTTTTGGAAAACTCATTTTCTGGCCCAAGCGATTTGAAGTTAGGGATGCTGAAGGAGTTATCCTTCCTCTTAGTCAAAAAGAATGTGCCATTATTGAGCTGCTACTTGAGAAAAAAAATGAAGTCATCTCTCGAGATGAAATGATTGAATCTATTTGGGGTGAAAATAGTTTTCCCACCAATCGAACAATTGATAACTATATCGTAAAACTTAGAAAATGGGCCGAATCCGATGAGGCCAGTGGACTGAAAATAACTTCAGTCCGAGGGATCGGATACAAGCTTGAATGGAAAGGATAATTATGGATATTTTTGAAAACCGAGCAGCAACACTACCAGTTTGGTTCATGCGGCAAGCAGGACGCTATCATAGTCATTATCAAGGAATTAAAAAGAACTCTGATTTTATGACCATGTGTAAAAATCCAGAACTTGCTTGTGAAGTCACTCTCGGGCCAATTCAAGATTTTAAATTCAATGCGGCCATCCTATTTTCTGATCTCTTATTTCCACTTGAACAATTAGGCATGGGCCTTTCTTATCATTCAGGCCCCCCTACTTTAGAGTGGCACTTAGAAAAACCAGAAGACCTAAAGAAATTAAAGGTCATCGAACCCGGTGAAAAATTTTATTCTTTCCAAGGACAGGCCTGTAAGCTTCTTCGTGAGCGCCTTCCAAAAGACGTGACACTCCTAGGATTTGTTGGGGCGCCTTTTACTCTATATACCTATGCTGTTGAAGGCTCTCATGCAGGGAACTTAGTTTCGGCCAAACAAGGCTTTTATGATGGAAGATTCGATGCTTTCTGCAACATTCTTCTGCCAGAAGTTTTAAGCGAGATGTTGGTACAGTCAAATAATGGGGCCCAGGCCGTGGCCTTATTTGACACTGCGGCCGGAGAACTATGTCCGTCTGATTACGCTGAATTTGTGGTGCCAAAAATTATGAAGCTTCTCAAAGATTTCAAATCAAAAACGCCTCAAACCAAAGTGATTTATTATTCTAAACACACTCAACCCGCTCATTTAAGGACTCTTGAATTTACTAATATTGATGTCATTGGTGTGGACTGGAGATGTGATCTTGTTGAAGTTCAAAAGATGCTTCCTCCACATGTATTTATTCAAGGAAATATTGATCCAACCTGGCTTCATCTTCCTTGGAATATATTAGAGAAGAAGGCCAATGCCTATTATGCAGATCTTCGATCTCGTGGATTAGATTTTAAGCGCTGGGTAGCAGGTCTTGGACATGGTGTACTTATTCAAACTCCTGAAGAAAACGTGAGAAATCTAGTGAAGCTCATCCAGCATCAGGCACTTTGATTCTTATCATCACCAAGATGTAGATACTGTTTAAAATTTGAAATTAAACTCAGAATCAGTTGGTTATCAATTGATTCTGCCTTATTAATTTTATGCGTCCAAGACATGATCTGATTTACCAATTTTATATCTGTCCCTTTGACTTCATGAAATGCCATGGTCCAGTCAGGAAATAAACGCTGATTCCCTTCTGTTGCAATAAGTTTAATCACATTGGAATGACGACGGTCTTGTTCGATTTTTAAGTATAATTTCTCAACCTTCTCTTTATCACCTTCTAAAAGTTGGAGAAAAATTCCTCCATGAAAAAGAAGAATACCACTTATGCCTTGCTCAGAGTTTGTCTTATGAGCAACTGAGAGAATCTTTTTGATATCCTCATGAGGGTTAAAATCTTTTGAAACATTACTAACATAAAATAATTGATACATAAGTTCCTCTTCACATCAGAGTATCGATCTCTTTCAATTTAAAATTAAGGTTTCGTTAAGATATAAGTTCGACAATTCTTAAACAAAGCTCTAAGTATTAGAATTTATGTTTAAAGAATTCTGCTTAAATTGATGGATTAAACCAAGAATGAATTCATTATTAAATTTATCTAAACTATTAATTTTTCGAGTCCAGGAGAGGATCTGATTTACCATCTTAATATCGGTCTTTTGATTCTCATAAAAAACTGAATTCCATTCATTAAAAATTCGATCATGACCTTCCACTGATAATAGGCAAGTTACATCTTTATGGCGTCTATCATTTTTAATCTTTGAAAACAAAATTTCGACTTTCTGCTTATCCCCTTCTATTAAATGGAGGAATATACCTTTATGAAATAAAAGGATTCCGGTAATACCTAATTCTGAATTTTTTCGTCGCGAATCAGAAGGGATTTTTTCAACATCGATTTGAAAATTGAAATCATCAGAAGCATTACTTACATAAAAAAGTTTATACATGAAATCCCCTTACTTTTTTATTTTAATACTTTTTTGAAATTTCAAAATTAAGTGAACTAGACAAATACTAAACAGACAAAAACTATCCATTATTACTTAATAAAAAAATCTCTTGGAAGGCCGGCCTGATGAAGTCGATCCATACAACTTGGAACAAGACCTGAAAATTCTAGTTTATCATTTTTAAATAGACCTACGTCTTGAATTAAAATGCGATCGCCATCCATGTTGCCAACCTCTATAATTTGAGAAATGACTCTTTTACCCTGCCGATCACGTTTGACTTGAATAATAAAATCGATGGCCGAACACACCTGATAGCGAAGTGCTTTAAGTGGAAGATCATAACCTGATAGGAGAAAAAGATTTTCTAATCGACTTAAACATTCAGATGGAGAATTTGAGTGAATTGAAGTCATCGAACCTTGATGCCCAGTATTCATGGCCTGAAGTAAATCAAAAACCTCTCCTCCTCTAACTTCACCCAAAATAATTCTATCAGGACGCATACGAAGAGAGTTCTTAACTAAATCCCGAATGCTTAAACCTTTTTCACTAATATTATTTCTGGCCTCAAGTCTTACGATATCTGTGTGATTAAATTGAAGCTCTCTTGTATCTTCAATTGTTATAATTCTTTCTTTTGGACCGATTTCCTGAAGGAGCAAATTTAATAATGTAGTTTTACCCACCCCTGTTCCACCAGAAACAATAAGGTTAACTCTTGCCTTTACGAGATATTTTAAAAAGGTAATCCATCTTTCATTGAGTCCAAAAATTCCAGCGTTGGCATCAAAATGAGATATATTTTTCAGATATCTTCGAATGGTGATCGCATGACTTGTTTTAGTATAATCTTTATGAATAAAATTAACTCGTGAGCCATCGGGTAAATTACCGTCTAAAGTTGGAGTCTCCGAACCAAATGGTTTCTTATTGTAACTTGCTATGTCTTGACAGAAATTTTCAATATCTGAATCAGAGAACTTTATATCCATTCGGATCAGCTCACCTTCTTTTTCAACATAGACATTATCATTTCCGTTAATGATAAATTCACTAACAGAAACTTTTTTTGAGACTTCATCAATAAAATCTTGCACTAAATTTTTCATTATATTTTTCCATACAAGAAGAGATCTTGCTCACCTATACTTGCTCCATAGGCAAGAAAGTTTTCCAGCATGACTTCTCGAGCATCTTTTGTCATCAACCCGTACAAATCATCAAATTTTTTACTAGTAATTATTGAATTCATTAAAACCTTCTCCCCAAGAGCATGATAGAGGTGAAAAAGAGTTAAAATTAGCCAATCTATCTTTTCACTTCTTCCTTGAGATGTTTGAAGTGCAACTTTTATCTCATCTGGAATATAGATTTCGAGGAATTGATTACTTTCACTATTTTGAACTTTCAAATTTGCTAGTTTTAAATAGAAGGACAGAAGAAATATTCGAGAACTATTATGAGTGGTATGTTCAGAATAAATATTTTCAAATACCTTGATATCGTCAACTAATGGGATATTAGTTGTTTTGGGATAATCACCATAGACTGACTTATACAGATAAATACTGGCAAAACGATCTCTAAAATTTGTCCATCCCAATACACTAATAATTTTTTCAATACCTCTTCCATCATCAAATTCATGGAAAGAATTTTCTAAAATATGAATTAAGGCCTTATTATTTTTAATGACTTCGATAATAGGTGCAGCACCCGAGGTAGGCATTAAGGGTAGTTTTAATAGAGTAACAAGCTCTTTAGGTAAACTAACGTAAGGAAGTTTTAGATATCTCATATTTCCGACTATTTTAATCTAATCTTACAAAGATCTATAATAGTATTTAACCATGAACTTACACTTTCACCAAGCACCTAACTTGCAGCTTTTCTCGAATTAAAGTTTAATTAAAGAATGGGACTTCCACTTTACAACCAAATAAATATTAAAAACTCATCAATCGATGATTTGAAACTGCTTTTAACTCCTGAAATGAATTTAAAAAATCCTGTTGTATTTAACTTAAAGGACGTTCCCTATGAAGGCCAACGAGAGATTATAGGATTGATTGAAAATTATTTTGTGACAGAAAATATTTCTTTTGATTTTCCTTATCCCATTTACTTCATATCTGATCATGAGAAAAGCATCTCTGACATTACAATACTAGATTCGGTTGGTGAATTACCAAAATTCTATAACCAAAAAGAAGGTAAAATTAATGTCAAAGAATCTCATCTCATTTCAAGAAATAAACTACTCCAAATTGAGATAAAAAATACAGATGCAGAATTCTCTAAGAAAAGTCTTTACGTCTATGCCGAAACACATCGAGAGATTTTTGATTTGGAGATGCAAGGTACCTTCTACAAAAGTATTTTGCATAAATTAATGAAGGCCAAAAAAAATGGATAAGAAAAAAAATATTCGCATTTTTACTGATGATGATATTCGTGGTTTTGAAGAGTTCTTAGAAGATTATGGCGATGATATTACTCTCATCAACAAAAATAATAAAAAAGATCCTTCATTTGAAAACTTCACTTTTTTAACTGACGATTCCAATAGGCTTACAAAAATTAAACTTTTGCTTGGAAGTAAGCTGCCCTTTTCGGCCAAACATGGCCAGGGAGAATATCTTATTAGAGAAGCAAATCGTGAAAATGAGTTTCTTCGAAAAAAATTACTTGAGATTTGCGATAACCCTGGTTCGGGCTACCGAAAATCACTAAGTGAAATCTTTGATTCTTTTTTTGGCCCGGCTAATTAGCTTGATAATTAAGTAATATCGGCCCGCCAACGTGTTTAAAATCTTCTTCAGTCATGCTATCAACTTCGTAACCATTGAGCTGCTCAAGCATAATTTGATAAAGATATTTCTCAAAACTTAAAACTGAACTCAGTCCAAATTTCTCAGTAAATTCTTTTACCTTTTGAGAAAGACTAGGATCTTCAAGTCCCTTTATTAAATATTCTTCACCATTCTTTTTAAAGTATTGATGGTAAAAGTTTTTAAGTTCTTGAATCGTCACACCCATCTTCCCGGCCGAATCTTTGTCATAGTATCCATTAACATAGTTAATAAAGCTTGAAATCATAATGGCCTCAAAATCAATATTATCCACTTCAAAATTTAGATAAAACTGATCATTGAGTAGCCCTTCAGCTTTTAATTTCTCAAAACTTATAAAGAATGTTTGAATAAATGGTAGTGATTGAATAAAAGATTCGGCCGCTTCATTCCAAAGATGAAATGCTTTTAAATCTCGGATCTCTAGAGGTTTCGAGCTTCCATCAAATTTATATTTAGTAACCTCTTCTTCAGCATTATCAAGAAAAGCATTCCAATACATTCCTAGAAAATAACTAAAGTCATCCTGCTCAAAAGAAGTTAAAGAAAGAGCTTTCTTAATTTTCTTTTTAGTTACTTCAATTAAGCTATGTCCTACTTTGTAAACATCAACAAAATCAAAAATCTCAAATATTTTATTTCTTTTTTCATCAGTAAGTTTAGACAATACGTAATCAAATCCAAGCTCCAAACATTGACGAGTCTGATTTCCAACTCTACTCATGGCAAGGGAGCCATTCTTAAGAGCATCCTCTAGAGTCATTCTCGCATTGACCAACCTCACAAAACTAAATTGAAGAAAATGAGAACGATCCTCTGAATTAATGTTTTTCAAGGCCTCTTTAAGGGAATCCATGCCATTTTGATAGGCGACAAGTGAAGAAGCATGAAGGGTCTGATTAGACGATTGCGCATCCAGATGTCCAGTGAGGCCTTTTTTATTTTTGATAAAATCATCAATTTGTCCCAAACTTTGAAAAGGACTTTGAAAGGCCAAGGCCTCAAAGTAATCAACAAATCCAAAATCTCTTAAGCGATTAATTTTTTCTTGATAAACTTCTTCTTCAAAAACTTGGTATGAATCTACTACCATCTTAAATAAAAAAGCATAGGCATTCTCAACGCCCAATTCTCCATAAAGGCGTCTAATCAATTCTTTTAACTCTTGAACCATGCTGAAGTTTTCTGGATACTCAATCAACAGAAGATTATCTTCTGTCAAAAAGTAATTATTCCCTTCAGGATACATCGGATCTTCAACATCAAAAGTTGAAATGGTAAATTGATTCTTTAAAGTTAATAAGAAATCTTCGCTTTTTATGTACTCAGAGATAACTTCTTCATCAGGACACTTTGAATAAATTTCTAACCAATAAAAACTAGAGGCCGGATCAAAGACATCCCTATTCCATAAATCAATATCTCTTAAGGCCTGTCGTTGCTCACTAGATAGTTTTGATAAAATAAGGGCCACTTGATCTTTAGAAGTTGACTGAAGTGAAACATACAGTGGCTGTATAGGAATCATCGAAAGATCACTACCACTTTCAACTAACTTTTCAATATCTTCAAATTTCTTATAGGCCTGGGCCTCGTAGAGAACTTGGCTTAGTAGATCAGTTTTGATCTCATTGTTTTTCATGGAACCTCTTTCTTAAATGGCCAATATTTACCGTGAAAGCCTCTCTTTGGCCATTTCTTTCACTGCATCATTACTAGATTAAGCTAACTTTAAACGGTAGAATCCCATTATGATGCAAATCCTCGATCGTTTTCCTACAACTGTGAAACTTAAACAGAGTTATCCCGAAATGAAGGCCATATTTTTTGATATGGATGGCACTCTCTTTGATACTGAAATTTATCACACCAAAGCGATGTTAGAAATTGCTGCCCAATACAAAATCCAGGCCCCCTATTCTCCGGATGTCATCCATTCCATGCTAATTGGAAAGGCGGATTACTTGGTCTTTGAAATTATCAAAGACTGGCCAGGATTTCCTTCCAGTTGGAGTGCACAGGATTTTGTAGATGAGAAGAATAAACATTTTTTGAAAATAATGGAAAAAGAAGATGGAGATAATTATTTTGCTCCAGATCTAGCACTATTTTTACAAGAGGCCCGTGCTCAAAATATTTATTTATCCTTAGTTACTTCTAGCGAAAGAATCGTTACTGAAAAATTACTTGGTCTCGTTGGACTTAACTCTTTTTTTGATTTGGTCCTAACCAGAGATGATTGTCCATTTCATAAGCCCCATCCATGGCCATATCTTAAGGCGATTGAGAGTGCTCAGTGCTTACCTCATGAGGCCATTATTTTTGAAGACTCTCCCATAGGCCTTGAAGCAGCGAAGGCCTCATCTGCCCACGTCATCAAGGTTGAGTGGTACTAGGCTTTATAACTACTAACTGCCAACGACCGGACTGATGATGAATCAGCTCAATCCTTTCAACAGACGGTTTAAAAGTAGAGTCTATCTCATTTGAGACATAAAAATCTTTTCCTAAAATTGAAATCAAATTCCACAGCCCTTGGTGCTCTTGCATATCAATCATGTACTTAATAAATATCAAAGGGACTGGTGCGGCCTTTGACCCTAATTGATCAAATGTTTTCATCTCAAGCAGTGCTTCTCTGGACATGAAATTTTTAAGCTTGGATGATAATTCGTTAATTAAAGTTAAGCTAAAAACGTAATCGTATTTAAACTTCTCCATATCAACTTCTACCCGAGAGAGATTTTGCAGTTGTCTCACCTCTGAAGCCTCTAAAAAAGCACTCTTCAGTGGGACTTTTTTCTCAGCTTTAAGTTCGAGCACTTTTATTTCAGGATTTTTTTTAGCAACTTCAACCCTAGCTTCAACTTTCTTCTTCTCTACAATACTTGGTTTTATTTCTTTCTCAGGAAGATGATCTTTTAGAGTATAAATATCTTTTAAACCTTTCTCATCAAATTCCTTTCCAGAGCCATAAAAGAAAACTCTTCCTTGAATGTAGCGCTCCTTAAACTTGCTTCTGAGGAAATCCTCAATGGGCAAAAAAAGATTTTTTAACTCAGGATAATTAACTTCTTTATAAGCAAATATTTCTGAGTACCTGCGAAGGCAATTGAGTGCATGCCCTGCTTTATTCAAAGAATTAATAAAGTGAGACTGGCCTAATAAAGAATAGGCCATGGGATGTTTGGAGAGGCCATAGAGTTCATCTTTTTCAGAACAAATTAATGTCATCAGATGCTGATTCGCTTTAGTTATATCTCTTAAAGCAGCTGCTGGATCCTTTTCATTTTTGCTATTAAACCAATCTTGAGAACCATAATTCTTATCAAATTTAGCTTGATCTTGAAGATAAAATTTAAGCATCCTCTCAAGAAATAGTTTCATCTCCTGAGACTTAGGTTCGCAAGTCTTTATCCACTCCTTTAAATCAAATTTAACTTCTTTGTGTTTAAAGATACTTGATAGATAGTTGAGATGCTGTTGGGACTCGATAAAATAACTTAAGGTAATTAATCGATAACCATAACGTATTTCATTCGAATACTTTTGAAGTTCTTGATTTGAACAAGATTCGCCCGATTTCAGCTCAGAATTAAGAAAAAACTTTATCTCCTCTTGCTCAGGAAAAAGATAATTCGAAAAAAAATTTTGAAAAAATAATTTATCTTGAAATGAAAGGCCCCCAAGATAAGGATCTTGCTTTATAAGTGGAAGATAACGCTCATGGTATCCAATAAGATTCTTCTCCCCTAGAAGGTTCTGGGAGAAGAAGATCTCCCCTGCAAAACTGCTATTTATGAGAATAGCAACTAAGAAAACCAAAATAGACTGAGCCATGGAATGTAAGTAATAATCAATAAAGCAAATATTAATAAGAAAAGAAAAGGCACACTTACCTTGTACAATTCCAAAACAGGACGATTAAATCTAAACGAGCTAATAAAAAGATTAATGCCTACCGGTGGAGTAATATAACCGATTTCTAGATTGGTTAAAAAAACAATCGCCAAGTGAAGTGGATCGACCCCAAATTGCTCAGCGATAGGAAGAATGAGTGGAACGACGACAATGATAGCGCTAAAAATGTCCATCAAACATCCAACAATCAAAAGAAAGATGTTTAGGATGAACAAAAAGAGATACTTATTAGTAATGAAAATTCGAATGCTCTCTAAAATTTTCATTGGAATCTCTTCATCAACTAAATAGTTTGTTAGTCCTAAAGCGCAACATAAAATAAGAAGGATCGCACCGACCAAAGTCAAACTCTCTACAATAACTTTTGGAACATCCCTAATAAGAGAAAGATCTTTAGTGAAAAAACAATTTGCAATTAAAACATAAAAGGCCGAAAGGGCCGAAGCTTCAGTGGCAGTCACAATCCCGCCGTAAATCCCACCTAAAACAAAAATAGGAAGAGGAAGCTCAAATCTTGCTTCCCATAGAGCTGCTTTCATCTCACTAATTGAAAATTGATGCTTAGGTCGCTTAATTCCTTTTGCTTGAAAAAAGGAGTAACTTGCCAATATCACCATCAATAAAACACCAGGTAAAAAACCGGCGAGAAAAAGTTTATCTATGTCTACCTTCGCAATAATTCCATAAAGGATAATGGGAAGGCTGGGTGGAAATAAAAGTCCCAAAGAGCCACAAGTTGTAATAAGACCAAGAGAAAATTTCTCCGAATATCCTTCCTTAACAAGGATGGGATAAAGTAATCCACCTAATGCGATAATGGTAACACCAGAAGCGCCAGTAAAAGCAGTGAAGAAGGCACAAATAAAAATCGCCACAATCGCCACTCCACCAGGCAACCACCCAAAAAGAGCATTAGATAACCGAAGTAATCTGACAGGTGATTTTGATTCCGCCAAAATATAACCCGCAAAAGTAAAAAGTGGGATAGTGAGAATAGTTGGAGCACTAGCGAGACGATAAATCTCTACCGCCACCGCTGATAACTCAGTACCACTAAAATAAAAGGCTGCAAGAGCAAAGGCCGACATGACAGCAAAGATAGGGGCCCCGAGAAGTGCAAAAATAAATATTAAGCTATAGGTGATGAGTGACAATTGTTTTCTCCACTAAATCCAATAATTAAACGATTAAAAAAACGAAGACTAATCAGTCCCATTCCCACAGGGATAATCGCCACGAGGTAAGAGCTATGGATATTTAAAAAAGAAGGGGCTCCAAATTCTTTTTCAACTAAAAAGAAATCCCAAGAAGTTTTAGAAAGAATCACACAAACCACAAAAGAAAACAAAGAAACTAAATTACGATGAAGTAAGTGAAGCATCTTTGAATGTGACTTCTCTACTAACTTAGTTAAAAGATCAATCCTGATATGCACATCTTTACTAGTGGCCAGAGATCCCCCTAAAAAAGCGGATAAAAAAACCAGGTGTCTAATCATCGGTTCTATCCACATCACACTATGGCCAAACCATCTCAGGATGATAGATAGAACAGCAAAACCTAAAATGACAAACAGACAAAATACCAGCCCCAAGCGACTTATGTCTTCCAGGATAGAATCAAAAGCTCGAATTAATTTCACTTGGCCTCTTTATCTAAGGTTTGAATTATTTGACTGGAAATATAGCGATCTTTGATTTTTTGAATGACTTGAGTGCGAGCTGATGCTGCTTTTTTATAGTCGGCTTCTGGAAATTGAACAAAATGAACGCCAGCTTTTTTTAACTGTTCCCGGGCTTGCTGATTTTCCACAACGTTTTTCTCATTGGCCTCTTTAATCAGCTTTTGAGAAATGCTCATAATTTTCTGCTGCACTTCTGGCTTAATCCCAGACCAGGCCTTATCAGATATCACCAAGGCCCCGATTGAAAAGGCAGAAGGAAAATCTACGAGATATTTAATCTTGGTATGCCACTGAAGTGCAATGATTCCAAGAGGTGGAGCATAGGCAGCGTTAATAATACCTGTTGATAAGGAAGAGAGAACATCAGGTAAGGCCAGAGGAACTGAGACTAATTCTAGCGATTCAATCATCGCCTTAACTAACTCATCACCTTCCCAGGCCCAAATCTTTAATCCCTTTAAGTCATTTAAAGTTGCAACAGGTTTTGTGGTCACCACATAGACTTGGCCAATTTCATAGAAACCAAGTGTGGTAAAACCCTTTTTCTTTAAACTCTGAGAAAAAGTAGGAGCTAATTTAATCAGAGTGCGTGAAGCCTTCGCCTGATCATTATAAAAGGTAAATGGAATTTCCATCGATCGAACATCTCCAGAAATATCTCCCAGAGTTTTTCCGGTAAAGATCCCTCCATGGAGTTGCCCAATTCTAATTTTGCGTAAAACATCAGGCTCATCCCCTGCAACTCCCCCGTAGTAAACTTTAAAGCTCACTTCACCTTGAGAAGCAGTTTCAACTTCCTTGGCCAACTTTTTTAAACTATTCCCCCATGTCGTTCCCTCAGGCACAAGCACTGCCAATTTTAAAGAAGCTGCCATTGAGTGATAGGTGAAAAATAAAACAATTAATAAAATTAAATTTTTAATCATATATGTCCTTAAAATATTTTCTTTTTATTTTTTTCAATTAAATCGAAGCGCTTTTTTGCAATAGCATTAAATAAATTCAGCTCAGGTACTGAGTGATACTCAGAATTATCTTTTAAATTATCTCGATTTAGATCCGCCCATTTTTCAAATTCAATCGACAAAAACTTTTCTTGCTCCTCATACTTTTGCTCATCAAATCCAGGCAGAATCATAAACTGAATATAATTAAGTCTCACTAATAAGTTTTTTGGGTATTTCCTCATAGTAAGCTGATAGTTCTCTTCCGCCTTCTCAGGATTACCTCCTAACATTCTTGGCCTTGAAGCTTCATACTGAGCGAAGAAAATATCGCAAACTCCATATTCAATGTCTGGATTGATTTCACAAATGCGATCAAAGAGTAACTTTACTTTAGGGACTTGTGTTACCAATGCTATATTGTCTTTTTGCAAATTGATTAAACTTCCCCAAGATTGGGCCGTATACAGAATAGCAATGACATCATCAGCTTCAATTTTCTTTTTGAGTAATTCTTTAAGCTGAACCTCTTCCATAGAAAGAAGATCATTTCGATTAATGCCTTTTTTCTCTAAATACTCCAGGCCATAATCAAGGGCGCGAGTGTAATGGTATATCGCCTCATTCTTCCAATTGGAATTCTCTTTTCCCGCAAGGGTGTCACCAAAGTAAAGTGTTTCAGGTACTGCATAGGCATAACCCGCGATCCCCTTTATTAGAACCCCTTTTAACTTCAAATTATTTGGATCTTGAAGGGCGAGCATCTCCAAAAATTTAATATTGCCCGGAGCTGAATCTTTAAAAAAATTCCAATTTTTCTCTCTCATAAGCAGGTCTCCGCTTTTTTGAAAAACCGGAGTGGAAGAACGGATGGCCATCTTCTGAACACTACCGCAACCCGCAACAAGCACAAACAAAGGTAAAAGGATATAACGCATATGCCCACCTAACTCATCAAAATCATTGCTCTTTAATCATTATCCTAGCATGATCTAGGTAAAAATTCCCAGGTTTTTACTCTGGATCAAGTCGAGTGCTATAATGATTGTATTCTTATAAAGTTAACTCAAGCTTCACTTGGAATTGACCGACAAGAATAATAGATTAAAAAACAGGAGCGCGTGTTGGACGATCACCAAAACAGCACCTAATCTCTCCAAGATCATATCTGCCGAGGGATTAAGCAAAGAAAAGTTTTAAACCCGAGGTTTATATGAATACAAAAGAAAATGTTACGACAAAAATTATCTCTCCAGCGCAAACACCAAAGGCCAAACCAAAAAGCCTTCGACCTATGAGATCAATGGTGGCGGTAAGAAGCCTTAAGCCAAAAACGCTGGTTGCCCACATGCCTACTAAAACAGAAGAAATTGTAGAAAGAAATTAATTGTTCGCACCGAACTGAGGATTCATAATTGAAAAAAAGTCCTGCTTTTGGCAGGACTTTTTCTTTTAAGCGACAATCTTTTGCCTCGAAAATGGATAATTCCTATTCATAAAGTCTTCT
>JBFWTE010000049.1:0-14869 GCA_050247975.1 Bacteriovoracaceae bacterium
ATGAGTTCATCAAATGCCATGAAGAAATTTTGTCAGAAAAAGAACGATTGGCCAAATAAAATAAATGACATAGGGCCGTAGAGAAATTTTAGAAAAGAACTCCAACAATTTATTGAGCAGTTACATTTGGGTCTCTAGCACATTTGTTGAACCTCCTTAAATTGCGTATACATCAGTATTCTTATGGAAGTTTCGACATTGCCCCAATTGCAATGAATCCTAAAATGCCAAGATTTCATTATTGAACTTTCTTTTCGGGGCAATGCCCTTTTGATTCAAATTTCACTGTCAAATTGCTAAAGATCGCTTATGTCTAAGCAGCAAACCTTCTCATTCATATCTTCGGCTCGACTGACTCACGGTGGAGAACTTGCCCGCGGTAAAAGAAAGTCCGAACGTCCTCTCAAGATGAATAAACCACTTCATATTGTTCTGAGAGCGAAAAGATCATCACTTAAAACCAAAGAGCGAAAAATTCAAAACCTGCTTAAAAAATATGCTGAGAGATTTAATATCAAAATCCATCGGGTCTCAGTTAATTCAAATCATTTGCATCTTTTGATTGTTGTCAAAAGACGTATGCACTTTCAGCACTTTCTAAGATCAATTACCGGACTTATTGCTCGTCTGATGGGAGCTGGAAAGCTCTGGGAATATCTCGCCTTCTCAAGAGTTTCTGATTGGGGCAAGCAGTACCAAATCTTAGTGCGGTATATTGTAAAGAACGTGCTCGAGGCTTCGGGACTTATAAGCTTCTCTCCTCGAACTGGATAAATTGAACCAACTTATTTGTTAGAGATTCCACTCCGTAGGTAAATGTAGCAGTTATACCTAGCAACCAACTAATTTCTCATAGAGAGCCAATAACAATTGGCACTCGTTTTGAGAAATTTATTCAATTATTAAGCACCAAACTTATTGACTTGTACTAACTACAAACAGAGTTAAAATACATAAGAGGTTTCAAAATGAATAAAAAAATTTTCTCGACTGTAGCGATAATATCAATAATATCACTTATATTATTGTTTCAAAACTTTAACTATACTGATGAGGCTATCCCGGCCGAAGCTAATCTAAAAATCCCTGACTATAAAAGTTGCTTCGATCAATCACTCCCCTCTACCAAGATAGAAAAAGCCACACTCTCACCGTCTTTAACAAACTCCTCTGAGTTAAAGATTGCGCTTGATAGCCTATTTTCTGGTCGAATACAAATTCTAGAATTTACCCCTGGAGATTACTCAGTACTAGAGCGAGATTCTAGCGGATTAATTACAGGAATCATAAATACATCTAACTTCAATAGAGTAAACCAAAAACACAAAATACAACTTGTCAGCAAGGGAAGCGAGGACAGTCTTTCTCGAGTGAGATTTACTGGAGCGCTTCCTCCTTTAAAATGGGAAACTGTTCCTCATCATCAGAAATTTGGAGAGGATGGAATCCCTATTCCTAAAGGAGTAACCATCTATCGAACAGATCTATCAAAAGTAATCAATTTCAAGGTGCTAGACCCTTATCAACTAGTCAAACTCGAAGGAATTATTCCGATCAATACCAACACACCAACTGCAAGCGAAGAGAGACTAGTTCCTATGTCCCCAGGAGACTGGGATGCATTTCTCGCCCCTAATGCTTATATATCTGGAAGGACAGAGCATGATATCCTGACCCCTATTCCCCTAAATAAGAACAACAAATACTTGATTCAGTCAGAAGATGGTTCTCTCCAAGAAGGCACATACGAAGAACGATTTCGCTGGTCTACTGGATCAGTTTATATAGGACCAGGTCTGATTTTTGACCCAAAACAATGTAAAGAAAAAGAAAGTTGTTACCTTTATGCTCGAATAGACCCTACAACTATTCATATAAAGCGAAAGCAAACTCTATCAAAATCACCAAATGACATAACTGTTTTCACTCATTTACCGATGGAGTGGAGAGGTATAAAAGACGTTGAGTTTAATAATATTGACTTCTATGCAATATCACTTTGGGATATGAGTGGTTCTTCAAACGTTGAGTTTATTAATAATCGTTTTATAATGTCTCGTGGAATCCAACTTGGCTACGGCAAGAATGCATCCCGAAATATAAGATTTAGAAAAAGCTCTTTTTCACATCTCATACCGAAATCAATCTTTTATAGCGACATGAAAATTGCACGTTTTAGATGTGATGAGTCCTCTAGTGGGGAACAAGTTTGCACTGCAATTGAAAACTTGAACTCTACCCAACCAGGGGTTGCTGCTGGAATCACTGATAATTCAACTTCTGTAAGGATGGGAGATGGGAGTGAGTGTATCGCAATAGAAGACTCTAGATTTGAGAATGTTTATAATGGCATCTGGATTGCTGGAGACAAAGATCCTAATTCAAAATATAGCCGTAATATCTTTATAAAAAACAACAACATCATAGGTGCACGAAATGATGGTATTCGTTTTTCTAATACTACGGAAATAGAATTAACTGGAAACATCATCACTGATTCGCAACTAGGAATTGTAACAATGCCAATCAGTGAAAATAGTCTCAACAATCCCACTGAACTCAATAATATAAGTATCTATATCGCTGGAAATATCCTCGATTATAACAGAACAGACATGAGAACAGCTAGTCATCGCTGGATCTGGGCAAGACGCGCTAATTCAAATGAGAATGCTATAAACCCTGCAGTTTTCGGCTCAACGAACAGTGGAGTAGCGTGTATTCATGTTAAGAATCCTATCTGCCCTCCAATACAATTTATAAATAACACCGTTGTGCATCGAGGAATCAGTGATTCACTGCCTGTCTATAAAACGGATCCAATGGACTTACCTATAAAGGGATCTAATATCGATGAGGAAATAAAAAAACATAGGGCAGTCTTCTCAGTCCGTGAGGTCGTTCCAATGCCATGGAACCAGTCTTGGAATGGAGATAGAATATTTGCTAATCTATTTATTCAGATGGACTCTGATCAACCCCTTGTTTCAAATGGTGTTATGACGGCCAATGAAGGAAACTTCATATCGGATAATAACGTTTACATTCGATATTCACCCAAAAAATCTGCCACCTTCTACCGAAATATGCAACTAGGCAAAACTTTTGTATATCAGCATAGCAAGAAAAATTGTTCCGAGTTAAGTGCAGAGACCAAACATTCCTTCCCGAAAGAACTAAGAGATTTTTATGCAGGAAGAAGAAAAACAAACTTAGATACAGATTCGATACAACAGCTTTATGGTACTTTAAACTGTTCTGATACTGAAAAATTTTCAACGACGTATTTTGGTAGAGATGCCACGAACTATAACTACAGCATCGATTCAAAAAGTATTATTATAGATATTCCTACTAAAAAGATGATGTTGTTGGGTAATAGTACTCTCCCTCAATATGAGGACTATCGTCCAAGAATTTCTGCACAAACATTGGGTAAAACTATTATTCAAAGTAATGTATTGAAAAAATACTTTTTAAAAAGACCGGGTGCGTGTCCTCCATTCTCATCAACAGAGGATAGATGCCAAATCTTACCACCCATGAATTAATAAAAAATTTGATTACTCTTCAATCTTAATATTACTCAGCATCTTTCCTAAACTGGTCTTAGGCTCGGGAGCTGATCGATTTGAATTTGGTTTAGGTGCTGGACGGGCCGGAGCCTCCTCCACATGATCTTCTTGAATATATTCAGGATAAAAAGGAAGTTCACCCTTAAAGATAATTCGATCTAAGTGCTTCACGTAGCCAGACCAATGCCCGGCGGTCGTATCTGTTTTCTTAATCATCTCAAAGGTTCCCATTTTAGAATCCATTAAATCAATTAAGTGAACAAGAAATGCCTCTGAAGTTTGAGGAA
Source organism: Bacteriovoracaceae bacterium (assembly GCA_050247975.1). GTDB lineage: Bacteria > Bdellovibrionota > Bacteriovoracia > Bacteriovoracales > Bacteriovoracaceae > Peredibacter. The sequence goes on from JBFWTE010000049.1 coordinate 3,863, forward strand.
TTTTTGGTGAGCCATACTCATACTCTCCATGATGAGCAAGCAGAATATGTTTAAGATGCATTTTTGTATAATGAGGAAAGTTTTTTATTTTATATGAATAGCGATCAACGATTTCTAAACCTTTAACCAAGTGGCCAACCAGTTTCCCTTCTTCAGTGTACTCAACATTGAGTCCATCTGTGAGTTCATAAATTTTGCAAAGATCATGCAAAACACATCCGGCCACCACGTAGTTTTCATTCACACGGTAATGCTTCGATAAACTTAGGGCCAGCTCACTACAAGATAAAATGTGCTCAATTAAACCAGATTGGTAAGCATGGTGAATGGATTTCCCGGCCTGCCAACTTTTTAAACGACGAGCAATCTCCCCGTCTGTCACAATATTACGGAGTAGATCTCTTATATAAACATCAGAAAGATGATCAATAATCCCAAGCAGCTTTTTATACATCACCTCAGGGTCCTGAGTCGCCTTCATCATAAAATCCTCTAAATTAACCTGGTCCTGAGAAATTTTCTCGATTTGAGAAATAATAAACTGCTTTCGGCCTTGATAAAAATTAAGCTTGCCTCGGGCCCTCACAAAACAGCCCTTAGTTATACTTTTCTCAATTTCTTCAGAATATTGCCAAAGTCTTGCCTCAAGGTCCCCACTGGCATCGGTGAAGATAATATTGAAGTATTTCTTCCCGTCTTTACCCTCCATTGTATTGAAGATCTTAGTGAGAAAAATCGACTCAACTTCTTCTTTGCCTTGTAAGTCAGAGATAAAAACTTTCTTCATGATAGGCCCCGTGCATTAAGTACTTAAAATGAGAAAATCAGACTACACGGATTTGCTTGAATCCGCTACACAAAATCTCTCGATTAGAGTATGTTGTAAACGCTTAAAATGTCTTTAAATTTAATATTTCGATAGTCACGCTCGGTGACAATGAGGAGTCCTATGAAAAACGTAAAGATTGGTATTAATGGTGTAGGAAGAATTGGAAGAACTATTCTTCGTGCTTACTTTGACAGAATTGCTGCTGGCAAGGATACACAAATTGAAATCACAGCTATCAATAATCCGGGTGAAGCGAAACCTTATATCCATCTTTTAAAGCATGATTCTCTTCATGGAAAACTTAAAGGTGATTTTTCATTCAATGAAGAAACTCGTGAGATTACATACAACGGTCGCAAGATTAAATTTTTTGATAAAAAGAATCCTGAAGAAATCGATTGGTCTGCTTATGGTACTGAGATCGTTATCGATGCCACTGGTATTTTCAAAGACAAGGCCAAACTTGGTCTTCATATGAAAGGCAGTGTAAAGAAAGTTATTATGTGTGCTCCAGGAAAAGATCTTGATGGCACTTTCGTTGTTGGAATTAATGCTGACAAATACGACAGCAGCAAGCACCACATTATTTCAAATGCTTCTTGTACCACAAACTGTCTTGCACCAGTGGTAAAAGTTCTGCATGAAAATTTTGGAATCAAAAATGGTCTTATGACAACTGTTCATGCCTACACATCTGATCAGAACCTTCTTGATAACTCTCACTCTGATCTTCGTCGTGCTCGTGCTGCGGCCATGAGTATGATTCCAACTTCAACAGGTGCAGCTAAAGCTCTTGGTGAAGTTATTCCAGAAATGCTTGGCAAACTTGATGGTTATGCTGTACGTGTACCAACTCCAGATGTTTCAATGATTGACCTTACAGTGAATCTTGAAAAAACAGCTACAAAAGCTGATATCAATGAGGCTATGAAAAAAGCTTCTGAAACTTATCTTAAAGGTATCCTTGGCTACACAACAGAAGAACTTGTTTCTATCGATTTTATGGGGACAACTGAGTCTTCTTATTTTGATTCTAAACTTACTAACGTGATTGGCAACACTGCTAAAATCGTAAGCTGGTATGATAATGAAGTTGGTTTCTCAAACAGAGTTCTGGATCTAGCAAATCTTGTTGGCCAAAAACTTTAAGAGGACACCATGCAATTAAAATCAATTCAAGATGCAGATTTAAAGGGCAAGAAAGTTCTTGCCCGCTTTGATTTCAACGTTCCGTTAACTAAAACTGAACCAAGAACAATTACCGATACTAGCCGTATCGATCTTGCTATTCCTACGATCAAGTTGATCTTGGAAAAAGGTGCTTCGAAATTAGTTCTGATGAGTCACCTTGGACGTCCAGATGGTCAACCAAATCCTAAATACTCACTTGAGCCGGTAGCGGAATACCTTGCTAAAAAATTAGGCCAGGACGTTATCCTTTCAGAATCTGCCATTGATAATGGAATTAAAAATCTTCTTCAACTTCCGGAAACCAAAATTGTTCTTCTAGAAAATTTACGTTTTCTTCCCGGAGAAGAAAAAAATGATATGGAGCTTGCTGATAAACTTTCTCAGTATGGTGACATCTATGTGAACGATGCCTTCGGTGCCGCTCACAGAAAGCATGCTTCAGTTTATGGTATCAATTCATTCTTTAAAGGTCGCGCCTATGCTGGTCTTTTAATGAAAAAAGAAATTGATTCTCTTGGAGCTCTCTTAGAAAAACCACAAAAACCTTTTATCGCCGTTCTTGGTGGAGCAAAAGTTTCAGATAAAATTAAAACTATCGAAAAAATGCTCGTGATGGTTGATACCCTTCTTATTGGTGGGGCGATGGCCTATCCGTTTTTAAAGGCCAAGGGTGCGAGCGTGGGTAAATCACTTTGTAGTGATGAAGATGTTGCTTTAGCTAAGCAACTTCTTGCTCAAGACAAAGGTGGAAAAATTCAACTTCCAAAAGATCATGTTGTAGCTGAATCCCTTGAAGGGGCCGGTTCAATTTGCGATTCACAAAGCATTCCTGAAGGGAAAATGGGACTCGATATTGGCCCGCAAACTATTCGCTCTTACTCTGATCATATCAAGACAGCAAAAACGGTTTTCTGGAATGGCCCAATGGGACTATTTGAGAATAAAAGCTTTGCTAAAGGGACGATGGAAATTGCCAAAGTTATCGCCAATGCGAATGCTTTCACTGTCGTTGGTGGTGGTGATTCTGTAGCTGCTGCTCATGAATCAGGAGAAGCTGATAAATTCTCTCACGTCTCAACTGGTGGAGGAGCTTCCCTAGAGTTTATTGAAAAAGGTGAACTACCAGGTGTGCAAGCACTAAGATTTGGAGTGTAAAATGAAAAAGCTCATGGTTGCCAATTGGAAGATGAATAAAAATGGTAAAGACTGTTTGGACTTTATCGATGCTTTTCAAAAAAAATATTCCGGCAAGCGTAAAGCTTGGATTGCTCCTCAGGCCTTATTCGTAAAACTGGTAGTTAATTCTGGAATTAAGGCGGGAATTCAAAACTGCTCAGAGTATCTAGAAGGTGCTTATACTGGTGAAGTATCGGCCAAAACTTTTAAAGAAATGGGTGGGCATTTTGTTATTCTTGGACACTCTGAAAGAAGACAGTACTTCAATGAATCATCTAAAGTTTTAAATACTAAAATTCGCACTGCCCTTTCTCAAAAACTGGCCGTGATCTACTGTGTAGGTGAAACACTTCCAGAAAGAGAATCAAATCAGACTCTCCAAATTGTGGGAGATCAACTCAATCAAGGTTTAAATGACATGAACCTTGCGACGTCTGAAAACCTGATCATTGCTTATGAACCAGTTTGGGCCATCGGAACTGGTAAAACTGCAACTCCCGCTCAGGCCCAAGAAGTGCATGCCTTTATTCGCGATGTTCTCAAGAATAAATTCCCTGGTTTTGGTGAAAAGATCAAAATTCTCTACGGGGGCAGCGTAAAGCCTGATAATGTCGAGGATTTAATGTCCCAAAAAGACATTGATGGAGGACTTGTGGGTGGGGCCTCTTTAAAAGTGAGTGATTTTTTAGCACTCTGTGGCGACAAATAAACCTTTTTGATTTGCAAGTGCTCAGAATTTTGTTAAAAATATGGGCGCAGGAGATAAATTATTATGATTACTTTTTTAATTGTTCTACACGTTGTTATTTGCGTCCTTCTCGTTGTGACAGTACTTCTTCAATTCGGTAAAGGTGCTGAAATGGGTGCAGTAATGGGTGCTGGGGCATCTCAAGCTGTTTTCTCTAGCTCTGCTAAAGGAAACTTCATGACAAAACTCACAACAATTTTAGCAATTGGCTTCATGGTGAACTCAATTGTTCTTACGACTCTAAAATCACGTGAGGCTCGTAAGTCTCTTTTTGATAGCGAAGCTCCTGTGGCCGCTCCACTAAATTCTGATACTCAAGCATTGGAAGATAAGGGTCAGACACCGGCAGCTCCTGAAGCTGCACCAGCAGCAGCGCCAACAGCTCCTGCTCAAACAACAAAATAATTCTCAAGGGCCAGCTAAGTCTGGCCCTTTTTTTTTCATACTGTCTAACTTCTATACACCCTCATTTATTTTTACATGATCGAACTCTAATCCAATTTTTATAGATTAATATTTGTCCATGAACATAATTGGAATACTCTTATTAGCTCCCCTAATGGTCTTTGCTCAGGAGGCGTGTCTTGAAAGATTGCCGCCAGAGCTTAATCCTCTAGAAGTTTTTAATCAATTCAATAAGAGTCATCCAAAATCTCAGGCCATAAAAATCAACTCAGATCAATTGTGTATCGATTTCTATGGCGGAACCTGTAGCTCAATAATTCCAGATGACCCCACTGGCTCTGTTATTCCTCTAGTAAAAGGACTAAGTAAAGAACAAGTCATTCTACAAAACAACCTCGTTTGTTCTTTATCAAATGAATGGGAAGCGACTAAACTTAATATCCCATCCGATGAATATGTTATTCATGAGTATTACCAAAGAAATGATTTTGATCGAAAGCTCGATAAATGGGATGCTGTACTCAACAAAGTCAAAGTCCATGCTCTTAACTTTGTAAAATCAAAATCTATTTCTTCTGATATCTTGGAATTTGTCGAAGCTCAGCTGAATAACATTTCTATTTCTAGAGTATATACAAACCGTCCAGAGATACTTTTTGCTAATACGGCACTGGTAGGATCAACCATGATCATTGGTGGAGAACTTCTTAATACTGTTACTAGTGAAAACGCCATCTTTTTTGCCTTGGCCCATGAGACTGGCCATACATTAAAAGATTTTATTTCTGATGAATTTAAATCATCTCGTGATTGTCTGTTTAAAAAATTTGGGAATGAACAATTTGTAAAAAAATCAAACAACATAGAAGAAATTTGGGCCGATTGGTTTGGGGCCAGAGTATTTGCTGAGTACTTGTCCGAATTAAATCAATCCACCTATTACAATATTGAGGCCTCTAAGAACGCAGTTCGATTTTTTTGTGGATATGGTGGATCAGATAGAGGTCACCCTCCAGGTGATTTTAGAGTAAGATTTTTCTTTTCGACACCTGCAATCAAAAAACTAACTTGCCCTTCTAGTAAACAAGCGATCTACAAAGAAACATGTGAGTAAGAACTACTTCTTTTTTGAACCTGATTCAACCACTTTAATCTTTCCGAAATCCATTTCTTTTTTAAATTGCTTAATTTCTTCTATGGGAAGTTTTGCATAAGGAATAGTTGGATCAAACTTATCAGAGAGTTGAAGCTCTCTTGGAAATTCAACTTTAAGATATTTTACGTGATGATCAAAAATATCAAATAAATCAGGATCGAGTTTTTTGCCTTTAAACTTACGAAGAGTATTCATGGCATCGGCAATAGAGAGAACTTCGCTATAGGCCCGCTTAGTTGTAATGGCATCAAAGAAATCTGCAATGGTACAAATTCGAGCGAGCAAATGAATTTGCTCCTTACCCTTTAATTTTTTTGGATAGCCAGTGCCATCAAAATTTTCATGATGCTCACTAATAACTCTAGCTATTAATTTAAGATCAATGTCCTGATTAACTTCACATTGGCCACTTAAGATCAGCTCTAGCCCTAACTCTGGATGCTGTTTAATAACGGCATACTCTTCATCCGATAGTCCACCGGGCTTATTTAAAATATGAGTCGGAACTTTTACTTTTCCAAGATCATGAAGAAGTCCACCAAGACCCGCATGGACTAATTCTCTTCGAGAGGCATGAGGATTAAGTGTTTTATAAATGGTAATACAGTACATCGATACATTAATGGAATGATCGTAAGTATAAAAGTCATGAAAGCTTAGATTTCCAATTAAAGTTCGAAGGCTATCAATGTTGTGCTGATCCAGCACATCCACCATACTCTCCACTACTTCCCGGCAACCTTCGATATTTTGCGAGAGAATCTCAGTGGAAAACTCTTTTTTATTCTCAAAAATTCCATGCAAATATTTAAGTGCACTTTCTTTAATCAGATTTGTTTTTTCGATATCATTTAACTCCTTCGCCTTCATTAATGAGCGAAGATACTTTCCTCTTTGAAGCTCAGAGACATAAAGCTGAAAATATTTTTTTTGAAATTGATCTAAATCTTCCTGGCTTAAAATTCCTTTTTCTGGAAAAACTCGAACAAACTTTTCTTTATCTTTTAAAACAGAAGAATTGACATAAAGATCATAGGGCAAGGGTTGACCCAGTAGGATCAAATCATGACGTACGGAAAAAAAACTCATTTTAATTTCCATGGCAAGATTATAGCACGTTTAAAAAATTTTAGGGGAAGACAAATAAAAAGGCCCACTTAAGTGGGCCCTTATAACTAGAACGGAATATCGTCCGCTGCGAAGTGTGTATCGTTAGAAATCTGATAGTCTTGAGCGGCCGGAGCAGCCTGAGCATAGCTTGTATCAACAGCATTGTTATTAGTTGAAGCCGTAGCTCCACCGATAAATTGAACTGTATTGGCAAGAATCTCAGTTGTGTAGCGCTTGTTTCCGTCTTTATCATCCCAAGCACGAGTTTGAAGACGGCCTTCAACAAATGCCTGACGACCTTTACCAAGATATTGGTTACAAAGTTCAGCAAGTTTTCCCCAAACAACAATACGGTGCCATTCAGTTTTTTCTTGTTTTTGTCCTGATTTATCAGTCCAAGCTTCAGTTGTGGCCATAGAGAAGTTACAAACCGGTGAACCACCTGGAGTGTACTTAAGTTCAGGATCCTGACCAAGTCTTCCCAATAAAATTACTTTGTTTACGCTCATACATTCTCCTTAATCGCATAGGAGGCGAATAGATTAGTAGTAGTTTTTCCTATACCAACATTCTTACCTCAGGTTGAGTTTAGATGGAAAAGTTATTTTTCTTTCCTTTCCTGACTAATGAAAAATCAGGGCCAAACTCCAAAGCTCTAAAGTTTTGTAATTTAATTAAAATGATGCAGGGGTTTAAAATTAATTCCTAACAGAATGTGAATTTTCAGAAGATTTACGTCTGAGTATTGGGGTTTGAGGATTATCTCTTAAAAACTCCTCAACTTTTCGACGAGCAAGTTTCACATCTTTTTTGTACCAGGTCGGATCAAATCCACAGTACTGACAAATGAGATCTTTTCGGTAAAGCGATTTGTAATTAGTTTCGAAAATGGCCCAAATAATAGGAAGAGCAAAAACCCCTTTCCAAGTCACCCATGGATAGGCAATGCCAGCGGTAGCAACTGAAAGGAAGATAATTTGGGCATAATGAATAGGCTTAAGGGTTCTAGAATAACGAAGTTTTCTAGGTGATCTGCAAAGAGCACAAAAACAATCTCTCACTTCACTTCTTCTTTTTTTCATTATCATCTCCCTCCTCTATTAAACCATAAGCTGAGCTTTCTCTTCACCAGTGCAAGAATTTCCCCATAGCTTTACTCAACTACTCAAAAGAGCCGCTGGGCATCCTTCGATGCCCAGGGTGGTGAATTTTTGAAGTGAAAAACAAGGTGGGGATTGCTAGGAGAGGTTCTCCGAATTCAACTCACGTTCCACATCCAAAGATCGGAACCCTTTGGATTGCTTTACACCTCGCAAAAGCCATACCAAAATAAATAAACGTAATATTAAAACCTTAAATCTGAGTTAATGGCCCCAGTGACAAAAAGTAACCCCATCATGGCCCTAAATAAGAGCGAGAAAGGACAGATAAGCATTTTCTTTTCTGCCTCACTGATCGTGCTGATTTCTATTGTGGCCTTTGTGATTAATGTGGGTCTCTTTGTAAAAGCCAAAATTAACTTACAAAATGCCACAGATGCAGCGGCCTTCTCAGGTGCTGCTGTTCAAGCAAGACAGTTAACTAAAATCGCTCATCTGAACTGGGAAATGAGAAACATCTATAAAGAATGGATGTACAAGTACTACGTGGTGGGAAATCTCAATATCAATGATGTGATGAACCCAACCGGTGGCGATAAAATGAGTTTTCGTCTTCAGGAAGATCGTAATGCGATCACTGGAGATGTAGCGAAAGATCCCTACAATATTCCTGCTGTTTGTATTCATATTGCTGGCTCTGGAACAAATATTTGTAAGAAGTATGCCATCCCAGGTCTTCCTGAATTCGGTTCAAGTAATCTCGTTGGTGCTGAAGAAGCTTCTCGTGCCTTTATGGATTCATTAATTGGAACTAAGATTTTAGACTGCGTTGATCGCACCAAACTCAACATGTTGGTTACCACCACTTGGACCTATAATGTTCTCTCTCAAGACTGGGATCAGACATTAGTTGGAAGTGGTCCACCTATTCTTGCCAACCGCCAAGGTGCCTGGCCAAGAGCTGTAGAGCTTGCCATGAGAATGAGAAATCTAGAATACGTGATGAATCGTCCGGCCCACACCAGTGGTGTGTGTATTGATCCAGGTGAAGGAACGAAGTGTTCAAAAGATATCTCTCAAATTGAGGGAGAGAGAATGCTCGGTAATGAGCGAATCGTGAAGGCCTTCTATTCTGGTTATCGAAATCTAGGAAATGATGTTGATTCAGAAATGAAGGATTCATTTACGATGACTGAAATTTCTCCTCAAATACCAAATCTTGGAGGAGAGAGATCAGCGAGTTATCTGCTCATTCCATCCAGCAAAGTTGATAATTACAAAAAAACTTATGTGGATCTTCGCTTAATGATGGTAAACTACGCCCTCTTTTACGCGGCCATGATTCCTCGAGGAGATCAGGGAGTTTCGGGTGCTTGTGATGTCTCAAAAGTGGCCATTCCTGTTCCTGGCTACCCCCTAGGTTTTTACAAAAATCCGAATATAGTCACCTACTATGCAGTTAAAGGAGAGGCCAAATTCACAGGCATGTTTAATCCTTTTGGCTCTGACCCCATTACACTCACTGCTTACTCGGCCGCCAAACCTTTTGGTGGAAGAATTGGCCCGATGCTTTTTCACCAAAAAACGAATCAAGATTATTTTACCAGCAGAGCAGACTCAAATAAAAAAAGATCAGTCCCTTATATCGCGACTCTTGATCTCTCCAACATGCCAATCAAAGGAAGACCAGGGATGACCCTTGGTTTAGGAAAATTTACTCCAGGCGCTCCCCTACCTATTAATTTTGCCACAAACCCACCGGGATATTTTTGGTTAGAAAACGAATCAAAACCCATTGGTGGTTACTTGCCAGGAGATGACGTTCAATTTGGAATCCCTAATATGGTTTATGATTATGAAGTACCATTCTCTGATCAGGGTTATGCCACTCAAGGAAGTAATATTCATAAAATTATTCCTAACGAAAATACGACTAATGATGAAGCCGTAGGACTCTTTAGTAAAAAACAATTCGCTCTATTCAAAGGTGATCTTGGAACGAATATCACCCAAGAAGATCTTGAAGCTGAACTTGCAAGAATTAAAGCACCGACCTTGTACGATACGGCCAACTATCTCGTTCCTTCTCCAACTGAATATAATTTATCCCATGATTTAGACTCCTTTGGTTTTATTGCCTCTGATCAGTCTCAGACGAAAACTTTTTCCAATGGAATAAAACAATATCAAGCTAGTATTTATGCTCCTTTATATTCAAGTGATCAAACGGATATCCTTTATCAAAATTCTAATGAAGTTCTCTCCTCAATTTATAATTTTATGAGACAACAAATATCAGGCATTACTAAATATAAGCGCTCTTTAAATGAGGCCGCTGTTGCTATTTATAAAATGAAAGATAATCTTGCAGGATCAGCAGTGAATTCTGCGGAGAAATATCGAATTGCAGCTTCCGGAGTAGCAGATATTGATTTCAACAACCCAGATCTTGATCAGAAACCGAGTTGTAAAAGTATTGCAGGACAGTTTCTTTATTTTTACTATGGAGAGCGAAGTCTTCATCCGGAGTTAATCGACACCACTGATCCAAGCACTTGTCCCCCAACACTTGGCTCACTTTTAGAAAAGTATTTCAGTTCTCAAGCTCAAGATCCAAATTATTCTCCCTCACATTACAAAATGGAATATTCTTGGAATCCTCGAGGTCTGGCCAATGCTCCACATTCACCAAAAGAATTTGCAATATTTTCGGCCTACCTTCCAGGCCCCTTTACTGGGGTGGCCGATGATGGCCAGTTTATTAACCCAATTCCGGGGACTAATATGAGTGAAATGATGCGCAGAAACTTTTATTCAACCAAATTCATTCAACTAAACTCGCTGCGTAGCGGTGCTGGCTATGGTAGCAATATCAATATGTACTCAGAAGGAGACGTCAACGAAGGTTACCAACCAGACCTCGAACGATCTCAGACTGGATTTCTAAACTCTCTAGACGCTGGGTCAGCAGGCGCCGATCTTTCCTCAATCAAACATTAATATTTCCGCACTTGAAAATGGCCTTCTCTCGACCTTATAATGAGGGGGATTAAAACTTAAATACCCTCTTCAAAAGGATCTTTTGTGGCAACGAAAAAGACCAAAAAAGTTACAAAAAAAGCACCTGCTAAAAAAGTAAAAAAAGCTGCTCCAAAGAAAGCAGTAAAAAAAGCTCCAGCTAAGAAAGCCGCTCCTAAAAAAGTTGCTGCGAAAAAAGCTCCAGCTAAGAAAGCCGCTCCTAAAAAAGTTGCTGCGAAAAAAGCTCCAGCTAAGAAAGCCGCTCCTAAAAAAG
>JBFWTE010000049.1:14969-20248 GCA_050247975.1 Bacteriovoracaceae bacterium
AAAAAAGCTCCAGCTAAGAAAGCCGCTCCTAAAAAAGTTGCTGCGAAAAAAGCTCCAGCTAAGAAAGCCGCTCCTAAAAAAGTTGCTGCGAAAAAAGCTCCAGCTAAGAAAGCCGCTCCTAAAAAAGCAGCTCCAGCACCTAAAGCTGCCAAAGCAGTTAAAGAGAAAAAAGTTATTGTTCCAGAAGTTGTTAAAGCAACTCCAGCTCATGCTGCAACAGCTGCTTTCAATGATGATTATACATCTGATTCATTAAATGATGATTTTGATGCTGAATTTGACAGCGATGAAGAAGAAGAAGGTGCTGAATCTAAATCAGAAGAAGCTAGTGAAGACGAAGATGAATCTTACGGCTACGGCTGGGGATATGAAGAAGGTCTAGATAATCCAGAAGAAGAAGATGAAGAGTCAGATGATATGGACGAAGATGAAGAATATGTTAAAGGTCCAAAGAAAAAATCTGGCGACGAAGATGAAGACGAAGACGACGATTTCTAAGTAATAAACGAAAGGGCTCCTTCGGGAGCCTTTTTTGTTTAAAAGGCTTCTATGAAAAAATTAGAATTATACTTTTTCCCTCAATGCCCTTACTGTCAAATAGTCCTATCTGCATTGAAGGCCACTCATCTTGAAGATAAAGTGGTTTATTATAATATTCATGAACTGCCTGAAAGAAAGGCAAAGCTTCTCCAAGATACCGGAAGGGGCACAGTTCCTTGTTTATATATTGATGGAAAACCTATGCATGAATCTAGAGATATTGCGGCCTGGCTTCAAAACTATGCTCGAGAGATTCAAAATTCAGGGAGTATAAGTGGAAATTAGAGACCCTGTTCACGGATCAATTCCAATATTAGATTCTGAGATTCAAATAATTGAACATCCTTTTTTCCAGCGATTGAGGAATATTAAGCAACTGGGGTTTTCAGAGTACGTTTTCCCTGGAGCGACACATACTCGCTACCTTCACTCCATTGGAGTGATGAATGTCTCTACTTTAGTTTTTAATTCATTATTTAAAGAACAAAATTCACCAGATATAAAAAGATTAAGAGAGACTTTAAGACTGGGCTGCTTACTTCATGATATTGGCCATGCCCCACTCTCTCATTCGACTGAATCTGTCATGCCGATGGTCTCTGCCCTGAAATTACCAAAACAATTTTCTCATGGATCAGTTGATCGACAGGCCTCTCATGAGGATTACACGATAAAATCTATTATCGACTCTTCTTTTACTAGCTCCTTTAAAGGAGTCAAGGCCGAATTTGGAGTTGAACCTTACGCTGTAGCTGAGCTGGTTATCGGTGAAACAAATCATCCGGATTATTTTACGGTTGGAGGGATTAATTATTTTCCACTTCTTCATCAATTAGTCTCTTCGGAAATGGATTGCGATCGAATGGATTATCTTCTGCGCGATAGTTACTTCTGTGGAGTCAGTTATGGGAAATTTGATCTTGATTGGATTATAGATAACCTAAAAATTTGTACTGAAAATAATGAAGCCTATTTAGGAATTTCTGAAAGGGCCATTTCTACTTTTGATGACTTCCTGCTTTCACGTTTTCATATGTTCATGATGGTTTATTTCCATTACCGAGCAGTTTGCTTAGAGCAAATGCTACTTCGATATTTTGAAAGTCATCAACACGAATACTCAATTCCCGCAGATATTGAGGCCTATCTTGAACATGATGACCCTTATTTATACAAGATTTTAAAGAAATCAAAAAACATTTGGGCAAAACGTGTTGTGATGAATGCTATTCCTAAAAAAATACTGGAAACATTTGGTGAGAACTATCTTGATCAGATGTATGCTCTCGAAAATTTCTTTAAATCAGAAAATATTGATTATATAAAATGTTCATCAACTGGTCGGCTTTCAAAATACTATAGTGCCAACTCTCCTCAACAAAAGTATCCAATGAAAGTATTAAGAGAATCTTCTCTCGCCAAAAATCATAGGACTGTTAAAAATATTCAAGAAGCCACTGATTTATTTCTTAAATATAGTGAATCTCATGCGGTAAATCGTATTCATTGCGATTTTGATGATCTTACTAGCAGTCAGCAGAAAAAAGTCATGGAAATAATTCAGGCCTAACCATGTATAAGTTTTTTCTCTATACCATATTGATCGTTCTCTACCTTGGATTATCTAAGGCGCTCTCACCAACAGAGCTTGGTGTTCAATACCTTCAAAATGAAAAGGCCTTTTCAAAGGTGATTAAAGGCAATCAAACGATGACGATCTTAATTGATACCCATGCCACGGGTTTTTTGATTAAGACTTATTATCAAAAATATCGAATTATTTCTGGATACGACAATGTAGAAGAAATTATTGTTCGAACCAGTAAAGAGTTTGCGAAAAGAAATCTTAAGAATATCGGCATGAGCATTTATCGTCATTTTGAGGATAAGGAAGAATATCTCCCTCTTCCTCCGGGAAGCTATTATATTGGGAATCGAGAATTCGGAGAATGGCGACTGAATAAAAAAGGCAAACTCGTTTGGAAATTCAGTAAAGTATTTAAAAATTTCCCTAAATATCTTGGGTGGGGAAAGTTCAGACCGGACGAAGAATTTTATCAACAGATGCGCTCGAGTATCAGCTTGAATCAACCCTTTTATGGGATTCATAATGAATTTGGCCCAACTGGATACATCACCCAAGCAAGCTTTCCTCACTTCTTTAAAGATGAAAGAATGAAGAAAGTCGAAATGAAAACATTACTGATTGAGTACTTTAAAGAAAACTTTTAAGGATTGTTTATGGCAGAAATTTTTGACCGTTTAGTGATACGTCTTTTGCTTGCAGCATTTGTTTGTATCATGATCTATTTATATCGCTATGCTCATGTCATTTTCTATCCGACTGTTAAAAGACAAGTCATCAAAAAAATCAACCCAACAGAAAACCCGGCAGATACTCTTCATCTTTTTTCCCGCCTTGTTGGGATTTCCATGATCTTCTCATCAGTTTCATTTAATGAGTCATCAGGATTTTTTCTAAGCCTTTTCCATTTTGCTGTCTGGGGAACCATCGCTATTGTGCTCTACCTCCTTTCTGTTTTTATTATCGAATCCATTGTGTTTTATAACTTTGATTACACTGATGAAGTTTTAAAACGTAAGAATATGAGTTACGCTCTCATTAGCTTTTGTCACTCAATTGTTATTGCTTACCTCACTCGTACAGTCATGATGGAAGCAGAAAACTCACTGATTATTTTATTAGTTCTTTGGCTTTATATGATGGTGATTGTTGGATTCTCAACTAAGTATTTTACCATGATCAGTAAACTTTCATTCAACCGCCTTCTGATCCAAAAGAATCTTTCACTCTGCTTTTCTTATGGTGGTTTTTCACTTGGGGCCGGAATTGTTATTGGAAGTTGTTTCGATCAAGAGCACTATGACATTACGATCTATTGTATCCAGGTTTTATTAAAAACAGTTCTCTCACTTATTATTTTTCCGATTTTCAAGATTGGTATCTCTAAGCTTTTTCCTGTTCGTTTAACTCAAGATCAAGGACAAGGTGGCGTTATTGATTCAGAGATGCAAAGTTTGGGATTTGGAATTTACGAGGGGTGCGTTTTTATTTCAGGTGCTATTTTAACCACGATGATTGTAAATCGTATTCAGTTCGGAACTATTTATCCGTTTTTTTAATTCGCTTAATAAAGGTATTAAAACCATTCTCCAGTTCCTTAAAGTAATCATCTTTTCGGAACTGTACCTCTTTTAATTCCTCTAACTTTGTCATTTGCTCCAAGTGAACTCGGAGACGGTAAAGAGGGCCTGCGATTTTATTAGAGAGATAAATACCAAATAATATAAAAATAATAAGATTGATGAACGATACTAAGATTAATGTAATCGTCATTAAATAATATTGATTATTCATTCCTTGAAAATATTGGCCAGGTTGTTGAACAGCAGCTCCTTGACTCGAAATTTTCTCAAAGAAATAAGATACACCGATACAAAAGATCAAAGTATTTAGAGCAAATAAAAGTGTAAATTTAATGATGATATCCCATTGAAAATGAGGATTAATGAGATATTTTCTTCTTTGGTTTTTCATCATTAAAACCCACTAAATGAGTGGGCCCTTTTGCTGGTTCTCGAGAATTTCTCGATAAAGCTTATCTAACATCATCTCAACTCGGTCTAACTCAACCTCGCCCACTTTGGATGTGTATTGTTTCTCAAGGTTGTTAGTGACTTGAAGAAGATTAAGTTTAAATTTTTCACCATAATCCGTTAAAAAAACCAATTGCTCCCTTTTATCCTGATCTGAGTTAGAGCGCTTGATATAGCCTCTTTTTTCAAGCTCATTTAAATGAGAGGTCATTGTTTGTTTTTTTAATCCACAGGCCTTACCAATGAGTTTAATCGAGGGGCCATCGTTTTCAGACAGGAACATGAGGATTTCAAGAAAGCTTGCTCTTAAATCATTAAAGCCGCGGGCCTGAAGCTCTTTAATGAGCTCCACGCTATAAACGCGGTATATTTTTTTAAGCAAACTTCCGATGTTGGCAATTCTTTTCATATAGTATGACTATCATACTATGGGCCAATAAAAGCGCAATCAGAATTTTTCTAGGGCAAGATCTAGCTCCGCGGGAAGCCTTCTTCTTAGTGAATGGAGCTTGATGGGTCTTTTGGCCTCTGGTAAACCTTCCCGCCAAAGCTCAAGACGAAGTCGCTCTTTAACCGTGATGATGGGATAAAGAGGATTGGCCAATAGAGTGGATGGGGCCAGGACAATTAATGATAAAATTATTTTTTTCATAAACCATGTATCAGCAATCTCTATGCCGGCCCTGGCCTTCATTTTCATCTTAAAATTGTTGAAAAAATTGACGGCCATCTATCAAATTAAACGGAACCAAGGGTCTCTAACATTTTTATTGAAGTTTCGACATTGCCCCAATTGCAATGAATCCTAAAATGCCAAGATTTCATTATTGAACTTTCTTTTCGGGGCAATGCCCTTTTGATTTAACAGTCACGAACAAATCGCTAAAGATAGCTCATGTCTAAGCAGCAAACCTTCTCATTTATATCCTCAACTCGGCTCACTCACGGTGGAGAGCTTGCCCGTGGTAAGAGAAAGTCCGAACGTCCTCTCAAGATGAATAAACCACTTCATGTTGTTCTGAGAGCGAAGAGATCCACACTTAAAACCAAAGAGAGAAAAATTCAAAACCTGCTTAAAAAATATGCTGAGAGATTTAATATCAAAATCCATCGGGTCTCAG
>JBFWTE010000050.1:0-19909 GCA_050247975.1 Bacteriovoracaceae bacterium
CATGGATAGCTTCTTCCTTGTCATAATCACCTCTTCAATGAGGTGAATCTTACATTGTAAAAAGCAATCTTTTGACCCGTCGAAGCAACTTTATTTTTCGTGTCGAGTTAGGCCTTTATTCGCCAATTGGACATCATGTCGGTGGAGCCCCGAAAAAAATCGGTTGGTGGGGTGAAGGCTCAAGCTGGGCCTCAAATGAAGGACAAGCCGATTATTTCGCAACATTGAAATGTTTGAGAAAAACTTTTATCAATGACAAGAATATCGAAATAGTTCAAAAAATGAACGTACCTGAAATCGTTAAGGCAAACTGTAAAAAAGTGACACAGAATAATTCTGAAGACACAGCTATCTGTATTCGTACCAGTATGGCAGGTAAGTCCGTTTCAGATCTATTCTCAGAGCTTGGAAAACTGCCGGAAACAAAATTTGATACACCAGACCCAAGAATAGTTGCCAGGACGGATGATAATCACCCCAAAGCACAGTGCCGCTTGGATACCTATTATCAAGGTTCACTGTGTGACATAAGTATGAACGAAGACGTTTCCCAAAAAGACGAGGTTACCGGGACATGCCATTCTTCAACAGGGTATTCGCAAGGAGTTCGTCCCCTGTGTTGGTTCAAACCATCAAAATAATTTTTTATGGAGGGCTTCACCGCCCTCCATTAGATCCTATTCTTCAAAATTCCCTGAAAAAAAATCAAAAGCTGTTGGTCGATGAAATAGTTTCTTTCATTTGCATCAGATAAGTTCTTTGTCTTCGTAGGTTTCTCAGAAAAGAGAGTTTGCATAAAAAAAGGGTGAACGATCAATTGCCCCAGGATCACTGGATCAATATTTTCTCGTAAAATGTTCTTTTCGATGGCTTCTTTAAAAAATGCTGTCAGCTTGTCCGGAATCTTGTTAAAAATTCTATGAATACTTTCCATGGCAAGACGAGAATTTACGTCCTTACTGATCATAAGAATTAGCTCTCTATTATTCATAAAATAATCAAACATCTGAATCATGAAAATCCGAAGTTTAGCCTTGAAATCGGCTTCATCTTCGATTGAAAAAAGAATCGTGTCCATGAGTTGAATAATATTTGAACCATCTTCAGTAAGGCAGGCACGATAAAGCTCCTCTTTTGAGCCAAAATGGTAAGAGATGGCGCTTATGTTACAAGAAGCTTTTTGGCAAATTGTTCTCGTACTGACTCCGTCATAGCCGTACTTCGCAAAAAGTTTTCGCGCTTTATGAAGAATTATCTCTTTAGTATCCATGACTCCTCCTGGCGACCTATGACCTTATCAAAAGATGTTAGATCCGACAACTCAAAACCGGAAAAATTAAATCAAATGATTGAAAAATCCACTAAAGAGATATCAAAAGAGCAGGTTCGTTCATCCTAAAGCGCCAAACTTCTTTTGGATTTTAAAATCAGTCTTCGGGATGGTTTTACGTATGTGACATTTGTGCCTGTCGAATCCCTCTTGTGTTCATCCGCATCCGTCAAGCCATCCACTTCGTTACTGTCATGCCGTCTGCCCCGAAGGGCTGAACACGGTCATCTCGGTCACTGCACTTTTTCTACCGTGGGGCCTTTCAGGTTTGGGCGAAAAGGCCCCAAACGGGGAAAACAAAACCGAAATGAGGAGACTTAATTATGAAAACTGAAATCCAAGAAAAACTTGCACAACTCCGTTCCGCTACGGATGCTATGTGAAGGCCCCGAAAGGCGTATGCCATCACTGCCACTCAGACGATCTTATCCGCCACCTTGAAGGTGTTGGAGTCGAATGGGGAACCGATTGGGTCATCAAGCACATTCTTCAAGAAGAACTTACACCCATAGATACTGACGAAGCTTTTGAAGATTCAATTCGTGGCTGCCATCCAGAAGAAACAGTAGTTGGCTGGCTCAAGCTCGATACTGTTGAAATTCTCAAATCTCAAGACCCAATCTCTTGGAGAATCGCCCAAAGACGAATACATTGAATCTCTTGAACAAGATGAAGAAATCATCTCATTCGACGGTGGTTCAAATTACTATTGGAAACATGATCTTGAATCACTCTAAGAATGGTTCATTCTTTCTCAACCAAATACGCAAATGCTTCATGCCCTCCCCTTAATAATGAAGCAATCATTTGATTGAATTTTGGCAATAGTGCATACAAAGTTAATTCGAAAGAAAAACAGTGTAAGATCTCTAAATTAATATAAAAGTTAAAGGGTTAACGAAAGAAAACCATGAGACACCTGTCTCACAAATTAAACACATGTCTCGAAAAATCCTGTATTATTTTCAGTGCTTGACACGCTCGTAAGTCTCATCATAAAACCCAAGCCGAAACACGACTCGATAAGAGTTATTTGGGGGAACCATGACAGAAGCAACATTAACATCCAGAGCCGAAAGCTATTTTAGTTTCAGTTCAGGCTTTGTCCTCGCCATTGTCGCAAACATCCTTTGGGGAACTTCATTCCTTGCCAGCAAATACACACTCCAAGCATGGGGGCCAATTTCATCGGCTGCACTCCGCTTCGGGATAGCAACCATATGTTTACTCGGAATTCTAAAAGCGATGAAAAAGAAAATTGAAGTGCCAGAAACACTTGGCCATTGGGTAGCACTCATCGTGATTGCAACTTCGGCCTTCGGTGTTCTCTATCCGATGCAACTTGCAGGCCTCAAATTCATTCCATCAAGTTTGTCGGCAGCAATCATGCTCATGTCACCACTCGCTGTCTTGCTCTTGAGCAGAGCCGTTCTTAAAGAGCGTTTATCAAAACTAAAATATGTAGCACTTACTTTTGGTGTTGTGGGTGGAGCCGTCTTAATTTCTTCAACCAGCAACGGAATGAAGATCAATCTTGATTCTGATTTTTTCTGGGGAACTCTGCTTACACTTGCTTCTGCTATCAGTTTAGCGATCTCTGCCGTTGCAACTCGCAAATACTCGAATAAAATTTCAAGTAGCACGATTACATTTTGGACAATGGCCATTGGTTTCGTTGAACTTACCATTTTCGCATTTATCTTTGAGGAAGATGTATTGGCCTCAATCACAAGAGATGCAAATACGCTTTCAATAGTATCGCTCTTTTTCTTGGCCTTCGTTTGTTCAGCATTTTGTTTTTATATCTGGAATTTTGCTTTATCCAAGGCTTCACCACAAGAAATCGCATCATCTATGCACATCAAAACACCGACTGCAGTTTTGTTAGGTGTTTTTATTGCCAATGAAGAATTGAACGCTCCCATTATTATCGGGACTGCGCTTGTGATGTTTGGAGTATGGCTATCACAACAGAAAAAGATTTGGGGGCTAGAATGAATACGTTTCAACCTGATTTAATTGTCGAAGTAACTGGTGCTTGCAATAGAGCCTGTGCTGGTTGTTATGCTCCGAATGTTGTTGCCAAAGATGCAGCTTCAGTATTTGAAAAACGACCTGAGCTTTTTTTGAAATCGGAAGCCCTAAATTGCGCCTTAAGTGAAATGAATCATCGAATTGAAACCGCTTCTGTTCGTGGAGGTGAACCAACACTTCACCCAGAGATTGCAACACTATTAGGAATGATCGCCCCTCGTGCCAATCAAGTTTTCTTGGAAACTCATGCCCGTTGGTTAATGGGAGAAGATTTTATCCCTTACATGGGCTTACTAGAGGCAATTAAGAAGAATAGGATCATCGTAAAAATCTCTTTTGACAAAATGCACGGACTCAAAGAGCAGGAGCTTCAGGGCATTATCCAATTCTTAAACGGGCATGAGGTTGATTACCGAATCGCTATCACAGAGTCGAGTTTAGCAGATTATGCAACGACACGCTCTCAATGCAGCTTTGTAAAAGATGAAAAAATTATTTTTCAGATGAAGGCTTTAAGCGCAATTGATCTAGTAAATCCTACGATTGGAACAATCAATGTTCGTGGCGAATTAAAAGCAACCCTTACTCATAAATTTGAAAACGCTCCTGAATTAAAAGTAGCCTACGCATGAAAGCCATCTTAGTTCTACTAACAATTTTAGCAGGAGTCAGCGTACAGGCGAAAGAGACCGTAACCGTTGGACTTGCTTCTAATTTTTCAGAACTAAGTACCGTTTCATTTAGCCCGTTTGGCGGGTACTTCAAAGATGCGATAGAACTTGCTATCAGCGATAACAAGAAGACTCTGGATGCGGCCCAGATTGAAATAGCCCTGCAAGAATTTGATTATGGTAAAGACGAAATCAATGTTCTTAAGAAGGTAAAAGAAGCGGCAGAATCAAAGAGCCTTGTGGTTATGGGGTACAATTATTCTGCACCAGCCCTTTTATCAGCTCCACTTCATGTAGAAAAAAAACTACCCGTAATTTTCCCAAGTGCTTCGGCCAATAGGCTTTCTACATTTGGGAAATATGTTCACCTTGGATCATTCAGCAATAAGTTTATGGTTCAAACCTTGGCCAAGATCGCAAGTAAGACGATAAAAGCCAAAAAAATTCTTGCCCTCGCAGCAGTGGACTGTGCCTATTGCATGGACTTAGTAAAAAGCTTTGAAGAAGAAATTAAGCAATATGACATTAAGATCGTGAGTTCGATTCCACTTCTTGAAAAGGATTCCGACTTTAGTAAAATTGCCGATGCTGCGAAAAAACTAAGTTTTGATGCTGTATTTGTTCCCTGCCAGGAATTAACAGCAGCACGCCTCATCTCTGCCCTTACAGAAGCAGGAATCACAAAGCCATTTCTAGGAGCTGACGGCTGGGGCAATGAAGGCTCTGAATTTTTCAGAGTGCTTAAGGGCAAGAAATTTACAGGATATTCTGTCACACATTGGCATCCAAAACTCAATACAGCAAAATCTAAAAAGTTCGTGGCTGATTACTTAAAACGCTTCAATAAGCTTCCAAACGATACATCGGTGTTGGCCTACGATTCAATGACACTTTTGATTCAAACAATGGTTAAGACAAAACCACTTAATCGAGAAAACCTAGAGAGGAATCTGTCTCTCGTTAAAACCTTTGATGGAATCACTGGCAAGGCATACTGGGAGGCCCATCAAGCCCCACGCAAAGATATTGTCGTCTTAAAAACTACAGATACTGGATTTGCCATAGATCAGATCAAGGCGGTGGCCCGTGAGTAAAACTAAATCTCTAAAAGGTCGAGTTTCTGACATTTCGATCTACTCATTTATCTGCATGACAGTTGTGATGTTTGTTTGCTTTTGGGCCTACTCAGTAAAGAAGAATCATATTGCGATTGCTCAGATTAAAACGGAACTTACTCTTAATCTAAAAAATCAGACGAACCAATTTCTACGTTCATACTTACTTCCTGAGCAACGTGCGGGGATGGACTTAATCTTGACTGGAATCAAAAATGACGAAAGTCTTGATGCGGCCAAAATTATAGAATCAGCTCAAAACATTCCAAGTAATTTTACTGACTGTAAGCTGAATGAAACGAGCATCACCACTTGCTCAACCAAGAACTTCGCTTTTACGGCGGTTATTGCTCCACTGACAGATACCGAAAAAACTTACGGCTATCTTTTCAAGGCACGAAAGAACTCCTCTGCAAGATCAGTCTCAGATGCAATGCAATTCGCAGCAGCGGCAGTGTTCATCATTGCACTGGCATTTTTTGTTATCTACTTACGACTTAGAAATCTCACCGCAAAACAACTACCAGATTCAATGGATCAACTCACTAAATGGATTGAAGCAGAGATTGAAGGCAAAGAAATTGATAATGCTTCCCTTGGATTTAAAGAGCTTGAAGACTTAAAAAAGAAAATTGGTATTGTGATTGAACGAGCAAATAAATCTCGTGAGCAGGCCATCATTGGTCAAGTTACCAGCGGAATCATGCACGACATCAAGACACCACTTCACTCCATCGTGACAGCAACCCATTTAGTGGCTGAACAAAAGAAAGAATCAGAGGATCGTCCAATGCTTCTGGAAAACCTCTTCAATATGTGTACAAATAACATCCCACTTATCAGAGAAATCATCGAAACAACATTAGACGGGAACCGTAACATTCAGATCAAGAAGTCTAATGCAAATCTTAGAGCCACTATTGATAATGCCATCACTCTAACTCGTGAATTTTCTCGATACCGTAACGTAAGTGTGGAAGTCGATGCTCCGACAGAGCTGTTTGCAGAATACGATTCAACTCAGTTTGCTCGTGTCGTGAATAATCTCCTTAAAAATGGAATCGAGGCTGCTGCTGAAACGTCATCCACCCCAAAAGTTAAAATTTCAGCCTCACAAAGTGAGAAAAACATCAATCTTGTGGTTGAAGATTCGGGCATTGGTTTTAAAGGTTCGCCAGACAAGGCCTTCCGTGCATTTAGAACAACAAAAGTCAGAGGAACGGGGCTAGGCCTTCTTATCAGTAAAAAGATTGTTGAAGCTCATAATGGAAAGATTAAAGCATCAAATGGCTCTACTTATGGTGGAGCGAGAATGGAAGTGGAACTTCCATTAGGGGGATAGTATGGAGAGAAAGCCAAAGATACTTGCGCTTGATGACGACAGAAACTGGTTACACCAAGTTCCACTCATTTTAGGGAGCCAGTACGAAATCGTTACGAAAGCATCTATTGATAGTGGAATCACTGAAATTGAAGAAAGCTTATTCGATGTAATCTTGCTCGATATTAACTTTGAAAATGATCCAAGATCGGGCCTTGATGTATTCCGTCTTATCAAAGCAAAAGACACTGGTGCAGATGTAATTGTGATTAGTGGAGAAACTAACCCACAAAAACTAATTCAGATCATGAACGCTGGCATTACCAGCTTCCTTCCAAAAATGTGTACACCAGCAGAAATCCGTGATGCTGTCTCAAATGCCATTAGTGCCAAAAAAATGAAGTTACGCGCTCACGACCTAAACAGTAAATCTATGAGCCAGCTCATAGGTCGCTCAGAAAAGATGAGAATACTGCGAGAAGAAATAAATATCGCCGTGAGTTCAGGGATTAAAGACATTCTTCTCGTAGGTGAAACAGGAACAGGTAAAGAAGTTGTTGCTCGCTCCATTGCTTACCTTGCCGACCCAAACAAAAGATTTACCCCTGTTCATTGCGGAGCTATCAATGATGGGCTTTCAGAGTCAGAACTTTTTGGCCATGTGAAAGGTGCATTTACAGGTGCAGACAAAGATCGCCCAAGTGTTTTTGAAGTTGTTGGCGGTGGATATGTGTTTCTGGATGAAGTTGGAGAAATGCCACTGATGCAACAAACGAAGCTCCTTCGCGTACTTCAAGAGCGTCAAGTTCAGCGTGTAGGTTCATCTGATGTTAAAGATGTAAGTTTTCGTTCAATTTCAGCAACGAACGTGAATCTAAAAGAAGCGATTGCTAAAAAAACTTTCAGAGAAGATTTATTCTATCGTGTAAATAAAATGATTATTCAAGTTCCAGCACTTCGAGATCGCCTAGAGGATATTCCAGATTTAGTTCATTTCTTTTTGTCAGATTGCTTTCCAAGTCGCAACATTGAGATAACGGAAGAAGCGATTGATTTACTTAAAGCTTATCACTGGCCAGGAAATGTTCGTCAGCTCAAGAGCACCATTGAAGCAATTGGATCGCGTTTGAAGGTTGATGTGATCCGTGAAGGTGATATTTGCCGTGCTCTACCAGAAGTGACTAAGGTGTTTGGTGCAAAAGCCACTAGAATCCTTGTTGGCCACTATGGTGCTTCGATTATTAGCAAAGAGCGTGATCGTTTTGAGAAGGCCATTCTCAAGGCAAAAGGAAATAAAAAATTAGCAGCAGAAGACCTTGGTGTTTCACGGGCCACTTTTTATCGGCGAGCGAGTGAGCTTGGACTGATTCAAGCGCGTGAAGTAGAACCAGCTAAATACTCATGAAAACTTTTGAAACCAAAAGACTTATTCTGAAACCCATTACGAAGCAGGATATTCCTTCTTACCAGAAAAACTTTGCTGACTATGAAGTAATCCGTTTCTTAGCAGCAACAGTGCCTTGGCCCTATCCTGAAAACGGGGCAGAATTTTTTATCGAGCAAATGATCCTACCTCATCAAGGCAAAGATCGTTGGTGTTGGGGTATCTTTGAAAAGACTAATCTTAATGAAGTCATTGGGGCAGTAGATTTATGGCGAGTACCAAATCCGGCCAATCGCGGTTTTTGGCTTGCTCATAAACACTGGAATAAAGGCTACATGACCGAAGCAGTTACTCCCATTACGGATTACGCCTTCAACGAACTCGGTTTTGAAGAGCTATTCTTCTCAAATGCTCTTGGTAATATGCAATCGCGCCGAGTGAAAGAAAAAACGGGAGCGGAACTAATAGGCATCAGAGATGAAGCCTTTGTTGATCCGCGATTCACCAAAGCTGAGAACTGGCATCTTACAAAGAAGGACTGGCAGGCTTCCAGAAATTAGTTCGGCAACTTACCTTCTAACCACTCCGTCGAACTGTCACTTCTAACAAATACGAACATTAGTCCCGTGGATAGTAGTTGTTTCCCAATAGGTTCCACGATTTTCTTAATTTTTTCATTCGCTGGATGAGCAATAGCGACTACAGCCGTAGGATTAGAAATTTTAAGTTCAAATGCTTTTACTATCGCTTTTCCAAGATGATCCTTAATTTGGCAAGAGTCGAAAACTTCTCTCACCACACTATGGTTTTTCGGATTTCCTCTCGCGCCCTTAGCCTCTACGAGCAATCTCTTTCCATCTTTTGCAGCACAAATGTCATAGCCTTTCTGACGATCAAGAGCTTTTGATTGAATTAACCAACCATTCTTTTGAAGATCAGCACATAAATTTTCAATTACTTCATTTTCAAGCATCGGTGACTCCATTCTCAATTTGAGACTCAATCTCACAATTTAAACAACTGCCCGTGCCTCATCCACTAAACACTTTTCTCAGTCTCAAAATCGTTAAACAAGTGTCTCACAAAACTTTTTAATTATAACAATCACTTAAAAATTCTGCATCCAAAATTTCACTTGGCACGCTTTTGCACTCTATAGGCTCGAACACGAAATGTGTCTCACGAACCAAAGGAGGTGAAATGTGAGAATGATTGAAGAACTAGAAAATGCAGAAGATGTGCTGAATGAATTGGTGGAGCATCATCAAAACTTACAAGAACGTGAAAGAAATCGAGTCGGTCTAAAGATCAAAACGAATGTCTTTCACAAACGCTGCCCACGCTGTCAGGCGAAGGCAAAAATCTTATCAGGTTCACCGTACTGCCCTGACTGTAGCTGGGATTCCTTGGAAGATCCCAGTTACAAGTATGCGGCTTAGTGATGGGCCTGATTTATCTACTAATTGCGATTTATGCAAAGAACCCCAGAAACAAAAAAAGTATTTACCAAATAGGAGTAACAAAAAGTGAAATCATTGAAAGAAGTTTTAAACGAACAAACCAAAAAACTACAGGAACCACAATTCTATCGCTTCCAAGTTTTTGTGAATGGAAACGAGAAGAGGGACATTGTGGGCATGGCGTGGCTCAAAGAAGGCCAAAGAATCTACACCATTAAGCTTTGGACATTTCTTGCTGAAAAATTCTTTCTACTTCCAAGCAAAGAAGATCAGGCGAAATACCTCATTATGACGAGAGAGCCTGTCAAAGCTGAAAAATCGAAGAAGAAATATCACTGGAACATCGTGGGAAATGCAAAAGCAAATCCTGTGAACGGCGTCATTGAGCTTAACTTCGATCTCATCGGGAAGACAGCCTACATGAGCATCTATCCAGATGAATCAAAGTCTGATCTCACTCAGAGGATTCCAGACGATGTACTTGAAGCAGCTTAACTAACAGTAACAAATACGGAGAAAAAAACATGAACAAGAAACAAATCGTACTTACATTCGCAGTGGTAGTAGCAATAGGAATCATTTTTCCAGATTTTGCCCACGCAGGACTTGAAACAAGTCTTATGGGGATCAAATCAAAACTTACGGGAGTGATTCTTCCACTCCTGTCAGTAATCGGTATTGCTATCGCAGGGATTTCGTTTTTTACGGGAAATCCAAATGCGAAACAGCACATCGCCTACGCAATTATCGGTTGCATAATCGGTTTTGGTGCTCAAGGGATCGTGGATTTCATTGCACAAACGGTTCGTTAGGAGGCCGAAATGGAAGATGAAGGGTTAATCACCACAAGAGTGCCGCGAGCACTAGAAATGAAGAGCAAGCTCTTTGGTTATGAATTACCAGACTTGCTTCTTATTTTCCTTAATCTCGCCATCACGAACTTGATCTTTGGTGGGACTTCCTTTCGCTATCCGCTGGTATGGGGAACAACGCTAGTTCTTGCGTTGTTCCTCTACTTCGCCAAGAAAGGTCGCCCAGATAATTACGTTCAACACTTAGGCGAGTATCTGATTCGGCCTGCATACTTTGCAGCAGGAAAAGCAGATCGCTTGTACCGAAAGTTCAAAGGAAAGGTAAAAAATGTTTCACAAAAAGAATAATGATCCAAGTCTGTCTGAAGAACTCCCATATTGGGAATTTCAAGATGCTCCAAGGCCACATCTGATTTTGAATGATGGCTCACTTGTAGCTGGCATGAAGCTATCACTCATCGACATCGAGTGTTTTGATGATAATGAAGTGAATCAACTCGCATTAAAGTTGCGAGGGGTTTTGAACTCAATATCTGAAAATACTTCTGTTCAATTCTGCTTGTCGGTAGGATCGGATTTTTCAAACGTACTTCAAAAGCACGCTGATGGAAAAACGACATCCATCCACCCACTGGTTGCTTCAATCGCTGATTATCGAGAAAAGAAACTCAGTGCGGCCCTCGAAGCTTCTGAACTTTATCGCCCTGAACTTTCAATCTATCTGCGAACGCAGATGGTAACTGGTAGAAAGCTTGGCTTTCTCAAAAAGAAAGAAGACTTTTCCGAGGCATCCGCTCAGGGATACGAAGAAACCCTAGAGGCGCTATTTCAGAATGTAGATACGCTGATGTCTTCTTTCGCCTCTATTGGCCTTCAATCTCGCGTATTAGCTGCAACTGAACTCAAGGCCCACATCTATGGGTATCTCAACCCCAAACGATCTAAAGTGGAACCAGTGCCTTTGGTCACTACTCCTGCAAAGGATAATCTTGAGCAAGACACTCTGGATGAAGTGGACTGGATGGCCGAACATTCTCCAAGGGAGCAACTGGTCTTTGGTGACTTGATTTTAGGCTTTGAGCAATTCACACTCGACTCCCATCATCACAGAGTCATTACGCTAAAGACTCTGCCAGAAGTGACATTTGCAGGACAGCTTTCCACATTCCTTCGTATGCCGTTTCACTACGATCTTATCTTATCCTTTGAAGTTCCAAGTCAAGCAGATGAGATGGCGAAGCTAAATCAAAAGCGAAAGATGGCCCACTCACTTGCTGTAACTTCAGGAAATAAAGCGAGTGACCTTGAAAGTGAGACAAAACTTTCTTCCACGGAAGAACTTATCCGAGAGCTGCTAGGTTCTGGTCAGCGCATTTATGCGGCCCAGATGAGCCTCATCTTGCGTGCTCCAGCGAATGATGAAGGAACAAAGAAACTTAATCGCCAAGTTCGTGAAGTGTTGGCACGATTTCGTGCTCTACAAGGAGCAGAAGGATTAGAAGAAAGTGTTGGTGCTTGGAAAATCTTTAAAGGCGATCTTCCATGCGCTCCCATCAAACTCGAACGTGCCAAAAAATTTAAAACAAATAACTTGGTAGATTTCATTCCTATTTATGGGCCACGAGAAGGTGACGATGATCCAGCAGTCATTTTTAGGAATCGTTTAAATGGACTTGTAAGTTTTAATCCATTTGATTCAAAACTTACAAACTACAATGCACTTGTAACTGGATCATCGGGAGCAGGAAAAAGTTTCTTGAATAACTGTATTCTTGCCCAAGAACTTGCACGAGGTCTGCGCGTATTCATTATTGATATTGGTGGTTCATACAAGAAGCTCACTGAAAGCTTAGATGGGCAGTATCTTGATATGGATTTATCAGATCAGTACCGCCTAAATCCGCTTGATATTCCTGATCCATCACAGGAGCCTAGCAATCAAAAACTAAAGTCACTATTAGCGGTGATAGAAAGCATGGTTGTTGAAGATGAAAAATCAAAGCTTACAAAGCTTGATCGAGTCCTTTTAGAAAAAGCAATTATCGAGCTTTATGAAGAGAAGCGTAAAACGAACTCTGTGCCAGTTCTCTCAGAACTGACGGAGAAACTGGCCCGAAGCAAAGAACCTTCGATGATTGAAGTCGCAAAGATTCTATTCATGTGGACAGGCAATCGCCCTTATGGAAAGCTTCTTGATGGACATGGCTCACTAAGAACCGATGCACCAATTTGTACCTTTGATCTGAAAGGTCTTTCTCAATTTCCTGATCTTCAATCGGTAATGATTCTAATTTTAACAGACTTTATCTTAACTCAAGTTGAGCAGGACAAAGTAAACAAGAAGCGAATCATTTTAGATGAGGCTTGGCAGTTACTTAAATCAAACGCTGCGGCTGGATTTATGGAGTATTGTGCAAGAACCCTTCGTAAAACAGGCTCAGGAATCACTTTTATCACTCAAGGAGTGGAAGAAATCGTAGAAAGTCCTATTGGCCCTGCCATTATGAATAATACCGCTACGAAATTTATTTTACTTCAACGTGGAGATTCTGAGATTCTAAAAAATGCACTCAAACTCAACACTCAAGAGCTGAATCTGATCTTCTCTCTTGAACAGCGGAAAGGTGAATTTTCAGAAGGCTTTATGATCGAGGGGGATCATCGTCAAGTGATTCGCATTTATCCAAGTCCGTTTGAATACTGGCTATCTACTTCGGATGCAAATGATAACCGCCACATTCAAGAACTTCGTGAAAAAGGCCTAACTCTTGTAGAGGCAATCGAGTCAGCAGCGAAAGAATACCCAAATGGAATTGCTCAGGCGAAAAAAGAAATGGAGGCAGCGTGAAAAAGAAAATCATTGCCATCATCATTTGTTTGTCACTTGTAATTCCCAGACCAGCCAAAGCTGATCTCTTTGGTGGTGATGTTGCTGTACTTCTAAAAATTTTGGCACAATCCATTCAGCAACTCTATGAGCTTCGTCAAATAGTTGGAACAGGTAGGGACACACTTAGTTTATGGCGAGATATTAACCGAGGCATCAGAGATGGACTTCGAGTTATTCAGATTATTAACCCACGCTTTAATCCTGGGCTTTATGGACGCCTAGAAACTTCAGAGCAAGTCCAACGTGCTATTGAGGATTTGTATGGGGCAATTCCTAAAACAAGTGAATACCGACTTCAGGAAGCTCAGGATCGGTCGGTAAGCGAAAGCATTGCAATGAATGGCACACTCTTTCAATACGCTGACAGTGTTGATGAAGAATCACGAAGGATTATTACACACTCACAATCAGTAAACCCACAAGGTGCTGCAAAACTTACAGCACAGTCTCTTGCAGTATTGATTGGCGTAACCACCCAACTACTACGAACAAACTCTATGATGCTCAAAATGATGGGGCAAAACATGGCCTTATCAAACAGAAAAGAAAAACTCCAAGCACAGCAGTTTAAAACTCAGTACGAAGGGATCACCCAAGCTCTTGAGACAATTCCTAAAGAAACTAAACTGCAATCACTTGGTGGAAACTAAGGGAGGAACTATGCCAGAGTTTGAATTACTTGGTTCTCTCATGGTGAAGCTTCATCACGAGTTTGTGAATATGTATTATCTCTTTTTGCCTGTGTTCTTTGCCCTTGCAGTAGTGGTGGCATGGGTAAAATCACCAACAGGTAGTCCAGAGTTTATTCACATCATTAAAAGAACAATCATTGCAACTGTCTTACTGGTGGCATTCCCAGACATCAGCAAATTGATTCTTGCTATGGCGGATGGTGTAGCAGAGAAAATCGACAACTTGAATAGTCTTGATAATGTGATTCGCATGGCCCAAGAAAAGACTGAAAGCTACTCGCTTAGTGTTTCAAGTATCATCTTGCAGTTTAATGATCTCATTATCGCAACTCTCGCATTTTTGAGCTACTTGATCCTTTATATCGCTCGTTACATCACGATTGCCATGTATCACTTCTTCTGGACGTTTTTCATGGTATCAGCTCCGTTACTCCTACTTTTTAACCTCTTTGAAGGGACACAACAAATTACAGTGAATCTCTTTAAGGGAATGATCGAAGTAGCATGCTGGAAAATTGTATGGGCGATCTTAGGTGCAATGTTGCTGGCACTCTCTTTTGGAGATGCTTATAGAGCAGAAGGAAACTACCTTACCCTCATCGTAATGAATTTTGTAATTGCCGTAGCAATGCTAATGACCCCGATGATGGTAAAATCTCTTGTGGGAAGCGGTCTTCAATCCATGTCATCTGCTCTTGGTGCAGCAGCAGTGACGGCAATGGCAGCAGCACCAGCAAAAGCGGTGGCATCTATTCGCACTTCACGAGCATTTATGAATGATCCAAAAGGATTTGTTAAAGAACAAATGAGCCAAGCATTTAATCCAAACCACCAACCTAAAAAACAAAAAAGAAACTAAGGAAACCTATTATGCAAGAACCAAAACCTATCGGATTTAAAAATTCACAGTACCCAAAGATGATTGGGCAACTTCTACACTCAAATCAATTTCTGAAAGTCTTTTCACTTTCAGCTCTGATTCTTCTCTTTATGGTTCTCGGTGTGATCTTGGTCATGGCCACTAAAGAGCCAATGGTAATAACTCTTGGCCCTGATGGAAAAGCGGTTGAGAGAATTTCACCACCAAAAGCTGAAGATCAAATCCGTGAAGGAATTAAGAAGTATCTTGAAAAACGCTATCAATGGGAACCAGAGAACGTGATGAAGAAACTCAAAGAATCGGAGTCCTTTATTACAGGACAAAGTTTAAAGGCCTTCAGAGGGGCGGTTTTAAATGTTGCAAAGTTCTCAACCGACAAACAAGTTTCTCAAAAGGTCTATCCAAACACGATTGTAGTAAATCTTGAAAAGAACACTGCTTTGATTACGGGTGATCGAGTGACGGCCATTCAGGGACTAAAAGCAGCAGGCAATTTAAAACTTGAGCTTACTTTTGAATCAGGCCCACGAACTGAAATGAATCCGTGGGGTATTTATATTTCTAAAGAACGAGAGGAATAATAATGAGACTCAAAATCATTCTCGCATTGATATTTTTTGCCATCGCCTACTCAAGCGCAGAAGCAAGAGTGCGTCGAGTAGCAGTAAACGGAGATCAAATCGTGACAGTGAGAACAAGTATCGGTATTGCCACGATCATCCAAGTACCAGATAGACCTAACAGTGTAGTGGTCGGTGATCAAAATGCTTTCAAGGTGGAATACTTGGATCAAGCAATCACGATTAAGCCATTATCAAGTGGAGCCAGAAGCAATCTCTACATTTATACCGATTGGAAACGGTTTAACGTAGAACTTGTTTCGGGAGGAGAATCTGTAGCGGATTATGTGGTGTATTTGGATAATCCCAAAGCAAAGGCTCCACAAGCAGCCTCTTCTCCTCTAAAAGACATTGGGATTACTTGGACAAACTTTAAGAACACTCTAAAGAATGAATCCTTGCAATTAAATGTGAATCGTCTTGGAAGAACGAAAGCTGGACTTCTTTTGATTGAACTCACAATTACTTCAACAAGAAAGGAAGCATTTAATCCAGAGTGGATTTGGTTAAGTCAGAATGGTGCAACCAAACCGATTCATAATCTTTTCTTATCTTCACTTGAGACCGCTCCACAAAAAGCGATTTCAGGCGTGATGCAGCTAAGAGAGATTGATTTATCTAAAGATGTTCCCATGCGCTTAGAGCTGAGAAGAAAAAAGATTTCTTACCTTACTATTCAAAAGGTCAATTCATGGAAGCGATAGCAAAGGAGGTTATGTTCATGGATTTAAAAACGTACTTCCTGAAAGAGCCAAAACCGTTTGTCGCCAAACGTGACTTTAATTGGAAGAAGCTTCAAATTGTGGGGGGCGTAGCCTTATTCATCGTTCTCACTGGAATTTTATTCTGGCCCGCAAGCAAACCAGAACAAACGACATTCAGTGAAAAGGCAGAAACAGGAAGCTTAAATCAAGCGAAGTCAGATGCTCGTGATCCAAGCCAAGAGGCGCTTGCTCAGTTTCAAGAATCAAGAGCGAACGCAAATCAAGTTCATAGCAATCTTGATTATCTCTACAAGCCTAGTTCCCCTGGATATGGCGGTGGAGGTTCAGGAAATGGACAAGATCGAAACTCGGCGATGATCTTGAGTCGATCAGGAACCGACAGCAGGACTCAGCTCTCTAGTGGAACCAAAGTAATGATTCGTTTGAGTGGAAAAACTACTATTTCAAATGGCCCAATGCCTGTGGTGGGAATTGTATCTGGAGATATCGCAAGTGAAAACGGTACAGCGATCCCAAGCGGATCAAAAGTCTTAGGGGATGCTTCCTTTGATGAAGGATCAGAACGGGCCTCTATTTCATGGCGATCTATCATTTTGGCGGACGGTCGGGAGCGACCATTCTCTGCCATTAGCCTTGGGAGAGATGGAGAAAATGGAATTGATGGAAATCTTCATTCTGATGGTGTGAAAAATGCTGTCGGCCAGACACTCACCCGTTTTGTTGGTGCTTACGCTCAAGGGTCAATGAACACTGGAATGTTGGGGGCAAACCAAGGTGGTAATGCAAATGGACTTCGCAATGCCATTGCCCAAACAGCTACAGATCGAGCAAACGCAATGGGAGAAGATATGCAGAAAGAACGCAAATGGATTGAGCTTGAAAGCGACACAGAAACAGTCGCAGTTTTGAACCAACCGTTTACTTTCAGAGATGCAGGAGCGACTTATGGAAATTAAGACGAAACTCGCTTTCACGGCAGGGGTAATACTCCTGCCGTTTATCCCTGTCGTCTGGAAAAAGATTCTAAAAATCTTGGAGCAAATGGAGTTTGATAATTCCATTCTTGGGAAGACAGAAGACTCAATTTATTGCGGTAGCACTGATAAAGGTAAAGATGTTTGGGTTAAACCAAAGCAAAGGGCCATGCACACTCAGGTAATCGGCACAACCAATGCTGGTAAAACGGAGAGCGTGATTCTACCTTGGGCGATTCAAGACATTCATTCAAAGAAAGGCCTCCTTCTTATAGACGGAAAAGCTGATAATTCTTTGATTGATAAATTGTGGGCATACACAAAGCTTGCAAGCCGTGAAAAGGATTTCAAACTTTTCAGCCTGAGTCGTCAAAAGGAGTCTTTTCAGTTTAACCCTCTTCTCGGTGGGACTGCGGAAGAAATCACAGAGCGTGTATTTAATGCTTTTGAATTTGAGAATCCTTATTATCGCTCACTTCAGTATGAAGTTATGAGTCAGGTGATGAGGATTTTTGAAGCATCTGCAACGACTCCTACATTCCAGCGTCTTCACCAAGCCATGTCTCGTCCAAAAGTAATGGGAGATATGGTTATGAAAGTAAATGATCCAACAGTAGTTCGTTGGTACTTAAACTATTGCGAAATGGCCCCAAAAGATCGAGAAGAGCGCACCAGTGGATTACTTGCAGCGATCAGCCACTTTGCCTTTGGTGAGCACGCAAAACTTTTCAATCCAGAGAATGAGACTATTACTATTGATAGTGCTTTAAAAAATGGGCAGATCGTTTACTTCCAGTTACCTGTTTTGCTTTCTCCTTTCTTAGGGAAAGCAACAGGTAAATTGGTGCTGCAATCACTTCAGGCCGCAGTAGCAAATCGTCATCGACTTGCAGGGAACAAGGAAAAGAAGTTCTTTAGCGTATTCTTAGATGATTTCTCAGAATATCTCTATGAGGGCTTTGTCTCAATCTTGAATAAATCAAGATCGGCCAATGTGGGAATCGTTTTTGCTCACCAAGCTTTAGGTGACATCAATGTACTTGGAGAACCAGTCGCAAACTCTATTCTTACAAATGCCAATTTAAAAGTGTTTATGCGCGGGAATGATCCTGAGTCAGCAGAATACTTTTCTAAAGTCATTGGCACTCTTACAACGACAAAAACAACTGAGCGTCAAACCAAAAAGTTTTTATGGACGAGTAAAAGCGGAGAACAGTCAGCTCGTGATGTAGAGGAATTTGATGTTCACCCTAATGTCTTTAAGAAAGAGCTTGGCGTGGGTGAAGCAATGATGATTGTTCCCCATGAGCGCGGTTCCAAGACGGTAAGAATTAAATTTCAAAAGCTGGATGATCTCGAATCAAAAGAACTACCAGAACAAAGCAAAACGATGATGCCACTTATTGTAGAGAAAGAAGATGTAAAAAAAGAACCAACTGAGCAGACAATTGAAGCCTTTAAAAATGCAGCATAATCAGGAGGAACAAATGGGAACTAAGAACAAAATTGTAACGGCAATGATTCTATCAGCACTACTCATTCAAACGGGGTGCTCCACAATGGGAAAGTCTGTGGGCCTCGGCACTGCGATTGGCGCAGGGACTGGGGCGGCATTGGGAGGGATCGTTGATCCTGGGTCTAACGGTCAGTATCGTACTCGCAATGTGATTATTGGAGCGAGTGTCGGTGCGATTGCAGGAGGACTAACGGGTTCGGTCATCCATGAAAACAATGAACGCGATAAAGAGCTGGCATACTTTAAAGGCAAAGAAGCTCAAAGGAAATCTGCCGAGGGGAAAACAGTACCCTCCCTTCAACAACCAAAAGTGGAAGCTCAATGGGTTGAAAGCAAAGTCATTGGCAATCGCTACATTGAAGGTCACTTTGAATACATCATCACGGAGCCAACTCGCTGGGAGACTCCGCAGTGAAGTACAAAAATGGGCGAAAAGTTTCAGAACAAGTTTTTCAGGCCGTGAGATACATGACCAAGGTTGGCGTGATGACAAGACGTACTTGGAATGAACTCTTCGGTACTAAAACGCTTAACTGGAAACAGAAACAGCTTCGAGCCTTGGTGAAGGCCAAAATCTTTAAGCCACACCCTTTTGAGGAAGTAACCAATACCTATGTCATGGGAGCTTATGGCAAAGAAATGGCCCAAGAGATGAAATGGAAGAATGTTTTTCATGTTGAATCAAAATACATAAAACACGATGAAGTCGTAGCGCGTGGAGTGTGGAAATTAGAAGCTGCTTCTCTTTGCACAAAGTGGCTCACCGAAAGGGAGCTTAGAGCACAGAACTCAAAACACTTTATGCTGAACGGAAAGAACAACAGCGAGAAATATCCAGATGCCGTTTTGATGATTAAAGGAAAATCAGGAAGCACCATAGTGGCACTTGAGTATGAAAAAACCGCAAAAAACAACTGGCGTTATAACAAATCCATTAAGGCCTATAGTGACTCTAATGGATTCAATTATGTGTTGTTTGTTGTGGAGTCGGATGGAATTGAGAACACCATTAAACGTAGTATGAAGTTCATTGGTGATGCTTACTTGAACTCTCGCATTGGCTTTATTTCAATTGAGGAGTGGCTAAAAAATCCCGCAAAAGCAGAGATCAAAGGATTGAGTAAGATTAAAAATCTTATAGAACTAGCAACAGCATCATAAACATTAGAAGTGTCCTTCTTGAACTCCTCTTGGAGGACACTTCTACAAATTGAATGGAAGTAAAATCCGAATGAAAAACTTTAGAAAAAACAAACTCTTTCCGCCGCCGCCGATCTTCTAAACGCCCCCTGATCGTCTTTGACCACTCCCCCCCAACGATGTTGAGAGAGAGTGGTCAAAGACTAAGGGACTAAACATTGGAGTTCCCCAAAAAAACTGGACACTTTTTTTAAGCGGCGGGTTTGATTTGTAATTCATACTCCACTGGACTCAAATAACCAAGTGAAGAATGCAGTCTTTTCCTGTTATACCAAGTCTCAATAT
>JBFWTE010000051.1:0-18561 GCA_050247975.1 Bacteriovoracaceae bacterium
AAATGAGTTCATCAAATGCCATGAAGAAATTTTGTCAGAAAAAGAACGATTGGCCAAATAAAATAAATGACATAGGGCCGTAGAGAAATTTTAGAAAAGAACTCCAACAATTTATTGAGCAGTTACCCATCATATGTCTAATTCTTAGACAATTGTAATGTATTAAACTAAATAGACCTTCTGAAATCAATTACATGAAAACCTAATTAATCAAATCAAAGTGGTATTACACTTGCACATTTAGAACTAAATACATTTGCCCAAATTCTTTAAGGAGTATTTATGAACACCTCTAAAACGATCTCTGCGGCGATCTTATGTGCCACCATGTATACAATTCATGCAAGTGCAGAAGCTCCAGAAGGATCGTGCAAAGGCCTTGAATCCTCTCAAGGTGTTTATCAACTTAATCAAGAGTCCAGCACATGCAAAATCAACTACCACGGCAGTGTTATTGAAATTTGGAGGAACTCTCCCGGTATAAGTTTGAGATATCGAAGTGATTACGACCTCATCGCGTATAACCCCTTACAAGAAAAACCTCAATGCGAAGAAAAATCTGGGGGGATATATCTTAATGCTGGATACGGTGTTAGCTATCTTTTTAAAAGAGACTCTTTAGTAAAAACTCCATATGAAAGTTGGGCATTTAACGACATAGGCTGCCAGGAAACATTTACTAAGATATGGAGTCCTAATGCTTCAGAGGAGACAAGCGTAGCAAAACCATTTTTTACTAACGAAGGTATTTGTTCAATTCAGGTTTATAAAGACAGGTCTCTGGCCATGGCCACAGTAATCGTAACAGACTTTACAAAACCAATAGATCCGACATACAGTGATCCCAATCCTATAACTCTTGGACATTTCCCTTTAATGACAGAATTTAAAAAATCGATGTCATTGCAAGAAAAAATGATTAATGATGGAGCTTGTAAGGCATCACCTAAACCCATTTGCTCAATCGAAAAATTTGAATTTACTCCAAAAGGTTCTTTTAAGACTTCAATGGCCTCAATTAAAGTTGATTCAACTTTTTTAAATTCATATAACTATACTGGTTATGATGAAAATTTTGAATATTCTAATGCTGAAACAATTATCACCCTGGTAGAAGAAAACTTCTGTCAAGTTAATGAAAGCGAGGCCAAGAATTGCAGCCTGGTTCCAGGCCGCAAGCTTGATGGAGACAGAGTTAGAATTGAAATCGAAGGGGCCTCTTCATTTGATAAGTTATATACGAAAGAAGAAGGCGAAAACTTAATTGAAAAAATGCGCAGCTTAAAGATTTGTAGATAATCTCTGAAATCAACTTTGCCGATACTCTTCCCAAAAAATGGGAAGAGTATCATAGGCAATTGAGCCAATAAAAATTCCTAAGAACAATCCTGGGAATCCAAGGAGAAGTGCTCCTCCCAGAATAAAGACAAAAATCACAATAGGTGGGGCCCTGGTTTGTCCAAAGGTAGTCAACCAAGGCCGAATAAAATTATCGATGACTCCAGTAAAAACTCCTACAAAAAGCATAATTATGGCATGAATCTTATGACCTAGCAGCAAAGAATAAAGGGCCATAAAAAAGGCCACAGGGGAAGCACCAACGACAGGAATAAAAGATAAAATTAAAGTAATAAAAAAGATAAGAAAAAAATCACTCAGGCCAAGTAAAGAAGAGCTTAAGGCCACAAGAAATGATTGGACACCACCAGTGACAATATTTGTAATATAAATTTGTCTTGAATCTTTTATAAAGATATCAACCAAAGTATTCATTTTATCATCTGAAAAACCAAACAATGATTTAAAAAACAGCTTAATTTTCTCACCATTCTTAAGAAACGAATAAGTACAAATCACAGTAATCAGAAGAAGGACAAACAATATTGGCAGTGAGGTTAAAAAATTCCTAAAAAAGCTCAATAATAATAAGTTTCCCCGATCAAAATAAGCATCCAATTGTTCATGCGTAAAAAATGATGTGGCATTAAACCTCCCAAGATATTTTTCTAAATAATGGAGAAGTTTTAAGCGAGAATTTTGAAGAAGATCAATTATACCATCACTATTCGAATCCAGATCAAAAGATTTTTTTTCTAACCATTGCGTTGTCTCCATGACTCCTCTAATAGCAAAGAAAAATACAGGAATTGAAATAACAAATGTAAAAAGAAATGTTAAAAATCCTGCGGCCATTCTTCTTGATATTCCTTTTGCCTCTAATCTTTTTTGTAAGGGAAAAAGCGCCATGGAAATAGTGGCAGAGAAAACTAAGGGGATAATGAATGGAGAAATAAAGTAAGTAGCAAGTAAAATAATCAGAATTATGTAAACAGTTTTTGTAATTTTCTGATCCAAGAGTTTTGACATTCAACCTGCTTTTGGGCCCAAAGTGAAAGTTTCACTCGATCAATTTTAATATTATGTCTCACATCCACAGGAAAATGAGGATGAAGAAAATAATGTTTAACCAGCTTCGTTTTTTCAGTCATCTCAGAGAGCTTTACCAATTCTTGATGAAACGAAGAACTAAACTTAGTCTGGCCATCATTTCTCTCTATCACAAGACCTGGAGCAACCTGACCATTTACATTTAATGAAACCAAAGCAGATCTTTTAACCTCTGGATGCTGATTAAAAATGGCCTCAATTTGCATCGGATAAAAAATGCCTTGAGTAGTCTCAACACGATGAGACTTTCTTCCCATAAACCAAAGATTCTGCTCATGATCGATGTAACCTAAATCTCCCATACGGTGCCAAAGAAGATTATTATCAAGAATTTTTGCCTTCTGGGTTTCTGCTTCCATATCAAAATAGGCCAGGGTGACTTGTGGCCCTTGGACAACAATTTCACCGATTTCTCCGGGTGGGACTTCATCAAGCTTCGTTTCCGGAATATCCGTAACTTTTATAATCTTAATCTTTGTTTCTGGCACGGCCTTCCCAATACACGTTCCTGCACCGGCCCTCATTTTTCTTCCATGAGAGTTCAAGATTTCAGTTCCAGATATTAGACTGACTGGAAGACACTCGGTTGCCCCATACGGAGTATAAGTATCTCCAAAGATCAGAATCTTTTTAAACATCTGATGAATTTCTAAGCGCACCGGCGCCCCAAACATCACCACATATTTAACAGATCCAAGTTGGATTTTATTTTCAAGACAATACTTTCCTACTCTTTCCCAAATCGCTGGAGATCCCGCTACAAAAGAGCACTGATTATCTAAAATGTTTTGCACAATTTTTTTTGGATCACACTGAGAAGGTTTAGTAGGATCCATATCTGGAATAACTGAACTCATTCCCATCGCAAGAGTAAAAAGTGCAAAAAGAGGAAAGCCTGGCAGATCAGTTTGCTTCTCATCTAAAGAAAACATTTCCTTTAAGGCATTCGTTTGGGCATTTAATATCCCGTGCGTGTAAATCACACCTTTGGGAATTCCTGTTCCCCCTGAAGTAAAAAGAATCGCCGCCGGAGTTGAAAGCGATGCCTCAAAAGGGATAAACTGCTTACTTTCTTGCTCGAGATTTTCATAGAGATGATGAGTGCGTCCCCCGACTGATTCAAGAGATATTTTTATTTTAACACTCTTAAAACTCTCTCTTTTAATTCTTCTCATCCAGTGGACCATTCCAATTGAGACAAGTCCCTCTGGTTTAACTTGCTTGATTGATTCAAGAAGATTTTTAAGTCCCATTCCTGGGTCTATCAAAACGGGAATGGCCCCCACTTTAAATAATGCAAAAGTAATGACTGAAAAATCTAAGCAAGGTTTTACAAACAAAAGAGTCCGCATACCCGGCGTGATTCCAAGTTTTATAAATCGATTGGCGAGCTGATTAGAGCGCTCTTCAAATTCTAAAAATGTGAGATAAGGATACTGATAAGAAGATTTATTTCTCTGAGAAAAAATCACGGCCTTTTTTGAAGGAAATTTTTTAGACGCTTCTTGAATTTGGTAGGCTATATTCACTTTACGAATTCCCAAATTTTAAGACTAACTTCATCTAATTCATCTTCCAAAATATAATGCCCGGCCTTTGGGTACCAATAAGCACTGGCCTCGGGATAAATTTCCATCCATTTTTCAAAAAAATGGTGATTAAAACAAAAATCTTTTCCACCCCATAAAATAAGTTTGGGTTGATTCAGTGTTGGAAGTTTATTTTCAATTTCATGGAGGGTTTTATAAGTCGGATGCGACTCCTCCATTGGAATATCTTGAACAAATCTCGCCACAGCAATTCGACTCTCCCAAGAATGATAGGGAAGAAGATACCCTGCCTTAATTGCCTTAGGCATTTTCTTAACTGTCGTCATAAAAGTTGCAGGCCAGGCAAAAAGATTAAACTGCCTGGTGAGAAACTCTCCCACTCTTTTCCCACGCAAAATATCAATTCGTTTAGGAATATGCGGACTTAAAAATGCGGCCGTATTAAGAATCACCACTCGATCAAAAAGTTCCGGGTAACGAGTCATCAAACCAAAACCAATCGCCCCACCCCAGTCATGAACAATCAGAATAATATTTTTTAAATCTAAAAATCGAATGAGTTTGTAGGTGTTTTGAATATGGGTTTCAAGATTATACGGATAATCCTGTGGTTTATCCGAGAGACCACACCCCATATGATCAGGAACAATAGTTCTGAATTTTTTTGAAAAAGTAGTAACCAAATTACGATAATAAAATGACCAGGTAGGGTTTCCATGCAGCATGAGCATAGGGCGACCTTCACCTTCATCTAAATAATGAAGATTATTTTCCCCTAATTGAAGAAAGTGAGAGCGAAAAGGATAAACCTTATCAATCCCAAGTTGAGTTAAATTATTTCTTAATTCATTCATGCCCATTCCATACCTAACATTGTGCTGGTTAATCCACTACCGATCCCAAGAAGAATGATCTTATCACCTTTATTTAAAAAGCTTGCTTCGCTTGCTTTGATTAAAGTTAAAGGTAAGGCCGCAGAGCCAGTATTTCCAAATTGCTCATAAGTTTGAAAGTCCCGATCAAGAGGAAGTCCTAACTGGGAAAGCATCGCCAAACGATGGGCCGATCCTACTTGATGAGGAATAATTTTATTAATGTCTTCAATTTTCCAATTTAGCTCAAGACATGCTTTATGAAAATTTTCTTTCGCAAGCTTCACTCCGGCCTTAAGAAGGGCCTCTGAATCTGTCTCCATCATAAGACTCTGAGTTGATCCATCCCCCTGACAAAGCTCCACACTAGATGAATCAGTCAAAGTTGATCCACCTAAAATCCGAGGTGCTGAAGGAGCAAGGGTTTCATGAGTGATGAGGATCGCCACACCGGCAGAACCAATAGTTAGAGAAGCTATAAAGGGTTTAATCTTTTTTCGATCCATGGTCGGATCATTTAAAAGATAAGTCAGAGTTTCCTGAATCAGTGGCCCGGCATTTTCACCAGAAACAATCAGGGCCGATTTGATAAAACCTTGCTCAATCATCGCGCCGGCCATCAGAATACTTGAAACAACTCCTAAGCAAGCATTAGAGAGATCAGAAATCATGCAATGAGGAGAGAGCTTTAATTGATGATGAACAGCTGCCGCGGTGGCCGGTTCTAAAAAATCACGACAAACAGAAGCATGTAAAAGGAGATCAATTTTCTCTCTTGGAAATTTTTTTAAAACTTTTTCCGCCGCCTCTGAAGCAATTTGACTTGGCCGAGTCCCCATCGGCCAAAATCCTCTGCGCTTAATTCCGGTTTGGAGCTCTAATCGTCCAAAAGGAAGTTTTGCCCGCTCATAAAGTAGGGCCAATTTTTGTTCAATTTCATCACTGCTTAAAAACTCAGATGGTTCTTGATAGGCATAAGAGTGTAAGCGAACAGTTTTAAATATCATGTCTCACTCGCCATTAGGCCATGCAAATTGGCCATCGAAATTCCGGATAACATTGCGCCCACAATTCCTAAAAAACCCTGATCAGTTCCAATAATAAAAAGATTTTTTAAAGGTGTTGTCCCATCGCGGGTTTTATCAATCGAACCATAAACTGTTCCACCGAGATGCCAAGTGTAGCGCTCAATAGTCATGGGAGTAAAAATATCTTGAAATAGAAGTTTTCCATCAAAATGAGGATTTATTTTTTTTATAAGCTTTAGTGCAGAATCGCCCACTTCTTCTTTTTTGGCCTGATAGGCCTCATGAGTTAATTCTTTCCACTGCTGATAATTACTCATGAAAGTTAGGCGAATCATTCCTTCTCCATCTCTCCTTTCAGGTTCATAATTATCAGGAAAACAAACTACGGCCGATTGATCATCAAAATAATCACTCGCCTTTTGGTAATGATACTTACTTTGATTATTATAAAAAACAATAGTGGAATCATTTTGATCTAGAGGAATTTTTTTATCAAAAACAAATAAGCTTTCTAAAAAGGTCATGCATCCTATTCGAGGAGTGGCCTTCATTTTATTTGAAAGCTTCACCGTTTCTGGAAGTCCAATAGAAGAAAATATTTTATCGCCATAGATCTCTTCTCCGCCGGCAACAACACCAATGGCCTCTCCTTTTTCATTGGAAAGAATTTCAGAAACGGCCGTTTTAAACTGAATTTTCGCTCCAGCTTCTTCCAGTTTTTTCATCAAAAGTGAAATAATTGTTCTCACTCCCCCTTCTGGTCGAGAGAAGCCTTCAAAGTAGAGGGATTTAAACATGATCACAAACTGGGCAAAATCCATATCATTTTCCCAGGCCGATCCATAA
Organism: Bacteriovoracaceae bacterium; assembly: GCA_050247975.1. Lineage (GTDB taxonomy): Bacteria > Bdellovibrionota > Bacteriovoracia > Bacteriovoracales > Bacteriovoracaceae > Peredibacter. The sequence goes on from JBFWTE010000051.1 coordinate 6,745, forward strand.
ATCAGAAGAGGACAAAGAATCATCTCTAGTAGAAGTTCATCCGAGATAAATTGTTTTAAAATTTCACGAGCTGAAGAGTGACCTTGTTTTAAATTAAGCTCATCAAAAGATTTAATTTTTTCTACCAAGAGATTAAAATGATCAATTTGATGAGGAAACTTCGAATACACTTCAGATTGAAGCAGTTCAAAATCATTTGAAAACTTCAAAGTCACTTCGGGGAACTGAATCTTTGAATAACTTTGAGGACAAAGTTTGAAATCATCATAGGAGAGACGCAGCTGTTTGAGAAGTTTTGAGAAAGGCTTTCCTTTTTCACCCTTCTTAATAAAATTTGTCAGGGCATGAAGACCCACATCAAATTGCCGAATGCCACCTTTATCAAAATTCCTACGTTGATAATAAGAATTTAATCCCCCTGGGATTGTGTGCTTTTCAAGTATGATGACTTTTTTATCAAACATGGCCAGCCGAATGCCAGCAGCAAGTCCTGACATTCCAGCGCCAATAATGATTGCATCATACTTCATGGGCAATTACTGAAACTTTGGGCCAAGATAGGCAACACAGCTCGCAAGAGTTGCTAGTTTTGGATAATCTTCCTGAGGCACTTCAACTTTATGACGCTTTCTAAGTTCCATCACGATATCTAAAAAATCCATTGAATCAAGATCAAGTTGTTCACGAAGAGACTTGTTATCATCAAGATTGTCTACACTCTCATCTGGAGCGATATCTGAAATAATGTCTAGTACGATTTGGCGAACATCTGCTGCCGTCATATTTTTCTCCTTAAACAGTATATTTTTTAACAATTAAAGCGGAATTAATACCAAGCATTCCAAATGAATTATTAAGAATATAATTTATATTTTTTAAAAGTTTTGGTTCATTAAAGACTAAGTTATTTATCTGGCATTCTGGATCAAGCTCTGTAATATTCATTCCAGGATGAACGATATTATCTTCAAAGCTTGGAATATTTCCTGCAAGCTCCAACGCACCAGCGGCCCCCATACAGTGACCGATATGTCCTTTAGTAAAGTTCACATAAGTTTTATTGGAGTCTTTAAAAGCATCACGGACTGCCTTTGATTCAGAAATATCTCCTGCACCAGTACCTGTAGCATGCATATTCACAATATCAATATCACTCGGAGTAATTCCTGCGCGCTTAATGGCCTTGTGCATACACTGTACTTGACGCTCATTATTTGGGTTCACAAAATCAGTCGCATCAGAGTTAATAGCATAACCCGCAATTTCTGCGTATATTTTTGCATTTCTCTTCTTAGCATCTGAAAGACGCTCAATCACATAAATGCATCCCCCTTCAGAGATGGCAATGCCATTACGAGATTTGTCCATAGGACGAGAGGCCTTAGTCGGATCTTCATGATGAGCAAGAGCACCTTGAGCAGCAAAAGCTGCGAAGATACCAAAGGTTTGTGGTGACTCTGAAATCCCACCAACAAGGGCAAGATCAACTTCACCCAAAAGTAGTTGTTGAACACCTTGAATGATCCCCACGTTTCCACCTGCACAAGCAGAACCGAGAGTATAGTGAGGGCCAGTAATATTTAAATTAAGTGTGACTTCTCCAGCAGGAGAATTCGCCACCGTTCTAGGATTATGGTGAGGTGACCAGAGTTTCCAATCAAGATTGTTCTGGTGCATATCATAGATTTCATTTTCAGTTTCAACATTTCCATGCTCAGTGATACCAAGATAAACACCAACCATAGATTTATCTACTGAGTTCCAATCAATTCCAGAATCTGCAATGGCCTCATTGGCACAATAAATGGAAATACTTCCAGCACGAGTTCCACGACGACGAAGTTTTTTTGATTGATATTTAAATTCATCAAAATCACACAGGCCCGCAACCTGCTTACCCATGTAGCGAATTTCAGCATGGCGAACACCAGACTTGCATTCTAGTAAGTTCTGGCGAAATTCTTTTAAATTATTTCCATTAGGAGCAGTTAAACCGATACCTGTTATCACAATGCGTTGCGTGTCATTCATGGCCATTTCCAGAGATAAATTCGAGCAAAAAAGGTAACTCAGAGTTCCTTATTTGTATAGTGAACAATTTAGATTGCAGAGAGAGTTTTAATCTTGCACAGAAGTCATAGTTGGAGGATAGTTAAAGCCTACTTATTTTAGTTCAAGAGGAGCTGTTCTATGGAAAGCTTAATTGTTATTTCTAAAGTTAAAAAATATGTTAAAGATAAAGCAGATTTAAACACTTCCGCTGGTTTTTTTGAACCCCTAAACCAAGATATCGTTAAGGCCTGTCGTGATGCTATGGCCCACGCCCAAAAACTTGGACGTAAAACTGTCATGGGTAAGGACTTTAATCTTTATGTGGAAAATTCCAATATTGAAGAGGCCCTTGTGGTAGCATCTAAAGTAAAAAAATTAATCAAAGATGAAGCAGGACTATCAACATCTTCTCAGGCGATTGATCAACTCTCAGTAAGAGTTCAGGCCATTTGTAATAAGGCGATTGAAAACGCCAAGGCCGACAAAAGAAAAACTGTGATGGATAGAGATTTCTCTGCTCCAACCAGCCTAACTTAATTGTTTTTGCATCTCTGTTTTTACAAAAGGCAGAGATGCAAAATAAAACACCACACTCACTGCCATTGTTAATAAGACTGGAAAATCTACTTCAAAAATAAAGTGTGCAATTACCCATGTGAAACAACTGGCAATGATCGAGACGAGCGCATTTTTTGCAGTTCCAGTTTTTACATATAAAGCAATCAGCGTAATAACTAAAATTATTGGGCCACCGAGGCTTGTGGCAAGTTCTATCAATTCAGCGATTGATTCTGAAAAGTAAGCAATGACATAGGCGATAATTCCAGAAATAAAAACACCACATCTTGCTATAAAAACTTTTTTTCTCTCTGATACATTTGGAAGAAATGGATAGACCAAATTATGTGAAAAAAGGGCCGAAGCAGACAAAAGGGCCGTATCCACTGTAGAAAGAATGGCAGAAACCAAAGCTCCAATGAAAACAATATATAAAAAAGAATTTAAATGAGTTTTGGCCAGTAAGGGCATGATGGTTTCTGGTTGTTCTAAATTTGGAAAATACTCACTTCCAAGAAGACCAACTAAAACCGGAATAAACCCTACTAATAAATAAATTGCACAGGCCCGAAGCGAAGATGCTCTCGCCACTTCAGGAGAGCGGCTTGCCACCACTCGACTCACGAGCTCTTGAGACATAACGGAGCCTAAAACAGGAACCATCCAAAGCTCTACTCTGCCAAGAAGGCCAAGATTACTTTTATAGTTGGGCCAGAATTCTTTTTGCCAGATGATTTTGGCAGAGGCCAGAGGTCCTCCTCCATCATGAATCATGACGGCCAGTAAAATGAATAGTCCAATGATCAGCGCTATACCTTGAATGAGATCAGTGTAGGCATCGGCGAGAAGTCCACCAGAGATGGTATAAATAACGACTACTAAGGCCGCAACAGTAATCGCAAAGGAAACACTAAACTCAGTTGAGGCGTGAATCACTTGACCGAATGCTCGTATCTGAGCAGCGGCCCAAATAATACTAGAAGGAATCATAATCAAAGCAGTCAATTGTTCTGTCGTTGGAGAAAATCTCTCTCTGAATAAGTCAGGTATAGTGGTAATTTTTTTTTGCCAAAGAATGCGAGAAAAAAATAATCCCATCAGCAGCAAACAAAAAGCGTAACCTAATGGGTCTGCATGAATGCTGTGAAGGCCCTGACTATAAACGGCCCCGGCCGTGCCAATACAAGTTTCTGCCCCAAACCAAGTCGCAAAAATAGAAAAGGTCGCCAAAAATGGTCCAAGGGATCTTCCAGCAAGAAAATAATCATCATCGGTTTTAATTTTTTTTGAAACGTAAAAACCTAGTCCAAGCATGGCCAGGACATAAAAGCTTATACCAAGTAACTCAAGATTCATGGGCCTATTGTTCAATGACTAGCTATGCCTGTCTAGAAAAAAAATTTGGCGCTAGGATAAATTCAGGAGAATAAAATGAAATTTTTATTCCTTCTCTTCATATTAATTCAATCAGAAATGCCATCTCCAAAAGTTGCAGTGCTCTATCACAGTTACGAAGGTAAGTTTCATGACCCGCCTGTGATAGAGGATGAGATGCGAGAATACTTTAGATCTGGAGAGGTGAACTTTATTCGCTACCTCATAAATAAAGATCAATCTACCATGGTGGCCAAACTATAGGCCAAGGGCCCTGCCTTCTCCACGTGGATCACTGACTCCAATCCAGTTATCTTTTTCTTTCTTGATTGCTTGGATTGAGCAGCCCAACTTGTCATGAACAATTTTGTGGCCTTTTTTCTCTAATTCTTTTTCAACTTCAGGCTCAAGATAGGGCTCTTCAATCTTTAAAAGATCCGGCTGCCACTGCTGATGGATTCGAGTGGCCGCAATGGCCTCATAAAGTGGCATTTTAAATTCCACCACATTCAGTATCGTTTGTGCAACACAGGTAATAATCCTTGTCCCTGAAGGAGATCCAAGGGCCATAAAGGGTTTATTATCCTTTGTTAAAATAGTTGGCGACATACTAGAGAGAGGTCTTTTTTTAGGAGAAACTAAATTATTTTGTCCTCCAACAGCACCAAAAAGATTCATCGCTCCAACTTTTTGTGCAAAATCATCCATCTCATTATTTAAAACAATACCTGTTCCTTTGGCGATCACCCCTGAGCCAAACCATCCATTGATTGTTTGGGTTGAAGCAATCAAATTTCCTTTATCATCAGCAATCGTGAAATGGGTGGTATCACTAGATTCATAAGGCAGAGAAACAGGTTTGAGATCACTCGCCTTTGGGGCGGTCTCTAAATTTATTTTTTCTGATAACTGCTTCAAATAATTTTCATCTAAAAGCTCTTTCACTGGAACAGTATGAAAATCAGGATCACCTAAGTAAAGTGCTCGATCCTGAAAGGCCCGCTGCATACTTAATGCAGTTAAATGAACCGCTTCTGTGGATTGTGGGCCCATTTTTTTTAATTGATAAGGCTCAAGCATTTTTAAAATTTGTATCACATGAATTCCACCTGAACTTGGAGGTGGCATGGAGTAAACTTTAAGACCTTTATACACTCCAGTCACTGGAGTTCGCTCTTTCATCTCATAGGAATCTAAGTCTGCTTGAGATAAAAGACCTCGCTTTCTTTGAACAGTTTTAATAATCGCCCTGGCCACTTTACCTTGATAAAATCCACTGGCCCCTTTCTCGGCAATGATCTCAAGAGTTTTTGCTAGATTCTCTTGATAAATCATCGTTCCAAGAAGTGGAACTTTTCCTTCTTTAGTATAAAAAGTTTTTCTGGCCTCTGAATCTTTTAAAAGAAGATCTTTTCGATCTTCAAGGGCGATTTGTAAATGATCGTAGAGAGGAAAACCTTCTCGCGCCAATTGAATCGCTGGCCCAAGGACTTGCTTCCATGGAAGTGCTCCCCATTTTTGATGAATCTCAAAAAGTCCTTTCACCAGCCCAGGAGTTGCCACGGCCAAAGCTCCCTCTTGAGAGAGAAGAGGTCTAACTTCACCATTTTTACTTAAATACATATTTTTAGAAGACTTCAAAGGAGCAACTTCTCTAAAATCGAAGGCATAAACTTTTTTATCTTCGTTTGAATAAAATAATAAAAAACCACCTCCGCCAATACCAGTCGACTGAGGTCTTTCAACCGAAATAGCAAATGATGCGGCCACAAAGGCATCAATGATATTTCCGCCTTGCTTAAAAATTTGAAGAGCTCCGCGAGTTGTCGCTTCCCCCTGTGAAGTGACCATCACATCTTTTGCACTTGACTCATGGGCCACCCGTGGCTCAACTGGCGTAGGGGCAACAATTCTTACTTTGTGAGAACAACTCAGTAAGACTAATAATAACAAAAGCCTCATTTACGACTCCCAAGAATTAAAGGATACTTTTTGAGTCTAGGAGAAAAGCGATGGAACTAAAAGATAAAAAATGTATTCCGTGTTCAAGCTATGTTCCACCACTGACGATGGAAGAAAAAAATAGGCTACTTTCCACCCTCTCAACTGAATGGAAATTAATACATAATGAATCTAGGATTAGAAGAGATTTTAAATTTAAAAATTTTAAACGCGCCCTAGAATTTGCTAATATCATCGGAAAAATTGCTGAAGAAGAAAAACATCACCCAGAAATCTTTTTAGGATGGGGCCACTGCGACGTTGAAATTTGGACGCACACTAATAATAATTTAGTAGAAAATGATTTTATTTTAGCGGCAAAAATCGAAGAAGCTTTTATGGGGCTTCATTGAGTCTACGCTTGAGATCTTTTAAGTAATTTTTTTGCTTGATACTTTTTCCTGCAAGATAAGATTGAGTCGGGTCAATATAAAATTCACCCAGGGCCGATCGTCCAATGAGCATTCGATACTTCATGCTTTCACGATTAGTTAAAGTTAATTCAATTTTTTTCTTTATATTTCCGAGAACCATTACTGTTTCTATCACTAAGCGGGACTCTTTGTGACCTCCAGAATCAGTAACGACTCTTTTATCCACCAAGATGGCCTCACAATTGATCACTAAATGAGTTTCATTTTGCAGGGGGTGAACTTTGAATCTGACGATGCTTTTTTTGCCTACTCTTTCTTCAACTTTTATATCAAAAGCATGCAAACAAGAGGTTTTTGCTCCAGTATCAACTTTCGCTTTAATACCAAAAAGTCCAAGCTTGGGAAGCCCAACCCATTCTCTAAAACCAATGATGCGTGATTCCTGCTCTAATTGTGTCTTCATGATCAAATTATACCTAGCTTTTTAACTTCAGCAAATTCTTGCAATACTAGAGGGGAATGTTATGATAAATAAGTCGACATGATGTCACACTTAAAGGACTTTTTCATGATGAAATTTTTCGTACTCTCTGCCTCGTTATTTCTATTTAGCTGCTCTCAAATGTCAAAGCAAATGAATAAAAAACCATCTCCAGAAATGAATAATCTTATGGAATCGGTGGGTGTTGATAATGATGAAATTTTTGAAAATCCAAAAGAATATACTCATCAGATCGCCGAGGCCAATGCTGATGATAATGTCATCAAAAAAGAAGTTGGAGGCAAAGAGCTCGATGCAGAACTTCCAGGTTCAGAATCTGATAAGATCCCTTACTCTAGAAATTTTCTTGCAAAAAAGAATACTCCAAGAACCCAGTACTGGGTTGAATACTTCACAAAGCATGAGCGTGAGCGTTTTCAGCGCTTTATTAATAATGGTGAAGAATATCGTCATCATATTGAGAAAATTTTTGTTGAGCATGGTCTACCTAAAGAACTGTATTTTGTGGGCCTAATTGAATCAGGCTATTATCTCGGGGCCCGCTCTCATGCTTCGGCGGTTGGACCTTGGCAATTTATTAAAGGGACAGGCAGAAGATATGGCCTTCGCATCACTTCTGAAATTGATGAAAGACAAGATCTTTTCAAAGCTTCACGTGCTGCTGCCATGTACTTCAAAGATCTTCACAATGTTTTTTCAAGCTGGGAACTCGCTCTTTCGGCCTATAATGCTGGTGAGTACGGCATCATTAGAAGAATCATGAAACATGGGACGAGAGATTTTTATGAACTCTCAAAGAATAAGCAACTTCCTAGTGAAACTATTAATTATGTTCCAAAAGTATTAGCAGCAATGCACGTTGTGAATAATGCTGAAAAATATGGTTTTGTTATCCCAAAAAAGAAAAATCGTCTTTTTGATTTAACGGAACTAAGACCTATTAAGAAAAATATCTCTCTGACAAAAATTGCGAAGAGACTCAATGTTGAAATTGCTCTTCTTAGAAAACTCAATCCAGAGTTAAAGAGAAATTCAACTCCACGTTTTGTGGGTGGTACTTATTATTTAAGAGTACCAAATTCTCGCTATGCTTACCGTTTAGAAGAACTTGAAACACGTACGGCCAATTTAACTCGCCCAGAGACTCGTAAAGAGCTCAATCGTCGAATTGCTGAGGCGACTGAAACAAAAGTTGAGGCCAATTTTTCACGTCCAAATGGTCACCGAGTTAAAAAAGGTGACACGATCATGTCCATCTCTCGACTTTACGATATGCACCCACGAAAAATCGCTGAAGTTAATAAGATGAAGAGTTGGAAAACTCGCTTAAAAGTTGGCCAAATCATTTCACTAAAAGAAAAAGCGACTCCAAAAGTTAAACTTGCGAAGGGGCCAATCGTTTATAAGGTAAGGCCTGGTGATAACCTTCATGATCTAGCTCGAATTTTTGATTTAAAAGTATCAAAAATTAAGAGAGCAAACAAACTTAAGCGTGCTCAAATTGTGGCCGGCCAGAAAATTATCCTTCCAGGAACACAGAAAGGGATTTATATCGTTAAGCATGGGGACCATTTAAAAAAGGTGGCCCGTGAACTTAATCAACCGATTGAGGCCCTGGTGAAACTCAATGCACTTAAACGCCAAAAAATTTATCCAGGCCAGAAAATCATAGTGAATATGGATTAAATTTTGGCGAATCAATTTGAAAAGTCGCTCTAATTGGTAAATGATCAGATAAGGCCGAAGATAAAACTTCGGCCTTCATCATTTTAAGGTCTTTTCGATAAAAGATGTAATCTAATCTACGGTCAGGATGAGTTGCTGGGAAAGTAAAATAAAAGGCCTCATTTTTGTCATAGATTTCATCTGGAATAACTTCCAATAAAGCACTTTGAGACATCAATTCAGCACTTAAATCATTTTCATAATCATCATTGTTAGCAAACTTAGATCTTTTAGTGGCATTTTTGGGAACCATATTAAAATCCCCGGCCACAAGATCAATTTTTTCCTTCTCAATTTTTTTAATCAGCATTTTAATTTGCTCTTGGCGATTATTCTTATCGAAAGCTTCAAGATGCAAATTGATAAGATTAAACTTCTTACTGCCGACTTCAAGAGTCACTTTCTGAAAATAACGGTGAAGATAAAATAAGTTATACCACCATGGATGGCTTTGAGGTTTGGCGAGTAAAAGATATTCATGGGAAAGAATAGGGTACTTACTTAATATTGCTCCCCCTGATTCCACAGCTTTAAAATGATTTGAAACAGGCCAGTAAGGAAATGGAATATAATTGGCCTGCCAACTGACGGCCTCAGCAATATAGGGATACCCGGCCTTTAAACCTAGAAATTCAACCTGGTTAATGCCACCAGATCTAAATGAGTTGAAATCAACTTCTTGAAGACAAATAATATCGGGTTGCCATTCTTGGATTTCTGCTGCCAGTTGGTTTAATTTTTCCTGATAATAATTTTTATCTTTATGTTGGTAAGAGCCACCTTCAGAACCTTCTCCATATAGATAACTTAAATTCCAGGTTAAGATTTTGATGACTGAAGGATTCTCTTCGTTATTGACCATGACTTCAGGATCAATGTGCTTAACTTCTCCTTGGATTTTATTCTCAGAAATACTCCAAGGATAACTGGCCCATGCGATAAATATAATTAAAGCAAAAAAGAAAATTCCCAAAATCCAAAACAACATCTTCATTTCCTCTGGCCTCCAATAAAGAGTGCCTCAACTTGCCCTGGGAAAGTGTATCCAACGAAAGGATTATGACGAACTTTAGTTTTCAAAAATTCTTTTGAAACTTTTAAGGGGTGATTAAGATTAATAACAGAAAAACTGGCCCTGTATCCTGGTTTTAAATAACCAAGTCCAGCTCCAAATTGATGATAAAGTGAAGATATTTTTTTCCAAGATGGAAGAAATGTATTAAAAAAATCACCAGGATTTTCTGCGGCCACTTTCGCAATTAATTTTGGATCTACACCCTGTTGAATTAACCACGTAATAAATGGGCCAAAGGTATCTAGGCCAGTGAGGCCCGAAGTTCCTTTCGCTTTTTCTTCATCAGTATGAGGTGCGTGATCAGTGGCCAAAAATTGAATCTCATTATTTTTAAGAGCTTCTAGTAAGGTCAAACGATCATCTTCAAATCTAATTGGTGGATTCATCTGCATATCATTCCACTTGGACTGATCAAGATGATCTATATCAAAAAATAGATGTTGAGGAGTCACCTCTAAAAAAACTTGAGCCCCCCGTTTTCTAGCTTCTCTTACTAAATTTAAGCCTTCTTTAGAACTGTAATGACAAAGTTTACCTTTTAAAGAGTATTTTTCGATTAAATAAAGAGCATCTCTCGTTGCTACGGCCTCAGCAGTAATAGGCCGTCTGAGGTGGTGATGCTTCTCATTTTTATGCTCTTGGAGAATTTCAGGATCTTCACAATGAAAACTTACCCACTGATTTTTATAAGCAGAAAGTGTCTCATCTAAAGTAGATAGATCTTTAAAAAATAACTCTCCAATTGAAGGCCCCATATAGACCTTGTAAGGGACAGTATAACTTAAAGGTTGAGTTGATGGGCCAATGCCAGCATAAAACCAAATGTCCCCTCCAACCTTCTCCCCTAATTTAACTTTAGCTTCATAAGTTTTATCATCTACTGGTGGGATGGGATTATTCGGCATATCTCCAGCGTGAGTCACACCACCATTAATCATGGCCGCATAAGCAGAATGAAAATCCTCTTTATAATTATTTTTTCCTGAAACATCTTCACGTGCATGGATATGAATATCTCCCATGCCCGCAAATAATAAACAATCATCAGAATACCAATAATCGGCCTGACCGAAGTTATCCCCGACTTCAAGAATCAGTCCTGTGTGTTCATCAAATTTTATCTGCTGCCTTTTTTGATAAAGTGAAGTTACACAAATAGCATCTATAATTTTCATCGATCATTCCTCACAACAGTTGTAGGAGATCCCTGACTCATGGGCATAGTAATGATTTCATCAATCACTACGTGACGAGGACGAGTTAGCATAAAACTCATCATCTCAGCGATGTCTTCAGCAGTTAGCGGTTTCATATGAGCATAGACATCTTGAGCAAGCTTCTCATCACCTTTAAATCTCACCACACTAAATTCAGTCTCCACCATCCCTGGAGAAATTTGCATCACGCGAATATTTTTTCCACAAGTTTCTTCTCGAAGAACTCGAGTAAAAGCATTCACTGCATGCTTAGTGGCGCAGTAAACTGAGCCACCCTGATAAGTATAGTGTCCGGCCACTGAACAAAGATTAATAATGTCACCTTGTCCATGCTTTAACATCCAAGGAAGAATTAAATGGATCATTTTAAAATTGGCGGTAATGTTAGTATTGATCATGGTTTCAAAATCAGAAAAGTTTGCTGACTCTACTTTATCTCGACCCAAGGCCAGGCCCGCATTATTGATGAGGATATCAATTTTTTCCTGAGTGATTGTTCTAACTTTTTCGCTGGCACTTTCAGAATTGATATCGGCAACGATGAGATGTATTTTTATGTGAGGATAAAGTTTTAAAATATCATTTTTCACTTCTTCCAAGCGCTCAGAGCGACGAGCAAGAAGAAAAAGCTCACAGCCCATTTGAGCAAGACAAAAGGCCATGGCCCTGCCAATTCCAGAAGATGCACCAGTGATAAGGGCCCGAAGATTGGATAAGTTCTGCATAATTACCTCTAAAGCATTCTAGAGCAGAAACTTGGACTTCGTCATCCGTTTCACTTCCGCCAGAGAAAGTAAAAAAAAAGGGGCCCAAAAGTGATCTGAGCCCCGAAAACAGGACAAATTAATAAACGAGACTACCCCTTTTTGGGGTAGTCTTATTTTAAGGAGTCCTTTTATGGAAAATTTGTCAGAAGCGGATAAAAAAGCACTTTTATCT
>JBFWTE010000052.1:0-16329 GCA_050247975.1 Bacteriovoracaceae bacterium
AAAGAACTTAAACCTCGGCCTATTAAAAGTTCTAGATTTAATGGGCATAAAAAGCGAGCAGTATGACTCGGTCAGTAGGACATAATCGCTTGGAAATCAATAGGACATAGTCGCTCGGATTCAACAAATTTATGAAATGGTGTATAATGATTAGACAGTGGTTAAACGGTTATTAAATTGCTAATCTTCTTAAATGAATCTTTCAGACCTTTCTCCATACCTTCTTTACCCGTTTAAAAGCGAGCAGGAGCTTATCCGCGCTATTGAGGAGCTTTCTTTAAAATTCACTCAAAATCGCGAGCGAATCGAGGATTACTTAAAAGATCCAAGGTTAGTTTCGGCCTATACGGCCTTTTATCTCACTACCAATATTCCAAAATTGAAGGCCATTTCCAATTGGCTTCCTAAGAACTGGTTGGACCATCTGCTTAAGTGTGACTTTATAGATTTGGGGGCCGGTCCTGGTACATTTAGTTTGGCCTGGAAAGAATTTGGTGGTGAAGGAGAGTTTTATCAGATTGAAAAGTCTGAGTTGATGAGGGATCAGGCGAAAAAAATCTGGAATGGATTTTATCCTCATAAAATGTTGCAGCAGTCATCGAATTGGAATTTTAAAACTCATGAAAGTTTTGTTTTGTTTGGACACTCTGCCAATGAGATGGGTCCCAAACTGGCCATTAATTACCTTCAAAATATCAGGCCTGATCATGTTCTTTTTCTGGAGCCTGGAACAAAAACGTTTTTTAAAGATATGTTGGAGATCAGGGAATATTTAATTAAAGAAGGTTATAATATAATATTTCCTTGTGCTCTCTCATCAGAGTGTCCCATGAAGGGCAATGAAGATTGGTGCCATCAATTTATTCATGTAAAGCAAGATTCTGAAGTTGAGCGTCTTTCACAAATGGCCCGAAAGGACCGCAAGCTTTTGCCCCTAACGGTGCATGCTTTTTCTAAAACTTTTAAGCAAGAAGCAAGTGCAGAGAGAGTAGTCCGAGTTCATTCTGAGACAAAATTTAGTTTCGAATGGGATGTCTGTCACGATAATCAACTTGATCACTATCAGGTTATGAAGCGAAATCTAGATAAAAAGTCTTTAAGTGCTCTATCAGAAGTTCTTTCAGGAGACTCAATACAAACTCAATCTGATAAAGAATTAGAGACTTATAAAAGAGTTAAAATCACTAAAATAAATAATTATGAATTGAAACCTTGACGTCCTAATTTAAGCTCCCATCATTATAAGTAAGATAAGGAGCGATTATGAATAAGTTCGATCAAGTGGTTTTAGGTTCTCTAGATATTGCCCAATCCGAGGCCCTTAAAAGAAAGAACACGGAGCTCGCACCAGAACATTTACTTTTGGGACTTATCCTGAATAAGTCTTCTTACGCTTCAAAAGCGCTAAAAGATAATCAAAAAGAAGTGGAAGAAATGATTCTGAAGCTTCCACGCACTTCAGGGCAATTAAGTCTTGAGACAATACGTCCTTCTTCAAAGTTGCAAGAATGGCTTACTCTTGGTTCGGGAGATGCCGCTCAACAGGGTAAGGGTGAGGTGGCGGAGAAGCACTTATTAAAATATTTGCCACAAATTTTTCCACGCTTAAAAACTGATTACTCTAAATTTTCTGATCCTGCTGAAGAGGTTGAGGTTCCTGCTTTTTTAATTAATCTCAATGATTCTGCAGCGGCCGGAAAGCTTGATCCAGTGATTGGTAGAACGAAAGAGATCCGTTCTGTGATTGAAATTTTAGGACGTAGAAATAAAAACAATCCAGTTCTCGTAGGGCCAGCTGGGGTTGGTAAAACGGCGATTGTAGAAGGTCTTGCTGAGCAAATTGTTAAGGGACAAGTTCCAGATGTACTTAAAGGTAAGACAGTTTATTCACTTGAGATGGGTTCATTAATGGCCGGAACAAAATACCGCGGCGACTTTGAAGAGCGCATACAAAACCTTTTAAAATTTGTTAAATCAAAATCAGGACAAGTGGTTCTGTTCATCGACGAGATTCACCAATTGGTGGGAGCTGGACGTACTGATGGTGCCATGGATGCGGCCAATTTATTAAAACCTGCTTTGGCCCGAGGAGAACTTCACTGTATCGGTGCCACCACCTTTGATGAATATCAAAAATATATTTTAAATGATCCAGCTCTTGAGCGTCGATTCAGAAGTGTGCCTGTTAATGAGCCGAGCAAGGAAGACTCGGTTGAAATCCTCATGGGGGTGCGTTCACGGATGGAGGCCCACCATGGGATTAAAATCTCTGATGATGCTGTCTATAATGCCGTTTTTTTATCTGATCAGTATATCACTGATAAAAATCTTCCGGATAAAGCGATTGATTTATTAGATGAGGCGTCTTCGGCCCTTAAACTTTCTGCCGAGGCCATGCCGGCCAAGTTAGTGGAGCTAGAAGCAGAACTTCGAGCGAAAAAAATTCTGGCCCAGATGGAGAAAGACAATAAAGAGCTTCAAGTAGAGATTGAAAGTTTGCAAGCTCAGTTTAATGAAGGGAAATCAAATTGGGAGAAAGAAATTTCTTCTCTGAAAAAAGTCTCCGAAATTAAAAATCGCATTGATCGTTTACAATTTGAGTTAGAGACAGCAGAAAGAAATCAAAACTATGAGGAAGCTTCAAAAATTAAGTACATGCTTATTCCTCAGACAGAAAAAGAATTATCTGCCTTTCAGCATGATTGGGTTTTAGGTAAAAAGCATATAGCCCAAGTGATATCTCGCCAAACAGGAATTCCTTTGGAGAAAATTTTAAAATCTCGCCAGGATTCTATTCTTCAATTAGAAGATATTCTTAATAAAAGAGTTTTTGGCCAGAAAGATGCAATTCATGAAATTTGTGAAACACTCATAGCAAGTTACGCGGGCCTTTCTGATGAGAGTCGACCTTTGGGGTCATTTTTACTTCTAGGGCCAACCGGAGTCGGTAAAACAGAAACGGCCAAGGCCATCACTCAGTACCTTTTTGATAATGAAGAGAACATTGTTCGTTTTGACCTTTCAGAGTTCTCTGAAAAGCACTCCGTGGCCAAGCTGATCGGTGCTCCTGCTGGATATGTGGGGTACGAGGAAGGCGGGATTTTAACAGAAGCTGTTCGTCGTAAACCATATTGTGTGGTTTTATTTGATGAAATTGAAAAGGCCCACCCGGATTTTGCTGATATCCTTCTTCAAATTTTAGATGATGGAAGGTTAACGGATAATAAAGGGCGCACCATCAATTTTAAAAATACTATCATCATGATGACATCGAATTCCAAGAATCCAAAGGAGGATTTCAAACCTGAGGTGCTTGGACGTATCGATGCTGTCTTAACTTATCATGGACTAGATAAGAGTGTGATGAAGCAATTAATTGATAAGCAAATGAAGCTTCTGAATGAGAGATTAAAATCGAAAAAAGTAACTTTAAAGTTAGATGACAAAGCGATGGAGACTTTAAGTGAACAAGGTTTTGATTTTCAATATGGAGCGCGCCCACTTAACAGTGTGTTCCAGCGTCTTGTGACAAGACCATTATCGAAGTTAATTCTTGAGGGAAGCTTAAAAGAAGGCGAACGAATCATGACATGGAACGGTCATGAAATGCTTGTGACATAATTCTCTTTTTCATCCTGGGTAAACTAGAGTAGTTTGCCCAGGATGATTTTTTCAACTTTATTTTTATTGGCATTAAATGGTTGGACGGCCCCATTGAAATCAGATCATTTTGATGGGCAGAAATTTTTTAATCCTCACCTTAAATCCGAAAATTCTTTTTTCGATGTGATTAAATGGAAATTGACATCTTCTCCAAGTCAGTGGCCATCAAATATTCCGAATAAAAATTATAAACTGACGAAAATCACGGAGCACAATCACTCGATCATCACTTTTATAAATCATTCAAGTTTTTTAATTCAGCTAGATGGATTAAATATCTTAACTGACCCTATATTTTCTGAACGGGCCGGGCCTTTTCGCTTCTTAGGGCCAGGGCGGGTGCGATTGCCTGGGATTCAATTTGAGGAGCTTCCACCCATTGATGTGGTTTTGATTTCTCACAATCATTATGATCATCTTGATTTGGAATCCTTAAGACAGCTTGATGCTAAATTTCATCCCTTGTTTTTAGTTCCTTTAGGCAATGAACTCTTTTTAAAAAGTGAGGGGATTCAGTTTGTAAAAGAATTAGAGTGGTGGGAAGAATTTCATATTAAAGATAAAAGAATTATCTTAACTCCTGCCCAGCACTGGTCGGCGAGGACTCCTTTTGATCGGATGAAAACTTTGTGGGGTGGATATTTTATCGATGCCAAAGTTATTAAAATATTTTTCGCAGGGGATACTGGATACTCCTCTCATTTTGTGGATATTCGATCAAGGCTTGGAAATCCTAACGTGTCTTTACTCCCAATTGGCTCTTACGAGCCAAGTTGGTTTATGAAACCATTTCATTTAAATCCAGAAGAGGCCGTCATGGCCCACCATGATCTTTTATCTGAAAAATCAATTGGTATGCATTACGGAACATTTCAGTTATCTGATGAGGCCTATGAAAGACCTTTAGAAGATTTAATTCTGGCCAAAAAAAAATTAAGCGTATCAGATTCAAGTTTTATGGTGCTTGATCAGGGCCAGTCGTTTAGTTGGCCAAAGCAGTGATGGTGATCACATCTTGGTAGAGCCCTGCTGGCTTTGAGTCTATGGCCTCAATGATTTTTATCTTGAGATTATATCTGTCCCCCGCAGATGTGGTTCTGTTTCCATTACCAATTGAGATTGCATGGTTTGCAGAATTGGACAAATTATAAGAAGAGTTATTTGATTTAAATTGATATTCAATAGTGTTACCTTTTGAATTCATGATTTTTCCATTATTGCTGGAAGATACTTTCACTTCATAGGGTGTGTTGGAGACAATTCTAAGATCGGCCCCTTTTTCATCACCTTCCTGAATATTACCAAAATCAATAATTTTAACAGTGGAAGAGGCATCAAATACACCTCCTTCATCTACTAGACTTACGTGGATAATATTGAGCAAGGAGAGGGTAACTCGATATACATTACTAGACTCAAATTCATATTTATGATTACTAGGGTTGAAGCTGTATAATCTAACCTGAACAGAATCATTATATGCTCCACTCCCTGGAAAATTTTGTGCAGAAATGCTTGGGACTGACATATAGAAGCGATTTGTATAAACAGTATTGTTGGCAGGTGCAATACCTTCTACAAATTCATTTGAATTTTGAGAGTCTCCAAAGTCCTTTAAAAGGCCAGAGAGGTTAATAAATTTATAGAGGTTATAATTAACTATGTCACCTGCATGGGAATAGGCCTTTCTTTGATAAGAGTTTGCTTGTCCCTTACTAAAAAACATTCGATAAGTTGTACAGTTATTTCCAGAGCTTGGCTTGGATCTTGAAACAGTGAATTCTTGGGTTATGGTTTGGTCACTATCTATCAGCATCACAGTGGCATTGGAGATATTGATTTGATAGCCACAATCATCCTTGGCCCAAGATTGAAGAATGATTAAAGCAAAAAAAACTAAAATTAAGTGCATTTTTATTCCTTTAGTCGAAGGTTCCCAAGCTCTTTAAACCCTCTTTCATCTTTATTAATTTGTATCATGATTTTTTGATCAATGTCTTCAAGCTCGAGTTTGTATTGTCCTGCTTCTAGGCCTTCAATAAAAAAGACTCCATCACGGTTAGTAAAGAATGTGTTATTGCCAATCTTTCCAACTTTAAGTGCGAGAGGCCGTCCTTGAGCATTAATAATTCGACCTGTAAGGATGACAGATCCTCTCTCTTCAAGTGTGATGAGGTGGGCACTTCTATAGGTTGGATAAAGAGTGAATTTTTCCTTTTGAAGAGATATTCCTGGATCAAGAAGAGTTGGATCAAGTTGAATATCGCGATATTGATAGGCCAAAAGGTTATTAAATGTGATCTCATTAAATAGACCTGTCTCAGCTTCCGTATAAGGAGATGTTGATTTAAGGGCAATTTTTTGTCCTTTGAGTCGAGGCTCAGGTTTAAAAATGACAAAGCTCCCTGGTACTGGCCTAGATATTCCTACCCCCCATTGTTTATTTTGGTAGGCAAAGACGAAAGCAGAGTTGAGTCTTAAACTACCTCTTCCATCTACTGAATGATTCGCATAATTTCGAGATGAGTTCATTCGACCTCCAAAATCAGCAAAAGGAGTAGGATAAAGCATGTCTAATTCACCCAACTGTTGAGTTTGATCATTTTCAAATGTTCCTTGGGCCCTGACCGTTCTTAATCGATTTTGATTATCTCTTAAGTAAGTAACTCGCGTACTTTTTTTCTGTTCGTCGTAAAAGGTAGAAAGAAAATTATTTGTTTCCGGAAAGGTAATTGTCAAAAATAAATAGGCCACATCATTCCATCTTTTATATTCATCTCGAGTACGGCCTGTGAAAAATGAAATATTGTGATGATTGAATATTCGGAAGGAAATAGTTGTGTCATACCCATATCGATTGTTAAGAGAATTATCTCTCACATCTCCATAATTGGCACCAAAGGAGATGGTCATTAAATTTGAAAGAGGGAGAGTGTAGTTTCCTGCATAAGTATTTTGGACAGCAGACATAGAATCAAATTGAGTCGTTTTAAAATTTTGTGATCTATTTTCGTAGCGAAGACTTATGGATTGAGATGCAAGCCATTGTTCACCTTGACTAATGAATTGATAGCTTAAGCTATTGGCATTACCATTTTCGCTCCCAAATATCGATTGAGCATGGCCAAAGCTAAAGTTACCAAAGACTGTAGCATAGATGGCCTCGCTTCCCATGAGATTAAAATTATTCTGATTTTGAAGATAAGCACTGGCAGAAAATTCAGATGAGAAACCGTATTGGTAAAAACCAGAAAAAATATTCCCCTCACTAGCAAGATAGTCTCTTTTTAAATTATTATCTACAAATCTAGTCCCATAACTTAAATCGAATCGACTTTCCCCTTTATTTAAAAGATTTATACTTGCAACGGATCTAAATACAAAGAATTGTTTTTGTCCTAAATCATCTGTGGCCTCAATCAAAATGGTATTGAGTCCATTGTTGAGTGGAATGTCCTTGGCATTATAATTTCCAGCGGGAAGATATTCCGTTTTAACTAAGATGCTGTTTACGAAGTACTTAACTAATGAGCGAGATTTAATGGTGAAATTTTGAGAACCTGTTGGATAAGGCAGTCGATAAGGATTGAGTGAAAAATTTCGATGAATATTGATACCCCCTAGCGATCTTCCGGCCATAAAACCCTGAATTTGAGGATAAACATCACCCACTTGAGTTCTAATTTGATTCTTTTCAAAATCTTTTACTAATCGGGTATCTCCACGAAACCATTTTTGCTCAGTTTGAGTTTGGTAGAAACTTTGATTTTCTAAAACTATACTTTGAATATTAGTAAATGAGTTGAACTGCCCGTTAAAATTGTTTCCGCCTAATTTTTCACTACCGTAAAATTGTTCTAGCCGATAATTGATCGCTCCTCCAAAGGGCGCTGGAGTGAGTGCTTCACTTCTATTTGGAAGATAATTTTCCCGTAGATCAGTATTTTGGGTTGCCCGATAATTTAAACTAAGGGTTGATTCAATCCTTAGTTCTTCAGCATTTAATTTTATTGGAAAAGGAAGTCGGGTAGGCGATACCTTAGAGGGAAGCTTTTCTAAAGAATTAAGAGTGTCTTCTTTTAATATATTTTTAAAAAAACTTTTAAGAGTTTCTCGTTCTACCCATACAATTTCTTCGCCTTTAATTTCTACTAAGATGTCCCCAAGATAGGTTTCTCCATCATAAAAGGGGAGTGTCGCCTCATAAGGTTTCTCGAAATTTGTTTGCGCCACTAAATTTAGAGAAAACGTGAAACTAAAAATAATTAGATAGAAAAGAAGCCTATTCATTAATTTTGATCAGTGTCTTAAGATCCTTTGGAATGTTGTGTTTACCTTTGACTCTAAAGATTCTTCTACTTGAGGCCATGATGTTTTCACCTGCAAGTCCTGCAAGATCTTTTGCTTTTAATGTGATCTTGTCACCAAAGTTAATAGTTGGGTCAGTGAGAATTTGATGCTTGTTTCCTTTATTATGAACTGTAATGATTAGCTCTTCAGTGGTTGTTTGATAGGATTCAATTTCAACTTTTGATCTCGCATCCTTGGGGGTTACATAGAGTGCTGCAATATACTTCATTAGCATTTTTATGCCTGATTTTCTTTTTACTTTTTCATCAACGTTTAGGGGAAGCTGTTCTGCAATGACTCTGAATGCTTTTTCTGTAGTTAATTTATTGTCACCAAGCCAGTTCACTCGGATGGTTCGCTTTTCTTTAGGAGGGATGATAACTTGGGGAGGATAGACAGTTAGTTCCTTTGTTTCAGGTAATGTCTCATTTCCTTTTTCATCCATTTTTCTGATCTTAACAGTGAGTTCAACTGCCATTTTCTCATTTGAATCATTTTCCAGTAAAAATTGAGCAGACTTTTGTTCCTCACTTAATTCAATGGATTGAGACATAGGGTTAAAAGAAAAACCATAAATGAGTGGGATAAAAAGTAAAAATAGTAATTTCATTGTTGTGCTCCTTGAAAACATTATAGAATTTTCGAAACAGAGCAGCTAGATAAGAGATGAACTTATTTTAAGGATGAGTAACTAGGATAAGCTGATATTCACCAATATTTTTAATTTCCATTTTTAGAAGGGTCTTTGAGTTATTCTGATAGGTGGGATGAATTTTATTATCCTGAATGTTGAGCATAACCCGAGTATTTGATGGAACTGTCGCCCTTAAAAATAAATAACTGCTACCAAAGCTGGTAAGGGTAAAGAATATAAAAAAAAGGCCAAGTGAAAGTTTCATCCTTGGCCTTATCGGTTAGTTGATTAAAATACTTTAGTACTAGATAGCGGCGATGGCGAAAGTGATTGTATCTAGGTAGTCACCCGCTACTAGCTGGTCATGAGGAACCCCTGAATACGATATGTTCAGGTTTTTACTAGTCGTGACCGCAGCTGCTCCTGGATTGTTTAATACAACAGGGGAAGTCAGGGTTAGGGGTTGCCCATTGTAGCTCATGGTATAGTTGAATATTTGAGATCCACCATTTCTTACTAATTTACCAGAATTAGCAGAGCTAATTGTAATTTTATAGCCGCTGGCCGAGTTTGACTTCTCTTGAATAGTGGCAATCTTAGTGTTGGTTTGAGTTGTATTAAGTGGCAAGTTACTGGCAATCGATTCACCAGATACGAGTACATCCAAAATTTGAGGAACTACTCCTTTAACAAGTAAGGATCCTGTTGGACCTGCTAAAGCAGAGAAGCTAGTTGTAATTAATAGAGCAAAAAGTGATTTTTTCATATAACCCTCCCAAGTGGTTCTTAATTCAATATATTGCAGAGCAAATGCCAACACTGCAGGGAGAGGATTCAGCTATTTACAATGGTTTATGTGATCCTCTCTTGGGATCATCTTAGCACTAGGGTAGAGTCGACCCCAGTCAGGGCAAAAATTGCAGTGCCAATTTATAACCAGATATTAAATTCTCTTTGAATGCGCTCTTTTTCTTCCTGAATAAACTGATTTTCATCAATAGAAAGGTGAGAAAGTTTTGGAAGTTTAGCAAGGAGATCGGGAAATTGAGTAAATAAATTTTGATCAAGATTGAGGCGTTTGAGATGGGTGAGAAATTGAAATGATTTTGGAAGAGTATGGAGTTGATTTTGAGGCAGGGAAAGCTCATTTAATTGAGTAAAAGTAGAAATTTCTTCGGGGAGCATCTCCAGACCACAATTTTTAATGGTGAGCTGTTTAAGATTTGGAAGTGAGGCCCCAATAGGAAGGATTAATTGCTTCAGAGGGGTTTCTATGATTTTCAAATTTTCTAGTTTAGGAAGTAAAAATAAAGGAGTGATTGGATGAGTAGGGTTTGAAACTTTAATCGATAGAGTTCTTAATTTTTCCCAAGGAACTTTAGAAGGAAATTTTATATCATTCGCTTCAAGATGAAGCTCTTCTAGCAGCGGAAAATTTGAAATGACTTCAAAATCTTTTTGATCCTGAATAGAAATCTTCAGGGCCTTGACAATCATCGGCTCTTTCATGGCAGCGTTTAAGCTTTTATAGAGTTTCATCTAAGTGATCTCCACTAATTCCTAAAAAGTACAGGATGGTAGTTAATGGGCCATAATTAACTCTGTGTTTGGCCTCTTTTCTCACTTTCTCTTTAGCGTGATAAGCAATCCCAAGGCCCGCCTTTGCCAGCATTAATAAATCATTGGCACCATCACCAACCGCCACCACTTGATCTAAACTAAGATTCTCTCTTTTTGCCAATTCTTCTAAGATCTCTGCTTTTTTATGAGCATTAATGATCTCGCCTTTTACTTTGCCGGTGAGAAGATCATTTTCAAACTCCAATTCATTTCCAAAAGCATAATCAATACCCAGCTTATTTTTTAAGCTTTCTGTGAAGTAGCGAAAGCCCCCAGAGACAATGGCCGTTTTATAACCCATACCTTTTACAGTATGAATCAATTTTTTGGCCCCAGGAGTAAGGGGGAGTCGATGAAAAATACCCTCCATCTCTTTTTTTGATAAACCTTTCAGTAGAGCAACTCGCTCTTTAAGAGACTGATCAAAATCAAGCTCACCATTCATGGCCCTTTCAGTAATTTTTTTTACTTGATCTCCCACTCCGTAAAGGGCCGCCATTTCATCGATGACTTCAGCTTGGATCAGAGTGGAGTCCATGTCGAAAACAATCAATTTTCGATTCCTCTTGGAAAAATTATCTTCCATCAGGGCCATATCAATTTGAAAGCGATTAGAGATTTCTATGAATTCAATTTTTAATTTTTCATGATCAATTGGATGAGTCGAACTTAATTTAAGATCTAGTGCCAAATTACTCAGATTGGTGAGCTTTTCAATTTCAATTAATGTGAGATGGTGTTCTTTTAATAATTTTTTTATCTCACTAAGAAAATGTTCGCTGATATCTTTATCGCCAACACAACTTAAGATAAAATTTTCTTCTTTCATGCTTCCACTTCTTTTTTACTTTTTCTTTTAAGGGCCCTTTTTTCCTGAAGTTTTTTTATCATAGAAGCGGAGTACTTAAGTGCAGATAAAAGTGAGAGGAAAGCCGCGACATACATCAGGGCCGTCCCAAGAAAGGTCATGTCTAGGCCTAAAAACGTATCATTGATCATGAGCATTGGAATGGCCGTCATTTGAGTTCCAGTTTTCCATTTACCAAGGGAGCTAACAGGAACATCAACTCCTTCTGTTAGAGCAAGAAGTCTCAGGGAAGTCATGTACATCTCTCTTAAAACGAGAATAATCACAACTACCGGATGCACTCGATCAAGGGCCATTAGCATGATTAAGGCAGAAACAACTAAGAATTTATCAGCAATGGGATCAAGGAAAGAGCCAAATACTGTCACAATATTTCTTTTGCGAGCAATGTATCCATCTAAAAAATCCGTTATTGAAGCGATAACGAAAATCCAACAAGCAATCTGACCTAAATAGTCTTGAATTGGGCCCAGCCAATCGGGTGCAGTCTCGCTAAAATAGAGTGCCGAGACAACGATGGGAATCATCAACATACGAAAGATAGTTAAACGATTGGGCAAATTATCAATTTCAAGATCATTCTTTTCCATGTCTGGTCCTTTAAAGACAGAAAGCTTTACCTAGCTTTTAGTATGTTACCGGAACACCTACAATAAGAGAACATCGAGGTGAACATGGAGAGAAGATTTAATTTAATCAAATCAGATTTTGAAAAACACGAAAAACGAGTGCTTCCTCGTTTTCCTTTTTGCTATTTGACTTTCAAGGCCGATAACAACTCTCGGATTTACGAGATTAAAGATATCTCATTGACGGGGATGCAACTGTCATTGAAAGAAAACCTTGAATTAGTTGAAGATCAAACACTAAAAGGTCATATCCACTGGCTGGGCAAAAATTTAGATATTTCTGGAACCATCAAATGGAGAACCGCTAATAGGGTTGGGATTGAATTTTTAAAGAAAAAAGAAGTGTTGGAGAAAATCAAAAGCTTTTTATCGACAGAGGAATTGGTAAAAAAGTTAAAACCTCTGCACAAGGTCAGTGAGGGGCTTGAGATTCCAACCAAGCTTAAATATTGGTTATGCTCTGATGGGCCAGTCGATCTTTTTGTTTGGCAGCATGGAGACGGGGAAATTTCCAAGTTCCAAGCTCTTTACCTTGATACTTTTGTGGAATGGGAAGATGGTGCGGGGGCCAAGACGGGAAGAATACTTTCAAAAAGAAATGTTGACTCGCCCCTAATAAATGAAGATGAATGGGTTTTTAGAATGGATCCCGATTTAGACCCCGAAAAACTTGAGCGGGTAAAGGGTTTACTCAATCAAATTTCTGATAATTTACTCCCGAAAGAGGTTCTAAACTTTCTTGTGCGTCAATTAAGTTAATTAGAGGTTTTACTCTTCATAGACTCTATGAAAAAGAGTACAATAAACTCGATTAACTTCTTCAAAGGAACCTGAAATGAACCGTAACCTTGCTTTGGAATTTGTGCGCGCTACAGAAGCTGCTGCTATTGCCTCTGCCCGTTTAATGGGACGTGGTGATGAGAAAGCTGCAGACCAAGCCGCGGTAGATGCCATGAGAGCAATGTTAGATTCAATTGATTGTGATGCAACTGTTGTTATTGGAGAGGGTGAGCGAGACGAAGCACCCATGCTTTATATTGGTGAAAAAGTTGGAAGCGGCCAAGGCTCAAAATTAGAAATAGCTCTTGATCCATTAGAAGGCACTACCATTTGTGCTCACGGTGGCCCAAACTCAATTTCAGTGATGGCCATTGGTGAGGCCGGTAATCTTCTTCATGCTCCAGATACTTATATGCTTAAAATTGCCTCTGGCCCTGAAGGCAAAGGCAAGTTAGATATCAGACAAACTCCAACTGAAAATTTAAAGCGACTTGCTGATGCTAAGAAATGTCGAGTTTCTGATTTGACAGCGGTTATTCTCGATCGACCTCGTCACAAAGAACTGATGGAAGAGGTTCGTGCAGCTGGAGCACGCATTTATCTGATTGGTGATGGTGATGTTTCTGCGGCCATTGCAACTGCGACTCCAAATTCGGGAATAGATATTTTGTTTGGAATTGGTGGCGCTCCTGAAGGTGTTATTTCGGCCGCAGCTCTTCAGTGTATGGGAGGAGAGTTTCAAGGAATTTTAAAGCCGAGAAATCAGAGTGAAATTGATCGCGCTCTTAAAATGGGTGTAGATGATATTAATCGCGTTTTTAAAATTGATGACCTTGCTAAAGGGAATCTGATGTTTTGTGCTACTGGTGTGACGACAGGTAACTTCCTCGATGGCGTTATTTTTAAATCTTGGGGATGCTATACTCACTCACTCGTGATGAGAAGTGAATCAGGCACAATCAGACATATTCGTGCTGAACACCATTTTGATAAAAAACCACGTTACTAATAGAAAAGGAAATCTATGGCCCGCGCAGAAAGAACTGAAGTATTTGATGTACCAGCTGACAAATTTTATAAAGCGATTATTGATTATCGTGCTTACCCAAGTTTTGTTGATGGCATGCGATCAATTGAAGTTTCAAATGAAACTGCTGAAGGCGCGACTGTAAAATATAATTTAAGTCTTATTAAAGAAGTGAGTTATACCCTTAAGATGAATCATAAACCTAACCAAGAAGTGAATTGGTCTCTAGTGAGTGGGGATATGATGAAAGTTAATAACGGCAAGTGGACTCTGAAAGATCTAGGCAACAATAAAACAGAAGTGACTTACTCGCTAGAAGTAGAACTCAAGGGATTTTTGCCTGGTCTTGGCATGATTGAGAAAACTCTTGTCACAACAAATCTCCCTCTTAATATGAAGGCGTTTGCAAAGAGAGCAGCGAGCTTATAATGGAAGATAACCGAGATGGTAAAATTGGCGATCTTTTAAAGAAAGTCCTCACGACTGGGGTAACGGCGGCTTTTATGACAGAAGAAAGTGTTCGTGCCCTCTTAAAGGATGGTATTCCCAAAGACATTGTTGGCTCTTTAGTCGAGAATGCTAAAAATACCAAAACAGAATTCATTGCTTCAGTTAAAAATGAACTAAAAACCTATTTAAATAAAATAGATCTTTCAAAAGAGTTCGACAAAATTGCTGAAAAGTATGATTTTGAAGTTAAGGCAACTATTAGTTTAAAAAAGAAAAAAAAGGGTAAGGGCGAAGAGGGTGAATCATAAATTTCAAGCAAAACTTGAAGAGATTAAAACTACTCTTCCGCCCAATGCCCATCTTCTCATTGTCAGTAAGACCCGATCAATCCAAGAAATAAAAGATTATTATGAATTAGGGCATCGGGATTTTGGTGAAAATAGAGTTCAAGAGCTTTCAGAAAAAGCTTTAGCTCTTAAAGATGATTGTCCTGAAATAAGATGGCATATGATTGGGCATCTTCAATCAAACAAAGTGGGCCAACTTTTAAAAGTTCCAAATCTACATTTTATTCACTCGGTTCATGATAAGGATTTATTAGAAAAAATTCTTAAAGCAGAATCAAAAATAGATCATCCTATCTCCATTTTCCTTCAGTACAATACTTCAATGGAAGAAGAAAAATCTGGTTTTGAAAATTATCAGGACTTAAAAGATGCTGCTAAGCTTTTACTATCTTCTCATTATTTAAGATTAGTTGGTCTCATGACCATGGGAACCTTGAGAACAGAGAACTTCACTGATGAGGCCAAAAGATGTTTTCATCAACTTAGTGAAATTAAAAATACTCTCTCTCTTGAATTAAGTACTCCTCTAGAATTATCTATGGGGATGAGTCAGGATTATCTGATAGCTCTTCAAGAAGGGGCCAATTGGATTCGTTTAGGAACGGTGATGTTTGTATGAAGTATTTTATTTTTTTATTGATTCCTTTTAGTGCCTTTGCTTTTACTCCTACTATGAATTCTGGTGAAGCAAAAATACTATATTCATGTGAGGCATTGAGTGAATTCCCTACGAAAAGTGAAGAGAATACAGAGATAACTTTTTATGAGAAAGAATTATTTCTGTACAAACAGGGGATCATTTTAAGAAAGAGGGAGAAATTTTCAGAAACTGATTTTACAGTAAAATATAGACCTGCGAGCAACAAAGAAGTTGATATTGATGAGTCAATCTATAATGACTTATCATCCTCACAGACTGGAGAACTAAAATGTGAATATGACATCACTTATAATGAAGATTCTCCAGAGATGACATCTTCATGTTCATTTAAAACACCCACTTCGAATTTAACAGTGGAGCACTACAATTTTATTTCTATGGCCAAGCTTAAAATTCCTAGTGAGTATTTGCAGCTCAGTCATCTTGGCCAACCAAAGGTTAAATCAACCAGTTGGAAGCTTCGGGTTACCCCTGGTCCTCTTAGTAAATCTCCCGTTTTAGAAAGGTGGGAAATCAAAGGTGAGTGCTTGCTTGAATTATCGGGACGGTTCAATTTTGAAAATCAAGAGGCCATGAAGACAAATCTTCCTTCGGTGTTTAATTATTTGAAATCGATTGTAAAGAGTTCCCCTTTAAAAAAACAAGGGAATAAGACTCTAAAGGCCCTCACTCAGTAATTTACAATGAAGAAGGTCGTTAAAGCTTCGAGATGGGCCAATATATCTAAGTCTAATATTTTTAACTTCTTTGTTCAGTCTAAATTGGATTTTTATAGTCTTATTGTTTAGAGAGTAAGATGAGTCAGCGATCAAAATATTGCTATTATTTTTAAATTTTATACCATTCTTTCTATTATCAGGGTTTACCGTTTCCAAAGAAACACTAATTTTATGTTCGAAATAGAAATTAGGTTGGCCACCTTTTTTAATAAGACCTCTATAAACAAATCTAAAATATGGAAGATATCGGAATGTATGAGAATGAAAGTCAATGATGCCTTCCCCATCTTCATAAAGGTCAACCAAAATTTGTCCCTTATTTGATTTACAGTCATAGACTTGATGTGACTCGTAGGCCAGGGCCTGTCCAATAAAAATGAGGGCCAGAAAGATAAAATTCATTTGTAGATCCTTAATCGAAGTTAGACTTATCTACCATGAATGAGCAAAAACCTCCTTACTATTAGTCACATCTACATAGTGGTGTCCAAAAACACGACATGCCCAATTCATTAAAAGTTGGTAGCTTGGTCTTTTTATTCAAGCACTTAGATTTTTTGAGAGGAAGGACTACAAAGAAT
>JBFWTE010000053.1:0-15924 GCA_050247975.1 Bacteriovoracaceae bacterium
ACATAGTGGGATTGGGTACCAAACCCCTATAGAATTTGAACTTAATATTATTAACAACATGGAGCTGACCGATCGTCCTGTACAAGAAATAGCCTAAGAGGCTCTACAGTCCGAAGGGGTCAGTCCACTTTAATTAACAAAGGATAAATTATGAAGAGACTTATAGTTGGTCTATCTTTAGTAACTTCTCTTTCATCTATTGCAAGTAGTAACCTATTAGTAATTGAAGCTACTGATTATCGTGGAGTTAAAAGTAGAGGGAATGTTTCTTGTGAATTAGATGCGAACCAAGTATGTAACATGATTGATAATAAATATACTTATGCCCGCAATATTGAGTGTGCCAACATTGAAGTTAATAAGAAATCGCTTGAAAAAATAGGTCAAAATATCAGGTATGCAGTTAATTTGATCTCATTGGGTTTACTAGATGACTGCAATTCTAATCGCTCTCACAAACCAGCATGTAATAGTTCAAGTACATTAAATGTAATCTTTGAAAGACCGTATTTCTTTAAAGCTTTTAATGGTAAAATTGGAACTTCATATGGTGCTGCTGAAGGCGAAATGATTAATCTAGTTAAAAGTATCGATTGCGAATAAATAATCTTCAACTTAAGTGCTGGTCATTAAGGCCAGCACTTAGTGATATCAACAGCTCAGATTCAAGCCCACTCTACTTCATCTTCTTTCGATAATGTCCTTTAATAGCTCCTATTTGATTTTCATTCATGTCAGATAAATAGGTTTTGAGAATAAAAAAACGATAGAGGATTTCTGCGGAAATTAATCGGGCCTTCGGAGTGTTAATATAAAGCAGTAAGAGCGCCAGGCCAAACTCAGTTATATCGTATTTGAGATTTTGCCGTTCTTTACCCTTGGCTCCTCCTAAGTAGCTGTTTTCTATAATGTTTTTATTCAGCCCATATTTGGGCTGAATGGAAAGTTCATCTATGCATTTTTTAATAGCTCGCAAAACGTGCTTATGCTCCATCTCAAATTTCTCAGCAATTCTTAGTGAATCGGTCACTGGCCCAAATGGTGTATCCCTTACCCAGACATCACCCATAACATGATTGTTAATAAGATCTTTCAAGCGAGGTGGTCTTGTTTCAAATGGAATTTCAATTCTAAAGTAATCAGTCATATTTTTCTCCTGCATTGATAACAGGAAAGAATAGCCTTTAGATAATTGACCTTCTACCTAAGACTCCAAAACATGCGCAAGAATTTCAGTAATGAAACTCTAGTCACGAATCTGGTATCTGAATATTTGAATAAAGAATTTATAACAGCAAGGCCGTGGATCAAGACCATGGCCTTTTTATTTTCCAACGTCTTTAGATTCTTAACCTGGGTTTTCATTCGGCAATAGTCGTTAGCAATATAAAACTCCACGGTCTGAATGATGAGCTGTTGATATTTGCGACCTTTGATATTGGCAATCTTTCCCATCGTTTCGAGATCGTATGACTGTCAGTGAATGAACGCGGTGTGCTCCACCATTAAGGGAGAAGAATCGCAGGACTTGGCCTTCGATCACTCACTTCGTGTTCATGATCTGCGGCCCTGTGCAATCACTAATCAGGTCATCGTGACCTGATTCCAGTCGTTGAATGCTGCCGCATTCTCCACCTGTCGTGATTCCCTTCAAGTCCCGCTTGTCCATGAATGCAGATCAAAATAAAAAGGCCATCTTCGCTTGCGCTCAGACGGCCATTATTATTTTGATTAAATTGGTGGTCCACTTGGAGGCCAATCACAACTTTTTTTCCTCACAATCGAAGTCGCTGAAATCATTCCATATCGGCATTCAAAACCCTACGAAGATGTGAGTTTCCTCACTGATTTATACCTCAAAAAGGGTTGGAGCCTTAGACGTATATCTAATGAGTTAGGATGTTGTAAAGCTACAGTGAGGAAAAAGCTTTTAGAGGCCGGAATTGAGCTTGTAGAGCAAACATATAGCGAGCATCTGGCTTTTAAAAAGAAGATTCAGTCCATGAGAGAACGAGGCATAAGCTATCAAGGAATTGCTGACGCCCTTAATCTTTGGAAAGTTTCAACTCGAACTGGAGATGGTAAGTGGCATGCTAAGACAGTTCGAGATCTTGATGACTTGGACAGCTGAGAATTTTCCATAAAGTTTATGTCCTGAATTCACGATAAGACTACTATGAAATTTTTATTTTTAGTACAGGGATCCAGTAGTGATCCTTATGAAGTCGAAGTTAATGTTGAAGATAGAAATCTAAGTGTTAGCTGTGACTGTGCGGCTTCAATTAATGGCCAAATCTGCAAACACAGACTCAGGATAATTTCTGGCAGCACAGAAGGTATCGTAAGTGACAATAAAGCTGATGTCCGGGCAGTCCGTGATGCATTTGAAAAATCGGAAGTCATGAGCCTTATTGTCCTTAGAGATAAAAAGGAACAGGAGATTGAATCTCTAAAAAAAGAAGTTAAAGAGTTATCAAAGAAGATATCCTCAAGTCTAAGGTCTGCTTCTTGAAGCATACAACCGGCCATATTCAAAAAATGTATGAAAAATATTTAGATATACTCCATACTGAAATGAGGGAGTTTGGGTGCGAACCAACGGAACTTCGTCATCTGATTGGCAGGCTAGGCGAGTTTTACTGCGCTCTTCATGTACAAGGATATCTAGCTCATGAAACAAATCAGCATGGATTTGATGTAATTTCATCTGATGGACGAAAAATAAGTGTTAAGACAACCGCACAAATATCAGGATTCGTTTCTATCAACCCAAAGACATTGAGCAAAGTAGATGACCTTATGGTTCTACAGTTTATTGATGGAGAACTTCACCTCTTATATTTTGGGCCAGTAGAAAAAGCCTCTTTAGCTTGCAGGAAATGGGGGAATAAGCTTGAGCTTGATCTCACCAAAGCAAAAAAGCTAAACCATGCGGCGTGAAGGAGTCTACTAATGGAAAAACTGCCTCAACCGATAATGAGTCTTCTGGGTGAAGTGGGTGAAAAATCAGTCCTAATTTATCTTTCTATAAAAGCATTTGAAACTAAGCAATTTGAGGTTTTCAAAAATATAAACGAGCCAGGTTACGATATTCTATTCCGCAACAAGGAAACCGGAGCAAGATTTAAAATTGAGGTAAAAACTCGGCAAAGGTTATACTCAACAGGAGAAGGGGATAATTTCAGCTTTGATGTGACTGATATAGAGTATACTTGTTGTGATGTTGTCATTTGCTATTGGTGGGAAAGAAATCTTTATTTCGTTGTTCCTAAAGATAAGCTTTATCAGACATCCAGTAACGGAAAATCAGTGTACAAGCTTTGGGTGAAACCAAAGGTGAATGGTAATTTGAATGATGATATTCTCCCTTATGTTAATAATTGGAAAATTTTGGGTATTTGAAGATGAGTAACTTAAGTCTGCTTGTTAAAAACATGAATAAGTCCCAAGAAAAAATCAAGGATTTGTTTGAAAACACTGGCCGATGCTATGTTATTCATTACTCTTGTGAAAGCTTCTATGACAGAACTAGTACAGATTCACCTCGAATAACCTCTATAGCAGTAAAAAACGTTGAGAGTGAACAAGTGACATCATTTTCAATTCACTTGATCGCTGAGAGGAATAGAACCCCTGTTGATTTAATAACTCAAAACTATGATGCTCTTGAAACTCAAATGCTGCAGGATTTTTTTTACTTTGTGGGGGCACACACGCATGTATATTGGATTCATTGGAAAATGAGGGACAATAATTATGGATTTAAAGCCATAGAGCATAGATTTTCTGTTCTTGGCGGATCGCCTGTGATTATACCAGATAACAACAAGTTCGATCTCTCTTCGCTCATTCACGACATATACGGTGATAATTATGCGGGACATCCGAGGCTCCCATCATTGGTAAAGCTAAATGAAATAACTGACATGGATTTTCTAACTGGAGCTGAAGAGGCAAGGGCTTTTGACCAGGGGAGATATTTTGACTTGCACAGATCAACCTTAAGGAAAGTAGATATCCTTCAAACAATTGGGACAAAAGCAGCTTCAGGCACTCTCAAGACAAATTCCTGGGCCTTCAGATCAGTAACGATGAATATACTTGTGATTGTAGAGCGAATTCAAAAACACTGGCTTACGACATTAATTTTATTCGTTGCCGCTATTTTGGGTCTGTTTACAGACGTTGGAAATTTTTTAAATTAGCAATTGAATTAAGATTATATAATTTAAATCGGAATCATGCCTTGCTGAATTAATTAATGTTTGCATTTTGCCCCCCCTGCATTTTTCAAATGAGAAGACCGTTTTCTTGTAAGACCTCTAAAATTTTTGTCGACTTTACTAAGTATGATAGGCCTTTATGTTTTCTATTCTCGTCTATTAGGTGGCCAGAAATAATACCAATAAGTCTTGGTTTAAGAACTCTTCCAAACCCGAGCCCCTCACTTCCAACGGGTAAAGAATAAACTGGGCTTCCGCTTGACCCTCCAAATGATAACCCTGAGACTAAAACGAGATCTCCTTCAATCCAGTTATTCTTAAAATAGTTGCGTGGGTCTGATGCAATATTTGCATTTCTCGCAATTGGTAAATTGTAATTAAGGTCGTAGTCACCTTTGGGAAATCCAATAAAAGTCACTGCATCAATAGCTTTAAGGTCATTATCAAAGTACGATTTATTTGCAATGAATGTATCCATCGCTAAGCAAAGGGGTCTGAATCCTTTGGTACCTGCTTCTTTAAGTGCAGTTAGATTTATGCTGATAGCTATGATTGCAAGGTCTGATCCATCTTGGGGGTAAAAAATTTTGTTCTGAACTGAAACAATGTCAAAGAACGCAGCCTCTGGTAGTGGTGACCTTTCATTAAATTTTCTCAATTCAATATCGATATTGATGATTCCTTCAGCTCCTTCTGTTCGCCATTTTCCGTATTCGTAATCAACAAGGTGCCTATTTGTGACAAAGAAAATATGCTTGCCTCCACGAGGTGAGGCTATCCAAACTCCGGAACCAAAGAAGTCGCGAGTTTCTTTCTCGTTAACTGAGTTCGTGAACGAAACTACTGTTTTGAGCCTTGTTGAATAGTACAATACTTCATCAAATATAGTTGCCATAAGCCGTACTCACTTTTTAGTGGATCTAATCTTTGGTGTTGTGAGTGAGCAGCTGTATTTCTCTGGTTTTAACAATTTTAAGGGTCTCAATTTTGGTGGTCATCTCAGCATCAGATTTCTGTTCCACAAGACCACTAATTTCAATTTCTGTTTTTTCTTTTATAATTTTTCCGATTTCGTATCCTGCATTTGAAATTCTCGAAATATCTTCACCATCAAATTCAGTATTTTCTGCTGGAGGAATAAGCTCTTTCAATTGATCGACAAATGAAACTCTCTCCTTCTGAATCATTTCTTTTCCTAGTTCTGATGAGGAGTCAACGGTCTGCTTAAAGGTCTTGAGGTACTCAATTAATTTTTTAATTGATTCGATTTTTTCATAGTGCTCTGTAAAAAATATCATTAAAGCAAGAAAGTCTTTAATGTCTTTAATGCCAATCTTTTCGACTGTATCAATTAAGAGTTTTAGTACGAACCAGTCCGAACCCTTTTCAACGCCTTTATAGCCTAGAGAAAGTCTTCTAGAAAACTTCGATGTAAAAATTTGATCAAAGTTTTTTGTAATATCACCTACAAACTCCCCAACATCCTTGAGAGAAGAAGTAGTACTTGGAATTTTAAAATAAAGAGTTGATTCTTCTTCAGTAGCAATTAAAGGCTCTAATACTTCAATTAACAGATTTGCCTTTCTTTCAAGCGTAGATCTTTTTTGTTCAATTTGCTGATGGACATTGCTGGCCATGGTAAGTTGGCTGTTTTTATCAGTGTACGGGCAGTATTGTATGAGTTCATTTGATGAAACTTTAAGGCTTGGAATTTGTGCTAGATTTAATGCTGCCTCTCGCATTTGGTGCAAACCAGTAATCTTTAGCTCGCGTCCATTTGGGAGGCTTTCGGATTGATACTTTAAGTGAGGCAGGTTTGATTTTATGACCAGAAATTGCTTTATAAGTCGCATATGAGTTCCTCGGAAAATGAATTTATTATCAATTTTTAATACTAATTGTCGCTGCACGACGAGCCATGTTTGGCACCTTAAGTGAGAGGGCGTTAACCAAGAAATGGCCTTGCGCGTCTTGGTGACGCTGGTTATATTTTATCAATGAATGAAAATAAAATTCTGGAGTCTTTGAAGGGTGAAAAAGTCACAATCAGTTGTCTGAACAGAAACGAATCCGAATTCTATGGAGAACTTCTGGAAGTTAACGAGCTAGGGGCCGTGATTAAGTATCTAGAGCATGGCCGTGAGTTTATCGAGTTCATCCCCATGGAGAACATAAATTCTGTGAGACATAAAATTCTGGGAAAATAAATTAGTAGTCCACTAAATCTTTGACTCTGATTTCAAGAATCTTTGCAATCTTCAATAGAGTTGAATATCGAGCGTCTGTATCACCAACTTCAATTCGATTTATGGTCCTACGTCCTACCTCTGACTCGTAGGCAAGGTCGTCTTGAGAAATTCCTCTCTTGCTTCTCCATTTTGCAATATTACGACCTAGCTTTTTAAGTTCACCTTTCTTGTCCATATGAAAATGGTAGATAATACCGCCATGCTTGACACCGCCGTATATGGCGGTAAAATTTAATAATGAACAAAAATATTCTCATTGCTGAGGATGATAACGATCTTAGAGATCTTTTGAGTCAGGCCCTTGGGTCAAAGTATGCTGTTTCCGATGTTGGGAATGGAAAGAATGCTCTGTCATTATTGCGGATTAGGCATTTTGATCTTCTCATAACTGATCTAGAAATGCCTTACATGGGAGGCTATGAGTTATCAATTGAAGTGAGCAAGGAGCATCCTTCATTGCCGATGATGCTGATTACGGCAAATCCAGACGGAGAAATGTATAGGGAGAAGGGATTCATTGAAGTTTTTATAAAGCCTTTTGAACTGACAGATTTACTTGAAAAAGTAGAGAGGGTTTTATCAAGGAGTTAGAGATCACGGTGATCGATATGACGATCACTGTGATCGGAGTGCAGAATAGTTTTAATAAGTCGTCTTCATTAGTCCGATTATTTACGAAATGAAAAACGAATTAGCTAAAACTCTAAAATTTTTATTAGAGAAAAAAAAGATCTCGGCAAGAACTTTAGCAAGGGACACAGGGATGTCCATTTCGACAGTCAGTGACATTCTTAATGGGAGGCAGCCTTCTTTAAAGAACCTTCAAGTTATTAGTGAATACTTTGGAGTGAGCTTAGATTATTTGGTTAATGGTAGGGAAGTCACCAAGTCAATTGAAATTGAAGATTCTGACTTTGATGATTTATTTGAAGGAATTGTGAAAATAAAAATTAGTAAACTAAAGGGAAAAAAGTAATGAAGTTAAAGAGAATGTCCTTAATCTTATTGTTGTTTATAACGACAACTGGATGGTCGATGCCGAGTTTTATGAAAAAATACCCACTAGGTAAAACAGAACAAGAACTTGCTTCAGAGTTGGGCGGTCTTATGGTCGATCCGAGTTGCAATGCTGAAAATTTTAGAAAGATTAAAAGTATGTATGGGGGACAGAATGCTAAGTGTATGATGAACAATATTAAAGGCCATGGCGCAAACACGATGAGGGGTTTTACTCTGGTTGATGGTGTTGTCAAAAGTGGAACATATCATTTTGTTGATACCACTTCTAATCAACAAAACTTCAAAAAAGCATGGAGGAAACTCGACGATCTTGTTGATGGAACGAAGGCTAATTACATTAAAGAAATAAAACAAAACAATACCAAGTATAACAAATACTATTTCGCCGTTTGGGACTGGGGAAAGGGATTCTTTACCGCAAATATAATGTGCACAATGATTAATATTGGAAACAAGTGGGAGTTCCCTAAAAATATTAGAGGTTGCTATGCTTTCAAGGCCCAGTTTTTCACAGCGACAGAGCAAAATAAAGTAACTGATGACATGAAAGTTAATCATGCAGATTTTTAAACACAGCTTTGACAAGGAGTAGCGATGTTTGAATTAATTGTCCTGGGATTAATCTGTATAGTAGGTGCCGTTGGATACTTATCTTGCTGGTACTATTTTATAAAAGCTATAACTGGCCAGCTTAAGACATCTGTAGGTGTAGTAGGTTTGATATTCGGTGTTGGCATACCGGTTATCGGTATCCCAATGGGACTCTGGTTTCTTTTCACAACTCCAAGTCAAAAACAAATAGAAGAAGCCTTGAATGAAGTTTTCAATCCTGATAAACCGGAAGGTGTTGTTGATTTTATAGATAAGTGGGCCAATAGCAGTGTCATCACTTCAAACAGTGCTTGGCTCAAAAATAACTGGCATATCATGAATGATGCGCAGAAGGTTGTTTGGGTTAAGGATAGATTTGACCTACTTAAAGAGAAGCTTCCTCACGCTAATTCAGCACCTGAGTTTTTGAATTCTATCCAAGAAGCTGACAAAAACTTTACACGAAATCAAAAGAAAGTGTCATAAGGAGTTTTAATGAAAAAGCATCTCAGTATTCTGCTTTTAACATCAACTCTATTTTCATGTAATGGCCAAAATGAAAATTCAAAAAATCCAGATAGATTTCTGAATGGGGTTGATCTTGACGCTTCTCAGGAGCAGATCGTTAAAAAGTATACGGATGGCTTTTCTAAATGTAGGCCATCAGATGATAAGACGGCATGTTTCTGGGAGGGCAATAAAGGTCCAATTCAAATGTTATATTTTGTGAATTCGCAAATTGAGTCAGGAACAATCTCAGTAGATCGATCAACCTTATCAGAGCTTATAAAGCATCTTAAAAATAAGAATATTACGTTCAAACTAGAGCCTATCCAATCTGGGGCTCCTGTCGATGAAGCTACTCTTGAAGCAATAAAGTATGGTGCACTAAAAGTATTAGATGGAGCCGATAAAGTGAAGATGGGAGATTATCTTAGCTTTGGATGTAAAGTAATTTATCCCTACCACAAAGGACGTGTTGAATACATGGGTCTAAAGAAAGATTATCAACTGAGAGAATGCTCTCTGGAAGTTATTGGTGGACTGGAGGTGGATAGCGTACTTTACTACAACAAGCCAAATAGGGAGGGCTAAAGCTAAAAGCCAGGAAGGTAAGGGTTGATTGACGCTTTAAATAGGTTAAACTGTTTTAGAGAAGGAGAAAAAGCGTTATGAATCTACCTCAAAGAAAAAATTTAAAATGTATAGTAAGAATCGAATCAAAAACACTGGATGCTAATTTGGGGCCTTATGATGGCATTATAAGATTCGACAATGAAAAAATAGAACTTTCATATGATGAAAATAAATTTGTTACTCACAAATATGCCGGTACAAAAAGCAAGGATAACGAAGATGAATGGATTCTTAACCCTGTCGATGATGAGAATGAAGAAGAATGTGTTCTCAGAAGAAATCCAAAAAACTTGTCTATTCTTGAGGGATCTTACAAAGTAAAAGTGCCAGATATTAAAGACCGTGAAGGTGATTGGAAAGTGCAATTAGTTTAAGATCAACATATAGTTAAAATTTTAAGTATAATCTCTTTTCGTAGTGTCGCTTTTATATTTGACCCAAGTTTCCAGGCTCGAACTTCATTTTTAGCCGGAAAGGCAATAAGCTCTATTTCTCCAATTGTTGAAAATTTTAAGTCTACTCTCGAAGGATGTGCATCATGCCTTTTTGATGGATGCGAATGACCGTAGGCAATTATTTTTTGGCAGGCTATTTTGTGTCTATTTACGGACCACTTGAAGGCAAAGTCGGACCAAAAACTGTAATTTTTAGGGTCCCGTGCATAATTGCCAAGGCGGACTACTTTTTTGATGGAGTTTTTAGTCCCTAGGCAGACAAAGAGTATTTCTTTTTGAGATTGGCTCCACATGAGAATTCGCTCATAGTCATCTCTGGAAATATAAAGACTCTTCTTTTCTACAGTACAAGTTCCAGTTCTTTTAGGCATTCAATGGTCTCCTTTACATACCTTTTCACAAGTGGGGAATTTTTTATTTGGATATTTTGGGAAGAAAACCTCTTCAAATCTAAAGACCAGTCAGCGATTTCTTCAATGAGAGTGGCTAACCTACGATGTGCAATCTTTGATTTGTGAAGATCTAATGTTTTCTCATCATGATAAAGAGGCTCTGGCTTGATAGCCTCCTGCTTACTTATAATAGTGACATCCTTCACAGATAGCTCAGGAAGTGTCTTATAACGTCCACCAACAAAAACCTTCCCGCCTTTGGCCAGCGACTCAATTTTCTTTGGTTCAACAGTCGATGTTAATAAATACAAAACTGATGGCTTTGAACTCAAAACATTTGTCGATGCTTTGGTGTGAAAATGAAGGTAGAGATTTTCAATCCTGTGACTTTGCATTTCACTGAGGCCCAAATTCGTTTTTAAATGCTCGAGGTACTCTTTTCTCGGCATGATTTTTCTAAGTTCATGGAGGCATTTTCCTGTCAAAATCAGGGACTCTACCGACCTCTTCCAGTGGGCCTTAATCGCTCTGGTTAATTCATCAATTTTAGCCTTGGTCCTTATTGTGTTTTGCGTCATTTTCACCCTTTTAAATATCAATAATTTCGTATGTTTATACCACTTTTTTAACATTTTGTAGATAAATTTTATTGTGATATAATGAGTTATTATAAACGTTAAATTATTAAATTATTTCGACTTATGTTTTGAAACATTCAGGAGCATTTCAATAGTCGTTACAGACGATTTTTAATAAGCGGCAAAATTGAATTTCGATTTCTATAGTAAATCACGAAAGTGAGGAGGTGTTTTTATGCCATCAGACCAGGAAAATGGCATCACAAGTACGGGTGATTTCGCAGTTTCATCTGAAGATACGAAATACGTTCTACAACGCCTAATAAGGATGCTTGTCATTGCAACCAACAAACACAAACTCGATTATGGATCTCTGAGGTATATTCACCGGCAAGTCATTAGGCGTTCAAAATTGACCATAGAAAGACCTGCTAAGAAATTATATGAGCTTCCAACCTCAGAAGAGCTTGAACGCTTTTTTAGCCAAATAAGCGATCCACAGATAAGACTCCTCTTTTCACTAATTCACAACACAGGTCTAAGAGTTGCTGAAGTTTGCTCTATCAAAGTGTCTAATATTGATTTCAATAATAAGACAATTCTAGTTACAGGAAAAGGAAGAAAAGACCGACTTGTACCTATAACTTCCCGTCTATCTGAAAAGATACTACTTTTCTTGCATGGGAGAAATCATAAGTTTTTATTTGAATCAAGATTAGGCACTCCTTTTTCTACGAGACGTATAGAACAACTTTGTACCGAGTTCAAAGTTAAGGCCGGTATTGAGAAAAAACTAAGCCCACACTCATTTAGGCATTTCTATTTTAGCAAGCTGGCAGAAAATGGCATTGCCCCTGATGTGCGGGCATTGCTGGCGGGTCACAGTTCCGTTAAAACCCAGGAAGTATACACTCATCTAGGCATGGCCGGAGTTAAAGACGTCATCCTTGAAACATTAGAACGAATGGAGAACGAAAAAATATTTAAATAAGGAGTAACTATGCCAAAAGTTAATGAGACATTCAGTTTAGGTGAAAAAATCCAAATGAATTTTCCAAAGGGCGGTAAAAGTATCTTTATTGTTGAGGCCTATACTGAAGATGAAATTGCACTCTGTGGTCCAGACACAATGTACTCTTCTCTAACTCGTATTCCTGTAAAAGAAGTAGTTTTTGCCAAGACTACAACGTTTGACGGAAAGAAGGTTTCCCAAGGTGACAAAGTGAAGTTAATAAATAAAGAAGGAAAGACAATTGAAGTTTACATTTCCTACATTTTGAACAAGGACAGTATCATTGTAAGTAAGAAAAAGACCCCGGCTTTGTCGGCATTAAGGTGGCTCTTAAAGTTAATGAGCGGACTGTAGGTCAACTTGTCAAAATGTCATTATGACTTTTCATTTAAGATAACAAAAAATGATCCATGTCTTCACTATACTTGCGAGAAAATATACTTTTCAAACTTTCACGCGTCTTAACATTTCGGACTTGAGAAAATCTAGATAGTATTTCATTGCCAAAATTTTTAGAAATTCGATGCTCACCGAAGCTACGACCTGCATGGAATCCTAGCGAATAAACCTTTAAAACACCTTGACCCATTCGCTCATGTGCAAGGTCGGTGGTCTTTCGCTTAGATGATTTTATCTTAGTAACATTTGAAAACTGAACAAAGTCTAAAGGCTTGACTTGAGGTAAAATGTGCAAATCTTTTATACAGACAATGCCTAGTAGATCAGAAACCTTTTTATCAAAAAACTGAATTTCAAAGTTGATAAATGGTTCCCTGTTTTTTCTTTTGTGTGCTTGGTTGTATATTGAGAGGCGAAGAGGGTTTTTGCCGCACATCACAGTGGATATGGTTCCACTATTTAAAGTAACATCACAGCCAAGGTCATCTTCCTCAAGTGATTTATCGCGATAAATACCATAGAATTGTTTATTTTTTAGATAGGTAGAGTAATAAAAAGCATCAACGCTAACTTTATCATCAGGAATTCTAAAAGAGATATCAAGTCTACAAACAATATGATCTTTCACACCTGATCTACCAAGAATCTTAATTAGTGTTTTTCTCATTAAGGAATATCCAGTAAGGCGTGGGTTGAGTTCGATTTTATGCTTGAAATGCTTTTTCTTCTTAGATCTTTTATCTAGAAAAATGGTTAGTTTAATTTTTTTATCTTGTTTATGAGTAAAAATCTTTCTGCAACTATAATACTTTGATGCCCTAGTATCAGTTTGCTCAAAATCATTGGCAAGAAATGAGATATCTACGTAATTAGTCTTCAGGGCTAGCTTATCAATGGCCACACTCACATCCTCTGAGGTGAGCCTTTCGAGCATACCTAGGTGGGATGATAATTCGTTAATCAGATTTCTTGAAATATTTTCATGGAAGTTAAGTGATGTTATAGCAGTTTTCATATTATCATATCCTTGTGTATTAACAGTTTTTGATGTCATTTTGACATTTTGACATTTTTTTTCATTATAAAAATACCGTGCTCTTGTTGAATGGCTTCTCTCTCGAAAATTCGATATAGAAGTTTTTTAATGGCAACTGACGATTGCTTAGTTTTAAAGAAATCTTTGTAGTCATTAACTGCTTTGGAGACTTTTATCCCGTCTGGAAAATGATGGCATAACCAATCTATAATTTCGTTTTTTGATGGCTTGTCGCCCTGTAGTCTCTCAGTAGAAGTTGAGTCAGGATGGATATGGCTTATGACCTTGAATTTTTCTTGAATTATTTCAAATGCAGTTCTTACATCGGCTTCACTTACAGTGGCCCTCCCATCCGATCTTGCAAGGGCAGAAGAAAATTTTAATGCCGAATTAGTGGCTCTTGCCATGTAGGCCGATAACTTGTTGTTTTGCCATTTGCCAACACTAGGCTTGAACAATTCAGCATGAAGTCGTTGTAACAGTTTAATTGATTTTGATGGAAAGTTAATTTTGGGAAACTTGTCTCTTAAGGACGCGACGGCATATCTAAGAATCAGGATTTCATCATCTTTTTTTGAAG
Organism: Bacteriovoracaceae bacterium; assembly: GCA_050247975.1. Classification (GTDB taxonomy): domain Bacteria; phylum Bdellovibrionota; class Bacteriovoracia; order Bacteriovoracales; family Bacteriovoracaceae; genus Peredibacter. Next base: position 13,673 of record JBFWTE010000053.1, read on the forward strand.
CTGGCATACTTGTGCTGGACGAATACATACTTAGTGAGACATCAAGTTGCCGTTTCGCATCGGCTTCAATTTCCATGATTATATCAAAGCGGGACAAAATATTTTCAGGTATCCACAAGATATCCTCTTGGTAGCTATCTACTTTTTTGGATGATAGATCGGATTGTTTATTCAAATCAAGTAAGAGTCCTGTGCATGCCTTGTGGGTTACACCCGATGTAGATGAGTCTGTGAACTTCCCATTTTCAGTAACGTCGGAGATTATTCCCATTAGTGGGCCAAGTATGCTTTTAGGAACACTATGAAAATCTTGGCATGAGACTACCCCTTCGTGTGCTAAAACTAGGGCACCAGGTTTTGAAATCCATCGGCCATCTTTGAGGTATGTAGATGCTGAAATCCCTGGAATAGTCATCTTTCCAGAGCTTACATTTTGGAATGTTACATTCAAAATCTCGGCAACTTTTGAAATTAATTTCTTCCCACTGGCAGGCGCACCTATTAAGAGGATGTGAATTTTGCCTGTGGTATTATCGAAGTAATCTCCCGAGATTGATTGAAGAATGACTGCATCTAGTGCTTTTTCAAGTATGGGTGAATAATCAAGACCTTTAAATCCAACTATCTTTACGACTCTTTCTCTAATTTCCTGGAATATATTTTCTGACTCCAGTATTTTTTCTGCCTCCTCTTTGATTCGTTGGCTGCAAGGTACATATGATCGGATTTCTGTAACGGCATGCATTTGAGTAATATAAAGTGTTGGGACCGATTTGAAGTTATCAATAGGTAAGTTGACTATAACTCCTGCGACATAAATATTTGCGATCCCTTTACAAGATTCAATCATCTCTATTCTTTTTCTGCCACAAACAGCAATACAATCAATGCTTTCTCCTCCTGATGAGATCTTCATTTGGATATATGGAATACTCCCGGTTATCAGTGCCCCGTTATCAGCTGGTTTTTCAAAGTTTGCATATATCAAGCTTGTGCGCTCCTCTATCGACCCAATGAAACCTATATGTTCTTTTCTACTTAATGGATTGGAGACACTTACTGGATGCATTTTTATTGCCTTCCTTAGTTGAGGAACCTGTTTAAAGGCTTTTTCAATTAAATCATCTATAAAACTTTGCTTCTTGTTTGAGTGCTTGGATCTCAGAGTTATAGCGATATCTCTTCTTAGAGAATGCTTTATTTTAAAAAAATCTCTCTGGCCTGTTGGCGCTGCAATCAGTGAATTGGTTTCATTTTTGTCTTCAACATCTGATGATTCATCGTCGTACTTCATATTTTTATTCCTATTTATGGATTTAGCCTTTAATTGTGCTGTAGTTAAATAGCTGAAATGATCATTATATTTAACAGTTCGCACATTCACGAATAATTCAATTCTGGCCTTGCGATCATGGTTTTAGATAATTCTAATCTTAAGTGTGGACTATCCCATTGAACTGACTTGGGGTTCAAATTTTTAGCAAATATTTTGGGGAATTGGTTGTTCATGTAAACCTCACTCATAAAATTGGGTGAAGATTACTCTAGATGAGAAAATTAATCTGAGAAATTATTAAATGTTTTAGTCGATTTCTGTCTCAATATTGAAGGAGCCACTCCATTTGAATCTTTCATCGCAGATGTCTAACGCGATCACGTTTTTTAAATTCTTCCTTGAAGTTTTTTTAATGGTATTTTTCTTATTATACTTAATGATTTTTAAACCAATGATACCGTCTCGATAGCGCTCATAATAATATCCATCAAAGTATCCACCATGAGCTTTGAGATGGATGTGTCTAATACTTGCTTTCTCAAAAGCATCCTTGGTCATTTTTATTTTTGTAACTTTGTTCACGATAAATGCAGCAAATTCATTTGATATCCGAGGAGTGAAGTCGTCCATATGTAGCTGTATTAATTGAGAAATATTCAAAAAAATCCAATAGGAGACAATCTCTAGGTATTTGGAATAGTGTTTTGAGGAGATATTTTTAATGTTGAAAATGGCATCGTGATACACAATTTTTAAAATTTTATCTTGAATACAATCAATTATTTCATCATCTCCACCAACTAACCTCCCATTCATTTTTCTCATTTTGGGTATGTACGTTCCTTCTTTGTGGCGAATAAAGGCCTAACTCGACACGAAAAATAAAGTTGCTTCGACGGGTCAAAAGATTGCTTTTTACAATGTAAGATTCACCTCATTGAAGAGGTGATTATGACAAGGAAGAAGCTATCCATGA
>JBFWTE010000054.1:0-15655 GCA_050247975.1 Bacteriovoracaceae bacterium
TCATAAGGAGGATAATTGCGATGGAAATTGGCATAACAGGCCTGTGAGTGGAACCGGGTTTGTGATTTTTTGTGACAGAAACGTCATGGAAGTTTGTTTGAAGTGCTTAATGAAGGATTTGGGTTTTAGTAATGCGATGACTTTCATGCTTCCTAATTCAGGAATTGTTGTGAGATTGCCAACGCTGTTACACAAATATGAAAACGATGCTCCTGAAGGCGTTGGTTATGCTCCCAATAGAGAGCTAACATACATCGATCTACAGACACTGCTTAATTAGTTCGATACGAGTGTCGGGTGTGCTTTGCAGGTCTTTGAAATGAATGAGGATTTTAAGTGGTGCGCCCGACAAGATTCGAACTTGTGACCCCTACCATGTCAAGGTAATACTCTAACCAACTGAGCTACGGGCGCGTGAAAGTATGTTAAGGAGATTTTTTCATTCTGTCACTAAACTTTCCTTGAAAAGTGCCATGACTTCGAGCAGAAAGTGGGTTAACTTTTTATTCTTATGATCAGTCGATTGCACCGCCGTTTTGGCCCCTGGATTTTAAGTCACTTTTTTGAGTTTAAATGGATCTATTTAGGGGCCTTCGTTTGCCTTGTGATCTTGCAAAATCTTCAAGTGCTTATTCCGGAAAAAATTCGTGAGCTTACTCAGCTCATGAGTCAGGGGCATATTGGAGATGTATCGGTTTGGGTTTTCCTTGGACTTGCCATTGGTATTTTAGTATTTAGAACTTTTTCGCGACTTTTATTTTTTTATCCAGCAAGAGTTCAGCAAAAATTTTTAAGAATGGAAATGTTGGGCCTACTTGAGGCCTCTCCTCCCACTCGATATAGTCATCGTAATCAAGGCCAGATTTTTCAAATTTTATTCGATGATATAAATAGTCTGCGGGCCTTTGTGGGCTTTGGCCTATTACAAATTGGAAATCTGATTATTGCCGCTTGGGTTCTTATTCCTAAACTTAATCAAACAGATTCATATTTATGGCCTGCTTTTATTCCTCTTTTTTTAAGTGTTGTGATCTTTACATTTGTCACCACTATTAACGAAAAAATCTTTAAGAAAGTGATGGATAAAAAAGGTGAGGTTCAGCAATACATCATTGAAAGTTACGAAGCTAAACAGACCATTAAAAATTTTCATCAAGAAGAAAATTTTATTCAAGGCTTTGTTAGACTCTCACAACAGGAACTCGCACTATTTTTCAAATCCTCAATCGGTTATGCCTTTAGTGGTCCCTACATTAAATTAGGTCTAGGACTTTCTCTTATTTGGGGAGCTCTTTTAGTTCGATCTCATGGAGGAGATACATCTGACTTAGTTTACTTCTCGGGATTTTTATATCTTTTCTTAGAGCCAGTGATGTTTATGTCCTGGGTGGCAGCCGTCTTATCTGAGGGCTTTGCCGCTTGGAGAAGAGTGAAAGAGCTTTATCATGTTATTGCTTTCCCCCAAAAAGATGAACTTGAAATTTTACCAGGAGATTTTATCTCTGATCCTAGTGAATTTAAGGTGAACTTCTCTTTTTGGGATAAACCTATTTCTGCTTCAATTAATAAGAATAAATGGACTGTCCTCATAGGTGAAACTGGGTGTGGTAAAACTTATTTTTTAACCAAGATCACTACAATTTTGAAGTTAAAGAATGAAAATGTCTCTATGGTGCAACAGGAGCCTTATTTATTTAATGATACTATTCAAGAAAATATTTTTTTAGGAAATCCTGCAACTGATGAGCAAAAAGAAAAAGCTAAAGAACTTTTGCAAATGTTTCAGCTTGATTCTCTGGCCTCAAATCTAGATGAAGTTTTGAGTCTAGAAGTAGGAGAGAATGGTAAGAGACTCTCTGGTGGCCAAATGAAGCGTGTGGCACTCATTCGCTCTTTGATGTCAGGGGCCAGTACTCTTATCTGGGATGACCCTTTCTCATCGGTTGATATTATTTTGGAAAGAAAAATCATTAATGCTCTTAAGTCCAGTAAGGATTGGAATCAAAAAACCTTTATTCTTTCTGGCCATCGTTTGACGACAGTAAGACTTTCTGAGCAGGCCATTTTTCTTGAAAGAGAGAAAGGTATAAGTCTCCAAGGCCCTGTTAGTGAAATTTTAAAGGACAAGCATGTCACTGAGTTCTTCAAAGAACAAATGGTGGACCTATCTCTGGCTTAGGTCAGAGTTACCACTAATCATTTTAATTTGCCTCAATCTCTGCGTCTCAGCAGTCACGGGATATTTTACTCCAAGATTGATAAGCGAATTTTATCAATCTCTTAAAAATGATCTGACTTTTAACCATCACCTTACCATGCTCCTTTCTCTCTATGGCGTGGAGTACTTCAATCGACTCATCTTTAGCTTAAGTACTCAAAGATATATTCAAATTTTATTAAATGAAATTCGAAAGCAAAGTTTCTCCCTTTGGTTGAAGGCCCCGTTTAAAAAAAGGCATGACATTAAACATGATGAATATCCAATGGGAGAGGTTCTTGCTCGTTTAATGAATGATACCGATGCAGTGAGAGAGATCGTTAGCTCAGGCAGTTTTTCTATTTTTATTGATATTATCTTCATCCTTTCATGCTTAATTAGTTTTTTACAATTAAACTCTTCAACCGGCATGGGACTATTTATTGCAGAAGTGATCGCATGCTTACTTCTTTTTAAAGGCAGTAAGTTTATGGCCATGGTCTTTATGGATGTAAGAAAAATCACCGGAATGATGGCAAGAGTTGTGACAGATTTAACTTCGGGTCTAAGAGAGCTATATTTTTCTCCCAATAAAAATTATGCCTCAAAGCGAGGGGAGAAAATCTTTGAAGATTTCTTAGATAAGCAGCTAAAAGCAAATATTTGGGACGCCAGTTACTACTCAGCGGCCGAATCACTTTATCCTATCCTTGTCGCATTAGTGATGATCATCGTTCCTTATTCAAAAATTGTTGAAATTGCCATTCTTGCGGCCTTAATTGATTTGATTCAAAAATCTATTACTCCTATTAAAGATGTGGCCTCAAAAATTTCTGTTATCCAGCGTGCTCGGGCCGGGATCGATCGCATCCACCAGTTTAACTCGAGTTTTTATCAGCAAGATTTTGAGCGATTAGACTATACTAAGTTAGAGCTTACTCACTTGAGGTTTCATTTAGAAAAGTTTCAATACGATCAGGGTTTTACTTTAGCTGAGGTTGATTTTGAATTAAATCAAGGGCAGATTCTCGGCATTGTAGGGGAGTCTGGTTGTGGAAAATCCACATTACTTAAACTTCTCTCTGGGCAATATCATTCTTTTCTAGGACAGATCCAAGTCGACGATAAAATTATTAATACTGATGATGATAAAGAATTAAGAGGCTTTTCTTCTTATGTCAGTCTCATTTCTCAAGATTCCCATGTTTTCACTGAAACTTTAAAATTTAACATTACTCTTGGTGCTGATAAAAATTTTGAAGAATTTTGGAATGTGGCCACTGAGAATATCCCATATTTGTTACGTTGGAATATTTCTTTGGAAGATAGAATTGACCCGAAATCACTTTCAATGGGTCAGAAGCAACTTCTTTCAGGTCTTAGGGCCCTCTTTTTGAAGAAACCAATTATTCTGATGGATGAAATTTCAAGTGGACTTGATTCAGAGTTAGAACTTGCTCTTAGAGACTTAATTAAGTTTTTTCAATCTCATTCAATGACAATTATTGTGACTCATCGCTTGGAAACAATTTTGCGGTCCGATAAGCTGATTCTCATGGAGAAAGGAAGTGTTGTGGCCGTAGGGGCCCCTGATCAGCTTAGAGGTCATAAAAAATTTCAGGATTTCTTATCTCATTTACATTAGCCGACTGATTGGCCCTGTTTTTATTCTTAAATAATTAAGCTAAGATGTTTGAAGTTTTATAAAGGAGACTTTGAATATGAAAGCTATTTTGAGCTTACTCGCCTTCGTTTTATTAGTGCTAACGGTTTCATGCTCTGATGGTACAAGCAAACCAAGTTATCTTTTTAAGCAATCACCTAAACCAGGTCTTGCTGCTAAAGTTGGTGATTTAGAAATTACCTCTAAGGAATTAGAGGATGGAATTGAATCTGAACTTTATGAAGCTGAATCAAAAGTTTTTGAAATTAAATTTAATCACTTAAAATCTCTCATGCTTCAAAAGTTCATGGATAAAGATTCTCGTAAGAAAGGTCTTTCTAATGATGAATTTCTTGAAAAATATATCACTAAGTCAGTATCAATCTCAGATAAAGAAATTGATGCTTTCATTAAAGATCAAAATATTCCTGCGGAACATATCAATCCTCAAGTAAGAGAAAAAATTAAGAACTATCTCGAAATGGAAAGAAAAAAAGAAGCAGTTGATAAATGGTTAGCGGAACAAACTAACAAAACGCCTGTGGAAGTTTTCATTCAAAAACCGCGTCGTCCAACTTTCCCGGTTGAAGTAGGCAAGGCCCCATTTATGGGTGCTGCTGATGCCAAGGTGACAATTGTTGAATTTTCTGATTTCCAATGTCCATTCTGTGCTAAAGGTGCAGACATCATTGGCCAAATTAAAAAGAAGTATGGAAATAAGGTTAAAGTTGCGTTTAAAAATTTTCCTCTACCATTTCATAACCATGCTGAAAAAGCCGCAGTTGCTGGTCTTTGTGTAAATGAACAAAGTACGGAGCTTTTTTGGAAGATGCATGATGAAATGTTTGCTCACCAAGATTCTTTGGATCCAGAAGGTCTAAAAAATCTTGCTAAAAAAATTGGTGCTAAAGTTGACCTGTTCGAAAAGTGTCTTGCTGAAAATAAGACCCTTGCTCAGGTTCAGGCCGACATGGCCCATGGACGTGATATGAAGGTTAAATCAACGCCAACTTTCTTTATTAACGGTCAGTTAATCAATGGAGCACAACCAATAGAAGTGTTTACAGAAGTAATCGACGAGGAACTAAGCAAGTAATTTTTAGCAAATATCCGACTGAAGGCCTTGGGTAAGTCAAGCAAGATTTACCCAAGGCCTTTTTGTTTGGGGCCCATGCTATACTTTCCTATGACGCTACAAGAAGTAGTACATAAGGATTAGATATGAACGGCGTAGACTACACTAAGCAATTGGCCAAGGATCGAGACTATTTTCAGGATACTATCCAAAAAAATAATAAGGCCAATGAGCGACGTCTTGCTGAAACAAATGAAAGAAATGATCTTGTTCAAAACAAGCAAAAAGAAACTTTCATTGAAGATAAAGCAGATCTTGAAAAAAATTATCAAAAGAATTTAGACCAACTAAAAGAAAAGACTGCTTCCGCCCTTAATAATTCAAACGACAAAATGGCCCAGCAATTAGAAGAAGAGCGAGAAGCTTTTACTCATGATTCGTCTATTAAAAGTCGGGATTTTGAGAAAAGACTAAACGACATCAAATCTAGCTATGACAAATCATTCAAGGCAGAAAGAGAGGGGCATCAGAATATTCAGGATGGCCATAAGAAGAGATATGACCATAATGTCTCTGATTTAACTAAAAAAGTTGATGATAAAATAGCCAGTACACAAAATGAAATGCATCATTCGGTTCGAAAGGTTCATGACAATTTATCAGCTGAAAAAAGAGATTTGGTGCGTGGTCATGAAGATAGACTGGCAAAACTTCAGCATGACGAACTTGTAGAGAAGAATGAGATTAAGAATCATCTTCAATCTAACTACGAAAAGGCTTCGAAGCTTCAAAAAGAAGATGCTGAGAGAATGAGAAATTATCTTGAGGCAAATAATATTAAAACTAAAGAAGAGCATAAACAGCAATTTATAGATTTAGCAGAAGACTACGGACATCAGACAAAAAATACTGTGGGTAAGCAGCAGCTTGAGGCCCAAAAAACAGACGTTGCCAATAAAAATCAAATTGCAGACCTTAAAAAAGAGTACGCTAAGAAATTGCATGAGTCTGAACTTTTTAGAAGACGCAATGATACTGGTGATGGCAAGTATGCAGAAGTAGTCGCAAGGCAAAGAGGTCTTCAAGATGATGATACTCTGAATAGAAAAATCGATACATTAGAGGGTCGATTAACGGAATCTCAACGGCATTATCAGGACAGAGCAGATAGAGATCAGAGAGCTTTTAATGATACTCTTCATGGTGAGAGTTTAGAGTCAACTTTGCGCTTAGAAAAAAAATTAGGCGAGGCCAATGCAGATAAAATCGTTGCTATTGCTGATGAAAGAGAGCAGGCCCAACGTGAGCTTGGAGTAAGAGAGCATTTACATACTATCGATAAAATAAGTTTTGGAAATAGTATGATGCTTGAAAGAACCAATTCAAAAGATCGGATGGAAAAATTAAAAGAAACTTATAATAAATCCATGAAGGAATTAGAAGAAAAGCACAAGGTCGCATTAGATGATGTTACCAAAGTGGCCAATGAGGATAAAAGTGTATTTATAAAGAAGACAAATGAAGCTCGTACCAAGGAGCTTTTTGAGATGCGAAGGGCATTCGATAAAATGATGGACTCAACTGTCCAGGATTATGAGCAAAGACTTGCAAAATACCAGAGAGAAAATGATTATTTAAAACTTTCGATGAATCAAAAAGTTCAAAATATTGTGGACCAAACAGATAAGCAGATTGAGTCTCAACGTGTCATGTTTGAGAATCGTCGTCTCTCGGATATCAAGGCACAACAAATTATGATGGATCAGCAACAAAGTCAGGCGAAATCAGAAATAAATCAAATTACAATTAATTTTCAAAAGAAAATAGATAAGTTACAAATGGATAATGAAACTAAACTTAAGTTGCTTACTAATGATTATGAGAATAAATTAAAAGAGGTTCAAGCTAGTAAAGTAAAAGAATTAAGTGAGAAAGAGTTGGCCTCACAAATGGAGCTACAGCGTTTAAAAAATACTTTAGAGCAAGAGAAAAAAGGGCTGATCCAAAATTACGAAGAACAAATCAGCACTATGAAAGTAGCTCAAAAAGATCAATTACAGCAGATGAGTGACTTTAAGAAATTAAGTTAAACTTTAAATAAAAGATGAATTATGTATATTCGCCGTGCAAAGCTGATTGCAACAATTGGCCCAAGTTCAAACACAATTGAAATGCTAGAAAAAATGATTCTTGCAGGGATGAATGCCGCAAGAGTAAACATGTCTCATGGAACCTATGAGGCCCACGAGCAATCAATAAAAAATATAAGGCAGGCCTCAAAAAATGTTGGGAAAGAAGTAGCTATTTTATTAGACCTTCAAGGTCCTAAAATCAGAGTTGATAAATTACCCGAGCCTCTAGAATTAAAAGATGGTGAAACTTGGGTGATAGGTCCATCTCATGTAAAAGATCAGTACCCTGAGTATTCCCAAAGATTCATTCCTACCATTTACAAAGACTTAGTTAAAGATGCTCACGTCGGTGCCAAAATTCTTTTTGATGATGGACTTTTAGAAGCAGAAGCGACTGAGAAAGATAGAGATGTCTTAAAAATTAAAGTGATTGTTGGTGGAATATTAAAATCGAATAAAGGAATTAACCTTCCTTATGTAAAAGTTTCTGCTCCTAGTTTTACAACAAAGGATCAAGAGGATTTATTATTTGGTTTAAGACAGGGCATCGATTATGTTGCTCTTAGTTTCGTTCGAACAGCTGAGGATATTTTGCAAGTCAAATCTCTTCTTCATCAAATGAAAGTCCATGTTCCTATTGTTTCAAAAATAGAAAAGCCTGAAGCTCTCGATAATATTGAAAGTATAATTCAAGTCACTGATGCCATCATGATTGCTCGTGGTGATATGGGTGTTGAAGTTGGAAATCATCTTGTTCCAAGTATTCAAAAGAAAATGATTAAGCTTTGTAATGAAGCAGGAAAACCTGTAATAACAGCGACTCAAATGCTTGAGTCCATGATTACTAATTCACGTCCAACAAGAGCAGAGGCTTCTGATGTTGCTAATGCTATTTGGGATGGAACAGATGTAGTTATGCTCTCGGGAGAAACTGCTTCTGGAAAATATCCTCTTGAGGCCATCACTATCATGGGGCAAATTATAGAAGAGGCCGAAAAAAATCCAAGAGAGAGACCTTATCTTCGTCATATGGATATCTCGAGTGTAACAGCTTCAATTCAAGTTGCCGCTTCAATTATTGCTGAAAAGAATAAAGCTCGCTGGATTTTATCCATTACAGAAGGTGGGAATTCTTGTTTGAAAATGACTCGCTTTCGTCCGAAAACTCATGTCTTAGGGGTGACTCATTCTGTAGATGTCATTCGTAAAATGAGTCTTTATTGGGGTATTACTCCTTATTATTTTAACATCCATGAAAACGATGATCTGACGTTACTTGAAGGATTAATGATAGAGAAATTGAAAGAGCAAAGAATGTTAGAATATGGTGATAAAGTGGTCATCACTGTTGGAGATGGGAAATTTTTCCGTCAGGGGACGACCAATTCAATTCGAGTAGAAACGGTTAAGGACTTACCCAGGGCACTGAAGAATACGGATCAAGATTCGATCCAGGAGGTGTCATTTGACAAGGGAAAGTTATTACTTGATACATCGATCTGTGCTTCATGCCAGGCATGTATCAGTATTTGTCCTTTTGGCATTTGGACAAATAAATTAGAAAAAAATAATGAAACTCGAATTGATGGATCAAAAGTTAGTTCTTGCACACTAGATATGGAATGTGTTGTTGCTTGTCCCACTGGCGCAATAGAGATCATTCCTTTTGAATAATGAAGCCTCATTTCTTTCCTGAAGAATTGTTAAAAGACTTAGGCGTGGTGGATTGGGGATATACTGAGGATTCCCTTCCAACTTCTTTTGAGCAGTTTGATGAATGGACTAAAAAAGAACACCATGGCCCTCTAAATTATTTAAATGATCACCGTAAAGAACTGCGAAAAGATTTAAAACAAATTTTCCCCGAGTTTCAATCTGCATTAGTTTTTTTATTCAGTTATAAAGACTCAAAAAAATGGTTACTGGAAAACCAGAAGCACGAGATTGCCGGTTATGCTCTCGGTTTTGGTGGAGAAGATTATCATCACGCTTTGAAACGAAGACTTCTCATTATTTCAGATTATCTTAAATTTAAAATCCCTCATATTCATACTTTTGTCTCTCTTGATACTCAGCCCATTCTTGAAAGGGATTTGGCATTTAGGGCCGGTCTAGGATGGTTTGGTAAAAATTCGATGCTGATTCATCGAAGAGAGGGAAGCTATTTTATTATTGGCAGTTTACTTCTCAATCATAAAATTGATATTTCACCGAAAATTTTTGAGACGGATCATTGTGGGCAATGTACCGCCTGTATTGAGGCCTGTCCGACTAAGGCGATTGATCCAGAAAAAAGAACATTAATTGCTGAGAAGTGCATTTCCACATTTACCATTGAAACCTTTAAGGATACTCCTCCACCACAAGGTTACGAAGCTTCTCGAGGTGAAATTTTTGGTTGCGACATTTGTCAGGATGTTTGTCCTTGGAATAGAAGGCCACTGATTAGAGCAATTTCTAAGCTTCACTTTAAAGAAACTTATCAGTGGGTTCAGGAGTGGTTTTTAAATCTATCAAAAGATAAACTTTTTACATTAATTGAGGCGGAAACAAATCGCGGACTCAAAAAAAGGTTTTTTGGAACTCCGTTCGATCGGCCAGGCAGAGAAGGTTGGTTAAAAAATCTCAAGGCCAAAATTAAGTCCAGCCAAAATGATCCTTGAGAAAAGCATACAGATGTGGCGAAGCAAGTCCTGGTTCATGATGAGGAAGCTTTTTAGGTTTATCCCAAGTCACACTATTACCGTTTTCTGAAAGAACTTTAATAAAGGCCTCTAAACCACCAGCTCCTACAACAATATCATCTTCACCAGTGATCAGATGAATTCTTTCTCCAGATAAAGTCATGTTTTCTTTTTCGTGCTTTAACCAGGCAAAGACTTGTTTTGCATCCAGGGCAGGAGAGACGAGCTGTCTTCTAATAGAGAGAGTCTTTTCATAGAAAGCTGTTTCAAAAATGTGCGTGGCCTGTCTTTGACCAATTCCAACTCCAATTCCTACTGCTAATCGAGAAAGATTTTTAAACTGCGGTAATTCAAGGGCGCGAATGGATGTAAAGGCACCAAGTGAGTGGCCACCTAAAATAATACTGGTACAAGTTGGCCTATGGCCCAGATTGGCCTCAAGTAAGTCCGCAAGTCTTAGAAAGGCCTCTCCAAAAATTTCATGTACATGGGATTTAAAATCTTCAAGTGAATGAACTTCACTGAAGCTTCCAAGATAATGGCCTGGTTGATCGAAAATAATCACCGGTACACCACTTTCCACTAATCTTGTCGCCCAGTTAAGGCAATCACCCTTATGAGAAGTGTATCCATGTGTAAAAATCGCCCACTCATTTTTGATTTTGTTCTCTCCTAAGGGGAGAAAAGCAAGAGCATTAACTTGAAACCATGGTAGAGAGAGTTCTGTGCAAACAACTTTTGTAGTCATATGTCCTTTTGACTCAGAGAGTAATATAAAAACTTTTTTCTAATATTGATTGACGAAATTTCTCCAAAACATTAACTTAGAGTTCTCTTTTTTAGAAGAAACTTCTGAATATCGATAATGCCCAAATAGCTCAGTCGGTAGAGCAAAGGACTGAAAATCCTTGTGTCGGTGGTTCGATTCCGCCTTTGGGCACCATAAAAAAGCCTCTGTTTAACCCACAGAGGCTTTTTTTTTACTTTCGCTGGCGAAAGTAAAATTATTCATTTAACTTACTTTTAATATTTTCAATGTCACTCCCAGTTAAAGACCTAAAGCAATCTGCGTGGATGTAAAGGATTTCTTCAATGTAATCCTTCGTTTTATAAAGGACTCTTCTATTAACAAGTTCCTGTTGATCCAGTTGTGAAATGAAATTTTGTTGGGTCAACATTCCTAGACTCGCATATTTAATAGCTGCAGGTTTAGTTAGCATTGATAATTTATAGGAAAGATTTAATAAATTTGCAGTCAGCATAAAAATTTCTTTTTGCTGATGCCTACATCTACTTTCTTCGGCAAAAGAGTGTGTGACTAATGTAAGTGTTAGAATACTGATCCAAAGTTTAAATTTCATGAGGCAATTCCTATGTTAAAGTGAATGGCTCTCTAAACCATTCGTTGTTAATATTTTATTTGACCTTACTTTTTTGAAAAGGCCTAACAGAGTAGCTTGGTTTCTTAGTCTGCAACTCCTTTTAAACTTCAATTTGTTCATTCATGGGCCTGTTATAACAGCATAGTGAATACGCATCCAGAGTTTGGGATGCAAAGTGCATCCAAGAAATGGTTACGTGTAACTCTTACTTAATCCAGAATCAGAATGATCCATTTCGGACACATCCTTTGCACTTTTTTATTAAATGGACGGTTAAGTTTTTGATAAGGCCTTAGAGAGTAATAACTCCATTGACTAGACTTAGTTCAGAGATATCAACACGTTCAAATTGAGATGGGCCTGTACCAGAAAAGTTAGTGCTGTAAGAATCATAGATAGTTTTGTCTTCATTTTTATCTTATTGATGTTTTAGAAATCACAATTAGTAAAAGTGTAAGTTAGTTTATTTCGTCCTCTTTCATAAAATGTGCAATACCCTTTAGTCGCTCCAGAATCTGGACAAGATTGATGACATGCCTCAATCCCAGATTCTAATGCGTGATAGAATTCTTGTATGAGTTCACAGCGATTTTCTTTTGGAGCACTCGAAATAACTTCGAAACTTGTTCGGTGAAAGTCATATAATTTCAAATTTAAGTAGTTACATTCGAGAACTTTTTTATCAATGGCCTGTTCCAGTTCTTCTTGAGATTCAATTGAAATGAAAGTAGGAAGTTGAATATTATTTTCCAGTAAGTTCTTCACGATCCAATCTTTATGGGATTTTAATTTTGTGGAGTGGGCAACATGACTCCAGAATTTATTATTTGGGCCGTATGCTGAGGAATGGATCCCAGCTAAATAATATTCTCCATTTAATTGTATATAGAGACCACCGCCAGAGTCTCCCTTCGTGGTATTACCAAGATTACTAATTGTAGTTAAGCTGTCTGGGGAATTCTCAATCTTAAATGGCATCGATGAGACTTGTCTAAAGAGGATATTTCCGCCAAGGAACTTGTCTTCTCGAAAGAAATTACTATCGAATTGAAACTCAGAGAAATTATAAAATTCATTGAGCATTTGCTCGGTAGAGTCATTAATACTACTTTCATTAGTAATACTTGCTCCAGCAACAACGAGCGGAAGATAATCATCAAGCTCGACACCAGTATAGATTTTTGCCGGAATATATTCACCAGGGACATCTTTTTCCAGTATAACGATGGCCAAATCAGCATACGTATTTGGATAGATGAACTGATCATGAATAATGACTTTTTTAAAAGGAATGGCATTTTTAAAGATGGACGAATCTTTATTTAAATCGGCAATAAATTGTGGCCCTAAAAGAGCATATTGATTTTCTACAACTTGTCCTTCTAACATTACACAATGGGCAGCAGTTAATATGGCATTTGCAGCAATGAGAACTCCCGAACAATCAGGGTATAAACTTAAATTTTGAGTGATCGCCACCATCGACATGGCAATTGATTGTTGGCCAGAAATGGAAAGAGGCTCTCCGTTAAGGACTCTGGCCTCAATCATTTTATGAGAAGTCATATGAGAATCCTGGCAGCCTAGGATGGTTGAGAGAAGAAAAAATAACGATGTTAATTGGAATCTGCGCAATCTAGACCTCATATTCTCGAAAAACCTATTAAAATGAATTATTGAATGGGATAGAGGAAATGGACATAAGGAGTGAAGAAATGACCCTATAGTGTCAAATAATTAATCAATGACCCTGAATAAACCTCTCTAGTTCTTTTTTCTCCTTTGAGCTCAAATTAAAAGGCCATGGTGGCATTGATCCAGTTTTTGTCAGATGCTTGATAGTTTCAACATGCTGACGTTGAAGATTTCCTCGAGAATGAAATCCAGATTCTTTATGACAGTAGTTGCACGTTTGTATATTTAGAACTTCGGTATCTCTTTCGCCAAAATATTTTAATGGGATTCTTCTAAAATTTTGTTTGAGTTTAAAGTTGTTTTTATCAATTTGTACTTTCCCGTATAGTTTGATTTTTAAATTCATCCAATTGATTGAGAGTTTATCTTGCCAATTATAATTAATGAATCCTGAATTATAATTTGGACGAATTACTCTCGGCCCATTGGCATGGCATGTGTAACAAGAAGCTTTGAACTCTATCTCCTTCCCATTTTGATATTGATGGTAGCTAACTGTTGCAGGTGATGTCTTTTTATTAATAACGATGGCGATTTCATCCCATTTATCCAAAGGGTAATTGGCCCCATGATGTGATTGGCGCATTAACCAAGTATCTTTAAACTTTTCTGATTTTAAAGTGATCTGATTGTACACCGGATGTCCCTGATGAGTTTTTGATTCAAGAGATTCAATCCTCACTGTGTTGTTGATAAAAGCTCCTCCCAACATTGGGAGGAGCAGGAGAGGAAGTAAGAGTTTAGAGAGTTTGGCAAACATAATGGCTGTCCTGCCCTTGATAATTTAAATCAGCAGTGATTTTAAACTGAGGGAGAGCATCATCACATATTCTTCGACCATTGCAGGGAAGCTTAGAAGGGAAAGTTGGAATTTCTGAGATGAGAAGCTTTGCCGGCATGGCGCTAGCATCTTGAAGTTCATATTCATCCACTTCAAAAGGAGATGATGGATCATTTTGAATCTTTTCACCATGAAAAAGAATTCGCTGTTGTTTTGAAACTAAAACTAATTTGACTACTCCACGCTTTTCACTGAAGTGCAATTGAGAATTTTGATTTTCACAGTAGAGACTGGCAAAGCTTGTGCTTGAGAATAAAAACAATAATGATGGGAAAATAAGTTTCATGTTACCTCCTATGGTAGCTATTTCCGCTCTATAAGAAGTAAGTGATTTTTTTGTATTTTAAAAATTAATAGATTTAATTTACCTATTAAAAAAACTTATTAAATGATTGGTGTCTGACTGGTAGTAATGATGGAGATAAATCCAATCACTTTATTAGTTGTTTTATCTCTTAAGTAATTCCAATCAACTTTTACTGGAATCGTATTACCTTCTGCATTTTTGTTTTTAGCAAAATAAGGCGAAGGGGTCGGCTGCTCGATAATAAGTTTCCTTAAGTACTCTTTTAATTTAGGGGCATCCGATTTATCAGCTAACACATCCCAAATATATAATTTATTAACAATTTCTTCTGGTAAATGGCCTATAGTTTCTGCATGTGTTTTATTAACGTAACAAATAAGTCCTTCTAGATTATTGACTTGCACTCCAACGTGCATCATATCTAAAACTTCAACCGGACAATGAATAGAGCAGTTATCAAGATTTGAGCAAAGATTTGAATTAAGCATGTAGCAGGCCGGAACATCTAATGCTTTAGCGAGCAATTTAATTGTACTCGTTCTCGTATCACCATCTCCCGCTTCATGCTTTTGTATTGTTCGGGTATAGAGTCCAGATTTATTAGCGAGATCCTGTTGAGTTAGACCGCGTACTTTACGTATTTTTTTTATGTTGCTGGCGGGAAGCCTGAGTCTTTTTTTAGAATTATTATGGTCTTTCATGCTTAACCTTAAGTTTTTAAAGATTATAGAAGAACTCAAACAAGCTTACAACGCGCATGCTCCGTACGTTACTCTGAGGCAACGTCAAAAATTCTTGAATAAAATGTTCAGCTTTAGGTAATTCCACCGAAAAGGAATCTAATGAATGTGTATGATACTTTTTTTAAATTTTCACCAGAGCTAATGTTCGTTGGGACATTCGATGGATATTTTAGAGAAGTCAATACTTCCATGCAAACTATATTGGGATGGTCTGAGCATGAGTTTAAAACTATTCCAATATTGGATTTTGTTCATCCTGATGACCAATTAGCAACTCGTACTCATATTGAAATGGCCTCTAAGGGTCAAGTTATCTCCGACTTTCATTGTCGTATCAAAACCAAAAAAGGTAAGTGGATTTGGACAAAATGGAGTGCCGTTTTAAGTGAAGATCAGAATTCATTTTGCGGTATTGGAAGAGATTGTACCAAAGAAAAAGAAGGATCTTATCTCACTGAACAGATGTTTGAAGTGTTAGAAAAAACCGCCATTATCGCTATCACAGATCTTAAAGGGAAAATTACTTTTGTTAATGAAAAGTTTTGTGAAGTTTCTGGTTATGCAGAGGCCGAATTAATTGGAAAAGATCATCGCATTTTAAACTCTGGCCTGCATGATAAAAACTTTTTTAAAAATATGTGGGCCACCATATATAAAGGTAAGGTCTGGCAGGGCGAAGTCAGAAATGTTAGAAAAGATAAAAGTTATTATTGGGTTCATACAACAATTGCACCGATAAGAAATTCTTTTGGAAAAATTGAAAAATTTATTTCTGTAAGATTTGATATCTCTAAAGAAAAAGAGGCCCAAGTGATCTGAGCCCTAAATTCAGGACAGTTTAAAAAACAAGACCAAATTCTACCCCTGCTTCGGCGGGGGTTTTTCTTTTTAAACTCCATTGAGGACGTTCATAGTTATAGTATGTCATATACTTTT
>JBFWTE010000055.1:0-14701 GCA_050247975.1 Bacteriovoracaceae bacterium
AAAGTATATGACATACTATAACTATGAACGTCCTCAATGGAGTTTAAAAAGAAAAACCCCCGCCGAAGCAGGGGTAGAATTTGGTCTTGTTTTTTAAACTGTCCTGAATTTAGGGCTCAGATCAAAGAGGGGCTTTTTATTATAGTTTGAAATCCCGGCAGGGGTTGGGTTTTTTATCTTTTATAGATTTTTGTTTATAAAGAGCAACGTAGAGCTGGCTTAACTCTTTTCCTATTTTAAGCGCATGACTTTGTGTTCTCCAGGCCAGTAAGAGCTGGCGTTCAAAAAAATCAGATGCTTTAGCTAAGTTGGGGGTCGCCAATAATCTAGTCTTTATTTCTTCAAACTTTTTTAAATTTTCGAGACTTGCTCTTGCAAGTACATTTAAATGTTTATTTCGAGCTGTTAGATTTGCTCTAAGCAGTAGTTGATATTCGGTTTTTAGTTCAGGGATATTTAATTGAAGAAGCTCCTCACGTGTATAGGTCATACAAAATCCATTTGTACAGATTTGATCTTTTATCAATAATTCTCTGTAGCCAGTATCTGATAGTTTCTCTCTTAATTCTTCTTGTAAGTTCAAATAGGATTTGAGTGATTTTTTAAATCGTTTCGCTTGATCTGCAGTATATTTAGATGAAATAACCTCTAGAGCGGATGTCGTATCGGCAAGCTCAGTCAGGGCATCTAATCCTTCAGAGCAGGATTGATTAGTTAAAATTTTTTCTTTTAAAAGTTGTTCTAAGGAGCTGTTTTTATCGTGATCATAAAAAGTGAGAAAGGAAGAAATTTTTTTATACAGAAGATCGTTTAATTCAAGTCCTGGGCCGCTAGAAATCATTGGAAAACTTGGATCTTTATTTCTATTTAGTGTTTCAAGAAATATGTCTTCGAGTGTTTTTCCTGGTTTCATATTTTTGAATAAAGAATTAGAGAACCCTTTTTCGGAGAGACTTATTTGCTCAGGTCCAGACGAACTTATAATGCACGTTTTTTCATTTGCTAAATTGAGAGTGCTGCCGGAGTGGCAAGAGGTATCTAGAATGGCCATTTTTACATTTTTTTCGTTTGCTAGTTTTATGAGTTCTTCTAATTCATCAAGAGATACACGCGAGTCGCTTGTCAAAATTTTATGAGTTTTGCCACTTGCTTTACTTCCATGGGTATTATAAAGAAGCATCAGTTGATCGCCTTCTTTGATTTCCCCGTTTAAAATTTTTTCTTTGTAGCTCTCAATTAATTTCTTATAATTTTCAGTTGTAAAAGATTCTGCTTTGACTTCCATCTCAACAAAATTCTTCTTTAAAAATTTTTCAGTTTTTTTATGGCCACCATTATAGAGAAGAGTAGTTTTCCAATTTAAGTTTTGTTGCATTTCAGAAAGAGGGGGAATATCTATGTCGAAGATTGTCGTATCTTTATCTTTAGGCTCACCTCCGGCCCCCAAAATGGCCATATAATTTTCTCCAAAGGAGAGCGAAGAGAAAATTAATAAAATAGAAGTTAATACTATTTTGGACATTCTTTTTTTCCCAGTTCTTTCACATACGAATGGTTTTTAGATCTTAAAGGATCAGGAAAATCTCTTTCAATTTTTAAAACACTTAGAATATTGTTATCTCCATATTGTGGAGTTTTTTCTAAGAAATAGTGTCCCTTTGAAGTTGAATTTTTGTATGGTGCTGCTTTATAGATATCTTCAATTTTTAATTTGAATTTTTGTTCCGATCTTGTGCCTTCCTGAACATAAAGAATGGCTTCATGTTTTTCAAAATGAAATGTTCCTTTAATTTCAAAAAGAAAACAATCTTTGGAGAAGGTTTTAAATGGAATTAAAAATAAAGATAAAAATAAAAATACTTTTTTCATTTTTATCTTTTCGGAAGTTTATTCAAAAATCTTTTGGAGTGATTTTGTCGGTTATTTAATCTTTTCCCAAACCAGATCTGACTGAAAGAACTTCTTAAGTCCTTCTTCATTTTCTTCCCAGATTTGCTTTAAAGTCTCTCGATGAGTTTTTAGCTCCGGGCATTCAAAGGTCAGAACAGGCGAGTTGTATTTTTCTACTGCAAATGTTCCGAGTGAGCCTGGAGTTGGATAACCAATATCTGAGGCCATCTCATACTGATTGAATGCGTGGAAGAAGTCGGCCACATCTTTGCAATCACCGTTATAATTCAGGATTGGCTTCCAAGTATGGAAGGAAATAATCAATCCTGGTTTATATTTATCAAGTAGTTTTACCAGAAATTGATTTTCAGGTTCAGATAAGGCCTTTGGCCCTGGATTATATTTTGGCTTAGAGGCCGCAGCTGACCAATCTTTTGTAGGAAGATTTCGGTTTAAATCCACTAAATGAGCATTAACACGTGACTGTGCTCGGTAACCATCAACATTAAGAATCGGCACCACAATCATGGGAAGATCTTTTAATGTGTGCTCGTTTTTTAACCACTGAAAAAGTTCTTTTAAAACATAAACACCTTCAACTTCATCCCCATGGACTCCGCCAATCAGATAGAGATACTTTGGTGCTTTGATGTCTGTCTTAAAGACTTCAATCGGGTGACCTTCTAGGGATGTTCCACTTTCAATTTCAGAAAAAATCATAACTCTTCTTTGTGAAGAAACACGGCCGACTGGCCAGGAGTTTCTTCAACCTCCACTTCTAAACTTTTAAAGGCAAAACCAAAACGTTCTAATATTTTTTTTCTAATTTCTTCGGAAAGATACATCGCAATTCTTTCTGCACTGGTGTTGAGAATTGGCAGAAGAAGAACATCGGATTGGGGTATAGAGAAGTAACTCTCATCCTTCGTTTCAATAATATAATTATTCTTTTCGGTATAAATTTTAAGCAGCTTATTTTCTTTAGGGATAAGAAGTTTATGGTCAAGGGAGTCACAAACTTCACGTACAATTGGTTTGATATCCAAGAAATCAAAAACCATGTCTCCTTCAAGTTGAGGAGCTTCACCTTTAACTTGCACCCGATAATTATGACCATGTAAAGGCTCACGAGAGCCATTCTCGAAAATCATAAAATGCGAAGATGCAAAATTAAAGTATTGCTTATAAACTCTAATAGAAAATGGCAGACTCAAAGTCTAATTTCCTGGTTGGGTTAAATTCCACTCACGATACTACTGCGTTAAAAAATTGGCAAAGAGAAAGCTGTGGCAATTTGCATTAAAAGAGGATTTCCGTGAAGAAAAAACATATGCGCACCCTCAATTCCCTCCAAAAGTCCTTGGAAGCATGTACTGAACTTAATGAATCACAAAAATCGGCCTTTAAAGCGCTTAAAGAGCTGATTGAGAACTTACCTGAATCAGAACAATTAGAGGGCCTGCCGGCCCCCAAAGAAATAGAGCAAGAACCAGAGACGATTGCTCTTTTTACAGATGGAGGTTGTCGCGGCAATCCTGGGCCTGGTGCCTGGGCCTTTGTTATTCAAAATCACGCCGGTGATATTTTAGCGGAAGGGGTAGAGTATGAATCCCTTACCACCAATAATAAAATGGAATTGTCAGGCGCGATTCATGGGCTAAGAGAAATTCAGTTTATTTTACCTCAAAGAAATAAAGATGCTTTACTGACTAAAGTTAAGGTCATGACCGATTCAAAATATGTGGTGGATGGGATGAAGTCTTGGGTTCAAGGGTGGAAATCTCGAGGATGGAAAAAGGCCGATAATAAAGAGCCTGAAAATCTAGAATTATGGAAAGAGTTAGATGAACTTAGAAATAAGTTTATGCAGATTGATTGGGTTTGGGTCAAAGGTCATGCTGGCCATCCTCAGAATGAGTATTGTGATAAAAAAGCTAATGGCGTGATGGATGAAAATTCTTAGTCTTTTTTTATTTTTTTCTACCCAACTTTTTGCTGTATGTGAATTTAGGCCCGAGATAAAAAATATTTATTCACTCTCTGGTTCAGTTACCGTCGCGCTAAAAGAGTTGGGTTTATTAAATCAATCTGAATTAAAAGGCATTTCTGTATTTCATCCTATTAGTGAAAAGGAATTTAGTGGAGAGTTTCTTCCCGGTGGAGTTTTTCTCTCTTATCAAAAAATAAATCAACTGACCGGTTCAACTGTTTTTTATGATGAAAGTCGAGAGCTGGCAAAAATCTTAGATTCCACTCGCTCAATCAGAGGCATACAAATTAAAACTCGAGGTCTTCTTCCTCACGAGGTAATTCAGACGCTGAATAAAACCCTGGCCCCATTTGTGAGAGGGTGTGAAGCTCAATTTCAAAAATTATCTCAAAAAATACTCGATCTAGAGAATCAACTCGAAAAGGCCCTTAAAGCGCCAATCGCAGTAGTCTTTTTTCTAGGTGATTTTAACCGAGGGCGTCCAGCAGAGTTCGTGATTGCCAATGATGGAGTCGTTAAATTGTTGGTGCTTCATAAAAAAATAATCTCTTACCCCTCAAGTCTTGCTTATGTGAATTGGTCGGCGAAGGTGTTAAAAGATATGCCGAACACAACATTATTAGTAGGAGTGAGTGATTCTGGGAAAGATTTAGTTAAGGAAATTAAGCGAAATGGATCGAAGCAAATGACTTTAATTTATCCTGGCGCTTTAATCCCTGGTCTGAGTCAAGTGGAAGCATGGCTCTATTGGGCCAAGTCGCTTTAAGGTCTTGTGATGCGATTAAGATAATTGATGAATTGTTGAAATAACGCCCTCTGCGCTTCAAGTTGTTCTTGCTGTCTTTGAATTTGCTCCATCGTATTTAACTGTCTGTTAATTTGCTCAGCTTCTTGACTAGGGATTCTGCCTTGATTGATAAATCTTTCAAATTCTGAAAGCATGCGTGAGAGACTAAATGGGTTTACATGTGCCTCCCAGGCCATTTGATTCAAAACTTGAAGGAGTCTTTGGCTTTCCTCATCATTGGAGAATAATTTGATAAGACGTTCTTCTTCCTCATGAGAAAGCATTCCTGGGGCAATGATAGGGGATGTTTCTTGACCCATTTCTTCGTCTGTCATTGGGGTAATATCAGCGAGACAAAGAAAACTTAAAGAGGTGAAAAGTAGTATTAAAATTTTTTTCATTGTTGATAACCTTTTTTAAAGATTCATCAGTTGAAATTAATTAACACAACTTATGTTAAGAGGTAGAATTATCCAAGTCATATGTATAAATTAAGCTTAAATGAATCTAAATTTTTGCCTCATGCTGCCTGCGAAATAGAATTTAACTATTCGCAAGAAAGAGGGCTTGTCATTACCGGGGAAAATGGCCTAGGTAAGACAACTTTACTTCGTAAACTTTGGCTAAAAGAAGAAGAGCCGGCAGTTTTGATTGAACAAAAATCCATGGATTATTTTTTTGATCGAACATTATTTGTATTTAAAAAAATACTTTTTGAATCTCAAAGTGAGTTTATTGATAAAAATTTATTTCAGAAACTCTGGCAAGATTTTGGGTTGAAAAATAAAGAAGATCGACTCCTTTCTCAGTTATCAGGTGGAGAATCTCAGGCACTGAAAATTATTGTTGGTATTTCTCGTAAGGTAGATTGGTTTTATTTGGATGAGCCTTCTCAGTTTCTGGATCAAAGTCGTCGAGAGGTTCTCAAGGCCCTAATTCAAGAATTAAGATCAATGAATAAAAATCTTATTATTGTTGAGCATGACCTCTCTTGGATTCCTGAAAGAATGCAAGTCACTCAGCTCATTTTATCTAATGGTATCATCCAAAAGGGGAAAGAATGGATTACTTAATTCCCCGCATGCTTTGTAGCTTTTTAAGTGGAATGATTCTTTCTCAATCAGGAAGTTTTATACAATTGGGGACGCAAAATATTCTCGCTAGTCCTTCTACTCTCGGTATGGATGGTCTCGCAATTCTTTGGATGCTTATCTTTCATAGTCTTTGTTTATATTTCGGAGTTGATACTTCCACGTTCATGCTTTTATCTTTGGGAATCACAGTTTCTATTTTTGTGGGGTTCTACTACTCATCTCACTTAAGGGGAGCTTTAAAGTATGAAAGATTAATTTTACTGGGACTCACTTTTAATCTCCTCGTGGGAGCGATCTTTTCACTTTGGCAGTTTTTATTTTTGGCCTTTAACTTACCATTTCCTGTTGAGCTATGGTTTGGACATTTTCGGTTTGCTGACATGGAGGCATTAAGTTTTCTGGCGCTCACGGAGGTTTTTATTATTTTAGGGATGATTAAATTTAAAAAAGATATTTTACTTTATTCTTTAGGCCCCAGTGTTTTTAGTCATTTTCCTTTTAGGCAAAGAAAACTTTTTCAGTTCCTCTTTATTTCAGTCGCCATAGGAACTTTTGTTATTGTGGCCGAATTTGGGGCATTCTCTTTTTTGGCCTTACTCCTTCCTATTTTGGCGCGAAGATTGTGGTTCCGAAGATTTGATTTATCGGGGGAGCTTATTTGGGGAAGCATTTTGAATGGTATTTTATTAATGACGACAGATTTTGTTTGTTACAACTTTCCCATTTATGGCGCAGAGATTCCAGTTGGTTTAATTGTCACCGCTATAGGGGCAATGGGGCTTGTTGTTCTCCTATGGAGTGCAAATCCCAGCAGGAATTCTTGGCAAAAAGACTAAAATAAAGTTATTCTTTTATTGTTTTTAATTAACAAAGGACTCCTACTATGAAAAAAACTTGGGTTTATTTAAGCCTTATTGTATCTGCACTTGTGCTTACAGCATGTAACTCAAATGATCCGAAAAAGATCTCTCTTGAGTCAGATGATGACAAAACGTTTTATGCTATGGGCTACATGCTTGGTGGAAACCTTCAACGCCTAAGCTTATCTGATAAAGAGCTTGCTGCTCTTTATAAGGGTATTGCTATGGCCGCTAAGAATGAAAAGTCTGAAGTTGATATGGCGAAATTTCAAAACCGTATCCAAGAAGTTTTCAAAGCTCGTATGGATAAAGTTGCTGCAAAAGAAAAAGATGCTGGTAAAGCTTTCATTGAAAAATTCGTTAAAGACGAAGGCGCTACAAAAACTGAATCTGGCCTAGCTTATAAAGTTATCAAAGAAGGTACAGGAGCTACTCCTGGAGCTGAGGACATTGTTGAAGTTCACTATCATGGTACTTTAGCTGACGGAACAGTTTTTGATTCTTCAGTTGAGCGTGGTAAAACAATTTCTTTCCCTCTTAACCGTGTTATCAAAGGTTGGACTGAAGGTCTTCAAACTATGAAAGAAGGCGGAAAATCAAAATTCGTAATCCCTTCTGATCTTGCTTACGGTGATGCTGGTGCTCCTCCAAAAATTCCTGGTGGTGCTACACTTGTTTTCGAAGTAGAGCTTTTCAAAGTTACAAAAGCTGCTGATGCTAATAAGCCAGCTCCTGCTGCAAAACCAGCTCCAAAGAAAAAATAAATCTTTTAAACTTGTATCCATCTTTTGATGGATACAAGTTCTTTCTTGTTCACAAAATTATTCTTACAAATCTTTCTTAATAAGTGATCGAAGGTTTAAACCAACAGAGCGGGCGATTTCCGACTTCATATCCTCTTGCAGGATGACAGGCACCAATGGTTTCATCTGTATCAGAGATATCAACATTGTAGTCTTCCGTGCACAAGGCCCCTTGAAAATAAGTATCCAGTCTACATTGGGCCGCTGGATGTTTTTCTATTGTAGATTGAACGACTGAAGTGTCGACAGTCATAAAATCTGGACTTTTGTTACCTGAGACAGCTGCATTCATTTTTGCAACGGCAAGTCCGGCCATGGCAATTCGTTTACATATTTTTGTTTTACATTTTTTATCTACTTCAGGATGGACCAAGCTTAGTTTAACTTTTTCATTGTTCCATAGTCTCTTAAGACACTTTGAGGTGGAGAAATAATCTGCCTGACCTTCTGTTGAAGACCATTTTGGCTGATCTTCTGCTAATTTCTTCGGGGTTCCTCCAAGGTGATGGCCTACTTCATGACATATCACCAGTGCGAGGCCATCTTTAGTCATGGAAGGAAAGCGAGCAAGTCCTCCATAAATGTTTACCACCCACTTATTTCCGTCTCGATATGTTCCCGCATTAACCGTTTCATCAGTCCATTTTCCGTTTAATACAAGTTCACCCTGATGATCTAAGGTAATTTGATTATATAAATTCTTAATTTGATCAATGACTTGGTTAAACGAGGTTTCATCAACTTCATTGAGAAGTGTAGTGACTGGAACCTTAAAATCATTTTTGGGTAAAAAAGTTTCACAGGCCAGGCATTGGAAGGTGATGAGAGCTGAGAAAAAAACTTTTTTCATAATTACTCCGTCTGGAGGAGTATCTTTTAACTGATATCAATGTCTGTAAAGAACAAAAAAAAGGGCAGCTTGTGCTGCCCTTAGGTTAATCTAGTGGGTTGCTGATGGCTTAAACCAACATAGCGGACGATTACCAATCTTGTCACCTGTCGCAAGGTTACAAGTTCCTTTAGTTTCATCTGAGTCAGAAACATCTTCATTCATATTCTTGTCACAAAGAGAGCCTTGAAAGTATGTATCTAAGCGGCATTGTGCTTTAGGATGATCGTCATCTGTTTTGGACACAACCTTTGCATCTGGAGTTTCAAATTTTGTTTCAGGTAATTTGCTTAAAGTTGAAAATAGATCTGAAACTGATTTTCCGGCCATTCCCATACGTACACAAAGTGCTGCTTCAATTTTGTCTGATTTGTTTTGCTTAGTACAAGCATCCACAAGAGTTTTTGGAGCATTTAAAGTTTTTGCGATAGCAACATTGTTATCATTAATAAATGCTTTTCTAAGACACTTTAGAGTTGCGAAGTAGTCAGCTTGTCCTTCATTTGACGCCCAATCATGAGCTCCACCTGTTTGACCACCCCACCAGCCGCCGCTGTTATCACCCTTCTTAGGAGCTCCACCAAGGTGGTGACCAAGTTCATGACATACAACTAGTGACATCGCATCTTCTGTGGTTGTGTAGTAACGAGCAAGTCCACCAAACATGGCCACTGTCCAAGTTTTTCCAGTTTGAGTAGCGTAAGCATTTACTGTTCCATCATCCCAGTTTCTTTCAATTTTTAATTTAGCACCATGGTTTGCAACAATTGGAGCGTAGATGTGCTCAACCTTATCAATCGCAGAATTAAATTGGGCCTCATTGATCCCACCATTCAAACCCTTCATGTGGGCCGGAATGTACATTTCGTTCTCAGGCAGAAATCCTGACTTTCCGTCAATAGAGCAGGCCAAGGCAAGTCCAGAAAGAGAAAGGCCAAGGGTAAGAGTGGTCATCTTCAATGTATGCTTCATATTTGATCCTCCGTGAGTCACAAACACTTTCTTGTGTTAGGATTGAGTTAAGCTTTAGTATTGTTTCGTAGGATCTTCAGAGCTGTCTAGTATGATTTAAACTTGACAAAAGAGTGTAAGAATTTGTTGGAAACCTTATTAGTTTAGGTGGTTAAAAATGATTCATTTCTCGTTTTATGTTCCAGAGAGTCATTTGGAAAAAGTTAAGAAAGCTGTCTTTGATGCCGGCGGTGGGAGAATAGGTAACTATGATCATTGTGCATTTGAAATCAGAGGAGTAGGGCAGTTTAGGCCTCTCGAAGGAAGCCATGCTTTTCTAGGAAAAGTGAATGAAATTGAAAGAGTTCAGGAAGTTAAAGTTGAGCTCGTCTGTAGCGATGAGTTGTTGGACGGGATTATCAAGGCCTTAAAAGACGCTCATCCCTATGAAACTCCGGCCTATTATGCAATCAAAACACTCGGCTAATTAAAAGTTTTATTAAAACTTGGGCCTTTTGTTCCGATGAGTAAAGGAACAAAGAGGTCAGAGATGAAACTTCTCCTATTTTTAATTCTTTTTTCTTTTGCTGTTGTGGCAGAGGAAGAAGCCGTTGCACCAAAGCAAGAAAAAGTTGAAGAGGTAGAGAGGCCTGAAAAGTCTAAACGGCCATGGAGAGAGATTTCCATCATCATGACTAAAGAGGGCTATTATCCTAAAAGCATTTCTGTCTTTGAAGGTGAGCATATTAAATTTTATTTTACTTCAATCGTAGATGAGCCCCAGTGCTTAATAGTGGAAGGACATAAAGTTTTTATGGCCGGAAATAAAGGTAAGTTAACAGAAGCAGATGTTGTTTTTGATAAGTCGGGAGATTTTGCTTTTTATTGCCCAAGTTCAAAAAACGATGGAAAAGTTGTGGTGATAAAAAAGCAAATGAAGCGAGAAATTGCTTCAGAGAAAAAAGATATGATTTGGACTCCGAAGGAGTATTAGAATGAGTAGCGTTTTTCAAGACGCCATCGCCAATCTCCTATCGCCAATAGGAGATCTACTGAAGGATCCTTCAGTTTCAGAGATCATGATTAATGGTCCTCACGAAATTTTTATTGAAAAAAAAGGTCTTGTTTATAAAGTTCCCAATAAATTTTCTGACGATGAATCACTTATGGCCTCTATGCGAGCTGTTGCTCAAAGTGTTGGTCGAGTGATCGATGCTGATAATCCAAGACTGGATGCTCGTCTTCCAGATGGCTCTCGTATTGCTGTTGTTATTCCTCCGATGGCCAAGTGTGGAGTCACAGTTGCCATCAGAAAATTTTCTGAAGAAAAACTGGGATTAAAAGATCTGATTAATTTTGGCTCGCTTTCTCCTGAGGGGGCGCGCTTTCTTGATTGCTGTATGTATCTAGGAAAAAACACTCTCGTAAGTGGTGGTACGGGTTCTGGAAAAACCACCATGCTGAATGTTTTAGGTGGAAGAATGCCAAAGACTCAGCGTTTATTAATTATTGAAGATGCAGCAGAACTTCAAATTAAAGCAGAACATGTCGTGCGCTTTGAAACTCGTAAAGGCAATGCTGAGCGAGGAATTAAAGAAGTCACCATCCGTGATTTAATGGAATCGGCCCTTCGTCTTCGTCCAGATAGAATTATTGTGGGAGAAGTGAGAGGACCTGAGGCCTTGGATCTTTTGAATGCGATGGGAACAGGACATGATGGTTCAATGGGAACAGTTCACGCGAATTCTCCAGTGGATGCATGCACTCGTCTTGAAACTCTTTGCTTAATGGGTGAAACCAAAATTCCACCTGATGCTATTCGTAAGATGGTGGGAAGTGCACTGCAATTAATCGTTCAATGCTCTCGTTATCATGATGGTGGAAGAAGAACGTCTCATATTTCAGAAGTTTTAGGTGTTGATGAACATGGACGCTATGTGGTTCGTGATATTTTCCGTTGGGTGCAAACCGGCAAAGATGATAACGGAAAATTTATTGGAGAAATGGTGCCGACTGGTTACATTCCAACTTTCTTTGAAGAATTTATCGCCAATAAACTTCCATTTCCAAAAACAAATTTCAAACCACCAGAGTGGGCAACGCCGATTTTGAAGAAAGTGGCGTAACTAATAATTTAAAGTTCAAAATTGAAAAAGTAAATCGATCGTTTCGAATCCAGTCGAATTTTTCTTTAGATAATTCTAATTTAAGCATTCATTTTTACAAGGTGTATGAGATGAGATTGCTTAAAGTAAACTTTTTTAGTATACTCAAAAGAGGTTGAAATGAGTTCAATCGTTAAATTAACTAAGCGGGCCCTAAAGGATTTAATAAAGGTACCAAGACATATATTAGTTCAATTTGATCTCTGGGTAGAAATTATTGAGACTGAAGGATATGCAGAAATGCAAAAGATTAAGGGCTATCGTGATCATCAGCTTATTGGCAATAGAATGGGGCAAAGGTCATCTTCTTTGTCAAAAAGTTGGAGAGTTATTTATTGCACAGAAAAAGATACGAATTCAATAGTGGTTGAAGTTTTAGAGGTGAATCATCATGACTATTAAACGTTCAATAAAAGCAAAGAGGGCGATTAGGAAAATTACTGGTCCAATATCATTTGGCGAAATGCTTTACTCTTTTAGGATTTCTAATGAGATTAGCCAAGTTGATATGGCAGCGATACTAGGAGTTAGTAAGCAGGAATTATGTAACATCGAAAAGGGTAGGAAGTTTGTGAGTGTTGAGCGAGCAAAATCATTTGCAGAGGTCCTAAAAATGCCGGCAAAAACATTTGCTAAATATGCCCTTCAAGATCAGCTTACCTCGGCCGGAATAAAAGGCGAGGTTGAGATTCTTGATGTCGCATGACTCTCTTTAGTAGGAAACGGATGGGAAAATATCTATGGGATAATTTAATATTGAATGTTAATTATTGCGAGTTCTGGAGCGCAATTAAATCTCATTGGTAAAATTGAAGTCCCTATCCCTCGAGAAACAAAAAGTTTTGAATGATCTTTTTCAAACCAGCCCTGATCAAATCTCCCTGTCCCTTGGGGAACCCATAAATGCCCTAAGAATGGAATTCGAAACTGACCACCATGTGAGTGGCCTGCAAGATTCAAATTCACAAGTCCCGCAGTCTTTTCAAAAAAAACAGGTGAATGGAAGAGACCAATTTTTAAGGCCGACTTTGGTAAGTTATCAAGAATCTCAAGATGAGGTTGGCCTTCTTCGCTATCATCAAATCCAACAAGCCAAAGATTCTGATCTAAAAAGTGAGTCTGGTTTGTCATATCTTTAATATTGTTCTTATTAAGAATCATCTTTAAGTTTTGTATTGGTTCCCAATATTCCCAATTCCCTTGAACAAAAAATATACCTTGAGGTGCTTTTAGTTCTTTTAATACTGATTCATACCCCTTTTCAGTACCTGTAGGGGTTGCAATATCGCCAGTAATAACGATCACATCAGGTTTTTCAGTTTTAAGTGCAACAAGAAGCTGCTTTTCAATTCTGCCGAGACCTTTTGTATGCAAATCAGTGACGTGGGCAATGCGTATTTTTTTATTTCCACTTCTGAGTGTCACATTATGGTAAGTTATAGTTAAAGTATTCGTATGAAGATAAACACCGACGGTGATATTGATTAAGATGAAGAAAAAAATAAACCATTTCTTACTCATGTGATTATAATAATAAAATATGAATATTTTGCCTAAGATTTATACACTTAAAGATGAAGCACAAATTCAACTTTATGATTGGTTTGATAAGGAAGTGAGGGCCTTGCCTAAAAAATCAGATGGAACAATCAATCCATTTGCTGAAGGACTTGTTGACAATGATATTGATGCTTTGGGTCATGCATTCGTTTCCGGAGTTTATGTTCTAGAGTTTGATGAACAGACATCGGAAATAATGGGACGGCTTAATGAACTTGGCAATTTAAATTATAGTCCATCAAGTCCCAAATCTGAAAATATGGATCTTTGGAATAATGCAGTTGGGAGGGAAGTGGCCAAAAAAGTGAAAAATTGCCGTGAACTCTATGAGCTGCTTTTGAAATCGATGAAAGCCATCATCAGTCCCGATGATAAAAGAAGATTTAAAGGCGAAAAAATTATAAAGCGTATGCCTAAATCATTTGTCATAAAGATTAAAGAAAATAAGACAGGTGCCAATATTGAATTCTTAGATGTGAGACGTAAAGTTGTTTTGAGTAAGAGTGAATTTGTGGGCGCCATTCGCTCTGGAAAGTATCCAGGTTATGCAGTTCGGAAACATCATTCTGGAGAGTTTCCTTATTCTATGAGAGACAAATTCAGTTTTAATAATCTTGGTTAATCTTGAAATTCATTCTTGAAATATTCATTCTCCTTAAACTGTTTTAGCTCGAATTCATCCTGACTTTTATTTTATATTCCACATGAATTTAACAAGAAGGACTTAAATGAGTATCCAGATTTATGCTTTGACACCTATAACCTTTTGGGTTATAAATTATGGTGATTGATAAGGTAAAGCTTTCCAAAAAAGCTGAAAAAGATGTTTTAAAAGTTCCTAATTACATTCAAAGAAAACTCCGACTTTGGATAAGTGATGTTGAAAGACTAGGGCTAAATGAAGTTCAAAGAATTCCAGGTTATCACGATGAACCGCTTAAGGGAAAACGAATGGGACAAAGATCAATTAGATTAAGTAAAGCTTACCGAGCGATATATATCATAAAGAATAATGGAAGAATTGAATTCATTTACATCGAAGAGATAAATAAACATGACTACTAAAAAAAAATCAAAGGCCATTAAATTCTTAGATAAGGTCATTGGTGCTTCAATGACATTTGGGAGTAATCTTGAGGCCATTCGTCTGGCCGACTCCAAGTCACAGATAGAATTTGCAAAAAGACTTGGCATTTCTCAGGCGCATCTTTCTCAACTTGAAAAAGGAATCAAGTCTGTGGCCCCCGAGAGGGCCCAGAAGTTTGCTAGAATTTTAGGTTACTCCGAAGTCACTTTTGTTGAATTAGCTCTTCGTGATCAGCTTAGGAAAGCAGGCATAAAAATGAAGATTCACCTTGAAGCTGCTTAATTTTCGTTAAACCAGCGTTTTACGACATCTTCACCGAGATGATCAAAGCAGTAATTCAAAAACCTACTTAAATTCTGCTCAAATGCCTCAGGATCTTGAGGCATATTGGGTACGATATCTGGTAAGTGATGAATGTACTGCTTGAAGTATTTGTCACAAAACTCCATATAGTCTTTCGTATAGAGAAGGAAAATGTGCCACATTTGATCAATCGCCTGGCGAATAAAGGCCTAACTCGACACGAAAAATAAAGTTGCTTCGACGGGTCAAAAGATTGCTTTTTACAATGTAAGATTCACCTCATTGAAGAGGTGATTATGACAAGGAAGAAGCTATCCATGAC
>JBFWTE010000056.1:0-10790 GCA_050247975.1 Bacteriovoracaceae bacterium
GAAAGAACTTAAACCTCGGCCTATTAAAAGTTCTAGATTTAATGGGCATAAAAAGCGAGCAGTATGACTCGGTCAGTAGGACATAATCGCTTGGAAATCAATAGGACATAGTCGCTCGGATTCAACACTTCCCAAATGAGGTGTCAATTTATTCGACACTTTTGAATTAGCACCTTTCATTATTTCAATTAGGATGTTGGGGAGTCCAGATCTGTTAAATAATAGATTCATTATTTATTAATCGCTTTGCTCAGTAGGGCGAGTAAGAAGCACCACTTTTGGAGGATCTTATGGGGTTGATAGTGAAGGTATTGGTCAACTTTGCCTTATATTTTTCGATAATTATTTTTTTTAGTTCTATTGGTTACACTATGAGTATAGTGCCAGGTTTTATCCAATTTAAAGTTCCAGAAAACGCGGAACAACTCGGAAGAGGTGTCCGCAATAGAGCATTTTGTGGTGGTGTTAAAATCTCAAAAAAACAATATTTAACTGCCGCCCATTGCACGACTGAAATAGTTCCTGAGTTTGGACAAATTCATGCCAACAGGCCAATTGCTCTGGATGGTGAAGAGAACATAGTTGTTTCTATTAAATATCCTAAAGACACATTAAAAATTGCGAAGAAAGAAGTTAAGTGCACTGATTATAGTTGTTCCCTTCCAAAGGATAGCAAATGGAAGGATGTAGCACTTGTTGAAGTTCTATACGACAATGATATCCCTGAAGCATTTCTCCCTCGTGATAATGAATACAAGGCCAAAATCAATCAGGAACTCATTGTTTCTGGTAATGAATTATCCTTAGGAGTGATATTTATTAAATCATCAACTCCATCCCAAATTACAGCAGTAGACGAAATATCAGGAACTGTTAAACTAAATGGCGTTGACGGCAATATTGTTAATTTGGGTGATAGTGGCTCACCTGTGTGGAGAATAACTGAAGATAATCAACTTCAGCTAGTTGGGGTAACTTCACAAAAATTGAGTCAACTCGAAATGCGTTTTATACTTCTTGGGCCTGATCTTATCGCAGAGCTGGGCCTATAAGGTCCTTATTTTATTTTAACCAGTTTTCAAAAATCTTCGTTTCTCTAAAGTAGTCTCTATAAATACAAGCACGCTCTTTCAAATCTTTTTTAAAGATATCTTGGGAGAGTGTGATTGTTTCTGGAGCACCCTTAGAAATCGGATTAAACTTTAATCCTTCACAAAATTTCGTATTGATCCATTCATCGACTTTATCCACACTTAAGAGTAAGAAGCAAAGTTCTGTGCGTGCATAGCGCTTGGCCTCGGCTGTGGTTTTACCAGAGTTGATTTCATCATTATAAAGGCGTTTGAGAATTCGATTGATATTGTCGCCAAAAAATTCCACGAATGAATTTAAATTTTCAATCATCATTGGCCTAGCATTTTTGATATCGGATTTAATTCCCGCTAAATTATCTGTGCCACTAATTTTTGATAATGTTTCAGTGAATCTCTCTGATGCAAGTAACTGGGCAACCAGAACTTGATCTTCTTGAGAGCTGCTTTGAATGAATTCCAGGACTGAAAGCCTCACAATCATATCGAGACCTGCCTGAAGAACAACAGTCCCATATTTTAATTGAGCTGTTTCAATGATCTGCTCAATTGGGGTTGATCCTGCTAATTCTGAAGTGATTATGGTCTTTTCAGTAATACTATAGATCGACTTGAGCATATCTAGAGTACTGCCATAAACTTTTAGGAAGGCCTGATTTTTCTCTTTTGGCGGATTCATTTCTAAAAAAGAGATGATTCCTTTTAAAGAATCCATGGGAGAAATTTTCCAACGATTACCAGTTCGATCATAGGCGCTGCTGAGTGTTTGGAGAGAATCTGGCTGTAGTACTTGGCTGAGTTCTTGATTGACTCGGAATCGAGCAAGATCTAGCCATTTGATGTAGTTATTTTTAATATCAAAAAGACTTGGAATCACATCTGGAGACCAAGATTCAAAAGAAACATATCCTTGGGTGTTAGGATCTCTAATCCTTGAATCATCGGCCGCACCGGCCAGATAAAATGGAGCATAACCCACAGACTTAACATCATAGAGAGGATTCTTTGGGTCACTTCCACTTGAATAAGGATTTAGTGGAGGGGCAAGTTGCTGAATGATATTTCTTAAAAGAGACCAGCGTTGCTCATTAGATGTGGTTTCATAGATGGGCATAAATTCTTCTATGAGCCCCAAGCCAAAAGCTTCTTTTGATCTTAGAACAGCTTCACGAGCAAAGACGATACTCTTTCTATTTCCATCGGCCGTATTTGTTGCAGGAACACCACTTTTAATTTTAGTTAGCCAATCTAGTAGCACAGGTATTTCTCGATCATTTAATTTGATAGCATTGCCTAAATCCAAATTAAGATTTGAATTTCTATATTGGGCCTTAAGGTTAAGAAGGCCTCTGCATCCTCTGTTTGACACCATCGATCTGACATGGCCTCAAGGGCACATCGGAAGGCCTCAAAGGAAGAGGTTTGATCTGCAAGTTTTCTAATCTTGCGTCCGGTTTTATAAGTTCTAAGTCCTTCTATCGTTTCACCTAAAAAACTTGAACCGGCGGTTAGTCCAATGCCCATCGCCGGATTAAAAGCAATGGCAGCACTGCCAATGGCCGCAAGAATTGAGCTGCTGGTGTTAAGAATGGTTGGATTTTTTATAAGGCAGCTTTGATTGGCCGTAAGTTGTTTAAACGAGCTATTAGCGATTTGAGAAATCGCAATTAATTGTTGGATTTTATCTTCTCCACTTAGATCCTTGTTATTTTTTTCTTGCCCTAAAAGTCCGGCCCTTTGAATTTGAATTGATCGTAATTTGCTGTTGAGATCAGAAATAATTGCAACTGCCCCCTTATAATGGTGTTAGCGCTTTCTTAAGTAATTGCTGATTATAAAAATAAATAAAAATATCTAAATGATCTTTTAGACGTATGGGATCTTTCGTCGTACACCAAGTTTTACGAATTAATCGATTCACATTCGCGCGAAGAAGAGCGCAAGTGTGATTGATTATAAAGAGTGGATCGAAGTGAACTTTCTTCAATTCTCCTTGCCCAACAATACAGCCGCGCTCGCTGGGAAACGTTAAATGTGTTGCTCGTGGCAAATATGCGGAAATAAAACCCGGGTAGCGAGTGTGCTCGTCAGATTTTACTAAGACTTCTGAAGAAACGATCGGAGAAATTTTTTGAAACAACCTCGTCATCCCCTGAAAATGCTCATCGTTTCGTTTGCCGTATTTTTTGACGGCAAGTTTTGAAAGATGCCCAAAAGCAGGAATAATTGAGACCTCTGCACCTAGAATGAGTCGACGATCTTCATCCACGGCAATTGAAACAGAAAGAGGTTTTAGTTTTGAGTTTTCTTTGGTGATCAAATCATCAATCTGCATATTAAAAACTCGCCCTCTAAGTTTATTCAACTCTCGATGATGAATTCGCCGACAGCGCTGAGCGAGTATCGGCAGTTTGCGCTCCACCGTTTTTCGATTCACACCTAAGAGAATTGCCGACCTTCTTAAAGAGACACCCGAGGAAAGAAGCTTGAGTAGTGGTGAATTGACTCGCCTTTTTTTCTGTCGATAGGTCTCAGTGAAAGTCGCCGATGAAAAGCGAGTGTGACAATTTTTGCATCGAAATCGCTGAATTTTTTTGGAGTCTTCACGACGAAAAAAAGTTCCGTCACGAATGATAAAGTCAGGGCATGCGCAGTTGGGGTTGGGGCATATTTTATTCATATCCCTATATATGCAAGGACTGGTGACAAAGATAAAAGAGCTAGGTTATGAGAATGAAAGGCAGATGTTGCAGAGGGTAATATTTTTTATCAATCAAGTTGTAAAAAATAAGTACCCTCGACACCAATCAAGTCGGGCAGTTTCGAAATAATTTGAGCATCAGTGTTCTTAGAAAGTTGAATAAGAAGTTCTTGCTCTTGAGCATCAAAACTTGCAATTTGATTTTTAGTGGAATTGGTATTTTGTATAACTTGAAGCTCTTGATTAAGGAGACTCAGATCAGTAATGGCACCACTAATATTTTTGCAGTCAGGATCTTGGGCAATTGATTTAAGGGTCTCTATTAAGGCCAAGGAGTCAGAAATCGCGGCCCGAGTCCATTCACCTTGAGTGCGGCAGTTGGAAGAAAAATACTTTAAAAGAACTTCTCCTGGAATCTCTTCCGCTAAGAGTGAAGTTGAAACCATCATGCTCAATAGAAGTAATATTTTCATGCAGAGCTTCTTAACAAAGATTTCTCTAAAATCATGCCGGGAAGGAGCGCATTTGAAAAATTTATAGTGCTTTTCGCCACTTATCGAGAAATTTTAGTAGGACGACATCATCAGTTTCAGGCCTGTATTCTTGAGTATTTAGGCCTTTAAAGCAACTCAATTCTGAAGAATCGAGATTGAGTTGATCGAGCCATCTCAGAAAAAAAAACTCTTTTTCTGGGTGATAATGAATGATGGCGGACTTTAGGCATTTAAGCAGATGAATCGCGTAGGCGTTCATATCTGAAATAAGGTACTCAAATTCATGTTTAAACTTTTTATTGGCCAGCAAAGAATCCAAATATTTTGATTTTAACGTATGGGCGAGAAGTCCATAAAAACCCAGCTGGCCTTGGTAGCAGTCATTGTGATGATAAAAATGATCAGCATGAATAAGGTCATGCATGGTGAAGCTAAGTGAATCTCTTTCGCCCAAGATATATTCTGAAAGCTCATCTTCTTGAATAAGTGTTGTGACACATCTTTTACCAGACATTTGCTGCTCGAGCACCTCTGCTGGAAGTGGAATGTAAAAGAGCAGCTTTAAATGGTAAGACTGATTTGACCACATTAAGAGTGATCGATTTACAGTTTCTGGAGTTGATTTGAGAGCAAATTGATTGAGCAAATCTCCAATCGTGGAGCATTGACTTAAGCGAGAAGAAATATTTTCTTCGAAATCAAATGGGATATCTTTAATTAAAAAATGAAGTTGATGAGAGAGACCAAGGGGGGGTCTTTTTGCTCCAATCCATGTTCCAGGAAATCGATAGCTGAGTATGGTAATGAGATAGAGCGCGCAAAATTCAGCTTGAGTGATTTTATTTGAAGAATATAACTCAAGAAGCGGGGCCAATTTATTTTTTATAATTGGTGCTTCAATTTTGAGTAAATCTTCAGAAACTAACTTTTTCTTAAATCTACCTGAGCGCGAAGATGATTTGATAGTTATTTTTTCATTCATAAAGTAAGATGGTTCTAGCAGCAGGATTTGCGAGTGGCAAGGTCAAGGAGGAAAAATGAACTGGTTAACTTTAGAGCAGGTTTGGAAGTCAGCAGGAAAAAAAGACACAGTAAAAGTTCGATTTAATGATTGGGGTCACCAAATTAAATTTTTTAGTATTCATGGTGAAAGCTCTGATGGGAAGCGCTTGGTAGGGACACTAAATACGGGCGAAAAGATTTCTTACCCTAAGAGATCTCGTGGTTGGATTCTGTATTATTCTGAAGCTGAAAATACTGCAAAAGCCGTTTAGTTTTTTTTGCGGATGTAGAGAACCTTATCTACTTCCGCAATTAATTTTCCTGACTCATCCTTGATTTCAACTTTAAATGTTTTATCCATCTTAGTATTTTCATCGACATAGTTTTTTACTTCATCAATGACTTCTTGAGACAGATTAAATTCAGCGTGAACAGTGCCTTTACCCGGTTTTTTAAAATTGATTGAAGCGGCCTTGTCCCAAACGATATAATTGGGCCCCAAATTTTTGATCAGCATTAACATGTACCATGGATCAACCATT
The DNA here is from genome assembly GCA_050247975.1 of Bacteriovoracaceae bacterium. GTDB lineage: Bacteria > Bdellovibrionota > Bacteriovoracia > Bacteriovoracales > Bacteriovoracaceae > Peredibacter. The sequence goes on from JBFWTE010000056.1 coordinate 5,831, forward strand.
GAGTAGAGGGATCCACCAAATTGGGTTCCTACATAGTTACGATTGTAAAATGTCAGGCGCATTTCAACTCGAGCATGACGAAAATCTTTACTCATTTTTTTTAAACGAACTCCTGCACCAATATAGGGGCCATAAAAATTAATGGCCTTTTCTAAAAATTTTTGACGAAGACTCATAACTCAACCTTTATACTTTTTAAGTAGGCCTTAATATTCTTTTTAACTAATGAGGTATCATTAGTTATTCTTGCAATTTGTATACTACCTTGAATAAGGCCCATAGTTCCAAGCACAGCATCGTTGATAGATACCTTGAGACCATTTTCTTTTTGGATTATTTTAAACAGTTTTGTTAACCATTCTTTATGAAGTTCATGAAGTTTTTTTATTTCTGCTTGTAATTCAGGATCAACTAAATTCCACTCAAGACTAAGGGCCCCAACTGGGCAGACTCTTTGTTTTTCACAAATCCAGGAAGTTAATTTCTCTGCATAATTTATAATTTGTTTTTCTGGTCCGTAATCACTATTTTGCGCGGACCATTCCAAAAAGGATGTCTGATAGAAGCGATAGAGCTCAATGGCGAGGGCCGTTTTAGAAGGGTAGTGATGAAAGAGGCTGGCCTTCTTAATATTAAGTTTGGCCGCCAATTCTTGAAGCCCAAACCCATTTAATCCCCTGGAAAGGAGCATCCGGCTGGCCTCGTGAAGTATTTGAATTTTTGTAGATGTGGACATTTATTCAAAATTCCTTTATACTTATTCTAACCTACCAACCGGTAGGTTGTCAAAAAGGAAAGTTATGAGTTTTCAAAGAAAAGTGGCAATCATAAGTGGATCAAGAACACCATTTGTAAAATCAATGACGGATTATTTAGGTCTATCTAATCAGAACCTATTAGAAGCCGTTTTTAAGGATTTAATAACTAAGAATCAACTCGAAGGAAAAATTCTTGGGGATGTTATTCTGGGAACGGTGATGAATCATCCTTTTGACTGGAATCTTGCCCGTGAAGTGGTTTTAGGATCTCAACTATCGCCACTGACTCCAGGACTAAATATTCAAAGGGCCTGTGGTACAGGGTTGGAAGCAGCCAATCTCATTGGATTAAAGATTGCTTCAGGACAAATTGAAGTCGGGATTGCTGGAGGAAGTGATACTAACTCAGATATTCCTCTGATTGGGCAAAGGCGCTTAACACACTTTTTAATTAAACTTCAAAATGCAAAAACTATTCCTGAAAAATTAAAAGTTCTTTCTAGCTTTAATCCAAGTTTACTTAAACCACAAACACCCGCAGTAAAAGAGCCAAGAACAGGGCTATCGATGGGTGAGCATTGTGAATTGATGGTTAAAGAGTGGAATATATCAAGAAGTGAGCAAGATGAGATTGCTTATCTTTCCCATAAAAATGCTTCGGCCTCTTATGATGAAGGTTTTCATGATGACCTAGTGATTAATTTCAAAGGAAAGAAAAAGGATCCTATTACCCGTAAAGATACGACTTTAGAGAAACTCGCAAAGTTAAAACCGGCCTTTGATAAATCTGAAAAAGGTACATTAACAGCAGGGAATTCTACACCTCTAACCGACGGTGCTTCGGCAGTTCTGTTAAGTTCCGAATCATGGGCCAAAGAAAATCATTTAACTCCACAAGCTTACTTAATTGATGCAGAAGTGGCGGCCTTGGATTTTGTTCATGGAGCTGGGCTTTTAATGGCGCCAACACTGGCCGTTTCAAGAATGCTTCAAAGAAATAATTTAAAGCTTCAGGATTTTGATTATTATGAAATTCATGAAGCTTTTGCAGGACAAGTTCTTTGTACACTTAAAGCTTGGGAGTCAAAAGAATATTGTCAAAATGTTTTGGGATTAACTGAAGCGATGGGAAGTATTGATAGAAATAAAATGAATGTGAAAGGTGGAAGTCTTGCTTTTGGACATCCATTTGCGGCGACTGGAGGAAGAATTCTGGCCACTGCTGCAAAAATTTTAAATCAAAAAGGTAAAGGCAGAGCTCTTATTAGTATTTGTACTGCCGGTGGTATGGGTGTCGCTGCCATCGTGGAGAAATAATATGCACATGATCTTTAGGTTTTTACTTCTCTATCTCACAAGAAAATCGAAGAAGCCTCTGGCCTTTGATGAAATGAATGAAGTGACCATGAGAGTACTACCAACTGATCTGGATTTTTTATGGCATGTGAATAATGGAGTCTATTTTTCCTATATGGATTTTGGACGAATGGATATGATTTTTAGAAATGGAATTTATCAGCTTTGCCAGAAAATGGGTTGGTACGGGGTTGTTGCTAGTGAGTCCATTAAATTCAAACGCTCATTGCAGTTATGGGATAAATTTACTATTCAAACGAAGACAGTCGCTAAAGATGATAAATACTTTTTTATTGAGCAGAAAATATTCTCTCGAGGCCACTTGATGTCTACTGGATTAGTTAAAATTCGTTTTTTAAAAAAATCTGGAGGCACAGTTGGGGTAGATGAAATTTTATCTCATTTTAAAAATATTCCAAAAGATCATCACCAAGAATTAAGTCTTGATTGGCAAAGCTTAGAAAGTAAGTATCTTGTATAGAATGAGATCACCAATTATCAAATATCACACAAGAATCCTGCAGCGCCGTTTAGATAAATTGCTGTTTGTCTTAGAGGTTATTCGGGATTTAGATGAAGCGATTGACCAAGTCTGTGAGGCCTTAACAGAGGAAGAGCAGAAGGATCCTTTTGCTGAAGACTTGTGTCCTTATTTTGGAGTTCTCTGGCCAGCAGCGGAAGCACTTTCAGTATTTCTTTCTCAAAATTCAGAGCTTGTTAAAGGGAAAAAAGTTTTAGAGCTTGGTTGTGGTCTCGGGTATCCTTCTTTGGTCGCAAAAAAATTGGGGGCCGAGGTACTGGCAACGGATTTTCATCCGCAAGTTGAAGAGTTTTTTCTTAGAAATTGTCGTCATTCAAATTTAAAGTGTGATTATAAAAGACTCAATTGGAGAGAGGGGACTGATGAAATTGGACTTTTTGATGTCGTGATGGGATCTGATGTTCTCTATGAAAGTAAACATCCTAAGGAAGTCGTTCAAGGTTTACTTCGTTTTGTTAAACCAGGTGGCCACATTCTTTTGTCAGATCCAGGCCGAAACTACCTTCAGCAATTTATAAATGCCATGAATGCTGATGGCCACCAGGAAAATATGAGTACGATAGAAGTTGATAAAAAAGAGATTTTTATTTTTAGGTTTGATATCTAATTTTCTATTGTATGTATTGAGTGACATAGTAAAGACTCAAAGCAAGTGCTAAAACAGTAAATTTAAAGATCATCTCTCCTCCTAAGAATGAACTAACCTTAGAATTATTGTATCTAAATTGGTTATTGCTTCAAGAGTAAATAAGTTCCGATGGTTTTGGTCAGAGATTGGTTTGAAACCAGGATTTAACACTCCGTGTTCATCTAAGTTTTTAAAGGATCTTTTGCTCTTTTTTTGTTAAAGTGCCCTATTCATAATTATTTTAGGAGTACCTTGTGGGACGTAAATGGAACAACATTAAGATGAAAAAAGCTGCTCAAGATAAGCAGCGTTCTCAAAATTACACCAAAGTTTTACGTGAAGTTACTATGGCCGTAAAAAGGGCCGGCCATGCGGAAGTAGAGGCCAATTTTGCTTTAAAAATAGCATTACTGAAAGCACGTGAATACAACGTTCCAAAAGATAACGTTGATAAGGCCATTAAAAAAGGTCTTGGAAATGATGGCGCTAATATCGAAGAGATTAATTATGAAGGTTATGGTTTAGATGGAGTAGCTATTTTTATTGAAACGGCCACTGATAATCCAACTAGAACTGTAGGTAACATTCGTTCTTATTTCAACAAGTGGGGAGGAGCTCTTGGGACACCAGGATGTCTTCAATTCGTTTTTGAGCGTAAAGCAACTTTTTCGATTAAAGAAGAAGATATGAATAAGATGACTTCTGATGATTTGATGATGGAGTTGATTGATTTTAATATCGATGATGTTGAATCAGAAGATGGGTATGTCACAGTGAAAGGTCCAGTGGAGGCCTATGGTGATATCTATAAAAAGTTGGAAGATTTAAAAATTAAAGTTGATGAATCAGGTCTAGAGAGACTTCCACTTAATACAAAAGAAGTTTCTAAAGAGAGTTTTGAGAAAATTCAAAGACTGATTGATACTCTTGAGTCTGATGATGATGTTCAGAAGGTTTATCATAATCTTGAGTGGAATGAAGCTTTCGCTGAGTAAGGATCGTTTTCATGTTTAATTCTGAAATTGTTGGCGTAGGAATGTATGTTCCTGAAGATATCTTTACCAATGATGATCTATCTAAAATGATGGATACGAATAACGAATGGATTATTCAACGGACCGGGATTGAACAAAGACATTGGGTAAAACCAGAAGTTTCAACTACTGATCTGGCCCTAAAAGCTTGTGAAGAGGCCATTTTAAATGCTGGTATTGATAAGAAAGAAATTGATTGTATTTTATTTGCAACTCTTTCTCCTGATCATGACTTTCCTGGTTCCGCCTGTTTTCTATAACCAAAACTAGGTTTAACTGAAATCCCGGCCATCGATGTTCGTCAACAGTGCTCTGGTTTTCTTTATGGAATGAGTATTGCCGACGCCTTTATTAAATGTGGCCAATATAAAACAATATTATTGGTTGGTGCAGAAGTTCACTCTAAAGGTCTTGATAAAACCACTCGTGGTCGCGATGTCGCTGTTCTGTTTGGTGATGGTGCAGGGGCCGTGGTTATCAAAAGAAAAGAAGTTAAAGATAAGGCCAAGGATTCTCATATTTTCTCAACTCATCTTTTTGCTGAAGGTACATATGCCAAAGAACTCTGGGTTGCTGGCCCTGGTATGGCCAATGGTGCTGAGAGGATTTCACACGAGCATTTAGAGCAAGGACTTCATTATCC
>JBFWTE010000057.1:0-8387 GCA_050247975.1 Bacteriovoracaceae bacterium
CTAGATAAAAGTGCTTTTTTATCCGCTTCTGACAAATTTTCCATAAAAGGACTCCTTAAAATAAGACTACCCCAAAAAGGGGTAGTCTCGTTTATTAATTTGTCCTGTTTTCGGGGCTCAGATCATTCGGACCTTTTCTTTTTATATGACAAAAGATTCTCAGCAAATCCTTCAAACCATTGCAAGTATATTGAAGGGTTCACGGAAGATTCTACAAAGTTATAGATCAGACCAAATTCATTTCCTCCCTGATCTATGTCATATCCTTTAGAACCAGCATAAGTTCTTAAACTCAAATCAATGCTATTTTCATTTATTGTCGCGATATCTGTTATAAACATCATAATCTCCCAGTAACCTAGATGATTTACGATATCCTTATTTGTATCATCTTCATTATAAATATTATAAATCTTAACCACGCTTCCTATATAATGCCTATTCAGACGATTCAAGAATGTGGCCCTGATAAAAATCCTGTCCAGTGAACGTGAGTCTTCACGATCCTGACCATTCGAATGGTGCATGTAACCTGCATCAAGAGAAGAAAATGCAGAATCACTTTCAACAAGTCGATAAAACAGCTCAGGTCTATAATTTACATCTTTAAAAGGCTTTGACTCGTCATAGATCTCCCAGAACATTAATTGGGTATATGCAAAATACAAATTATTATTTTTAAGTAATCGGTATTTAAAGCCAAACTGCAGTTTTAAATCATCATCTCCAAAAACAAAGTATGTTGGTTCGTGAAAAGAGAATTTTTCGGAGCTGCTGGCACCGAAGATTTGCCTGAGTAGGCCTTGAGTATCTCTTCCGTATGACAGTGGCGAAAGGAATACGTATGCGAACAAAAAAATGTAGACACTCTTATTCATACTCAAATGGCTAAGTTCATGCCCAAGCTTACAAACCAGGAACGACCAAGATCTGCCTCAAGATGGGTATCGTTAAACCTTCTTCCTTCTTTAAGGGATCGGTCAAATGAAAGACCTGTCTGAAACTCAAGAGAAACCTCCTTGGTATAAGGTGATTTGACTCCGGTAAAAATTCTTTTTTCATTGAAAAAGAGACGGTCAGTGCTATCTTCTCTCCCCTCCCTCAGAAAGCTCTGTTGAGAAATCGCAAAACCTGTGAAGACTTGTAACTGGTCCCGAAAGCCATAAGCGACTTCAGTATTGAGATTGGTGAGAAAACTTGAAACTGAAAAGACCCATGGTTCCTTCGGGGTCCATTGAATGCTCAAAAAAGGAAGTCCGAACATGCCGGTGAAACCTTCTTCCTTATAGAGGTATATAAAGCCTGGTATAGGAACAAAATTGGCCACAGGATTATTATTAGACAAAAAGACAGTCCATATCCAAAGTCTATCTCCAGTCGTATTAGCCGTATAAAAACCGTTTAAACTATACGCCATTTCATCTTTACTATGGAAAGGCCTATCGCTGGCCGATCCAACGGAAAGTTTTCCTCCGAACAGCCCATCTTTAGTTGTTCGAGTGTATTGCCCCCCCGCCTCGATCCGATGCAATTCCTGGGGAGCATTCTGGCCATTGTCAAATTTCTGGGTTTCGTTAAAGACTACACTTCCGGCACCGGTTGATAGGGAAAAAGACTTTCCTTGTTTCGTCCATATTGGGGTTGAAACATTAATTCTTCCCTGTTGTATAACGACTGGATTCCCTTCAGGAGCCATTTGTCCATTGGCCGAAACAATAGTTTTCTTAGGAGGCAACAGACCGAAACGGCCCATCACTCCTCCGAAGGAAGAAAGACCACCTCCACCACGGACCCCTGTAGCCTCCAGAGTCTGACTAACCCTTTGAAGCTCTTGCTGGCAATCAGAACTTAGTGAGTCCTTTACAGTTAAAAGACATGACACTCTTTCTGTCACCTTTTCGTAAGAAGAGCAGTACTTTCTAATTTCCTCCTGACAGGAAGAAAAAGGCCCCTCTTCAGCAAAAGAGATGCTAAGGAGGGACCAGAAAAGGAGAAAGAAAAAGTATCTCACGCTGTCATCGCAGGGTTTTAACAGCAGGGATGTCAGTCTCTACATCGTTCACATCAATATTCTTCCTGAGCTTTCGTTTCATGAAATCCTTGGCCCGGAGAATAAATACGTGCACAGGTGGTGACATGATATAGGTGAAAAGAATCGACGCGATCATTCCTCCGATCACAACCAGCCCCATGGAAGACTTAATTTTGTCCTGATCGTAGATCTGTGGCCAGGTTCCTGCAATGATGGCAATGGAAGTCATGAGAATTGGCTTGAACTTCGACTTGGCCGCTTCCCAGAGGGCTTCCTCGTAGGCCACTCCTTTGGCGATGAGCTGTTGGGCGTACTCAATCATCAAGATAGCGTTGTTCACCGCCAGGCCCACTACCATCACGATGGCCATCATGGAGCCGATATTCATGGTCCCGTCCATGAAGAACATAAATAGGAACACTCCCAGGAAAGAAGTGACGATACAACTTGCGATTGAGATCGGAAATAAGAATGAATCAAGTGTGGCAACGAGGAGCATGTAAGTGAGAATAACCGCCAGCATGAAGGCCTTGCTGATTTCTGCTGCAGATTCAGCTTGGTTTTCCGCTCTTCCGGTCCAGCGGTAAGTAACTCCTTCCGGAATCTGGAGTGTATTGAACTTTTGCGTGAGTTCGTTCATTACGGTTCCGGCAGTGGACTTGGAAAGATACCCATTCAACTGAATGATCATCGCCTTGTCTCTTCGCTTTACGGGAGCAGAAGCCTCGACTTGTTTTACTTCACCGAGAGTGACGATAGGGATGAGTCCGTCTTTTCCCATGATGAGGAACTGGTTAAAATCTTCCGGATTCGCTTTGAATCCCTTGTCTAAAGTGACGTTAATGTCATACTCTTCACCGCCCTCTTTATAGACGGCTTGATCGTTTCCATTCACCAATGCACGTACCACTTGACCAACTTCAACATTGGTCAGTTTCTGCTGAATTAATGCTTCAGGGTTAGGCTCGAAGCGCACTTCAAGCTTTGGTCGAACGTAACTCGAACGGACCGCACTGAAGTAACCTGTCTCGTTCATCACTTTCCGGTACGTGTTCGCCACCTGGGCCATCTTCTGAATGTCGTCCCCGCGGATGTCAAGAGTCACATCTCCAAGACCGTCGTTGGACTTACTTCCCCCGGAAAGAAAGATGTTCGCCTCCGGGATCACCGCCACCTTAGGGATGAGATCGTTCATGATATCTTCATAGCTTCTTTTTCTTTCCTGGAAGCGCTTGAGCTTCACTGCGATCCGGGACTTCTCTTCGCCACTAAAGCCGATGTCAGAGAGGTAGCTCACGACCTCTGGATACTTCTTCAGGTGACCTTCGACAATCGCCACCACTTCCGCGCTTTTTTCCACCGGAGTTCCGTCAGGCATTTCGACCTCAACGGTGAACTCATTCCGGTCGGAGCGCGGGATGAATTCTGAACCAATTCTTTTTGCGGGATAAACTATGGTAAAAAACAGTGCGACCCCCATAGCGATGCTGACTAATGGTCTTTTCATCATGAAATCGAAAGGCCCTTTGAACCATGCCATAATTTTTTCGAGAAGGAAGTCGATTTTTGATGATACTACCATTAGGGGACCCTTTAATTTAGAAGGGTCCTTCAAGAGAAGCGCACAAAGCATCGGAGTCAGGGTCACTGAAGCGAGGATCGAAAAAAGTGTGGCATAAACGACAGTCATCCCGAACTGAAGCATGAACTTACCAACGATTCCGCCCATGAAGGCTAAGGGAGTAAAAACCACGAGATTGGTTCCCGAGGCGGCGAAGACGGCGAGTAGAACTTCCTTAGTTCCGTCCACGGAAGCCGCGACAGGGTCTTTTCCTTTCTGGAGGTGGATGTACACGTTCTCAATAATGATAAGAGCATTGGCAATCAGGGTTCCTAGGCAGGTTCCGAAGGCAAGTAGGGTCATCATGTTGATCGAGAACTCGTTCATGTCCATTAAAAAGAAAGTTGAGATAATGGCAGTTGGAATAACGATGGCAGAAATAACCGCCCCCCGCCAGTCTCCCAAGAAGAGAAAGATGACCAGGACAGTTAAACCAATACCAATGGCAATATTTCTTACAGTTGATACTGTGTCATCAAGAGTCGCCTCCGTTGTGTCAATCCCCATCGTGAGCTTCATCCCCTCTGGAAGATTCTTCGCAATGCCCGGAAGCTTCTCTTTTAAGGAACGGACAATTCCGACAGCATCCCCGTCGGATAGTTTCTTCACTGCAAGGGCTACGACCTCTTCGCCATTGAAGCGGGCGATCCGTTCAATCTCCCGGAAAGAATCCTCAATCCGGCCCAGCTCTTTCAGACGATAGACACGGCCTTCGTTAGAGGTGATCTTAAGATTTTCAATGTCTTTCACCGTCTGAAATTCACCTACGAAACGAACGGTGATCTTATTGTCTCTCCGGTCAATGGACCCTCCTGGTACGTTCAGGTTTTTTTCCAGAATGGCACGAGTGACGTTCTGGATTGACAGGTAGTTTTTTAGGAGGAGGTTATTATCGAGCCAGACGTTGATCTGCCGCTCTCTCCCTCCGGAGATGTCCACCGAGGCAACGCCGTTAATGGAACTCAGCGTGGTCTTTAATTTCTTATCAGCGTATTCGTAGAGTTCGGTAAAATTATGCTTTTCGCTTGTAAGTACAAGTGTGGCAATGGGCTGAAGAAGCGGGTCGAACTTGGCAATAATGGGTCTTTCGGCCGCTTCAGGAAAATCGTTCAGGATGGCCTCCACCTTGTCCTTGATCTCGATGGACTTGACGTTTACATCCGCTTCAATCAAAAACTCCACAATGACGATACCGTAATTTTCTCGGGCGTCGGCCTTGATGCTTTTAATCTGCGATACCTCAGCGATGGCGTCTTCCACCCTCTTTAATATCTGTGTATTAATTTCCTCGGGAGATGCTCCCGGATAGACGGTTTCAATAGTAACGATCGGAAAATCAATTTTAGGAGTAGGTTCAATAATCATGTTTCCAATGGAAACAATCCCCATCACCATGAAAACCGCAATAAATATAATCGTCATCGCCGGACGGCGTACAAAAGTCTCAATCATAATTCATTCTCCACACTGATTGCGTTTACTTTTTCTCCTCCGGTGAAATTCCGGGTGTCACTCACCACAATGATTTCACCGGCCCGCAGACCGGATTTGATCCAGAACTGCTCACCGTTGGCACCGGCGATCTCCACTGTGCGAGGTGATATCCTATCTCTTTCAAGAACGAATGCGAGCGGTTTCTTTCCTCTGGAGTTAATCCCTTCTCTAGGAATAAGGATGGCCCCTTTTACCTCTGTAACCGGAACATCTATTGTCACTGCCGATGCGACTTTTAAGCGGACGTTAAAGTCAGCGGCGATCTCATAGAGGCCGGTCAGAAGATTCGGTGAACCGGAAACAGAAACGACTCGTCCCTTGATTCTTTTTCCATCGAAAGAGAGATAGGCCCCATCTCCGCTTCGGACCCGTCTCATCACCTGTGGGGCGACCGCGCTTTTAAAATACCCGCTTTGATCGAGAGTTCCTGATAGAGTCACGAATTCACGAAAGCTTCCTTTCTGCACAGTTGTGGTATGCACCGGAACTCCCTGCTTCTTCTGAATGTCATAGATCGTCGGCACGTAAACATTTTTGGCCTTCTCAACCTGAATATTCTTCATGAAAAGGGTTCCGAAGTATGCGACGATCAAAATCAACGCTATAAATAATTTTTTCATTATCTGCTCCCCTGTGTCTGAAGTCGCTCGAGTTCGGTCTCAATCACTTTCATTTGGAGCGTATTCTGTGCAAGACTGATCTTGTTCCTTGTGAGGAGAAGTTCGCTGTCATTAAGCTGGAGTTGGCTCACGTTTCCGGTGCGAAATGACTGTAGGGCGACCTTATATGCCCTATCCGCAAGGTCAACAGCATTCTTCAGAGAGGTCCGGACCTCTGAGAGGGTTTCATACTGCTGGAGGAGTGATCTTTGCTGTTTAGAAACATCCCTTTTGATCCTCTGTAAATTGAGAAGAGCACTCTCAGCACCGATGGTTTGAATTTTTGTGTCATAGACCTTCGCTCCCCCAAGAGGAAAGTCAAAATCCAGCCTTAATCCAAATGCAGCTGTATCCGTCAATAGAACTCCAGGAAGTGCCACATCTGTAGGCGTGTGGCTAGGTGTATAGCTTGCGAATGCTGAAAGCGTTGGCATGTAATCACTCTTTGCCAGCTCCTTTTGGGCCGCAGCGAGGCGTACATTTTTTTCCGCTGCCTTTACATCGACAAAATCATCCACGTCACCTTTGGAAGGCATCCTTTGATCCAGCTTTGTCAATTCGCCTAGATTTTGTATCTCTTCTCTAGGGTAGTTTAAAAAACTCGCAAGTTCCTCCAGCGCGGCCTCATAACTTTTCTTGGTTTCGAGCTGGAGCGGACGACGGCTGGCCACGTCGGCTTGCATCTTAAGGTTATCATTTTGATTAATCCGTCCAAATGAAACCCGCTCATTAAGTGCACCCTTATTTCGGTTAGCATTAGCGATGGAATCCTCCGCAATCTGAAGCACGTGTTTATGAAAGAGAGCATTATAATAAAGTTGACGGGCCGTTTTTATGACTTCTGCTTTTGTTGTGGTCACAGAATTAGCAGTGAGATCTTTGTCAAGATTTGCTATTTCAATTCCGGAAGTTAATCGTCCAAAAGTGTAGAGAGGTTGGGACAAAGTAATATTACCTTGATTAATCTGTAATCCACCAGGAAGCCGTTTCTCAGGAACAATATAAAGCTTCTGAATGACCGCGTTTGCCTTTAGCGTAGGAAAAAGATAGGAACGTGCCTTCTTAAGCCTGAGCTCGGCCTGCTGGAGTTCATTTCGGCTGATGGCATTTATTTCGTTTCGTTCTAGCGCTAATCGGACGACCTCCGCTTCCGAGAGCACTTTGGGACCCTGGCCCCAGGAATTCAAACTAAAAGCGGCAGTAACAAGAGCCGCCAGACAAAACTTAAGCATACTTACTCCAAGTGCAGTTTCGAATGATATTGGACACAATGTCCTTATCATTAGGATTTTCATGAGATTTAAAAAAGATTTTGTGAAAGATAAGACCCCCCAGTAAAACTCTGGCCGTTAATTCGGGCTTCATATCAGAAGGGAGTAAATTTCTTTCGATCGCCGATCGAAAAAATTCTGAGAGTTGTTCGCTTAAAGATACTAGAAAGGTATCGGAGAGAGACCCATTTTCAAAGTTTGCATTTAACTCCTGAATGGTGAGCCTGATACTCTCTGGATACTCAGAAGCGAATTCACAAAGTGTTAAGCAAAATGCTTCCAGGCGCCTCAAAAAATCATCTGCATTTTCCGGATACTGAAGGCAACAAATTAGTTTATCTTTAACGGTATCCACCTGTTTCAAACATTGTGCGTAGAGCTTATCTTTACCTCTGAAGTGATAAGATATGGAGGCCACATTGCATTCTGAAGCCTCACAGATCTCTCTAATAGAGATACCTTTCAAGCCATCTCTAGCGAATAAGCGTGTAGCCACACTCAAAATGAGATCTTTTTTCTCACACTTCAACCCTTCAGATTTTTTTGACATGCCGGCATTATTAATCATCTGAATCACAAAATCAATCAAATGATTGATTACAATCCGGCGAGCTACAGCTTTCAAGAATGCCACCAAGTACCTGTAATTAATGGATTTTTCTGAGTGTCTCAAAGTGTGCGCCAGCCAACAAGGATATGGACGGAGAACTTACTTTTTCTTACGCGGTATAATTTCTCTAGTCAATTTTAGAGTCTGTACGGATCATAAAAGACAGTTAATTAAATATATCTTTCATGGAGGAATTAAATGGCCAATAAATTTACGGCTGCTCTTTTAGGATTTCTGCTTTCTTCAACTGCTTTTCCGTGTTCACCGGATGGGGCCACAGGATTTGTTCCAGAAAACGATCTTTATATCCCTAAGAATCTGAAAAACAGATTCGGTGGACTCTCTGAAGAGCAGTTCAACATGGCAATTGACAGGGTCGAATCAATCTACACACAGATTGTTGCAGATGCTGGTGGTAAACTTATCATTGAAAGAAATTGGGAAGATGGGACGGTAAACGCCTATGCTCAGCAATCTGGGAAAAATTGGAAGGTGTCAATGTTTGGAGGCCTGGCCCGCCATCATACGATCACAGAAGATGGTATGAGTCTGGTTGTTTGCCATGAGATTGGACTGATGAATAAAGGTGTAACTCGACAGATCAATTAAAGATAACTCGACGGCCAAAAAAATGCTTCTTTTTAAAATTCTTACATCAATTCTCTTCTTGGTCTACTTTCTTTTTACCCTGGCTTTTTCT
>JBFWTE010000058.1:0-7248 GCA_050247975.1 Bacteriovoracaceae bacterium
ATGAGTTCATCAAATGCCATGAAGAAATTTTGTCAGAAAAAGAACGATTGGCCAAATAAAATAAATGACATAGGGCCGTAGAGAAATTTTAGAAAAGAACTCCAACAATTTATTGAGCAGTTACATTATTCCAGCGAATAGTTTCGTTTACAGGCATTCAGGATTCTCTCCTCGGTCAGAGTTGAGCTTGTTTGCCCTTTATTTTTTAATATTTTAGCGAGTTTGAATCCTGCTTCTACTGCCTCTTTTCTCTTAGGAAGGTCTTGCTCATTCATATCATGAGTACTCAAAAACTTTGTCATTTTCGCCGGCCCTGATAAATCGATCCCTTGATCTTTATGAAAATTAACAATAATGGCCCCCATGCAATCAGAGAGAAGCTCTTGCATTTCCATACTGACTTGGACATCAAGTCGATGAAGAATCAAATGTCCATATTGATGAGCAAGGATAACTTTTAAAGGGGCATCGCCTTCGCCTTCAAAACTTAGACCTAACCAAGAAATCAAATAATCAGATACTAGAATTATTTTTGTTCCAATTGTTTGTGTCAATCTAGAGGCGTAGTATTCTTCAATGCCAATACAAAGTGGTCTTGTATCCATCAAAATGGCCGGATCTTTTGCTTTAATAAATTTATGTTCAATTGCAGACACAAATTGAATCATCGTAGCAATCACTTTTTGAGCATCCAATAAATATGTCTTTCCAGGAAATTTGAGATCGTAATTAAATTTTCCATCATTAATCGTTTTAAATTTCAAGCTTGGGACCTCTACTAAGCAGGTCTGAGAGTTTTCAAAAGGGATAATTTCCTTGGTGATTGAAATACAAAAGGCCTGAGTACAGACAAAGCTGAGAACGAAAATAATGGCGAGCTTCTTCATGGCAAAATCCTTGGTTGAAAAGCAACATAATGGGTCATCGTTTCAAAGACAAAGTTTTTGAAAAAGTTATAGTGCCATTCTTTTTAAATAATGCGGTGCGAACTAGGAAATGATGTATTCCCCCTAATTAAAACTAGATCAATTTTAATAGTAAAATTGATCTAGTTTTACTATACTATTTTTATGCCTCATAAGGGGAATTATGCGAGAGAACGGTGCGTCTCGTTTTTTTTGATGGTCTTACAGGTGCATTTTTGGAGTAAATAATGAAAGATTCGGCCCGAAGTATGGATGTGCTTAAAAAAATTATTGATGAGGCAAAGGAGAAAACAAAAGTTCAGGTTCCGGCCGAATCCATGGTGGAAAATTTTTTGACTCCAAAAGAGCAAGTCTTTAAAAAAGTTTCCAAAAGACAACCAGGAAGGCCCAAAGTTGAGGATGAAAAAAAGGCCAAGAATTTTACCCTCTGTCTTGCTCCAAAATATCTTAGTTTTATTGATGCCTTTCAGGTGAAGGATAAGAAGGTTCAAGGCAGAGGCCGAAAAATTAGATTTATTATTGATCAATTTGTAGAAATGTCACGCCGGCAGAAAACACAATTGCAAATTCTCTCTGAAGCTTTAAAAAACGTTGAGTCCGTTTTAAAAAATTTTTCTTCACAGGTAAAAAAAGGCGAGAAACTTCATCTCTCAAACAGGGAGAAAAGTGAAATTTCAAAAGTGGTGGGACAAGTTCAAATCCTTGTTCGTATAATAGGAATGACATCTAAAGAATTGCATCGGATTTTACCTAAGCATGAGTGGGCGATCATGAGCTTTTGCTTAGATTGGGCCAGAAAGGAGATGAAATGAATTCACTTCAGAATTTTTCTGGTTTTCAAATTACCAAACAAACAAAGTTTGATCGCAACAAGCTTTACTATGGATTTATTCATAATTTTTCATCTATTCATACCAGAGATGCCTATACTAGAGATCTAAGAAAGTTTTTAGATTTTATTTCTCAAAATTTTAAAATGATGACTGAGATTGAAATTGAGCATGCTCACGTGGTGGCCTTTAAAGACTCTTTAATAAAGGAAGAGTATTCACAGAGAAGTATCAATCGAATCCTTGCCACTCTTTGGTCATTCTATGACTACTTAATGGATTTAGATTTAATCGAAAAGAATCCTATTGGAAGAGTGAAGCGCTTTCAAATCCCTAAAGAAGTTAAAACTCAAGATTTAACAGATGAGCAAGTTTTTCAAATTTTAGAAATCATCGATACTTCAGAAGGGCCAGGTAAGCTGCATAAGGCGATTTTAACTTTGTTTTTTACCACCGGTATGAGGCACAGAGAGGTATCGCATCTCAAATTTAGCTCACTAGATGAAGAAAATGGATTTAAAGTGATTCGTTATAAGGCCAAGGGTGCTCAAGAGAGAGTCACTCCTCTTAATCCGAAAGTGATAGCGGCCTTGGGAGATTATCTGAACTGGTGTATGGATCAAAAGTATTCAATGGGCCCTGAGGATTACATTTTTAGGCCGACTAAAAATGCTCATACTCAAGATTTAAACAAACCTTTAGATCCAAAATCTCTAAATTACATCATAAAAAAATATGCCAAAAAAATTGGAGTAACTGGCAATATAACTATTCACTCAGCAAGATCCACAGTGATTGGGATGCTTTTAGATAAAGGTCATGCTCTTGAGCGAGTGGCCGATTTTGTGGGCCACAAAGATATCTCAATGACCAAGGCCTACAATAAAAGAAGACGTGGCATTCATCAATCTTTGAGTTTAGAGCTTTAAAAGAATGAACCTTTAGGCAGTGCTCTTCGTTGTTCTTCGATTAGTCTTTCAACTAATGCACTGACTGTGGGAACGTCTTTAATGAGGGAGGCAATTTGTCCAATTTCAAGTTCACCCTCTGAAAGATCACCCTCCAGCATGCCTTTTTTTGCCCGCCCATGCCCAAGAAGATTTTCCAGTTCTTCTTTTGAAGCACAACGCTCTTCGAGAACTTTGACCTCTTCATAGAATTTATTTTTAAGCAGTCTCACAGGAACAACTTTTTTCATCATCAGCATGGTGCTAGAGGAAGTTGAATTTAAAATCGCATTTTTAAAATGAGGATGAGCGCTTGATTCTTCTGTTGCGACAAAGCGGGTGCCGAGCTGAGCTCCTTGGGCCCCAAGACACATCACGGCAGCAATACCTCGGCCATCGCCGATTCCTCCGGCCGCAATCACTGGAATCTTGACCGCATCAACCACTTGTGGAATTAAGGCGAGAGTTGTAATTTCATCTCGGCCATTATGGCCTCCGGCCTCAAATCCTTCTGCAATCACAGCATCACAACCTGCGGCCTCACATTTAAATGCAAGCTCAGGTGTTGAAGTGACATGAATCACAACACATCCCTGATCTTTGAGCCAAGAGGTATAAGTTTTTGGACTTCCAGCTGAGGTGATGAAAGTTTTAATTCCTAGTTTTAGGGAAATTTCAATTTGCTCCTTGGTGCGCTCATACAAAAGGGGAACATTAACTGCCAATCTTTCATGATGAGAGGTGAGGGATTTTGCCTTTAAAATATGTTGCTCGAGAAGTTCTGGTTTCATTGAACCAGAACCAATCACTCCTAAAATTCCAGCATTGGCCGAAGCCGCCGCAAGTTTACCTCCAGAAACCCAGACCATTCCGGCCTGAATGATGGGGTATTGAATTGAGAGAAGCTGGCATAGTGAGTTCATAAAATCCTTTTTTTTATTTTGTCAAAAAAGTATTTATATTGTCATCACTTAATGCAGGAGTGGGTGAGCGCTCCATTTGCAGAAGAATATCAGGATCAGTTTCTCCATTAAGGGTTGCTCTGGTGCTCGTTCTCTTAGGGCCAAACTTGTCCCCTTTATGAATTTTCCAACCACTTTCAGCTAAACTTTTTCTAATCGAAGTGCTTGCAGAATATGTCGACAAGATCACATCCTCTAAGGAATTTTCTTTTAAAAGCTTAAACCACTGCTTGGTCCAGAGAGTTGGATTTTTTTTAGGTGAGAAGGCATCTTGATAGATAACATTAAATTTAAAAGGGTAAATTTCTAAAAATGATTGAAGAGTTTTTCGAGCATCTCCAACAAGAATAAAAAGATTTAAATTTGAATTTTGATAATGAAGGTATTTAAAGTGATGTTCTGATTTCCATTCAAAATGAGGATTTTGTAATCGAAACCATTCCACCAAGTCTTCATCAATTTCTAAAGATAAAAAAGTAAGTTTTGCTTCTGGAACTGATTCAGTTGTTGTCAGCATGCCTACACCTAGGCCAAATCCAACTTCTAAAATAGTGACTTCTCCTTGCTGAGCTTTCTCTTTAACTCTACAGCCACTGATGTAGTGAAGAAGAGTTTCAGATTTTGCCCCAGTGGTTGAATGACAGGCCTCTTGGAACTCTTCAGAGAAAAGAGTGAAGCTTCCATCTTCGGTACTGACCCAAGAGTGTTTTGGAGGTGCTGATTTCAAATTATCCATAATAATGCCTCATCTTTAAGGCACTATTTAATTGATAAACCCTTGATAGTCCATAGATTTATGTTCTGAGTAAAAGAATAAACTAAAATAATCAAGTAGATTGCCAATTAAACCGAAGAGCCTATTAATAAGGTGGATCGAAGATAATGACTTTTGCAAGGCCCTGGATTCTTATTTTATTTATCATGAGCACTGAGCTTCTGGCCGTGGAAGAGAGGAATTGCGTAACTTCGGAGACCTTAGATCCAAAATTACTCGATGGATTAGTAAATGATTGCTCGTCTAATTTACCAGTAACCCAAGAAAATCTAGCTCAATTTTGTACCTGTCAGCAGAATCAGCCCTTATTGAAAGATGCCAATCAAGCAGCTTCAAATTTAAGAGATAGATTAAATCTTGAAGCGAATTCAAGAGCAGTTGAGAGACAAATTAAGGCAATGATAGAAGCCTTTGCTTTTAATGTGAACTTTCTCGTTAATGATAAAAGAAATAAGGCCTTGATGCTTCATCGATACTCAACAGAAGATGATATGAAAACACTCTCTCTTCGATTTAAGCAATATGCAGATGCAGTAGCGAAGGATAATATACCTTTAACCGAAGCCTTTTTGAGAATCGCAAAAAACGTCGAGCAAATAAGACCTCAATCGCTTACGCAGCAAAATTTGGGACAAAATCAATGTGTTGATTTTCAGCAATACCTTGCTTTTCTTCAGACCCCTACAGATAACTACTTTTATCAAGACATGACTGATTTAAGTAAAAGGCCTTTTAATGAAAAAGATTGGGACTATGAAGAGTTATCAAAAGAGCTGAGAGGTTTTAGTGCTAGTGATTATGAAAGTGGAAGGCTTTCTGAAGATCAATTGAAAAAATTCGCGCGATTGGAATATTTAGAGCGTCAACCAAGTATAAAAAGTCTTTTTCAGTCAAAAGACAAAAAAGCACTCCCAAAAAAGATTGAATTTTTTGAGATCTTAAAACTTTATTCTCCTCAAGATCAAAGTTGCTATCAAAAACCTGGGGCCTGTTTTGAGCAATTCTCTCGCACTAATGCCCAGAGGGTTAAAGAAAAAACCAGAGAATTTTTAATTAATAAAGATGTTCAAAAAATTATAAAAAAATCTTTTAATGATTCAATGACAAAACTTGTTCCACTTCTTAGTTCTGATTTAAATCAAGAAAAAATCTCACTTATTGATAATAATCCAAAAAATGATCTTCAATTGATCAATCAGAGTTTGTCTTGTGCTAGTGGCAAGAAGATTAACTGTCAAAGTGAAATTATAAATACCTGCAATAGCTACACTTCGAGAAGAACCTTAGATTTAATTGAAGAATTGCAACATCGAATAAGTAAAGATTTCCAGAAGGATGAAAATGATGGATATGAAAATGCTAATAAAATTGTTTGCGAGAGCAAGTTTTATTCTGCTAATGGCGAAGGAAAAACCTTTTTAGAGTATTCAAAAGAATGGTGCTCCCATGCAAGAAATAAAAATGATTGCTTACCGGAAAATAAGCAGAATCTGCTCAATAAATTTCTATGTGTTTATTTTTTACCTCCCAAAGATGATAAAAATTTTGAATATAAGAAAAATTTGATTCAAGGATATTTAAATATTGCCAATCAGTACGTTAGTTCTGATTTAAGCGAACAAGATTTAGTAAGAATTCAAAAGTCAAGATGGTCAGGTGAAGATGGACTTGACTTAAGTAGAGAAAATGAGATCAGTGAACTGAGATCAAAGCAATTTAGTTCTCAGGAAAATGATGATTTAAATCAAACCTCACAATCTCAAGCTTCACAAAGTACAAATAATCAGATCTCTTCCTCTAATGAAGTCAGTAGTGAGAGGCCAAAAGATTCAGCTGTAGAATCGGAAGCGGCAACAATTCTGCCACCTGCTTTATCTAGCATGAGTGCAGCTGATCTTCAGCAAGCCGTCGATAAAACAAAAGAAGAAAAAGTCGCTGCAAGTGCAGAGCTAGATCAAATGAGGTCAAGTGCTTCTATCTTGCCGAAGAGTGATCCAAGTAAAGCTGTTTTAGAGGATAGAATAAAGTCTCTAGAAAAATTAGTGGCCCAAAAAGAAAGTGATGGAGCTCAATATCAAAAACTACTTGATCAGATGAGTGGCAGTGGTGCAACTGCGCCGGCCGAAAAGAAGAGATCTGATGATAAAACTTCTGAAACTTCGAATGTTAAAACAACTCCATCTGAAAATAAACCAGACTCAGTAGTAAGAAATGCTACTAACTTTGTTCCTTATGCTCCTTCAACACAGTCATTTGGCAGTTCATCTTTCTCATCTGCTTCGAGATCGGCCGAGGCCAAATCCGCAAGACAAATGAATCAGCTTTTATTATCAAAATACCAAACCTCATTACCTGAAAACGCTCCATTTTCATCAGGTGGTGTTTTAATTGCGAATGAAAAAGATTCAAGATCATTGGCCAGTCTTGAGAGCAGAAGTACAAAGATTCCGCTCGAAGTGACTAGTGAAGATTATGTAGGAATAGAAAATAATAATCCAGAGACTTTAAAAAAGTTAGAATCGACTATAAGTAAGTTTTCTGGATCAGTGGTTAAGCTTCAAATTACATCAAAAAATATGCCTAATCTTGAAATTATTGCGATTAAAGAATCTGGGAAAATTATTTGGCAACCCATCAGAAAGGCCAAGTTGGAAACACTAAGAAATATCCTGCCTAAATCATAAACTGTTCGCACCGAACTGAGGATTCATAATTGAAAAAAAGTCCTGTTTTTGGCAGGACTTTTTCTTTTAAGCGACAATCTTTTGCCTCGAAAATGGATAATTCCTATTCATAAAATCTTCTTCC
>JBFWTE010000059.1:0-6518 GCA_050247975.1 Bacteriovoracaceae bacterium
TAAATAATGGGAATCGTTTGTCATAATGATGAAATAATTTCATATCTTCGTGTGGACCTCTGGAATCTGATTGGGTTATCCTGTTTGAGTGATGCATCCTGCTATTGTAGCTTTTCGTTTCTTGAAGGACTTTTTATGCAACAAAAACTTTATATTTTTTTATTAATCTTTTTAATTCAGGCCTGCTCAACTTCAGTGCCGAAAAAAACTTCAGGTAATGAATTAGA
Source organism: Bacteriovoracaceae bacterium (assembly GCA_050247975.1). Lineage (GTDB taxonomy): Bacteria > Bdellovibrionota > Bacteriovoracia > Bacteriovoracales > Bacteriovoracaceae > Peredibacter. The sequence goes on from JBFWTE010000059.1 coordinate 228, forward strand.
AGATTCATTAAGATCTTTAGAGCAAAATCTGATGAGTAGAGGAGTTGGTCTATCTGAAGTCAAAGTGGATTCGAAAAAATATTTGCAAGGAGATATTGCTTATCATGCCATCTCTGTTAGAAGTTCTTCTCCAGATGTCTTTTTAAAAAATCAGAAAATTATTTTTGAAGAAATTTTGAAATTACCTATCAGTACTGTTGAACATCTTTTGTCAGCAGGGCAATTCTATTTTATCTCAAGTCGAACTCATGATTTAATGCCCTTACTTTTTCAGGCCATCAATCAAAACCCTAGTTTTCCTAAAATAGGCGTAGCGGTTGCCGGCACTTGGGAAGGCGAGACAACAGAAGACGGTAAGTTAATCAAACAAACTTCTCGCCGCACTGATGATGGCAATATCACGATTGAATTTAAGCTCTATAAAAAAAATAAGCTCATCAATTCTCAAGTAGAAGAAGGTTATTGGTGGCAAATTAAGAGTTATTATATAACAAGAACTCAATTAAAAAATGCTTCTCCTCATATCTATACAGAAGTCTATAAAATAACTCGTTCGGATGAGAATGAACTTGAATATGAATCTTTAAGAAATCATCACCGCTTTATTCAAAAGCGCGCTCCCTAGGCAGTGTCAGAATGTCTCTATGATTATCTAAAATTGATCAAAATCGGGAAAGATTTTGTTGGAGTTTTTAGATTTTAAAATTATTAATTTGCTCTATTCTAAAAATAGGAATCATCTAGGGAGGATTGATGAGAAATTTATTCTTTGCAGCTGTTTTATCTTTCATCTCCATTTCAGCTTTGGCCTGCTCGGTTTCAGTTAATGATAATTTTCAGAAAAATTTATTAATTGCTTTAGGAGCAAGTCATTTAGATATTCCTTTAACCAAGGTCAGTGCCACGACCTTGAGTGGCTATGTAAAATCTTTTGAAGGTGCCGATCCTGTGAGTGAATGTCCCCAGCACCTGGTGACTGCGGCCTCAATTCATTTTAAATATTCGCCAAGTCTTTACCAAACTTGTGAGGCGAATGTTACAGTGAATCGAAACTATTTTATTGGTGAAATTCCAGATGGCCCAATTGAACAAGTGAACTTTTCGGGTATGAGTGCGAGTTGTTCAACTACTATTCCAAGAATTTGTCTTCCAGGGAGAAGATGCTAAGGCATCTTCTTTAATTAGTTTTAAGGAGTAAGTTATCTTTATGTATGGCCACTTTGGATAGGGCATTTTCTATTTGTAATGAAATCTCTGCAGATTTTTTTTCTTTAATTAATTCCATTTCTTTATAGTCAAACTCAGAAATACCAACTGCTACAATTTTATTTTTGTGTTTAACCTGAATCACATCTCCACGCTTAAAAAGACCATGAACTTTTTTGATTCCCACAGGAAGAAGTGAAGTCTTCTGATCTTGAAGGGCCTTCATCGCACCCTCATCAATCACTACCCAGGCCTCATTTTTAACCACAGTAGAAAGCCAGGATTTTCTTCTTGAAGTTTGCTTTTCAGGGCTTCCTTTAAAAAGAGTCCCGCCTTTTCGCTCGATCAATCTTGTTAAAGGAGCTTCAGTAAGAAACGTTCCTAAAATAACATCAACACCTAAAGGGGTGAGCTTTCTCACCGCCTTAATCTTTGTATCCATGCCTCCACGGCCAACACTGGTCTTCGCGGCAAATTTTACTCCTGCGAAGTTGTCGTTAAATTCAATTTCATCAAATCGAACCGCATCTTTTTCTTTGGGATTTTTATTATAAAGCCCATCTGCTTCTGTTAAGAGAATAAGTTTTTCGGCATCAGAGGCCTGGGTGATCATCACTGCGAGTTGATCATTGTCACCAACAGTAATTTCTTCAAATGAAACCGTGTCATTTTCATTTACGATAGGAAGAATATTATTTTCTAGTAGTTGGTTAATGGTATTACGAATATTGAGAAATCTCTTACTTTCTTTGAAATCTTCATGCGTGACTAGTATCTGGGCGCAATGTTCTCCATAGTTTTCTAGAGCTTCGACGTAGGTTCTCATGAGTAAGGGCTGGCCAATGGCGGCGGCCGCTTGCTGATAAGAGATCATCATCTTTTTTTCTTCAGGTTTTTTAACGAGGCTTCTTCCTGAATTAATGGCCCCAGAACTTACGAGAATAACTTCAAAATTTTTAGATTTTAATTTTTGAATTTCTTCGATGAGATTTTTAATTTTTGCTTTTGAAACTCCTCCCTTCTCATCTGTCACTGCAAGGGAGCCTACTTTAACCACAATTCTTTTTTTCATGATTAAAGGTTAACAAGAAAGGGGAGAAGTGGCAAAACTTCTCCCTTATGAGTGTGTTATCGATTTTGATTGGCCTCTTGAGCTTGGCGAAGTTGGACTTTCCGGTATGGAGTATTTCCTCCACCAATCCAACGAATCTTATTGGTGATGGATTGCCCAGCATCCGCAGTGTTAAGCTGGTTTCCAAAACTTAGGGCCTGGGTATTGTTTGGACGTTTTCCATTAAGATAATCCATAGACTCTTGGCCAAATTCTATTCTGGCCGTTTCGGCCGATATTTTACCCATCATGATATCATGAGCGAGATTAAGAGAGAGAATATTCATGGCCTCATTGAAACCACTGGCCGCCATTTCACCTTTAACTCGATCAACCACAATGGCCCCATTGAATTTCCATAGATCATCTACTTTATCACCTCGAGCACGATAGTTAATGACATGCTCTACTGGTTCTTGATGGAGTAGTGGGAAACGGTTTTCGTAAACTTCTTTATGAACAACAATTCTTTTGAATGGGGCAATATTTCTCCAAACGAGCATGTCGGAAGTAACCTCAGTGGGAGAACCATACTTACTGATTAGGTCTGTTGCTGCTCGAGTAGAGGCCTCGGGCCAGCCTTTAGTAATCTCTGTAGATTGTTTTGCAGCTTCGGTGTCAACACTTACAGTTTGTGCTTGAGATGTTTGTTGCTTGTAGTTTCGTCCTTCGGGCCTTTTCTTCCATGAAGAACAACTACTTAAGGTCATGGCCAAAATGGATATAAATACTAAACTAGAATATTTCATACTTCTCCTCCTGAGTAAATCTCTTAGAGGAGAAGAAGCAATAATCTGGCCAGAATACTTAATTAAAGATCATTTCAGGAACATGATCGGGTATGACTAATTCTGCCTCAGTCAACTTTTTGATTTCTTCTACACTGACTCCAGGAGCTCTCTCTAGAAGATGAAATTTTCCACCGTCAAGTTTGAGTACTGCAAGATCAGTCACCACCAGCTTTACGCAGTTAACACCGGTAAGAGGAAGTGAGCATTTTTTTAGTATTTTTGATGCTCCATCTTTAGAAGCATGGGACATGGCCACAATAATATTTTCAGCACCGGCCACAAGATCCATCGCTCCACCCATGCCTTTAACGAGTTTTCCCGGAATCATCCAGCTCGCTAGTGCCCCAGTGGAATCCACTTCAAAAGCTCCAAGGACAGTGAGATCCACATGTCCACCACGAATCATGGCAAAGGAATCAGCAGATGAAAAAAAAGCAGAACCTTTAATAACGGTGACGGTTTGTTTTCCAGCATTGATAAGATCGGCATCTACGTTTTCTTCGGTAGGAAATTCTCCCATCCCAAGAATTCCATTTTCGGATTGAAACATCACTTCAATCCCTTTTGGAATATAGTTGGCGACTAGAGTAGGAATACCAATTCCTAAATTCACGTAGTAGCCATCTTTAAGTTCTTTTGCAATTCTTTGTGCTATTTGCTCTCTTGAAAGTGCCATTTTAAATCCTTATTTTTTTACAGTTCTTTGCTCAATCCGCTTCTCAAAATTCCCTTTGATTAAGCGATCAACATAAATGCCTGGAACGTGAATAAAGTTTGGATCCAATTCTCCTGGAGCGACAATTTCTTCGACTTCAACCACAGTTATTTTTCCGGCCATAGCAATCATGGGATTAAAGTTCATGGCCGTTTTTCTAAATATAAGATTTCCAAAAGTGTCGGCCTTCCAAGCTTTAACTAATGAAAAATCGGCCTTAGGGAAGGCCTTCTCTAGCACATAAGGTCTTCCATCAAACATTTTTATATCTTTACCTTCAGCAATGACTGTTCCATATCCAGTGGCAGTAAAAAATCCAGGGATACCTGCTCCTGTGGCACGAATTTTTTCGGCCAGTGTTCCTTGTGGAGTCAGTTCAAGCTCAAGTTCTCCAGAGAGGACTTGCTTTTCAAAGAGCGCATTTTCTCCAACATAACTTGAGATCATTTTTTTGATTTGTTTTTTCTCTAATAATTTTCCAAGACCAAACCCATCAACTCCTGCATTATTAGAAACACAAGTGAGCCCTTTGACTCCCATATCATGAATCTTCTGGATAAGATTTTCTGGAATTCCACATAATCCAAAGCCACCAACCATTAGGAACATGTTGTCCTGCAATCCGGCCAAGGCCTCATCATAATTTTTCACGACTTTATTAAAACCGGCCATGAAGTCTCCTTTAAAACAATTTTTCAGCAGCAGAGTAACACAAGGATGATGAGAGGTGAAGTTTGAAACAGTGGCCTTGAGTAGGCCACTGCCCTAGATTGAAAATTAAAAATCTGAGATAAGATCCACCATTTCAGGATGATCAACAAACGGGTTTCTGTTCTGTTGAACCTTAGTCACAGAATCGTGTCTTAAGAATTCATTTTCATCAATAGGATCTTCTTTATGCCACTGACGAAGAATTTTTTCTTGTTCTGGATTGATTTGAAGCTTGTATCTTACAGAGAAATAAAAGAGTGATCGTGCAACATTTCCTCTATGTCCAACAGGTGGCATAAAGAGGGTTCGTCCGTCAACTTCAGCTAATTTACTGATATCACAATTTTCAACGTTAAGTTCGTCCACATTGTTTCTAGTGTCACCAAAATCATGGTTTCCACGGCGACTATTGGCCAGAGAGTCAGTAAGGTAAAGGTGGTGCATATCTGATTTTTGAACAGATTTATCTATACTTCCATTGAACTTACTTTGAGGCCAAGTATGCTCGATATTGACTTGAGACCCCATATTAGAAGCATCTTTTGGATTATTGAAATAAAATTTCTTGTGACAGTAAACATCAACTACGTGGGCACCTCTGTCGTCTTTTTGGCGATCGAATTGGCCAAACATGTACATTCTCGCTTGATCATAAGTTACTGCAGTATGTGAGTAACATCCACCTTTATCACACGTCGAAGTAAAGGTATCGAACCTACCTTTTGAAGTTAAGTGAACAGAGGTGAGAATTTTATTTAGTTCATCTTTATTAAAAGAAGTTCTCTGTTTTAATTTTGTATAGAATTGCTCTCCATAGTAGGCCCATTCCTTGGTAGGTAGCTGTTGATTGACTTGAGCATACAGTGTCGATGTAAGTGCGATAGCACAAAGCAGGAGCAAGCTTTTCATAACATTCCTTTGAATATGTTTGCAAAAATGCTATTGAAGCAAAACTTAATTGTCACTTAATTTTAACTTATGAATAGTCTAAAATATTCTTACTTAGAAATTAGATTTTTTCTTGATATTGTGCATATAACGCCACTTTGTGCAAAGCTTCTTTAAGAGCGGAATTAATTGGTTTTCTCTCGAGAATAAGTTGAGGATCGAGTGAAGTAAGCTTGGAAGACCAGGTGGCCATGACAGGTGTAAGATTTGAAGGTTCAAGATTTTTTATTTCATCAGAATAAAATTCTTTAATGTATTTGCAGATGGATAAGGTAATTTCTTGCTGCTTATTATAGTAACCGGCCACTCCAAACATACGACAGACTGAAGGTCTTTGCTCATAAAGTGTGCACTGTCCTTTTTCACCACTTCCTTGGTAGGCAAGACAGTAATCTCTCTGTGGATCTTCAAGTTTGGCGAGCCATTCTTCTAATTTACCGTCATCAAATATTCTTAGGGCCATCGGAATCATCTCTAGTATGGAGGCTTCTATTTCTGGATTAAGGCAACATTTGCCACATGAGTTTAAGCAGTGAAGTCCCGTTTGATTTTGATAGAGAGAAAAGGTTTGTCCCATTTCATCGTAAATTTTTTGCAGATTTAAAGCGAATTCTCTGATATTCATGGCCTATGTCTCAGTTTTATTTTGTTCTCACTAATTCAGAAGCGGAAACTCTTTTAAAAAAAGAGATAGCTTATTTTTATCCTTCTTTAAATTTAAGTTATTCTAGGTCTGGTTTTTTAACTTTTAAAGGGGAGAAAAGCTTAAATTTTGATCCACTTCTGGCCAGACTTTCCGGAGTTTGCCT
>JBFWTE010000060.1:0-6285 GCA_050247975.1 Bacteriovoracaceae bacterium
TCATGGATAGCTTCTTCCTTGTCATAATCACCTCTTCAATGAGGTGAATCTTACATTGTAAAAAGCAATCTTTTGACCCGTCGAAGCAACTTTATTTTTCGTGTCGAGTTAGGCCTTTATTCGCCAAATGGGTCATTGAAAAACCAGAATCCTATTTTTCTCGCTCGGAAACTATGGAAGAGAATCACTTGAAAGATCTTATTACGTCTGGGTTTTCAGAGTCAGCACAGTCTATTTATTCAGATAAACTTAGTAAGGTCCTGTTCTTTACTCAAGGTTATGGCAGTAATTTCCATGTTAAATATATATTAGCAGCAGAAATCTCAGACCTATTTGGGGGAATGGGATCATGGAACGATCAAGGTTTTGATAGTGACGAATTCAATTCGGTCTCTACTGAGATGTATCGGGCGATTCAACAAATAACTTTGCTGGCAATTAATTCAGAAGAGTAGTCATTTAGAATAAGTATATGAAGATAATAAAATCTCATAATCTGAATTCTTGTGCAAACCTATCTTTAAACATCCTTTCGTTACACGCACGATAAAGGAACTTCTACTTTCAAAAAAAGTTAATCCTTCACTAACTCTCACCGAAATTCTCTAAACGCTGAATAAGGAATTGATTATAACTTGAAGAGAATGGTGAGTTTCACGATTTCACAAGATGGATGCTTTATTCACACTACAAGAAGAAAATTAGTTCTATTAGTCAGTGAAGTTGTTAAACACGCTCGCTCACTCGAAATACGCATGATGGATTACTTATCAAAGGAGGTAAGCCGACTCTATATGATTCTCGGTGGTTCGTTTTTTCAAGTAGACGTTAGTCGCTTTGCTCCCCTTCTCGAATGAGAAGCTTGGGCACTGTCGCTCTTTGATAATTAAATATTCTCAAGGGTTCTACCTGACGAAACTACTGGCGCACCATTCCCGCGATAGGGAGAGGCATGCACGGAACTCTCTCTACAGAGGACAATGACGGTACCTCTGAAAAAAAATCAGGTCATAAGGAGGATAGTTGCGATGAAATTTGGCATAACGGACTCGTGAGCGGAAACGGGTTTGGAATTTTTAGTGACGGAACTGTCACGTGAGTTGGTTTGAAGAGCCTAGTGAAGGATTTGGGTTACAGTTCTTTGAAAATGGTCTTACAAATGGCAGAACTGAAGGTTTTAATCGAGTAGCAAAACTCATTCAACGAAACGCATACGGTTTTAGAAATTTTGAGAACTATCGACGACGATTGATTTACAAAACTTCTTAAAGTTCATTAAACCTACGTTTTTGGGCGCACGAACCCCTTCCCATTTTGAGAAGGCCTGATGGGCATTGCCTTCAATTTGAAAAAAACTTGAATTTTCATTGGTTAACGACGATAACGATCTCAATCAGGGGTTTGAAAATCAGAAAAACTCTTTGATTCAGATGACTTCGAGAAACTACCCACTAACAACCTAGTAGATCCCCTTAAATCCGAAAGGGGTCAGGATGTGTAATCACGCACGAGCGCTGTCTGTGTGGTCTAGGGTTTCTGTAAATGTCTGTTTTGATTTGGTTGCGGGAGCAGGATTTGTTCACTCCGCTTCCTACTACGTGACCCTTCGGGTCTCTCGCTTCGCTCGATTACATGATTTGCTCCTGCAAATCATTGAACCTTTCGGTTCCTCTCCCGCTCCAACATAATCAGAGAAATCAATCTCAAATACCCTTTTTCTCTAGGCACTTCGAATGAGAGTGAGGGAGCGTACACGAAAGTACGTGACCGAAACTTGATTGAGAAGTAACGACGAAGAAAAGGGTATTTCAGATTGATTTTGGTTGCAAAGATCGAGCCCAATTAATTGTAATTACTTACATTTCAAAGCAGCTTAGCCGCATAAAATGATTTTTGACCCGATTGCCACTCAATACCTCAAAGTCACGGGTTATGAGTACGACGAGCAATCTTAAAATCTAAAAATCCAGCCCGCTTGGAGCGTATAGTTTGTCCGTGTGTCTTTATCTTTATTAATAACTGACCACTGAATTAACGGGCCTGCTTCAATTGCTCCCCAATTTTTTGTCATGTAGCCGAATCCTATGAAAGTCCAGTTATCACTGTAAAATGCGTTCCGCTCTCCAGTCGTTGAAAAATAAAACTCATTATAGGCATTGAGATAGATCTCATCAGGATCGATTTCTACCCCTCTGAGTGCACGCCTCCCTCCAATCTGGTATCTAACTCTTGTTTTAAATTCCGAACCAGATTCCTTATCAATAAATCTTTGTTCAAAACGAATCCGATGAGTAACAGCAAACCAGTTCGTAAGATGTGATAAAATAAACTGTTCAAAGATACGATTTTCTTTTTCTGGGTGATCTTCAAAAGGATTATTCTCTTGGAAGATATAGCCACCGGCGAGTTGTAAGTTTGGAAGGTACTGATAAGAGTATGAGGTCTGAAAATATGTTAGCGCCAAACCAGAGTTATAATCTTTCCCTTTGAAATGCTTCGTCCCAATCCCATATATGTCGTAATGATAAAAATTAATTGCTGAAAATGGTGAAAGGCTCTTAGAAAGTGACAAAAAACTTACTGCGCCGGTTGTTGTTACGTTCTTGCCATAAGTAGTCGGAACAAATAAAAAAAGAAGTAATAAAAAAACTTTTTTCATTAGTTTAATGTCATGGGAGTCTCATAGTCCTCAATCTCTTTCCCTACGAACTCGCCTTGATCCTCTGTAAAAGAAAGCTCCCAATATCCGCTGGGACTAGATGGATGACGAATTTCAATGTCAAAAAATCGTCCTAAAGGAGTAACCCTGCTTTCCATTTCTGTAACCTTTGATCCAGGGTAATTTTTATGAATATAGGATTTAATTGCCACCATTATCTGGGCCGGTATTTGTACCTCAGAAATATCCTCTTCTCGCTCAATCAAATTCCCTGATTTCGAAACACTGATCGAAACTTTTTCGTTCTTAACTTCATAGAAGTTATCGCCGTCTTCCTTCCATTTTTCGTAAAAATCCACATCCTTTATGCCATGAGCATATTTCTTCAAAAAAGGAGGAATGTCGTCCTTGCTCAGTTGTTTGTCCCCAATTCGATGTTTTGGAGACGAACAACTGATTAGGAATAGAATTAGCAGCAATGTTCTAGTCATCAAGATTACTTTTGAGAAGTTTTCCTGTCTTTGCATCCAAAACATAATCAAACTTTTGTCCCTTCTCATACCCTTCAAATTTATATCTCCATCCATTCAAAAAGCTGTGTTCCAACTCCCAATCTCCAACAGGAGACTTACCATCTTTTTTCAAAGACTCAACAGCATCTTTGAGGGATACAAGACCTGCCTCCGGCACAAAGATATCTTTTTCAAGATTATCTCCTGATGCCTCCTCAAATGAACCATCTCCATTAAATTCAACTTCAACAATTGTTCCTTGTGGTGTTTTCACTTTAACTTCATGAAGTTTCTCTTGAACGATTTCTCCTCCAGGGACGAATTTCAGGGCCTGATTATTAACGGCATGCGCTTTCATAAATATCGCCAAACCTAATACTGCAAAAATTGTTTTCATGTATGTTTCTCCTTTGTAACCACGAAGACACACTACCAAACTAAAATTACTCGTTTATTTCATCAGCATTACATAGATGTAATGTCACAAGAATTTTTGTTCCAACCCCATGTGTACTTTGAGCCTCGACCTTACCATTATGAGCCTCAACGATAGCCTTTACTAAACTAAGGCCAATACCAAGTCCTGTAGTCGGTCGGCTTGCATCTCCTCTATAAAGTCGGGTCCAAATTTTATGAATCTCAGTTTCTGGAATGCCTATTCCTTGATCTTCTATCGTAATTGTCACTGCACCACTATGAGTCTTAGTCGAGACATTAATGACAGAATTTTCTTTAGAATACTTAATTGCATTATCAAGGATATTCCCCAAGGCTTGGGTCATTCTCTGTATATCACAACGAACTGTTAGGTTCTCAGGGGGCACATACAAAAGTTGAATCTTGCGTTCATCAGCAAGATATGAATAAAGCTCCAAAACATTCACTAATAGACGATTGAGTGAAACTTCTTCTAATCGTAGATTAAGTGTTCCTGACTCTGCTTCTGCAACATCCATTATCGTATTTAATTGAGCGAGAATTAAGTCAGAGTTTTCTACTGCCTCTTCTAGCGCTAGCTTTAAATTTGCGACATTATTTTCTGAAGAAAGTGCCATCTCAGCACTAGCTCTAAATCGAGTTATCGGTGTTCTAAGATCATGGGCAACGTTATCAACGGTCTCTCTAATGTTTTTCACTAGAACATTATTTCTTTCAACCAATGAATTAAACTCTGATGCCAATACGTCAGTCTCACTACCAGAGCCATCAACCTGAGCTCGTCGTTCTATATCACCATCTTTGATGTCCTTGATCGTATTTACTAAATCGGTTATTGGCTTTAACACTTTTTTGGAAATTATTATGCTGAAGATGAGGGCCACAAAAAGAAACGGCAAAATAACAAATAAGGAAATATAACGGACCTGAGAAAGATGTTCTTCCCGTTCTTCAGAACTTTTACCAACGATAAGCCAATGAGAATCATTAAGCTTCAAAATATTAATCTCAAAAAGATCATTATCAATTATAGGTAGGAGGGTCTCCCACTCTTTCTTTTGTGCTAGAAGGCGCAGCTGATATTCAATCCTCTGAAAGATATCATCATTTTCTTCACCCGAAAGAAGGAGTATGCTTTGCCACCCTTCCGAAATTTTGACTTTTTTAATTGCACTTTCTATTTGTTCAATTTCATTTTCATCTTCAAAATCATGGTCGAGATATTCAGGAAAGTGCTTAAAGATGGTCTTGCCATGAGCATCTGTTACAACAAGAAGAATTTCTGGAGGAATCCGGTTTTCCAAAAGGCGTGGTCCACCTTCTCTATAAAGTTCTGCGTATGTTTGTCTAAGATTTAAAAGCAAGTTTTGATCGCTTGCTCTTAGTGATGATCCCAAAAGAAAATATATTGTCGAAGAAACTATTAGAAGTGAAACTCCGACAAGGCAGCAAATCCAAACAATCAACTTTTTGGTAATACTTTTATTCATCTCTTTTAAGAACATATCCAAGGCCTCTTAAAGTATGAATAATTTTACATTCGAACCCGTCTTCAATCTTTGAACGCAAGCGGTGAACTAACACATCAACAACATTTGTCTGTGTATCAAAGTTATAACCATAAACATTTTCAAGAATCATAGTCTTTGTGACTATGCGATCTGGATTCCTTAGAAAGTATTCCAGGAGTGCAAGTTCTTTCGCTTGAAGATCAATCGTTTTATCATCTCTCGTTACCTTACGGGTAAGAAGATCTAGTTTAACACCACAATGATTTAATTCTGTTTTCTCCGCTTTTGAAGGGGCGTTCCTACGGACGAGCGCCTGAATACGTGCTAAAAGTTCAGAGAAAGAAAATGGTTTTTCAAGATAATCATCTGCGCCTATTTGTAGTCCGGCAATTTTATCATCTACAGTTCTTTTAGCACTCAGGATTATAACTGGTATATTAATGCCTTTAGACCGAATACATTTAAGAACATCAATTCCTGAAATCTCTGGAAGCATTAAATCAAGCACGATAGCATCAATCGTAGAGGTATTCTCGATTATATCTATCGCTTCTTTTCCATTAGTTGCAGAAATTGAAAGATGGCCTGCTTCTTTCAGACCTCTTTGTAGAAATTGGTTAATTTTGACATCATCTTCAACTATTAAAATGTTCACTTCTTCATTATATCCGAAATTTCCTTCAAAATACCTTCCTTACATATATGTAATGTAAGGTGGTCCGCACTGGTCGTTCGGTTGGATTTGAGCTAACTCCTAATGAGCTAAAAACTCACCCTTGCTGTTTTACAAATCCTCCATTACTGCCTAGATATTGTCATAGCCTTTGGCCACTTCGATGCCTGAGATTCGATGATGAGATGTATTTGAGCCTTGCGGACTTGAAATAAAATCCAAGGAAGCTTGCCAGAGGCCACGGCCAATACTGCGAGAGTGGCTGCGATGGTGATTAGTGTTCTTTTCAAGACATGGGTAACACTTCATACCGGACACATAGGTTACACTTCTAAATAATTCACTCGGGTATAATCTTCTTATAAAGTTAATCCTTCCGTAACTTCTTCAAAAATCTCCTAAACGCCGGATATCGTGGCCATCCTGGCCTTTTCTGTATCTCACCAATGTTCTGATTTTTACGGCCATGCATCTACGGCCGCGCGAAATGAA
>JBFWTE010000061.1:0-5912 GCA_050247975.1 Bacteriovoracaceae bacterium
TGACCAGCAAGTTCAACAGCTTCTTGCTTGTATTCCTGAGTGTAATTCTTCTTTCCCATAAAGTGTTCTCCTTTCTAAGGGTTACACCGCTCAGTGAAAAGTGTCCACTAAAGTTGGGGAAGCTCAGGTTCTCACTATCTTTCTTTGCTTTACGCTAGTTTTACCCAAGCCGGCGAAGGCTGATATGTGGGGAGGAGATGTAGTAGTTCTATTGAAAATCTTAGCTCAGTCCATTCAGCAGCTCTATGAACTGAGACAAATCCTTAGCACCGGCAAAGATACCCTTACCTTGATGAGAGATATAAACCGAGGGATCAGAGATGGGCTTAGGATTATTCAAATCATAAACCCGAAGTTTAATCCTGGGCTCTATGGGAGTCTTGAGACTGCGGACCAAGTTCAACGAGCGATTGAAGACCTTTATGGTGTAATCCCGCAGACAAGTGAATACCGTTTGCAGGAAGCACAAGATCGATCTGTCTCTGAAAGTATTGCCATGAATGGAACTCTCTTTCAGTACGCAGACAGTGTGGATCAGGAAACAAGGAGAATTATTGAACACTCTCAATCGACCAACCCTCAAGGGGCAGCAAAACTTACGAATCAGTCTCTTGCTGTCTTGATCGGAGTAACCACCCAAGTCTTACGCACAAACTCAATGATGCTCAAGATGATGGGTCAGAACATGGCCTTATCAAACAGAAAAGAAAAACTCCAAGCACAGCAGTTTAAGACTCAATACGAAGGTATCTCCGACGCTTTAGGCGGACTTCCAAAAGAGACAAAGCTCGCTCCACTTGGAACAGAAACTGGGAGGTAGATCATGCCCGACTTTGCACTCTTAGGCTCACTCATGCGCGATCTCCACCAAGAGTTTGTGACGATGTACTACCTTATGCTTCCGGTGTTTTTCGCTCTGGCAGTGGTAGTGGCATGGTTTAAGAATCCCACGGGAGGACCTGAGTTCTTGGACATTATCAAACGAGCAATTATTGCGACAGTTCTTTTGGTGGCGTTTCCCGATATTAGCAAAGCGATTCTTTATGTAGCCGATGGGATCACAGAAAGAATTGATAACCTAAACAGCTTAGACACGATGATTCGGATGGCACAGGAAAAGTCAGAGAGCTACACGTTCTCGATGACAAGTGTGCTCTTACAGTTCAATGACTTGTTGATTGCGACCCTTTCTTTCCTAAGTTACCTCGTGCTTTATATAGCACGGTACTTAACCATAGCGATGTATCACTTCTTTTGGATCTTCTTTATGGTGTCTGCACCATTACTGCTTCTCTTCAATCTCTTTGAAGGAACTCAGCAGATCACAAAGAACCTCTTTAAGGGAATGATCGAGGTCGCTTGTTGGAAAATTGTTTGGGCGATCTTGGGAGCAATGTTGACAGCACTTTCATTGGGTGACGCTTATCGGGCCGAAGGAAGTTATCTCGTCTTGATTGTCATGAACTTTGTAATTGCTATTGCCATGCTGATGACTCCCAAAATAGTGGCTTCATTGGTGGGTGGCGGTTTGCAATCCATGTCATCGGCCATAGGAGGCGCAGCCTTTGCCGCTATGGCCGCAGTACCGGCGAAATCATTTGCCGCAACAAGAATGTCCAGAGGCGCACTCAATAGTCCTGAGAAGTTTCTTTCATACCATGCGGGCAAACTTATTGAGCCTGACAAACGTCATCTTAAGCAAAACCAGCCGCCTAGTCGCGGTAAAAAAACCTCTTAAGTAAGGAGTCGCTTATGCAAGAAGAAAAATCAGTAAATCTCAAAATGCCCTCACTACCAAAAATGATTAGCGAACTCGCACACTCAAATCAATTTCTGAAAGTGTTTTCACTTTCGGCGGTTGCTCTCGTGCTTATGGTGCTCGGAGTGATTTTTGTTATGGCAACCAAAGAGCCAATGGTCATTACTCTTCGCCCTGACGGCAAAGCCATTGAGCAGACCGTTCTTCCTAAAGCTGAAGATCAAATCCGAGAAGGAATCAAACGCTATCTTGAGAAACGCTATCAATGGGAGCCGGAAAGCGTGACTAAGAAGCTTAAAGAGTCTGAAGAGTTTATTACTCCCCAGGCCTTAAAGGCTTTTCAAGGTGCGGTGGTGAATGTTGCAAAGTTTTCTACTGAAAAAATCGTTTCTCAAAAAGTTTACCCAGAGAAAATCGAAGTTGATCTTAAAAAGAGCACGGCTCTTATCACAGGTGAACGTGTGACTTCTATTCAAGGGCTCAAGGCCGCAGGCAATTTGAAACTCGAACTTACTTTTGAATCTGGCCCACGGACTACAAACAATCCGTGGGGCCTATACATTTCAAAAGAACGAGAGGAGTGATTTGGTTTCACAAAAAAAAGGAGCTGTATGAAGACAAAACTCTTGATCCTTTTGACATTTTGTATTCTGACCTGGAACTCAAACGCCACTCAAAGAGTGCGTCGTGTTCCAGTCCAAGGAGATCAAATCGTCACTGTTCGAACGAGTGTCGGAATTGCGACTATTATTCAAGTACCAGACCGACCTAACAGTGTCGTGGTGGGAGATCAAGATGCTTTCAAAGTAGAATATCTCGATCAGGCCATTACGATTAAGCCACTTTCGGGAGGAGCAAAAAGCAATCTCTACATCTACACTGATTGGAAAAGATACAACGTAGAGCTTGTATCTGGTCAAGAAGCTGTAGCCGATTACGTTGTTTATCTTGATAACCCAAAAGAAAAAGAATCTACACGATCAAATTCTGAAACTGGTATTAAGTGGACAGACTTTAAGAACACTCTACGGAATGATTCTCTTCAACTCAATGTAAAGCGCGTGGGACGAGCAAAAGATGGCATATTGCTTGTCGAGTTTTCTATTTCATCTAAGAAGAAAGAAGTCTTCAAACCTGAGTGGCTTTGGCTTACTCAAGAGGGTGAAACGCGTCCAATTCACAACCTCTTTTTGTCTGCCCTTGAAACTTCTCCTCAAAGAGGAATTTCAGGGGTCTTGCAGATGCGAGAAGCAGACTTGAACACATCAGAACCCGTGCGATTCGAATTGAGAAAAGCGAAAGTCTCTTATCTCACCATCGAGAAGGTCAATTTATGGAAGCGGTAATAAAGGGGGTGCGTTTGGAAGGATTAAAGAATTACTTCTTACAAGAGCCTAAGCCATTCACTTCCAAGCGTGAGGTTAATTGGACGAAGGTACAGACCTGGGCCATCTCTCTTCTCGGCGTTGTTATTCTTGGAATCATGGTTATGCCAAGCTCTGAACCTGACCAAGAGACATTCCATGAGAAGGCCGAGAAAGGAAGTCTTGCTCAAATTAAGCAAGCTGAGAACGACCCAACTCAAGAGACTATTAGGCAGCTCCAA
The DNA here is from genome assembly GCA_050247975.1 of Bacteriovoracaceae bacterium. Classification (GTDB taxonomy): domain Bacteria; phylum Bdellovibrionota; class Bacteriovoracia; order Bacteriovoracales; family Bacteriovoracaceae; genus Peredibacter. Next base: position 3,366 of record JBFWTE010000061.1, read on the forward strand.
GAGTCTCAAGCGAGTGTGCAGCAAGTCCACGGTTCTCTCGATTATCTCTACAAACCAAATGCGCCCACTGGATCAGGTGGCGGTGGAAATGCAGGTCAAGATCGAAGTGCTTCAATGATCTTGAGTCGTGGAGGCACAGATTCTCGCACTCAACTTTCTGCTGGAACAAGGGTCACGATTCGTCTGACGGGTAAAGCAACAATTGCAAACCAAGGGATGCCAGTTGTTGGAATTGTCTCTAATGATGTCTCTTCTGAAAGTGGAATCGCTATTCCAAGTGGGTCAAAAGTCCTTGGGGATGCATCTTTTGATGAAGAATCAGAACGGGCCTCGATTGCTTGGCGATCTATCATCTTACCAGATGGAAGAGAAAGACCGTTCTCTGCTATCGGCATCGGACGCGATGGACAAGTTGGCGTTGGTGGCAATGTTCATTCTGACGGCATGAAAAACGCCGCTGGACAAACGCTCACAAGGTTTGTCGGAGCTTACGCGGCTGGCTCGATGAATACGGGAGCATTTGGTGCAAACCAAGGAGGTCATACGAACGGTCTTCGTAATGCCGTCGCCCAAACTGCTACTGATCGAGCAAATGCAATGGGCGAAGACTTACAGAAGGAGCGCAAATGGATTGAGCTTCAAAGTGGTTCAGAAACAATCGCAGTTTTGAATCAGCCTTTCACGTTCAGGGATGCAGGAGCAACCTATGGAAGATAAGGGCCAACCATTTTCAGGTGCTGAAAGAATTATCATCGGTGGATTGATTCTACTCTTCTTTATGAAAGGACTTGAGCGTTTATGGGGATGGATGCAGTCACCCCGTCACTTTGCTTTAGCGGTAGGTCTTCTGCTCCTGGCCTTTATTCCCATTGGCCGGATTCTTTGGAAAAAGATCCAAAAGACACGCGAAAAGACTCTTTTTGAAAGAGCTATTACTGCCAAGGGTAATGACTCAGTCTTTTGTGGAACCACCGATAAAGGTGAAGACATTTGGGTAAAGACCCGCCAGAGAGCAATGCACACACAAGTCATAGGTACGACGAACGCTGGTAAGACAGAAAGTGTCATCCTACCTTGGGCGATTCAAGATATTCATTCAGGAAAAGGTCTTCTTCTGATAGATGGGAAGGCCGACAATTCTCTGATTGATAAACTCTGGTCGTACACAAAGCTTGCTGGGCGTGAGGAGCATTTCAAACTATTTAGTTTGAGTCGCAGAGAACAGTCGTTTCAGTTCAACCCGCTACTCGGTGGAACTGCGGAAGAAATTACTGAGCGAGTCTTTAACGCCTTTGACTTCGAGAATCCTTACTATCGTTCTCTTCAATATGAAGTGATGAATCAGGTCATGCGAATTTTTGAAGCCTCGAATAAGGTTCCGACCTTTCAGAGACTTCATCAGGCAATTTCTCGTCCGAAAGTCATGGAGGAAATGGTTAAGGCTGTAACAGACCCAGAGGTTCGACGCTGGTATGTAACCTTTTGTGGGATGGCACCAAAGGATCGAGAGGAAAGAACCAGTGGATTACTTTCTTCCATCGGTCATTTTGCCTTTGGAGAAAATGCTAGGCTCTTTAATCCTGAGAACAACGCAATCACGATTGACCAAGCATTGAGAGAACACCAGATTGTTTACTTTCAATTGCCAGTATTGCTTTCTCCGTTTCTTGGTAAGGCGACAGGGAAACTTGTACTTCAATCTCTGCAAGCGGCGGTAGCTAATCGTCACCGTTTGGCCCAAGGTGAAGAGAAAAGATTTTTCAGCGTCTTCTTGGATGACTTCTCGGAATACCTCTATGAAGGTTTTGTCTCTATTTTGAATAAATCAAGATCGGCCAACGTCGGAATTGTCTTCGCTCATCAAGCGTTAGGAGACATCACAGTTCTTGGAGAGCCTGTTGCAAATTCGATTCTTACAAACGCCAATATCAAGGTCTTCATGCGAGGAAATGATCCTGACTCTGCTGAATACTTTTCTAAGGTCATCGGAACATTGGCCACGACGAAATTCACAGAGAGACAGAAAAAGAGCTTCTTAGGAATAAGCAAAAGTGGTGATGTTTCCGCTCGTGATGTTGAAGAGTTCGCTGTCCACCCTAATGTCTTCAAAAAAGACTTGGGCGTTGGTGAGGCCATTATGATCGTTCCACATGAGCGTGGAGCGAAAACTGTAAGGATCAAATTTAGTAAGACAGACGATCTTGAACCGAAACCGATTCCAGAGATCACTAAAAGCTTGATGCCTCTTTTAGATGAGAGGATGGAAAAGTTGAAAAGCGACCAAACGACAGAACAAGCGAACCACGCACTTGAGAACGCAGCTTAAACAGTCTGGAGGAAGTATGGAATTTCAAAAATTCAAAAAACAAATCATTTTGATCGTAAGTGTATCAGCACTACTGCTCCAAACAGGTTGCACCACTATGGGAAAATCTGTGGGACTTGGCAGTGCGATTGGTGCTGGGACCGGGGCGGCCCTGGGCGGGATCGTTGATCCTGGAAAGAACGGACAGTATCGCACTCGTAACGTCATTATCGGAGGCGGAG
>JBFWTE010000062.1:0-4676 GCA_050247975.1 Bacteriovoracaceae bacterium
ACCTGCAGAAAACTCAATTTGAGCTTTTGGGATTATCTTGAAGACAGAGTCTCGAAACGGGAAGCCATTCCGTATCTAGGAAAATTAGTAACTTCCCTTTAAAAAAACGACATATTGAGCAGTTACTCCATTTCCGTCTAAATCGTAAACATACCCTATAAGTTCTTCTTCTGACCTTGGGTCAAACAATTACTGATGCATAATTCTTATGAGCTTAGTGAAAAAAAGACCTGCTTCCATTTAACCCTTTTTATTTGAAGCAGATTGTTTCACATAGTGTTGCGCGGAATGTTGAGTCGGTATAAAAGGACTTTGAGCTCAATTACAAACAAAAAATTAATAAGGAGAAAAGTATGTTTACAAAAGAGCAAATGAATAAAGCAGTGGTTGTTTTAACGGTCTTAGGCGGAATGAGTTTGAATCAAATAGCTCATGCTAGTTGTACAAGTCAAATCAGAGAAAGTATCACATCCTATTTTAAAGATGCCGATAAAGCTTTTTCACTCGGCGTGACCAGTGTTGTTTTTGGAGTCATAGCTCCACCAATGGCAATAGTCGGTGCAGTTTCAAGTTCTGCTGCTGCAGTTTCAACGACTGTCGATGATAGTACTGAATTGAACCATGAAGAGGGCTATGCGTATGAAGTCTTGTTGCAATCAGAAGTAAATGTCGTCAAACCTGAGCTTGCTAGCTTTATCAAGCAATTTCAAAAATTGGTGGCAAAAGATCCGCATGCAGTCATTCCTACTGATAATGAAATTATTGAAACACTGAATATTATTAGTCAAGATTCAATCTGTCTTAAAGATGGAAAATTTATTAGGCCAATCAAGAAAGATCTGATTGATGGTGTTAAGGATTATTTAAATCTATGAAGCTCATCATCTCTTTGATGATTTTATTTAAATTCACCTCGGTTCTTGCTGGGGTGAACTTACTTGATACGGCCAACCAACAAGTCATTGAAGAAATGTTGGAAGTTGAAGAAGACATTATTGGAGTAGATCTAGTGGTTGCTGGTGGATATGAGGATGGCCCATTTTATAGTCGTTGGGGGCATGCTTTCTTAGTACTAATAAATAAAAATGAAAAACATTATTATAACAACATTGCTTTGACTTTTTTTGCAGATACTAGTGGAGCAAAAGATTCTGTCATGAAGACTTACCTAAAGGGTATCAGAGGTAAGTTTAAACTAACGATGGAGTTGGATTATTTTTACTATTTTTGGCAGCAGTATTTAATTGGAGAGGGAAGACCACTCAAAAGAATTATGATTCCCCTCACAAGTATTTCAAAAAGAAACTTAATTGGAAAAATTAAGGAATATTTTACGAAACCTGAAATATTAGGCCAATACGAATTTCTCTCAAGAAATTGTGTTATTGCGGCCACAGAATTACTTAAAGATGCAGGAGTGCCAATTGAAGGTCATCCTGTGATTCCATTAAATGCAGCAGATTATTTTCAGAAGAATAATGTTACTCAAGTCCCTGTTAAACAGATAGAAACCGCTCCAGTTGAACTAAAAAAAATTGATAAGTTTTTAAAAGATAAAAAAATAACTAAAGTTGGCCAAATAAATTTTGAATTATTGGATTCAATGGTCATCCAGTTTGGCATTGATGAGATTTGGAAATTCATTAACTTAAATTCAAGTCTTTCTATCAAATTCGGTCATCAGTTTGAGAAAAAATATCAAAAAGAATTAGAACCTTATACTTTAAATAATAGTTTTAAAACGATGTCGGAACTTTATGAATTATGTGAGTCTTCTGAATGTGGAAGTAAGTATCTTGATCAGCTAAGAAAATCTTTAAGTGATACAGATTTCAGAGACAATCTCTTTTGGCGTCATCAGCAGCTAAGTCGAATTGAATTAGATAATCCTTACACCAAACATGCAAGACTTGTATTTGAAGAGTTTAAGTCTTTAGGCCACCAAGAAGTCTTGCTAGAGACTGATAAGAATTTTTTTAGTTTCTCAGTTGAAAAGGTGGAAGGTGAACAAGTCTATTTAAATGTATGTTTAAGTGAAACTATGATGGGAAATCATTGCTTTGAAAGTTCTCGGGATGATGATTATATTGAATTTCAAGAAATAAAAGTATCATTAAAAAAAATGGGTAAAATACTCTATTTAAATGAGAGAGCTTGTTTTGATGGATTAAAGAGAAAGTTTACTTCAAATTGTGGCCTCGTAAAAGAAGGTCATGCATTAAAACTGGTAGGGTATTAATGGATAAATTAAATCTTACTTATATTGATATATTACAGTCCGAATTGGGAAAGAGGAAAAATAAAAATCCACTTTATTCCATGAGAGCATTTTCAAAATCACTTATGATGAATTCTGGAGTTCTAAGTTTAATAATAAATGGAAAAAGAATTCCATCATTGATTATCGCAGAGCAATTAGTAAATAATCTTAATGTTAGTCAAGAAGAGAGAAAGGCCTTTATAGACTCTGTTGTTAAGGCGCAAAGAGGAAGGAAGCTTCAAAGAGTTTCGAAGTCCATCAAAAAATACAAGTTTACGTTGGAAGATCATTCTTCACTTAAATTTAAAAAACTAGAAGAGGATTATTATCAAACGGTCAGTGATTGGCATCATTTCACAATACTAGAAATGACCCAACTTAAGGATTTTAAATCTTCTCATAAATGGATTGCTGGGCAATTAGGTCTTACTGAGATTGATGTTAAGCTCGCAATTGAAAGACTTTTAAATTTGGGTCTTCTGAAGATGAATGAAGAAGGCGAATATCAGGCCACTGATGCTCAAAGAAGATTAGATCAAATGTATACTGCGACTTCACATGCAAGACGTGAAAAACAGAAACAGATTCGAAATAAGGCCATTGAATCGATAGAAAATGATCCTATTGATAAGCGGAGTATGACCAGTATGACAATGTGTATTGATGTTGAGTTAGTGGCAGAAGCAAAAAAGTTAATCGCAGATTTTAATGAAAGTATGTGCAAACTTCTTGAATCTGGAAAAAAAGAAAAGGTTTATGCTTTAGAAGTAAGTTTATTCCCTCTACAAAAGTAGGAGACAGATATGAAATTAAAAATGATGTTGTTATTAGCGTGTCTTTCTTGTGGATCTATGACTTTCGCTGGGACAGGTGAAGGGGGGGGACATTCATTGGAAGCTGCTTTTAAAGACAAACTTGATATTATTATGGAAAATATTTTATTAATGTCAGATGCAGCGAAATCAAAGCTTAACTTTAATTATCAGAGTTTAAATGCCATTTTAAAATTAGAAGTATTAGTTTTATGTGCAGATAATGTTCAAATTGAAAAACTTCAAAAACTTAATAAACTCGCCTATGTTTTTAAGGAAAACTCTCGAGAAATTCGAATCAATTGCTCAGAAGATGCTAAAACTGTAGCTAATTGGCAAAAGAGACTTTCTTCAACAGATTATGTAGATGACATCTTCTTTCTTCATGAAGGTTTAAGGGCGCAGAATATTTTAGATGATGATAATTATGAGTATTCTTCATCATATACCCAGGCCTATAAACAGAATGTGGTTGATGAGGACGATAGGATTTTTAGACTTCTTCATACTAGAAATAATGACTGCTCAATTAGATATAGCTCCTTTGGTGGGAAGGTTTATGCGGACTTAAGTATTAAAGGAAAGAAAGTGAACAGCTTTCAGATTGATGAGAATGTTGAGCAGTATCTTGCTGAAAGAAAATTCATCAACGGTGATGGACAAATCGCTCTTAAGGCCAGAAGAAATCTTCTTTATCTGGCCCAAGAGAAGGGGTGTTTTAGGTAATTTTTTTGAGCAAAGTAGATCCTTTAGGTCTTTTTTGCGAAGAAGTAAGTGATGGTGGATTTTAATTTATAAATTGAGGATTTTATGAAAAAAATGATCATAGCTTTAATTCTTTTTAGTACTTTCGCACAATCAGCGACACCTGCTTTTTACTGTATCAGTACAAAAACCTATCAGGACAAAGATTCTTGGCCAGTAAATCAAATTGAGATTTTTACTACTGAAAAAGGGTCTCTTCAAATGCGTCTTCAGTACCATGCATGGGGCCAGTCAGAAGGGGAAGATACCAATATTACAACGGATGCGCTTTTAAAATTAAAAGACCTGCGCTTTTCCCTTGCGACTAAAACATTGAGTCATTCATCCCAGAAATTCGTATTAACTCTAGGTAAAGCACTTACTCCAAAGCAAGCTGAGGAAATTTTATCGAAAAAAGATACTGGAGCTGATTTTGAAAATCCGGATGGAATAAGAGTTGAGTTTCAAAAGTACTCTTTGGCGACACTTACATCTTTTATGTATCCAGGTAAAGCTGAAGAATGGTCTGCTGTTTTGATGGATGCCTTTAAGGCCGGTGTAAATGAGTATATCTGTGGTGATTTGAAAGATATTAAAAAGTAAGAAAGGGCTGCATATAAAAGCAGGCCTCATCTTTTATGGAATCTCTAACAAATAAGTTGGTTCAATTTATCCAGTTCGAGGAGAGAAGCTTATAAGTCCCGAAGCCTCGAGCACGTTCTTTTGAATATACTGCACTAAGATTTGGTACTGCTTACCCCAATCAGAAACTCTTGAGAAGGCGAGATATTCCCAGAGCTTTCCAGCTCCCATCAGACGAGCAATAAGTCCGGTAATTGATCTTAGAAAGTGCTGAAAGT
>JBFWTE010000063.1:0-4627 GCA_050247975.1 Bacteriovoracaceae bacterium
ATTCTTTGTAGTCCTTCCTCTCAAAAAATCTAAGTGCTTGAATAAAAAGACCAAGCTACCAACTTTTAATGAATTGGGCATGTCGTGTTTTTGGACACCACTATGTAGATGTGACTAATAGTAAGATCATCCCCTTGAGAGATGTTAAAATACAGAATATGAAAACATCTATTCGAGTTAATCCCAAAAAAGGTAGAGGTGTATTTGCTGAAGAATCTATTAATAAGGATTCAATTATAGAAGTATGTGAATTAATTTTGGTTGATATTAAAGATGTGCAAGGGATACTTGAAGGTTATGTTTATGCTTATAATAAACATAAAGTTGCACTCGCACTGGGTAATGGATCTCTTTATAACCACTCCGATAAGGCCAATGCCCTTTTTCAAATTGATCATAGAAAGAAAGTCATAAAAATTAAGGCGAAAAAAGATATTAAACCAGGAGAGGAAATAACTATAAATTATGGTTATTCATTGAACGATCGCAATAAATTTAAAATTCAATAATTAAGCCTAGATTCGATGAGATTCCATATCAACGAGTGATTTTGAAATATACCCAGGTGGATCACTTGCTGGAAAACTTTCAAGACTTGCTTCATCAACAAGTTCATCTTCAGTCAATAAGTGATCTTCATCAATCAAACCATTACCATTGGCGATTTTTCCAGCTTGATCTCCCAGTACTTCAGCATCAAAATCATTAACAGAATTTCGCTCTTTGAAGTCATCATTACCTAAGTAATGAGTCGTATTGGCGCCATCGAGATAGATTTCATCATTCTTTCTTATGCCAGAGGAAACAGGATTCATAGACGATCTCCTGCATATGTCCGCTGCTATTTTAATGCCAGGATTTTTTATAATGCTGCTCTGCAAATACTGTCCATAATCTTTTCCCCATATTAATATGCTTGGCATGAAAAAGCCCGACTCTAGCATATACCGTTATACTCTTGCCTTATCTGCCTTAGGAGTCGTTTACGGTGATATTGGAACCAGTCCACTCTATGCTTTAAAAGAGTCTTTTCATCATACTCATAATTTGGCCTTATCCTCAGTTAACATTCTTGGAATACTTTCAATTATTATTTGGTCTCTATTCCTCATTATTTCTGTAAAATATTTAGTTTTTATTGTGAGAGCAGATAACCAGGGAGAAGGGGGAGTTCTGGCCCTGACTTCGCTTATTGCAGGACTTAAAAAGTCTAATCCCAAAACATTTCACATATTAACTTTGCTAGGTATTTTTGGGACAGCACTTCTTTATGGTGACGGTATGATTACTCCGGCCATCTCAGTTCTTTCAGCAGTTGAAGGTTTAGAGTATGTCACACCTGCCTTCAAGCCCTATATCTTGGCGATAACAGTTTGTATTTTGATTGGTCTATTTTCTATTCAAAAACATGGAACACATACGGTAGGAAAGGTCTTTGGCCCAATAACTTTGGTCTGGTTCATCGTTATTGGTGGGTTGGGAGCTTTTCAGATTCTTAAATACCCAGAAGTTTTGTTCGCAGTTAATCCCATGTATGCGGTAACATTTTTTAAAGTCAATGCTTGGAAAAGTTTTGTTGTTTTGGGTTCAACTTTTTTATGCGTCACTGGTGGAGAGGCACTCTATTCAGATTTAGGACACTTTGGGAAAAGCCCTATACGACTCGCCTGGTTTGCAGTTGTTTTGCCTGCTTTGGTCTTAAATTATTTTGGCCAAGGTGCACTTCTTCTTCATAATCCAACTGCAATTCAAAATCCATTTTATTTCATGGCGCCAGACTGGGCCTTATTACCATTGGTTGTTTTGGCGACTCTTTCAACTGTGATTGCTTCTCAGGCCTTGATCACAGGTGTTTTTTCTTTAACTATGCAAGCTGTGCAGTTGCAATTGGTTCCTCGTGTTCATATTGCCCACACTTCTCAAACTGAAATTGGGCAAATATATGTCAAGAGTATTAACTTTGTTTTAATGATGGCATGTATTGCATTGGTGTTAAGTTTTGAGAGTTCAAGCAATCTCGCAGCTGCCTATGGAATCGCTGTGACTACGACAATGGTGATAACAACGATTCTTTTTTATTTTCATGTCACTCACAATTGGGGTTGGAATAAATGGATAGCATTAGGTCTTTGTTCATTCTTTATTTCGATTGAAGTTTCTTTTTGGGGAGCGAATTTACTTAAACTTATTCATGGAGGTTGGTTTCCTATCCTTATTGGAATAGTGATTTATACTCTCATGACGACATGGAATGATGGCCGAAGAATCCTGTCTGAAAGGATGCTTAAAATCATTATGCCTTTAGAAAAATTTTTAGAAAAGGTGTGGGATGAGCAGGCCTATCGAGTTGATGGTATTGCAGTTTACATGTCGGGGAATTCTAAATTTGCTCCACCTACAATCATTGAGAATTATTCCCATTTTAAATGTTTACACGAGCATGTTGTATTCTTGACTGTTGAAACGATGAACATTCCTCATGTACCTAAATCAAATCGAGTAAAACTTCAAAATATTGGGCCACAAATTTATCGATTAATCATTCAATATGGTTTTATGGACCTGCCTAATATTTCAGATGAACTGAATGATATTATTCTTGATAAGAATACAATCTTAAATACAAGAACAGCTACATTCTTTTTAGGACGAGAAAATATCATCGCGACTGAAAATAAAGAAATGGTGCTTTGGAGAGAGAAGCTCTTTGCTTTAATGTCTAGAAATGCTCAGACTGCTACCGCCTTCTATAAACTACCAAAAGGTAGAGTTGTAGAGATTGGCTCAATTATAGAATTCTAGTTAAATTTTTTGGTATTTGCCTTGCAGCCTCTATCGCTAGTAAACGAGGAGGAAGTGTATGGTAACAACGAGTTCAAAGAATTTTCAAACGACTGAGGATATAGGTCATTCTGGATCTCCCCAAAGATTTAAAGATTTAGGGAGAAAAGGGATGGCACCCTTAGTGGATTTGTTACTTCGATATAAAACCGATATTAACCCGTATGTAAATGCATTCGATAAAGCGCTAGATGGAGCGATTAACGCTTTTAAAGAAGCTACGGAAAAATCTCCAAATGTTGATCAGAAGGTTGATGATGCCGAGCGAGCAGTACAAAAATGGATTCAAGATGTTTCACACTGGTTTAATGGCGTAAAAGATAGAATAAAATCAGAAAATCCAAGAGAGTTATTAAATTATTTAGAGGAGCAAGGGAAAGCGAGACCATTTGTCTTGTTTTCATCTTCTTATGTCATTGGACTTATTCTTGGTCGGCTTGGAAGGCATGTTGTGAACTTGAAGGCCTCTCATGATGAAGCGGAAAGTACATTACATTAATCCAGGGAGGTAATTATGGAAAATATAGAAGCAGAGAAAAATTTTTCGATAAATAGAACAGAGAGAGATACTTGGAGAGTGCAAATTGAAAGGCTTTATAAAGATATTTATCAACTCTATGAAAAAGAGAGCCTGTTAATACGAACAGAGATTAAAGAAATTTTTAGTGAGGCAAAGAAAGGATTTAGCTCCCTCTTAGTAGGTGGAGTTATGCTGATAGTTGGAATGCTCTGTTTGGCCGCCACGGCCATTATTGTTCTTAATCTTTTTATGTCTTTATGGGTGTCGGCCTTGACTGTTACTGCCATTTTGCTTGTCGTCGGTGGGGTGATGGTGGCCAATGCTAAAAAGAAATTTGTGGCAGAAAGATTAACTCCAAGACAATCAATAGATACATTTGGAGAAATTAAAACAACTTTCAAGGAGAGATTAAATGAATTCAAATATCAGCACTAACAAAACAACGAAAGAATTAAAAGAACAAATTTTGAGTGATATTCAAAAAATAAAAGATGATTTCAATGAAATCAGAGAGCGTTTGACACCCGGACAACTTATTGATGATGCTCTCTACTACCGGAAAGGATCAGCTAGTCCAGCAAGTACATTTGATTATATGAAAACTAATCCTGTTGGTACTTCTTTCTTAACGATTGGAACTCTACTCTTAATGGAGGATGAAAATCATCAAAGTTATGAAAACATAACTAAAAGTAAAGTGAATCAAGCCAGGGGTAGAATGTCTGGAGTTGTTAGTCAGACAAAGGATAAGGTTGCTCAGTTTAGGTCTCGATTTGTAAGAGGAGAATCAGATTTAACAGAATCAGAAGGGACCTTAGAGGAGAGAGCAAATATCGTAAAATCAAACATAAAAGAAAGAACACACCAATTCTACGAGGCATCTAAAAACTTAGATCCACTCACTTACTTAGTTCTAGGAATGGGGTTAGGAACAATTACAGGTGCATCTTTACCTATTTCAGAAAGAGAAGAGAAATTTGTTGAGTCTCTCATGCAAGAAAATCTAGGAAGTTTTGCAGAAGAATTGGAAGGGGCACTTAATCAATCAGTAAATATTTTAAAAAATGAATTCATTGGTAGTATGACCCAAATAAATTTTGATCTCTTTTAAGGAGGCCACGCCTCCTTTTTAAGTCTTTAATTGTTCGCACCGAACTGAGGATGTTTTGCTTTAAATTTTTACAAATAGATGTGAACTTTATTTTACGCGCAGTAGTTAAACTTCTTTAATTTCTCAAAGTTACCTAAAACAAACTTGGCAAGAAT
>JBFWTE010000064.1:0-4257 GCA_050247975.1 Bacteriovoracaceae bacterium
TAAGCTATCACAACAATCAGTTGTATCATCAGGAGTTTCTCCAATCTTTTTACAAACTGGATCAGCTGCAAAAACCGAAGTCGTAAAGGCCGCAAGTAAAATAATTAAACATCTTGAGAGCTGCATAAGAATTCCTTTCCTGGATATGACCTAATTTTAACACAGATGAAAAATTTGACTAAAGGGTATTTATGGACTGCCCCCCTATTTTAGCTAACAATTCTTAGAACTTACGGCCAATTAATGCTAGGATATCCAGGATATCAATTGACCATTTTTTGAGGCATACATGACTAATTCACAAGGTATTTGGGGAGCTGAGACTAAACACTTCCATACCCTTTCCCCTGATCACGTTTTAGAGGCGGCAGAACTAAGAGGACAGCGCTTAAGTGGTAGAGTGATGGCCCTCAATAGTTTAGAGAATAGAGTCTATGATATTGAGCTTGCTCATGCTGAAGATTTTGGGAAAGGGTTTTCTTCCCAAAATATTATTTTAAAATTTTATCGGCCTGGAAGATGGAGTGAAGCTCAAATAATAGAAGAGCATAGATTTCTTGAAACACTCAATGAATTTGAAGTCCCTGTAGTGAGTCCTCTAGAATTCAAAGGTAAAACTCTTCATCTTCATCCAGAAACTAATCTATGGTTTGCCCTTTTTCCGAAAGTTCAGGGAAGACTTAAAGATGAGTTTAACAAAGAAGAAATTGAGCAGGCCGGAAGACTTATTGGGAGGATTCATAATATTGGATCGATGAATTCCTTCAAGGAGCGCCTCACTCTTTCCCCTCATACTTTTATAGAACTCAACCGAGGAGAATTGGCAAAAATGAATCCGGTAGAGCATTTAAGTTTTAAACACTATCTAGATCTTTTACCAAAACTGCATGATTTATTAAGTCCTCTTTTCACTCACTTAAGTTTTCAAAGACTCCATGGCGATTTTCATCGAGGAAATATTGTTTGGACTTCAGCAGGGCCCATGGCCGTAGATTTTGATGATTGTTTAACTGGCTCTATCGAGCAAGATCTTTGGTTACTCTTTCCTGGCCTTGATGAAGACAGTCTAAAAGATAAAGATCGTTTTTTATCTGCCTATAAAGAAATGACTCGAAAAGATCATGTCAAACTTAATCTCACAGAAGCATTAAGAACAATGAGAATGGTTCACTTTAATGCTTGGATTGCAAAAAGATGGGAAGATCATTCTTTTCAAAGAGTATTCCCACAATTTACAAGTGCGAATTATTGGGATCAACAATTAATCGATTTAAGAATTCAAATGTCGATGATTCAAGAAAGTATGGCGGGATATTAGTCTTGGCCGTCGATGAATTTGATTCCAACTTTAAATTCAGATTCTGAATCATCTGTTGGCCTTTGAGAAACAATCTCACCATGAAGTGGATCATCTAAATCAAATTCATCAAATCCAACAATAAAAACTTCCATCCCTTTGGGATAATCGGTAGGGGAAATGGTTAAAAAACCCAGGCCTCCACGAGACAAATCAAAAATTCGACAGAGATCTAATTTAAGGGAATTCTTTTTTCTAATCTTTACCCAACGATTAGACTTAGCCCTTGCTCTTGGACTTTCTCTTTTATCAGCATACATTTTATCTTCATCATCTAAGTCCAGCATTTCAAATTCATTCTGTAGAAAATCCTGATCTCGAACTGAACGCTCCGTCATGATTTTCATTTTGACCTCAAATCCCTTCATCAGTTCCACCACCTCAGAATCTTGTAAGATTTTAATCTCTGTAGGTATTCTGATACTCGAACTAGTGAGGGAGTCGGATTTAAAAATAAGTTTCAATTTTTCTGAATAAAAATATAAGGGCCAATTAGCATTAATTGGAAAATTTTTATTGAGCTTAAAATGAACAAGGCCTGTCTCTACTTGAAAAGATTGGATCACTACTGAGTTAATGGCCCGGTGACCAGATGAAGAGACCTGCCAAATCATAAGTTCTTCTTGAGCTTCAATTAATTCACTTAAAATTTTAAATCTCTCTGATTGAGAATCAATCACCTTCATGAATTGCCTTTAAAAAATAATAATCTATCAGACCATTTTTTTGATATTTTTCTATTCTCTGGCATAGAAAACGACTTTCTTCGATAGCCTTGTCTCTCTGGATCCTGGGCCAGCTGAATTTGCATATCAATTGTTTTTCTGAATACCTCTATTAAATTATCCTCGGCATCCAAATTATTTTCAATCCCAAAGCGATTGAGATCTTTTAAAACTTGATGAATAGATTCAACTGTAGAAAGACAGCCAGGTAATGGTTGGTGCTTAATTTTAAATTCTGATATCCTCTCGGTTTGAAAACTAACTCTAGGTAAGTCATGAAGACACTTTGAAAGCTTCATCATTTTTTTAGCACATGGCCATGTTCCATCAATCACAATAAACTGATTCTTTTTCCCTAAAAGAGCTTCAGGGACAGCCGGTGATGATAAATTAATCGTATCCACACCTGGATAAAGAACAAAACTCTGATATTGAGGGTCATTGAGTGCAGCTAAAAACTCTTTGTTTTGATCAAAACTAATATCCACAAAACAAAGAGAGTTTTTTAAAATAAGATGACTAAAACGCCCAGTTCCTACTTTTTCTTTCTTAAATTCCATTGGATGCATGAGAATAATAAAGCGAGATTCCGTATCGAAAGGTCTAAGGTATTCACATACACAGGTCCTAAGCCTTCTTCTGCAATTTAAACAAAGATTCATCACTTTATCATTTTCACTCTTCATAAACTCATCCTATACTCTACTTATATGATAAAATCTAACTCTAGAAAACCGAATGTCCATAAAATTGCCTTAAGTGGTGGTCCTGGAGGTGGTAAATCCACTGCAGCAGAACTCTTTAAAAGGGAATACCGTGATTTCATCACTCTTGTCCCTGAGGTCGCTACTCTTCTCTTTAAAGGTGGATTTCCAAGGGTGAATTCTCCCCTCATTCTTGAGGCCATCCAATCATCCATATTTCATGTCCAACTCAATATTGAAGATGCTTACGCCACTCTTTTTCCCGATAACACACTTCTGTGTGATCGTGGCACGGTAGATGGTGGAGCTTACTGGCCCAAAGGCCCTGAGGATTTTTTTAAAACCATGGGCACAACCCTTCAAGATGAGCTAATGAGTTATGATGCTGTTATCTTTTTTGAAACTGCAGCGGCCGGTGGTCTTGATATTGATTTAGGTAATCCAATTAGAAATGAAGACCAAAGGAAGGCCATTGAAATAGATCTTAAATTAAAAGATCTTTGGTCTAAACATCCCAACTTCGTTTATATAAAAAATGAAACGTCATTTCTAAAAAAAACCATGGAAGGAATAAAAAATATTGATCAAATCATCAGAAGTCTAAAGCAAGTTTAACCACCGGCCAGCTTGACTTTGAAACCTAGCTTTTCAAGATAAGATTTAATTTTTTCTCGATGATCACCTTGGATTTCGATCATATTATTTTTAAAAGATCCACCAGTTCCACACAATGCCTTGAGCTTCTTTTCTAAATCTTTAAAGTAGGCCTCATTGTTGGGGAGTTCAAAAAGAACTGTCACCGTTTTCCCTCCGCGGCCATTCTTTTCCAATCTTATTTTGAGAGTATGTGTTGAAGGAACTAGATCACTTGATTTAGGACACGCGCAGGGGTGCTTTCCACACTTTGGACAACGTTTTTTAAAATTTGGATCATCGCTATAAACAATTTCATAATCAGGCATGAGAGTATTTAAGAATTGACTGCTCCCCCCGTCAAGCTAAAATGAGCTATGGCCAGATATATTCTCTTTCACAAACCCTATGGCGTTCTCTCTCAATTTACCTCGGAAGATGGTGCTCCAGGGCTATCAGAATTTAAACTGCCTAAAAATGTTTATGCTGCTGGCCGATTAGACAAGGATTCTGAAGGCCTTTTACTTTTGACCGATGATGGGCCACTGATTGAAAAAATTTTAAATCCAAAAAATGAAAAACAAAAAACCTATTGGGCGCTAATAGAAAGAATTCCAAGTCATGAGGCCCTTGATAAGTTTCGTCAAGGGCTTAAAATAGAAGATTATCTAACGAAGCCTGCATATATCACAATCCTTGAACCTCAACCTGAAATAGAACCAAGAAATCCCCCGGTGCGAGTTAGAAAAAGTATTCAGGATATCTGGGTAGAGATCAAAATCATTGAAGGTAAAAATCGTCAGGTAAGAAAAATGACGGCCGCCATTGGGCACCCTAC
>JBFWTE010000065.1:0-3155 GCA_050247975.1 Bacteriovoracaceae bacterium
CTTCAAGAAACGAAAAGCTACAATAGCAGGATGCATCACTCAAACAGGATAACCCAATCAGATTCCAGAGGTCCACACGAAGATATGAAATTATTTCATCATTATGACAAACGATTCCCATTATTTAATTTAAAGTGCTAGCCAACATAAACTTTCATCAAGGAGTAATCATGAAATTCTTACTTACGGTAGCAGTTCTGATCTCATCAATTACAACTTCATATGCATTTGAAATCAATTGTATGAGTACAGACTTAGAAATTAATTTAACAAAAGAAACGATTTCAATTTCTAAGTGGAACATAACAGATAGAAAGACCGATACTTTCTTCTACAACGTTGATGAATATAGAAATAGAACATATACAGCGACACTTGGAAATGTTGTCATTATCTCTAGACCTGACTGGAAGTCTGGCTGGGGCGGTAATCAAAATACATATGTTACGGACATCAAAAACAAAAGATCATTTGTGATGGAATGCAATATTCAATAAATAATAACGACTCAAAACCTCAATAATGTATAGGCCAGAAAAGAATGACTTCTCTTTTGGCCTGACTCAAAGCTAAAATAAAGAAAAAATCCCTTATCTTAATAGCGCTTTAGGGCTAAAATCTTGCCACAAGGATGTGCTATGGATGTCATCGAGATTTCCCAAAAAGCTAAAATTGCTTCCACTCAATTACTCTCAATTTCTGAAGGTCAAAGAATTAAGGCCCTGCATGCAATAGCACAGGAATTAGTTCGTTATTCAGAAATGATCTTGGCCGAAAATGCCAAGGATCTCATCGAAGCTCGAGCAAATCACCTATCTCTCTCCATGATTGATCGATTAACCCTTACAGAAAAGGGCCTCTTAAATCTCGCCGAAATGTGTAAAAGTGTTGCGTCCCAACCACAAGTAGTCGGCATCATAGATCAAGAACATACGCGTCCGAATGGTCTGATCATTGAAAAGCAGCGCATTCCCTTGGGTGTGATTGGAATGATTTTCGAATCCCGTCCAAATGTCATCGTAGATGGAGCGGCCCTGGCGATTAAATCCGGAAACTCTATTGTACTCAAGGGAGGAAAAGAGGCCCATCATACAAACAAAATTCTTTTTAACATCATCACTCAGGCGATCAAAAATATTCTCCCCGAAGGATGTGTGTCTTTAATCGAAACTCGTGAGGATGTCTCTACACTTCTAAAACTACATCAGTACATTGATTTAATGGTACCTCGTGGGGGAAGTAAATTAATTGAGTACGTACGTGCTCACGCCACGATGCCAGTAGTGGCCCATGATAAGGGTCTTTGCCATCTCTATGTCCATCAAGATGCTGATCAAAAAATTGTTATACCCATTATTCTTAATGCGAAAACGCAAAGACCCGGAGTTTGTAACGCTCTTGAATCCCTGCTCTTAAATGAAAAATATCCTGAAAATAAAAAAGTCATTGAGGCCCTAATCAATTCAGGCGTTGAAGTTCGCGGTTGTGAGAAGACCATGAAACTTCACTCTGATGTTATTCTAGCAACTGAAGATGACTATCATACAGAGTATTTAGAAAAAATTATCTCCGTTAAAATAGTCAAAGATGAGAACGAAGCAATTAATCATATTAAAGAGCACTCTTCTCATCATACAGAGTCAATCCTGGCACAAGATGAAAAAGTCATTGAAGAGTTTTTGAATTCTCTGGATTCATCCTGCCTCGTGATTAATGCCTCTACTCGCTTTAATGATGGAGGAGAACTAGGACTTGGAGCAGAACTTGGAATTTCAACTTCAAAACTCCATGCCTATGGCCCAATGGGTGCAAAAGAAATGACGACGACTCGCTTTCTTGTGAAAGGAAGCGGACAAATAAGACAATGAGGATTTATGGCATCATTTGATTTAGTTTCAAAAATTGATGAAATGGAATTGCAAAACGCACTTAAGAATACCGAAAAGGTTATTTCAGGACGTTTTGATTTTAAAGGCTCTGAAGCAAAAGCAGAATTTAAAGAAAAAGAAAAGCTGATTGAAATTCGCGCAGAAGATGAGATGAAAGTTAAAACTGTTCTCGATGTTCTACGAACCAATATGGGAAAACGTGGAATTGGATTTCGTGGGATGAAAGAATCAGAGATCACACCAACTGGTCTCAAGATGAAAAAGATGACTCTGACATTGACGAGTGGATTTGATAAAGATGCTCAAAAATTAGTGAATCGTTTAATCAAAGAATCAGGGTTTAAAGGCAAATCTCAATACATGGACGAAAAATTTCGTCTTGAATCCAAAAGTATTGATGAACTCCAATCTCTCTTTCAATTTTTAAGAACACATAAAGATATGACTTTAGAACTCCATATGGAAAATATGAAAAGGTAGGATTTATGACTTTAATGGAACAAGTAAATAACGATATTAAAGAAGCGATGAAAGCAAAACAACAAGAGCGTCTTGATGCTCTTCGTATGCTCAAGGCCGAGTACATTAAAAACAATACAGCGGCCAAACCTACTGATGAACTATCAGTAACCGTGGGCCATGCAAAACGATTGCAAGATTCGCTTGAAATGTATGCTGCAGGCACTGATGCTCACAATAAAATTTTAAAAGAACTTGAAGTTATTAAGGCCTATCTTCCTCAAGCGATGAATGAGTCAGATGTTGTGGCCCTGATCAATGAAATTAAAGCAAAAGGTGCTAAAGACATGGGCTCAATTATGAAAGAGCTTCAACCGCAAATCAAAGGTCGCTTCGATGGTAAACGAGCTTCTGATCTTGTAAAGGCCGCAGTTTCATAATGAGTATACAAGATTTTGGAGAGAACTTTAGTTTAGAAAAACTTATCCGGGCCAGGGACGTGGCCCGTGATATCACTTATGAACTCTCCACACTTATAAAACCTGGAATGGTTGAAGAAGATGCTCATAAACTTTATAAAGAGCTCTCACTTAAATACGGTGTAGAAAAACAGTGGCATCCCCCAAAGCTTCGATTTGGGCCAAATACCATCTGTAACTTTAAAGATGTTTCGATTCCCTACGTTCTCAAAGAAGAGGATATCTTTTTTCTTGATATTGGCCCAGTCATTGACGGACATGAAGCTGATTTTGGAGAGGCCTTTGTGATTGGAGATATCTTTGAGCAAAAGCTTATCGCTGACTCCGC
>JBFWTE010000066.1:0-3012 GCA_050247975.1 Bacteriovoracaceae bacterium
AATAAACAATAGCGAACATTTAACTTAGAGGCCTCACGATAGAAATTTAAGAGGTCAGTAAAATGGGCCGCATTGACTTGAACGTCGGTTCCCACTTTGACTACACCCATTTTTGAATTAACTTCAAATATGGCCCGAGGAACACCGGCCCTTACATGGTGAAATTTATTTTCAGAAATTTCGAAAACTTGGTCGTGCCCTGTAAGAGTTAACTGACTTAAGAGGTCAGAGTAAACTTTTTCAAAATCATCAGACTTAATTTCTAAAAATATAACATCTTGATTGTTGCCGAGCTTTTCTTCTGCTTTGAGGTAATTCATGCAGTTACTGTCGAGCAATTCAACAGAGATAATGGAATCTCGATGGGCCTGAACTTTCTCATAAATCTCTAAATGAGGTTGCATATTTTCTTCCCAACGAGGAAGAAGTAAAAACACATAAGTTACAGGGAAGTTTTCTGTAGTTTCAATTTCAACTTCAGTCACAATCCCTAATTGTCCTTCGGTTCCAATCAAAAGGTCTGTCGCTTTTTCAAATCTCGGATAGGGGGCATTTTTGAAATTCTGATACGATTTAAAATCATTCTGATAGGCCGAAAGGAAACTTGAAGAGGATTTAAATTGGTCATCTCTGTTTAATTCTTTCTTTTCACCATTGAAGTCAAGATACTTTAACCTAACGACTTGGGAGCGCATATTTCCAAACGAAAAACATCTCTCTCCGGTGCAAGAAGTGGCCACTCCGGCAGAAATCAAGGCCAGCTGTTCAGTAGGTGAGGTTTTTAAATTTCTTCCTTTAGAGCGAAGGAACTTTTTGGCCTCTTCCCAGGAAACAGATCCTTTTAAAACTAAGTTTCCTTTTTCATTGAGACTCATCTCGGCCGGAAGTTTCGAGAGATCCCCCAAATAAAATTCATTATGACTTGGTAAAAGATTTTCTAACTTGTCATAAGGAATAACAGTAGATGTTCTAGATGAGTAATAAAAAGTCGGATGATGCGCCTTGAGGTGACGGATCAGCTCTTCTTGGGAGTAAAATGTTTTAGTAGTAAATGCCATGAAATCTCACTTGTTGGTGATATTTTAGCGTGAAAATAAAGAGGTTGTATATGGAAGTTGTCGCGGTATTAGGTGCATCAAGCGACTCAGAAAGATATTCTTACAAGGCCATTGAAATGTTAATGGATTATGGGCATAGGCCAATTCCTATACACCCGAAAGAAAATGAGATTTTAGGTTTTAAAGTGGTTCATTCAATCAATGAATTGATTCACTCAGGAGAAAAAATTGATACATTAACTATGTATGTTAACCCTAAAATTTCTTCAACACTTAAGGATGATATTTTAAAACTTTCCCCAAAAAGAGTTATTTTTAACCCTGGTTCTGAAAACTTTGAGCTTGCAAATAGCTTGGAAAAACATGGGATTCATGTAGAAAATGCATGTACTTTAGTCATGTTAAGAACTTCTCAATTTTAATCAATACAAGAATGGCCAAATCCGGGCGCTTTCGATAAAAATCATCATTATGACCACTGAACTTCTTTTGCCTGTTGGAAATATGTCCATGTGTATGGCGGCCGTACATCATGGTGCAGACGCCATCTATGTCGGTGTTCCCTTTTTTAATGCTCGGGGAAGGACAACAGACCTTTCATTAAGTGAATTAAAAGAGATGATCGATTTTTGTCATCTGTATGGGGTTAAAGTTAATTTGGCCTTTAACGTGGTGATTTTTCAAAATGAGTTTCCTAAAGTTATTGAGTTACTCAAAGAGATCCTACCTCTTGCTCCTGATGCTTTTATTGTCCAAGATTTGGGACTTGCTAAATTGATTCGTCAAATGGCCCCTAAACAACGAATTCATGCCTCAACTCAAATGACGGTGACAAATGCTGATGCCATTAAATTAATCGATGATCTTGGTATTGATCGCTTCGTCCTGGGAAGAGAAAACTCACTTTCTGAAATCAAAACTATTCGCTCTCAAACAGATAAAGAATTAGAAGTTTTTGTTCATGGGGCCCTTTGCGTGGCCTATTCTGGCCAGTGCTTCACTTCAGAATCCTTAGGGGGAAGAAGTGCCAATAGAGGACAATGTGCTCAGAGTTGTCGCCTTGAATATGAAATGTATGTCGACGATAAGAAGAAAGATCTTGGAGATAAAAAATACCTCGTGTCTCCAAAAGATTTAATGGGTATAGAAGATGTTCCAGAGCTTAAGGCCATTGGAGTGGATTCATTCAAAGTTGAAGGACGTTTAAAAACTCCAGAATATGTGGCCTCAGCGGCCAAAAATTATCGCCAAGTTCTTGATGGAGATCCTTTAAATCTGAAAGCAAGAGTGCCAGAGCTTGCATCAACTTATTCAAGAGGATTTTTTAGTGGATGGCTTCACGGAGTAGATCATCAGCGCTTAGTTGATGGAACTTATAGTGCTCACCGTGGACTTGAAATTGGAGTCGTAAAAGAAGTAAAAAAGAAAAGCATCGTGATTGATACGAAGTTTGAGCTTAAGGCCCAGATGGGACTTCTTTTTGTAGGAGATCAGGAGCTTGGGTCAAAGATTTTTTCAGTAGAAAAGAATGAGATTGAGTTACTAGATAAAAGTTTAAAAATTTCTAAAGGTGATAAGGTTTATTTAAACTCAAATGAGGCCTTAAATAAAGAGCTTCAAAAAAAATGGCTCTCTCGTGAACACCAAAAGCGTATTCCATTAAAGATATTGGCCCAAGGCTGTTTGAATGAACCTTTACTGGTTAAAGCAATTGATCCAGAAGGGCGAGAAGTTTACGCTCAGACAGAGTCATTTTTATCACAGGCAAATTCTAGGCCAATAACTCAAGACTTTATTCGAGATGAGCTGTCATCTTTAGGAACGACGGTTTATGAAGTGGCGAGTTTTGAGTGTTATATTCAAGAAGGTCTTTTTATAAATCATAAAGAGTTAAAAGAGTTAAGAAGAAAACTTGTTGAAAGGATGAATGAAGCGCGTCTGGTAAGACGTACGG
>JBFWTE010000067.1:0-2590 GCA_050247975.1 Bacteriovoracaceae bacterium
GGAGTGATTGCCTTGAAAGATGAGTCAGCCGATCACGAACCGTGCCCTCGTTAATTTTAAGCAATCTTGCTATCGAATTATTGCTCATCCCATTCATTGAAAAATGCAGGATATTTTCAGAAAGATCGGTCAGTCTCTTTCTAAAATCCAGACTAAAAGTATTGGATGAAAATTGACCTCCACAGCCCTTACATTTAAAGCGCTGATTTTTAAAAGGGGGCTTCTGGGTTTTAGTGCAACCATTTTTAACATAAAACTTGGATTCAGTTCCAAAATGAAACTGGCATTGAAAATTAGGACAAAAAGTGGGGATCAATTCTAATTGATCATCTGAAACTTGCATGGGAATTTGCTATGAAAAAATCTTGCCAAGTTTGTTTTAGGTAACTTTAAGTAATTAAAGAAGTTTAACTACTGCGCGTAAAATAAACTACACTACTATTCGTAAAAAATTAGTTTAAATTGTCCTCAGTTCGGTGCGAACAATTTAAACGTTAATTAAATCCAAGAAATTTTTTACTCCTAGATAGAGTTCCGACTCTGTCTGGGAGTTATCAATAATAAAATCCGCCATTAATTTTTTTTGCTCTATATCCATCTGTTGATCAATGATGGCCTGGGCGACATCTTCTGAACTTCCATCTCGTTTCAGCAATCTTGTTTTTTGAATATGAGATGGGGCATAGACCACAATAGTTAAATCACATAGCCCTTGAAGATTTTTTTCGAAAAGAAGGGGAACATCATAAATAATAAATTTAGGATCCTTAAATTCCTTCACTGCCATCATAAAAGCAGACGGGAGTTTTGAGTAGATAAGGTCTTCTATGTCTTTTTTAACAAAGTGATCTTTAAAAACCTTCTCTCTGAGTCGAGGGAAAAATATTTCTCCATCTTTAAACACATCGGGATAGTTCTTTTGGATATATTTAATAGTCTCTTCTTGCTTATAAATCCTTTTAACAAGCTCATCTGCATTGATTACAGCAAGACCCTTTTCTCGAAGAATTTTGGCAACTGTACTTTTACCAGTTGAGATTCCCCCCGTGAGTCCAATAATTGGAATAGGGAGTTCATGCAATCTGGATTTAGAATCAAGACGATTCAGTGCTATTTTCTTTTTACTTTGGCCCATAATTTTTCTAGCTCTTCTTGAGAGGTGTTTTCAATTTTTTTGCCTTGAGCATCTACTAAATCCTCTACTTTTTGGAATCGTCCAATAAATTTTTTATTAGCATCTCGCAGGCACTCTTCAGGATTTAATCCAAGATGCCTGGCTAGTTGAGCGACACTAAAGAGAAGATCACCAATCTCTTCTTTTGCCCGGTCATGATTAAATTTTCCGGTTGGTGGTAATTCTTCTTTAAGCTCCTGCCATTCTTCTTCAACTTTTCCCATGACTTGTAGATGATTATCCCAATCAAAATTTACTTTTTTAGATTTTTCTCCAATCCTTAGTGCTGATTCAAGAGCGGGAGCGCTTAGGCATTTTTTATCAATGGCATATTTTTTCTCATCAGATTTTTTTTCAAGCTTCTTCATCTCCTTCCAATTCGTCAGCGCCTCTTCTGAAGTAATGGCCTTTGGCCCTTGGCCAAAAACATGGGGGTGTCGTCGTACTATTTTATCTGCCAAGCCCTTGGCCACGGATTCCAAGGTAAAACGATTTGTTTCGGCGGCAATCGTTGAATGAAGCAAAATCTGAAGGAGCACATCTCCTAATTCTTCTTCCATTAATTTTGAATCATTAAGTTCAATCGCCTCGATATATTCATAGGCCTCTTCAATTAAATTTCTAATAAGTGAGGAATGGGTTTGTTCTAAATCCCATGGACAACCTTCAGTAGGGTGACGTAAGCGAGTAATGATATCAATACATCTTTCTAGTTCAGGATGAGACATGAAAGCTCCTTCATATTGCAGAAAATACTTTTAAAGTATACCATGACGATTATGAAGAAACATCCATTCCTACAGGTAGATTTTGTATCAACTGTTAAACTTTCTAAATCGGAGCAAGCGAAAATCGCAAAATGGTTGAATATTGCTTCTGAGGTCATGGAAAAATTAGTAGAGAGAAAAATAATAAAATCAAAAGTTTCTCAAATGAGTGTTTCTTTACTTATTTGTGGAGATGCTAAAATTAAGCAAATTAATAAAGAATTTCGACAAAAGGATAAGGTCACAGATGTCTTATCTTTTCCTTCCTTAGATAATTTAAGAAATTCACACTTAAAAACACATGAAATTTTCTTAGGAGACTTGGCCATTTGTCATGGGGCCACTAAAAGACAGGCAAAAGAATTTTCAATCTCTTATTTTGATGAATTTATTCATCTCTTTTTTCATGGGGTCATTCATTTATTAGGTTATGATCATGAGATTTCAGAGAAAGAAGAAAAATTAATGCAGAAGTGGGAAGATCTGGCCTTGAAACTATTTTCTGAAATAAAAAAAGGGGCCTATGATCTGAGCCCTAAATTCAGGACAGTTTAAAAAACAAGACCAAATTCTACCCCTGCTTCGGCGGGGGTTTTTCTTTTTAAACTCCATTGAGGACGTTCATAGTTATAGTATGTCATATACTTTT